>DASXHZ010000019.1:0-6006 GCA_036488085.1 Thermoanaerobaculia bacterium
AGGCCGAGGCGAACGTCTCGGTGGAACTGGCGAATCTGAACAAGCGAATGCAGAAGCTGGAAGAAAAGCGTGTTCGTCTCGTCGATCTGCTGGCCGAGCAGCGCATCACACAGGACGCGTACGACGCGGCCGGCGAGAAGCTCGAAGACGAACTCCGCCTCGCTCGCGTCGAGCGCCGTGAACTTCAGATCGAGCAGATTGACGTCGGGTCGCTCCTCGACGTCGCCGAAGTGCTCCTTCAGAACGTCGCGAGCATGTGGATGGAGGCAACGCCAGAGCAGAAGCAGCTCTTACAGCGCGTCGTCCTACCGCAGGGGGTGCCTTACAGCGACGGAAAACTTGGAAACGCCGAATTGCTTAGCGTTTTCAGATACTTACGAGAGATTCAGGACGAGGAAACAAGTTTGGTAGCGCATACGGGATTCGAACCCGTGTTACCGCCGTGAGAGGGCGGCGTCCTGGACCCCTAGACGAATGCGCCGGAAAGATGCGGGGGACGCGGAAGATACCGAAGGTAACTCCAGCGGTCAAGGGCGGTTAACACCACCGCGAGATCGGAATTCCCGGCTGCGTAACTACCGGCGTTTCGGGCGTTTCTCGAACGGCCCTTTGCGCAGTTTGTCGCCCGGCCCTTTCGGCCGTTTATCGTACGGCTTCGCCGGACGCCGGTCAGGGCGGCTCGCGCTCGCGGAACGATCGATCCGCATGTTCACCGCCTTCCCGCGGAAGCGGGCGCGTGAGACGCTCGCGATGACGTGTTCCGCGGCATCCGCGGGGACGCCGACATACGTGACCGTGTCGCGGATCTCGATAGGCCCAATCTCGCGGCCGGTGAGGCCGGACTCATTCGCGATCGAGCCGACGACGTCCGCCGGACGGATGCCATCGCGTTTGCCGAGGTCCATGCGCAGGCGGACCGTCTCGCGATTCGCGGGCCGCGGCTTCTCCTCGCGCGGCTTCGCCTCGGGTGCCGGCGTATCAGCGGCGCCTGTAACAGCGCCAACAGCCCGCGCCGGACTCGCCAGCCGCACCGCCGCCGCTGCGATCTCGACGGCGGAGTGCTGCCCTTCCTCCACGAGTTGCTCGACGAGTGCGACATACGCTTCGAGCTCGCCATCGCCGATCGCTTTGCGAATCTTCTCCTTCGTCTGCTCGAGCCGCCGCGCCGCGACGTCGCCGCGGGTCGGCTTCTTCATCGACTTGATGGCGCTGCCGGTGAACTGCTCGATCTCCCGCATCATCCGCTTCTCGCGCGGCGTGACGAACAGCGTCGCCAGGCCGGTCCGGCCGGCGCGGCCGGTGCGGCCGACGCGGTGCACATAAGCCTCGACGTCGTACGGAATGTCGTAATTGATGACGTGCGCGATCTGCTCGACGTCGAGACCGCGCGCGGCGACGTCGGTGGCGACGACGATCTCCGCCTGCCCGGCGCGGAGGCGGCGGATCACGCTTTCACGCTCCGCCTGCTTCATGTCGCCGTGCATCGCCACCGCGGCAAAGCCGCGCCCCTCCAGCCGCTCCGCCAGCTCGGCCGCGCCGTTCTTCGTGCGGCGGAAGATCAGCACCGCCTCGCTCTCCTCGATCTCCAGGATATGCGTCAGCGCTTCGAGCTTCTCGCCTTCCGAGACGTTGATGTAGCGCTGCTCGATGTCGGGCGCGGTGACCGTCTTGCGCTCGATCTCCACTCGCTCGGGATTGACCAGGTGCCGCTGCGCGATCCGCAGCACCTCGGCCGGCATCGTCGCGGAGAAGAGCGCGATCTGCCGCGGCTTCGGCACGCCGCTGAGGATCGTCTCCACGTCGTCGATGAAGCCCATCTTCAGCATCTCGTCCGCCTCGTCGAGGACGACCATGCGGATCGATTCCAGACGCAGACTCCCGCGGCCGAGGACGTCGATGAGGCGCCCGGGCGTGCCGACGACGATTTGGACGCCGCGATCGAGCCGCTTGAGCTGCGGCACGATCGGCGCGCCGCCATAGACCGGCATCACCGTGATCCCCGGCGTGCCATGCGCGTACGAGTGCAGCGCCTCGGACACCTGCACCGCGAGCTCGCGCGTCGGCGCCAGAATGAGCGCCTGCGTCTCGTGCCGTGCCGCGTCGATCGTCTGCAGGATCGGAAGCGCGAACGCCGCCGTCTTCCCGGTGCCCGTCTGCGCCTGCCCGATCAGATCGCGTCCGCCGAGGAGCGCCGGAATCGTCCGCTCCTGAATGGGCGTCGGCACCTCGTATCCGAGGGAGGTGAGGGTGGCGACGAGCGTGTCGTTCAGGCCGAGGGCGGCGAAGGGGGAGGCGGTCATGCAGGGTGAACGATAGCCCATATGCGAGGTAGGAAAACCGCCGTGCCAAACTCTCCTACAGCACAGTGTTCACCGGGGTCACCGCCCGGGTCGGCGGCGCCACACAGAACCCGCGAAACGTAGGACTGAGAACAAGCGTTGGCTCGGCTGGGCGGCGGGCCTTTGTGTGGGCACCGGCGCCCCGCCGGCGGCATGAAGCACAGACGCGATGCGAAGCGTCGCTTCATTATATTGCGGCGGCGAAGCCGCCGCCCCACAGAGCCACAGGCCGCAAGAACGCCCGAAGTTCGGACAGGCCGCCCGAAGTTCGGGCAGGCCGCCCGAAGTTCGGACAGGCCGCCCGAAGTTCGGGCAGGCCGCCCGAAGTTCGGACAGGCCGCCCGAAGTTCGGACAGGGCGCCCGAAGTTCGGACAGGCCGCCCGAAGTTCGGACAGGCCGCCCGAAGTTCGGACAGGGCGCCCGAAGTTCGGGCAGGGCGCCCAAAGTTCGGACGCCGTGTCCGAAACGCCGGACGCGCTGTCGGGAACTCCGGACGTGCCGTCCGGAATCTCGGACGCGATGTCCGAGGTCCCGCCACGCCCGGCGGAACTTCCGGACGCCGTGTCCGAAGTGCCGGACGCGGTGCCGGGAGTTCCGGACGCCGCGTCCGAAGTGCCGGACACGCTGTCGGGAACTCCGGACACGGCGTCCGGAGTCTCGGACGACGCATCCGAACGTCCGCCACGCTCGGCCCCACTCCCGACACGCCGTCCGAGTTTTCGGACGCCTCGTCCGCACTCCGGACGCGATGTCCGAGCCTCGGACGAGGACGATTGCAGCATTCCCGTGAATCCCGCGCTCTCGCCCAGCTCCGTGAACCTCCGTTCCGAACTCCTTTCCAGTAAGCTCGCCTCTAGACGAGAAGAAAGCTTTCGCTGCGCAGGTCTGATCACCACTGACGTCGTGTACCCATTTTGGGTATGATCGTACCCGCAATGGGTACCCCGCCTCGGAAGACCTCGATCGCAGATGCGCTCTTCAGCCGCACGCAGCAGCGCGTGCTCGGCATTCTCTTCGGACAGCCGGAGCGGTCCTTCTTCGCGAACGAGATCTTTCAGAAAGCCGGAACGGGACGCGGAACGGTGCAGCGGGAGCTCGAGCGGCTGCACGCGAGCGGCCTCGTGACGGTACGCAGCGTAGGCAACCAGAAGCACTTTCAGGCGAATGCGACCTCTCCCGTCTTTCACGAGCTATGTTCGATCATCCTCAAGACGAGCGGGCTGGCCGAACCGATCACTGATGCGCTCCGGCCGCTCCGCAAACGCATCGCCCTTGCCTTCATCTACGGCTCCGTCGCGCGCGGCGAGGAGACGGCGGCGAGCGACGTCAATTTGCTCGTTGTCTCGGATGACCTCCTGCTGGAAGAGCTGCTCCGAAGACTGGCGGACGCCGAGCGCAAAACCGGTCGTGCTATCCATCCGGCGTTGTACACTCGCGAGGAGTTCAGCAATCGCCGTAAGAGCAGCACGTTCGTCCGCAAGGTGCTTGCCGGTCCCATGATCCCGATCGTCGGAAGCGTCGATGCCGCACCCGCAACTTGATAACCTTGTCCGCTCGGGCGAGCTGAAGGCCGAAGCCGCCGACTCGCCGGAGTTCGAGGGTCTCGTGTCGTCGGCTTCGAAGCGGCTGCGCGACGCGAATAACGATGCGCTGGAGCTTCGATCCCGAGCGAAGCGACGCTACGGGTTGCGGCAGTCGTTCTGGAACGCATCCAGCGCCTTGGGCCTGTCGGAAGTGTGGCATGAGCTTCAGGGAATCGGCCGTCGAAGTGGCGGCGCTCGACTATTTCGCTGACCTTGCCCCCACCCGCCGCACCATCTTCTCGAACAATCCCTCCAGCGCCGTCTGCGGCTCTTCGTGCACGCCCGAGTGCACGTCCGAGGTCTGGATGATCGTGCTGCGGGGGGCGACGAGCCAGTGGAAGCGGGCGCGTTGGGGGAGGGCGCCGATGGAGCCGGCGTCGCCGCCGCCTTCGCAGGTTTTCGGGATGGCGTCCAGGTAGCTCTCCACGACCGCAAGGTCGATATCGGGGGCGAGGAGTTTCAGGCGATCGCGATCGAGCTCGATGCGCGAGCCGAGGAAGCCGCGCGTCGGGCAGAAAAGGATCACGCCGGCGTTGACGAACTCGCCGCGTTCCACCCTCGGGACGACGCGCACGATCGCGTAGTCAAACGCGTAGCGCTCGCGCACGAACGGCCTCCTCCATCCACTCCCGCGGCTCTTGCAGACGCTCCATCAGGTAATCACGATAAACCGCGCGCCTCGGTCCGTCCTCCAGCCACGGCTCTGGAATCATCGCCAACACGCCGTCGATGACCCCCTCGGTGAGCCTCGCCGACAGTCTCGCATCGGCTTCGCGAATCTCGTCGGCCCACGAGAGAAGAACGTGATCGCGGATCGGTGGGAACGGGGCGCGGCTGCGCTCGCGGTAGCTCTCCCACTGATGTTGAAAGATCAGCGTCGCGCCGTGGTCGATCATCCAGAGCTTGCGATGCCACACGAGCAGATTCGTGTTCTTGGCCGTCCGGTCGACGTTCGTCACGAGCGCGTCGAACCAGACGATGTCGGAGGCGAGCCTGGAGCGATCGGCGATCGGCAGCGGGACGATCGGATCGAAAGTGATGGAGCCAGGCAGGTAGTCGATCGCGAGGTTGAGTCCTTCGCTCTTCTGCAGCAGCTCCTGAATCTCGGGATCGGGCTCGGTCTTCGCCATGCGCGGATCGAGCTCGGCGAAGACGATCTCCGGAACGGGGAGGCCGAGTGCGCGCGCCAGCTCGCCGGAAACCAGCTCGGCGATCAGCGCGCGGACGCCTTGTCCCGCGCCGCGAAATTTGAGGACGTACGTGCCGTCGTCATCGCCCGCCACGATGGCCGGCAATGAGCCGCCCTCGCGCAGCGGCATGACGTATTCGGTCGCGCTGATGGTGCGGATCATTCGGAGGGCGAGATCATATGGTGGGCGTGGTGCTGCGGAATCCTCGATTCGTGGCACGATGCGCCGCTCGTGGCGCTCACCTCCACCATCTACAACGCGTCCGTCGAACTGAACGACGTCGACCGCGGCGTGTACGAGTCGATTGCGTTGCGGCTGGCGATGCATCCGTCGGAGACGATGGAGTACATGGCGACGCGGCTGATGGCGTATTGCCTCGAATACACCGAGGGGATCGAGATGACGGCGGGGTTGTCGGACGGGGATGAGCCGGCGATCGTGGTGCGCGATCTCACGGGACGCATCACGGCGTGGATCGAGGTCGGCTTGCCGGATGCCGATCGGCTGCATCGCGCGAGCAAGCTGGCGCCGCGCGTCGCGGTCTATACGCACCGCGACATTCGCATCCTCCTCGGACAGCTGGAAGGGCGGCGCATCCATCGCGCCGAGGATCTGGCGATTTACTCGTTCGCGGGCGATTTCGTTCGCGAGCTCGCTGCGCGTTTGGAGCGGCGCACGAAGATGTCGCTTTCGGTGACGGAGCGGCATTTGTATCTCGATGTCAACGGGCATGCGCTGGCTACCGTGGTGGAGCAGCACAGCATCGCGGCACGTTGAACGTTGGCACTGAGGACGAACCCCTTTCTGTCATCCCGAGCGTAGCGAGGGTGGGCGGGAGGCACCGTCGGTGACCATGTTTCGCGCCGCCCCTCCACCCAGGTCCCACGCTACGC
>DASXHZ010000024.1:0-111885 GCA_036488085.1 Thermoanaerobaculia bacterium
CGCGAAAGCTCCGGCGACCTTCGCGAAAGCTCCGGCGACCTTCGCGAAAGCTCCGGCGACCTTCGCGAAAGCTCCGGCGACCTTCGCGAAAGCTCCGGCGATCTTCGCGAAAGCTCCGGCGACCTTCGCGAAAGCTCCGGCGACCTTCGCGAAAGCTCCGGCGATCTTCGTGAAAGCCCGGCGATCTTCGTGAAAGGCCGGCGACCTTCGCGAAAGCTCGTAGAGCTCGACGAGAACCAGATGGCGATCGCCCGCTCATGGACGAGTTGCACACCCTGCCCCAGCCGCTGCAGCACAAGCTCGTCGAGAACCCGTCGCGTTTCACGCTCGGTCGCGAAGCGATGAACGAGTCGCCATCGCAACCAGCGGAGGAAGAACAATGGCCAGAATGTCCTTCACCGCGCCGGGTGATGTGCCGGTGGCCAGCAGGAGGAGGGCTACGAGGCTGACCACCGCGACGGCGATCACGGCCGTCTGATTCGGCGTTTCGTTAGGAGTCATGGCCGTCACGCTGCCCGGGCCGCCGCCCCGTCGCAAGGCACGAGAAGGTTCCTTGACTGCTCCCGCGCCCGACGCCGCGAAAACAGACACATTCGGCGCAAATTCACGACGTGAAGTTGTGCCGGTGAGTAAAACAGCGCCGGGAAGCAAGTAACCTATAGGAGTCAATGCCTCCGCGCGACTTCGACGAACGGATCCGCCGCATGCGCGAAGTCATTCGCCGCCGCGTCGCGGACTACGATCAGCGACACCGCTACCGCCGCTTCGCGATCCGACGCCTCGGCGGTCTCCTGCGAAGTGACGACCCACGCCTCTCGACCGTCATGAGCGGTGCCGACGCTCTCGAGACGACTATCGGCGATTTCCTGAGCGAGCCGCCGCTCGGGGCGGAAGACCGCGAGCGGCTCCGCGAATTCATTGAGTTTCTGATCCTCCGCTTTGACCTCCTCGGCTCGAATGCAACACCGAAGGAGGAGGCGAAGGTCATCGATGTGGATGAGGCGGATTTCGTCGAACGCGAATTTGATTATCCGCGTCCGCATCACGTCTGGATCGTGCCGAATACGAAGGCGGCCGCCGGCAGCGGAATCGAAATCGATCGCGATAGCGAAGTGACCGAAGTGCTGCACTCGATTCGCGACGTTTACAACGGCCGGCTGCGTGTCATCCGAGTGATCGGCGACTCAATGTCGCCCGTCCTGCACGGCGACGACAAAGTAACGTTCGATACGCGCCTGGTGAGTCCGAAAGAGGGCGATGTCGTAGTCGTCTACGACGCCGTACGAGGCGGGATGATTGGGTACTGGCGACGCGACGGCGCCACCGCCTGGCTCGACAAAGCAAACGGCGCGTTCTCTTCCGAGAGGCTCGACACGAGTGATGCCTGGAAACTGTGGGGCACGATCACACGAATCGTCGACACTCCGGTGTCGCCGCGGCGGCGGCCCCGACACTGACCAATCCGAACGGTCAGCGTTCGACCCGCGGCTCGTCGCCGCATCGGTCAACGCCCGACGGCTTGCGAAGAGTTGACGTGGTGCTATTCCCGGTTCGTGCGCAAAGCGGATGTGATCGCCTTCGCTCGTCGCGATTGGAGCGCCATCGCGACACTCAAGCGGCGATGGTGGGCCGAGGAGAAGTCGCGGATGACATCAGTCGAGGCGCTGGCGGCGGGTGACGAACTTCGACGCAGCTGTCCGAGCCCACTCCAGCCCGTCTCCTCCGTCGCCGTCCACCGTTCACCGGTAATTGCCCCGGGTTACTCGGCCGTCGCTGATAATGCCGGCAGGGATGTCCGGCCCGTTCAACGACAACTCGCTCACGCCGCGCGTGTCGGTGATCATCGCGGCGTTCGGAGCGCATCGGACCATCGAACGCTGCCTCGAATCGCTTCGGGTGCAGACGTTTCGGGACGTCGAGGTGATCCTGGTGGACAGCTCGCCGGGCGAAGAGACGGTGCGGATAGCGGAGGCGTTTCCCGAGGTGCGGCTGGAGCGGAGCGCGTCGCGGCTGTATCCACACGAGGCGCGCAATCGCGCGGCGAGTCAGGCGCGCGGTGAGCTGCTCGTCTCCATCGATGCCGACGTCTACCCGCATCCGAACTGGCTGGCAACGCTCGTCGCCGAGCACGAAGCGGGCGCGGAGGTCGTCGTTGGCGCCATCGCGCCGCATGGGCGGCGGCTCCTCGACCTCGGTATCCACTTCTGCAAATTCGCGAAGTTCCTTCCGGCGGGCGAGTCGCGCGCCATCGACACCGCGCCGACGGCGAACCTGCTACTGCGTCGGGATGACTTCGCGCGCGTGGGCGGTATGCGCGGCGACCGCTACGTCGCCGACGTCGCACTCGGCCGCGCACTCGAAACCCTGGGCCGGCGGCTCCGGTTCGCGCCGCGTGCCGTCGTCGATCACCACCACACCTCGTCGCTCGCCGTTTTCCTTCGGGAGCGATGGGCGCGCGGCCGCATCTATGGCGAGTTACGCGCGTCGTGGCTCCAGCCGCGGAGCGTCGCGTTTTATCTCCTCGTCTCGATTCTTCCGATCCGGCTCACGCGCATCGCGGCGCTCACATTCCGCCACTGCGCCGCCGCCGGCATGGCGGGCGCGTTCCTCGTCACATGGCCGATCGTGCTGGCCGGCCACGCGGCATGGCTCGCCGGAGAGTCGCTCGCCTACGTCGAGGTGCTGTTGCGCGCTCTGGCGCGGCGGCCGAGGATGCGGAACAGCGGCGCGGACGTGGAGCGGACAATGCGCTGCGGCCCCCAATAGAGCCAGCGCAGCATCGGGCGGAGCGGCGTCTTCATCAGCGGCTTCGCGAGACGGAGGCCGGCCTCGACGAATCCTTTGCGCGTGCGCCAGCGGCGTTCCTGCTCCGCTTGG
This sequence comes from Thermoanaerobaculia bacterium, assembly GCA_036488085.1. Classification (GTDB taxonomy): domain Bacteria; phylum Acidobacteriota; class Thermoanaerobaculia; order Gp7-AA8; family Gp7-AA8; genus DASXHZ01. The sequence continues at coordinate 2,878 of DASXHZ010000024.1, forward strand.
GCTCCACGCACGATGTCCGTGTCGATGCGAACCTCGAACGGCGGTGCATCGCGACCGGGACTCTGCGCCGCCACTGCCGCCCATGCGGCATTGAAGCGTTCGTAGAACACGCGCTTGGTCTCCTCGCGGGTCTCGCGCAGCTCCGCGGCGATCTTGCGGCTGGACGGACGCAGCCCGCGGCCGATGGTCGGGTTGATGTTGATCTCCCACGTCTGAACCGTAGCGCCGACAAGCGAATAGTCGACGCGTCCGTAGTCGATGTTGGCGATTGAAAAGATCTGGCGCAGCGCCTCTTCGTGCGGATTCGCGCGGACGTAGTCGAGCTCCTCGCGCGCGAAAGCGGGCGAGAAGTCGTTGCCGCCGAATTTCAGCATCCAGTGGCGGCCGAGGTTCAGGCTGCGGGCGACGATGCGTCCGCCGACGTTGAAGGCCGCGTACTTGCGGTAGGAACGATCCGCGGCGGCCGTGTCGCAGAACTCGACGACGAGCAGGTCGTCGATGCGGCGGCCGAGGGCGATGGCTCGCCCGATCCAGACATCGACGTCCGCCTGCGTTCGCAACAGCGGCGAGAGTGCGCCGTCGTGCGACCCCTGCGCCCGCACGAACGCGGGAAAACGGAGCGCGCTCCAATCTTCGGACGCGCGAAAACTGCGGAAGGAGTTGCGTCCCCGCCGCCACAGTTCGGTCTGCAGGTCGAACCGGCGTAGGACGTGGCGCGGGTCGTTGAAGATCCGAACGTCAGGCGATTCGGAAAGCCGCGCCGCCAGCGCGTCGATGTACTGCGCCGTCGCGCCGTGGATCTCGTCGAATGTGGTGAAGACGTACGTGCCAGGCTCGAAGCGGGCCTCCGTCAGCAGGTCCTCGTACGACAGCACGCGGATTTGCGACTGCGCCAGCTCCCGTCCCCAATATTCGAGGTACTCGGGAAACATCCAGCGGCCGGCGAGAGTCAGGTAATGGATCATCGCGACTGGGCGGTCCAGAGCCGCCGGTACGTCTCGCAGTGCGCGAGCAGCTCATCGTGCGGGCCGAGTCCGGCCGCGCGTCCGTTCTCCAGGACGAGGATGCGCGTGGCGTTCCGCACCGTCGAGAGCCGGTGCGCAACCGACAACACCATCCTCCCGACGACCAGCCGGTCGAGTGCTTTCTGCACGCGCGCTTCCGTCCAAAGGTCGAGGCTGGACGACGCTTCGTCCAGCAGCAGGATCGGTGCGTCCTTCACGATCGCCCGTGCAATGTTGATCCGTTGCGCCTCTCCGCGAGACAGCGCGCGGCCGCCGTGGCCGACCACGGTGCGGTAGCCGTCCGGCATGGCCACGATGTCGTCGTGAATCTCGGCGGCCCGCGCAGCGCTCTCGATCTCGTCGAGCGAGGCGGACGGGCGGCCGCGCGCGATGTTCTCCGCGACCGTCGCCGCGAAGAGGAAGGGCTCCTGCGTCACGATCGCCATCCGCGCGTGGACGTCGCCGAGGCGAAGGTCGCGGAGATCGACGCCGTCGAGCGAGATGGCGCCTGAGGTCGGATCGTAGAAACGCGCGATCAGGTTCAACAGCGTCGTCTTCCCCGCCCCGGACGGTCCGACGATCCCGAGCGTCTCCCCCGCCCGAAGCGAGAACGACACGCCGTCCAGGATTGGGTGGCCATCGCGTGCGAATGCGATCTCGCGCGCCTCGATCGTCGCAGGCGGCGCCGGCAGCGGCCGCGCATCCGCGGCATCGCGCACCGTCGGCGTTGTGCGGAGCAGCGCGTCGATGTGGTCGACGCTCGCACCGTTGCGCCGGATCTCCATCCAGGCGGTGTTCATGTTGTTGAGCGGCCCCTGCACCGCGCGCGCGGCGAGGAAGAACGCGAGCAGCGCCGGCCACCGCAACGAGCCGTGTAGAACCTGCATCCCGCCGACCACCGCGACGACGATCATGTTGACGCCGGCGAGCGAGTCGATGGCCACGCGCGCCAGCGACCGGGTGCGCTCCATCTGCTCCAGTTCCCCGAAGAAGCGGTGCGCCTGTTCCCCCGTGCGCGCGGCCTCGAGTTTCTCCGACGCATAGATCTTGATGATGCGAATGCCGCTCACGAGCTGTAGCAGGACGTCGAAGATGCCGGCGTTGCCGCGCCGCAGCTTGCCGGATGAGATCAGGACGCGGCGCGCGGCCACCGTGATCGGCACCGCGCCGACCGGGACAAGAAAGAACGCCCACACCGCGAGCGATGGACTGAGCCTGATGGCGACGGCGATGAGCGCGAGCGCCTGGAGCGACTCCAGCAGAAGGTTGCACTGCGCACCGGCGACGATGCGCAGGTTCGTGACGTCGGCGCGGACGCTCTGCAGCCATTCGCCGTGCGTCCTTCCGTCGAAGAAGTCGATGGAGAGGCCGAGGATGTGGGAGATCATCCGCTCCATCGTTTCCGATTCGACCGCCGTCAGAATGCGCTGCTCGGCGACGCGCGAGTCGAAAGCCAATGCGATGGCGCCGATCTGAGTCAGCGCCAGCAGCACGATGACCGATCCGAGCGATGGCTCGAATCCGATGCCGTGCAGGAGCTGCAGCACGCGACCGCCCGACTGGCCGAGCACCGCGGCGAGGAACTGGTAGATGAGGAGGATGGTGGCCGACGTCAGAACCGCCCGCCCGACCGATCCGCCGAGAAAGCGGACGACGAGGGTCGGGTGGCGGCGGAGGAGCCGGACGGGAAGCGAGCCGGCGCCGCTCACGCCGCGCCTTCGCCGGCTAACGCTTCCGTGACCGGAAGAACCTCCTCCGCGTTCCGGCTCGATCGCGACAGGATGGCCGCCACCGACATGTCGCCGGTCACGTTGAGCAGCGTCTTGAACATGTCCTGCGCCACCGACGTCGCCTCGAGGACGATCACGGCGTCGGCAGGAAGACCGGCGGCGAGATAGGCCGGCAGCGTCGAGAACATCTGGCCGCCGTTCGGTACGCCCGGTGTGCCGAAGCTGAGGAGCGTCACGGTCGCGATGAAGACGGCGACGTTGCCCGCATGCAGCGGAATGCCGTAGATGTGTGCCACGAAGACGAGCTTCGCCGTCGCGGAGACGGTGCGGTTGATCTTGAACGCCGAAACACAGAGCGGCAGAACAAACGCGCCGAAGCGCCGCGGGAGGCGGAGGTGGTCATTCCCGCCCTGGATCAACGCGGGGAGCGCGGCGATGGACGAGAGGGTGCTGATAGCCACGATCTGCGCCGGCGCAACTGCTTTGGCGAAGCTCCGGATCGGAATTCTCGCGGCCAACGCGGTCACGGGGTACAGCAGCACGATGAAGACGGCCAACAGGAAACAGACGAGCGCGAGAAACGCTCCGATCATCCCGGCTACCGCCCCGCCCGAGTGCAGCGCGGACGAGTACATGAGCGCGAAGACACCGAGGGGAGTGGCAATGAGAACCCACCGCACGACGACCAGCATCGCGTCCGCCAGCCCCCGAAACAGTACGGTCAGCGGCACGCGCCGCTCCTCGGGCAGCGTCAACACGGCTGCGCCGAGCGCCGCGGCGAAGATGAGGAGCGGCAGGATCATCCCCTTCCGCGCCGCTTCGACCAGGTTCGCCGGCAACTCCGCGTTCCCGCTCTGATGTTTGTCACCCGCGGCTACCTCGGGGCGCACGACAGGCGCGGTGAACGTTGGCCGGCCGTGGTAGAGGGAAACGAGCGGTTGACTGAGCGCGAACGTCAACGCTCCCGCCGCGACGAGCATCACGACGAACGTCGCGAACGACTGCATGCCGAGCCGCCCCAACTCCCGCGTCCCGCCGCCCTCCGACCCCGCGATGGCCGCCACCATCTGTGTCACGAGCAGCGGCAGGAGGATCATCTGAAGCGCCACGAGCCAGAGGTTGCCGGCCGGTGCGACGATCTGCTCCACGACCCGGAACCCCCTGGCGCCCGAGGCATGCCCGAGCATGCCGATGGCCACGCCACCAACGAGCGCTAACAGAGACCAGATTGCAAGGGAAGGGCGCCGAGGAGAACGCAACGACGGGAGTATGCCTCCGCAGGCGGGAGTGCGGCAACGGTCTGGCCGCGCACTGCAGTTGCGGCGATCTACGAAAGCAGCAGTTCCAAGTCCTCGACCTCGAGTTTCCGGAGGACGCTGTTGTCTTCGGTGATGATCGAGTCGGCGATCTCGCGTTTCTTCGCTTGCAGCTCGAGGATCTTCTCTTCGACCGTGTCGCGGGCGATGAGGCGGTACGCGACGACCGGCTTTGCGCGGCCAATGCGGTGCGCGCGGTCGATCGCCTGTGCTTCGACGGCCGGGTTCCACCAGGGATCGAGAAGGAAAACGTAGTCGGCGTTCGTGAGGTTGAGACCGAGGCCTCCGGCCTTGAGGCTGATGAGGAAGAGACTCGGGCCGTCGGGTGTCTGAAATTTCTCCACCAGCTCCTGCCGGTTGCGGGTCTTCCCGTCGAGATAGAGATATGAGTAGCGCTTTTCGGACAGCGCCTCGGCGACGATTCGCAGGAATGACGTGAATTGCGAAAAGATCAGCGCACGGTGTCCCGCTCCGACGACGCCTCGTACCTCTTCGACCAAGAGGTCGAGCTTCGCGCTGGATGAGTCGGACGCCGCGCTGATCAGGGCCGGATGACACGCGGCCTGTCGCAGCCGCAGCAGCGCTTCGAGGATCTGCATACGCGACTTCGAGATGCCGGTGCGGCGCACGGAACCGAGGAGTGCAGCGCGATAGTGAGCGCGCAGTTCGTCGTACTGCCGCCGCTGTCGTCCTTCCAGCTCGCAGTACAGCGTCTGCTCGGTCCGCGCCGGAAGCTCGGGCGCGACCTGTTCCTTGGTGCGGCGAAGGATGAGCGGGCGCAACGCGCGAGCGAGCGCCGCACGGCTTTCGAGCGGCGCCGTTTTCGACGCGAAGGTGCGGTTGAACGAGCGCACCGAACCGAGGAGGCCGGGGTTGAGGAACTCGAACAGGCTCCACAGCTCGCCGAGGTGGTTCTCGATCGGCGTGCCGCTCAAGGCGAGGCGGTGACGGCCGCGGAGTAAGAGACTTGCTTTCGCCACCTGGCTCGACGAGTTCTTGATCGCCTGCGCTTCGTCGAGGATCACGTACTCGAACTCCGTCTCCGCCAGGCGCTTGACGTCGAGTCTCATCGTCGCGTACGTCGTGAGGATGAGATCGAAGTCGTCGAAGACGTTCTTTTCGCGCTCGGTGCCGTGGTGCTCGAGAACGCGGAGCCCCGGCGCAAACCGCCGCGCCTCGGCTGCCCAATTGAAGAGGAGCGACCGCGGTGCGACGACGAGCGACGGGCGCCGTGTCCCATCGGCGCGTATCTGTTCCAGCAGCGCCAGCGCCTGCACGGTCTTGCCGAGTCCCATGTCGTCCGCGAGGCATCCTCCGAACCCCGCATCCCTCAGGAAGTGCAGCCATCCGAGACCGGCACGCTGATAGGGGCGTAGCGCCGTCGTGAGCGTAGGCGGCTCCTGCCTGGGCTCGGGCGCCGCATCCGCCACGCGGCGGCAGAGATCCGCAAACGCGACGTCCGACTTGTGGCGTGTCGACTTGAGAAGAGCGTCGATCAGAAGCGCTTGCGGCATGCGGAAGCGAAGCGCCAGCCCCTCCCGCTTCCCGAGGTCGAGCACGGGGCCTAGCGAGTCCGCCCACGACGCCGGCACGATGCCGTACGAGCCGTCGGCCAGATGCATCATGGAGCGCTTGCTCTCTGCGGCGCCGAGAAGCTCGGGAAGGCCGACGCTGACGTCGCCGAACTTCGCCGTGACGTTGAGGTCGAACCAGTCGATCCCGCTGGAGAGCTCCACGTCGAGATCGGCCGCCACACGAACGGGCTGCGAGTCGATCTCGAGCCGCCATCCCTCCGCGATGAGTTTGCGAGCGGCATCTTCGAATTGGCCGGCACGAAAGCGGTACCCCTCGGAGGTGCTCATCGCCAGCCCCGCCAATCGCGTGCGGAACGACTCTTCCACGTCAGGATGTCTGCGAATGAGTCGCCGGCCAAAGGTCTTCTGCTGTTCCGAGGAGCGGCTCCGAACCCGCCACTCGCCATATTCGAAGTCGAGTTGTCCAATCAGTTCGGCCGTCCACGGCTGCTGCTGCAGTGACAGCACCGGCTGCGGCCGTTGATCGATGACGGTCCAGCCCAACTCCTCGGGCAGAGAGATGTTCTGAGCCGGCACTTTGAGCAATGCCTCGCGGAAACGTTCGGTGTCGGAATGTGGGACGTCGACCGGACCACTCGCCGAGAGCGCATTGAGCCACGCTGCATTTCCCCCGGCATCGAAGCGGCCCGCGCGGGCGTTGGTCACAATGACTCCGGGAAAGATCGCCTCGACCTCATCGAGTGGCAGCGTCTCCCCCTCGCGAGTGATCTCGCCGGCGATGCGGTATGCCGATTCGGCGGCTTCGTTCCTGATCGCGACTCCGAACGACCATGAAGGACCGTCATCCCATCCGATCGGACGCAAAGAGCCGTCGGTGTCTTGCTGGATATAGAGCTGGCCGGCGCGACCGAGTCTCTCCATCCACCACGGCGTCATCGATGCCGGGATGCTGACTACCGGCTCGATCCTCATTCCCCACTGACGCGTCGAGAGGAGGCCAATGGTCTCGCGATCGAATTGCGGCACCAGTGGCAGATGGTTTTCGTCCATCTGGAGCCTCCGCCATGCGCCCCAATCGCCGTTCTTCCGGCGCGCGCGGCCGAAGAGCGTCAAGACGAGAGGACGAAGGTGCGGCGACACCTGCGCGATGACGTACGCAACCTCCTCGGGCAACGCCTGGGGCGGTTTCGAATGAACAGGCGGTGCGGGTCCGACGGCGGCGAGAAAACGCTTCCACGGCGGCGGTACTTCGCGGATCTTGGCGGGCGGCCATGGATTCACGAACTCCACGTCGTCGTGCCTGATCGTGGGAAAAAGGTTGCGTTCCGGCAGCATTCCGCGCTCGCTCGCCGCGCGGACGGCCGCCCAGACGTGCTTGCACTCCTCATGCTGTTGCTGGAACCAGGGACAGGTGCAACTCGACTCGATTTCGTCTTCGTCGATGACGAGAACGACGGCGTATACGCGTTCGCCGCGGACGTGCGCTTCGATGCGATCGTTTTCGGTGAGACGGACGCCGAGCACCCGGCCGTCGAGGTAGTACGCGTCGCCGAGACTGATGGCCCGGCGCGGAAGTGTTTTTCGAAGACTCCTTTCGGCGAGCACGGTTGCAGCAGGCAGTTTATCCGGCCCAAGAACGGGGCGCTCGCTCTCAGCCGCACCAGGGACCGTGTGGGGTGCGGCTCTTAGCCGCACCACGGCCCGTGCAGGGTGCGGCCCTTCGCCGCACCAGGGCCGGCTAAGAGCCGGCCCCTACATTACGGTACCGGAGACGTGTAGATGCCCGAGGAGTACGAGGCGACGTAGATTCTGGTCAGCGGTTCATTGAGTGCGATGTCGCTCACCGTCGTCCCTTTCAATCCCACCAGTTGGAACGTATCGCCGGCGTCGATGGATCGAAAGATCCCGCCAGTCTGCGTGCCGCCGTTGAGTCGTCCGGCGTAGAGACGCGTCGGCGTGACAGGATCCATCAGCAGCGAGACGCCGAGGCTCGGAGTGGCGGGGTTCGGAGCGAGCCACACGTTTCCCATCGTCGAGGACCGCCACAGACCGCTGCCTTCGGTGAGCGCGTAGACAATGCCGCCCGACCGGGCCGCGGAATCGATGGCGTGCCACGGCAGATTGTTCTGCACGTTCTTCCAGGTATTGCCGTTGTTGAGCGATCGCCAGAATGGCGGCTTGTAAGGCTGCGGTTGGTGATCGAAAATCTCCGTCCCGGCGTAAAGACCGCCGGTCGCCGGATCGCGCGAGATCGTCCAGACGATGAGGCCCTTGCCAACCGGCTGATTCGCTGCGAATGGGTGAAACGTCATGCCGCCGGCGCCGAAATTCGAGATGAAGATGCCGCTGTCGTCGATATGGTTGTCCCAAGCGAGTCCGATATAGAGCGTGGTCTGAGCGGCAAGCGCGAACAGCGAGCTCACCGGCTTCGCGAATGTGTGGAGCGGCACCCAGTTCGCGCCATGATCGCGGGAAAGATAGAGGACCTTGCCGATGCCTGCATACGCGAGCTGATGCACCGGCTCCCACAACAGCACCCCCACCTTTCCGTTCAGCGGGTGTGTCCAGTTCACGCCGCTGTCCTTCGTCACGTACACGCCGTGGACTCCGCCGGCGTACCACGCTTTGGGCGCATTCCCGTTCTCCACCTGGATGTGATCCACGCATGGATCGTTCATCGGCCGGATCGCCGGTCCCCAGTTGAATCCCGCGATCTGCTGCGGCGGGACTGTCACCTCCGCGATGTTGAACGGACAGACGGCGGACGCGGAGAGAGCGCTGCCCAGGAAAAGAAGTGCCAGCGTCAGTTGTCGCATGAAGACTTAGATACACCCCTACGCCGTCCAATGGCAACGGTTCCGCGAGCCGTGAATCAGATCGAGTGAGTGCGGAACACTCTTCTCGGAGCGTTGACGGATCACCCGGCGCAGGCTCATATTGACGGTGTTCAGCAATTCCCTCGACACCGAAAGGAGAGATTTCCATGGCCGACTCGTCAGACGTCAGTCGCCGTCGTTTTCTGCAAAAGGGTGCTCTCGCCACGGTTGCCGCATCCGTGGGATTGGCGCCGATCGCCGCTCTCGCCCGGCCGGCCGCTCGCACGAAGGTCCTCAAAGCGGGGCACCCCACGCTGGACGGGCGATGGATCGAGCCCGGCGAGCCGGGTTTCGCGATGGCCGCTTGGCCGAACAATTCGATTTACGCCGGCGTGTTTCCCGGCGCGATCGCGATGTGCAAGAACAGAGACGACGTGCAGAAGTGCGTCCGGTGGGCTCGCGAGGAACACAAGACGTTCCTGATCCGCTCCGGCGGCCACAATTACGCTGGCTTTTCGACGTCGCCCTCCTCCAAATCTCCGATGTCGTTCAACGCGCCCGACCTGCTGATCGACGTGAAACCGATGAACAAGGCGTATCTCTCCCCCACGAATCCGGGGGTGGTCATCGTCGAAGGGGGCGCCAGCAATCAGGACGTCGCCAATGCATTGCGCAAACTCCCGTACGCCGTCCCATCGGGACGCTGCCCCACGGTCGGAACGAGCGGCCTGGTCCTCGGCGGGGGTTGGGGATTCTCGGCGACGCATTCGGGGCTGACTTGCGACAGTCTGGTGGCGACGGAGCTCGTCCTGGCGGACGGCACCTGGAAGGAGATCAGCGGAGAGGACGACCTTTTCTGGGCCGTACGCGGCGGAGGCGGAGGCAATTTCGGAGTGCACACGTCCTTCGCATTCAAGCTGCACGACGTGAAAGAGGTCGTGACGACCTTCAACATCGTCTGGGAAGCGGGAAAGCAGGTCCCGCTGCTGAGCAAACTGCAGGCGATCCAGAACGCGAACGCGTGCATGATCTCGAGCCGCAGCAAGGCCCGCCCGACCTCTCCCGGAGCTTTCCCAAAACGCGACAAGTTGGTCGTGGAGACTCTCGGACTCTATTGGGGCAAGGAAAAGGAGCTACGCGAAATCCTCGCTCCGGTGCTGAGCATGCAGCCCACCTCGGTCGTGGAGATCTACGAGATGGATTACTGGCGCGCCCGCGATTACCTCCTCACCGACGATCCGATCGGCATGTACAAGATCAAGAACAGGTACGTAGAGAAGACGCTCACCGATGACGCTCTCGACAAGATGCTGGACCACATGGCGGAGTGGCCCGGCGGCTCGCTCCGGCAGGACAACATGGGCATTCTGTTCGCCATCGGCGGCATGGTGAAGAACGTCGAGCGCGACAAGACCGCGTACGTGCATCGCAACTCGAATTACATCTTCGAGATGGAAACCTCCTGGGCGCCGATCGACGACGAAAAGGTTGTCGCCGCGCAGCTCGACTGGCTGGCGAAGTACTTCGACGAGATGCAGGGGTTCCTGCAGCCGGAGTCGTACGTCAACTTCCCCGATCGCGATCTCGAGCACTGGGAGTACTCCTACTACGGCTGCAATCTCAACCGCCTCTCGGGGATCAAGCACAAGTACGATCAGGATGGGGTTTTCAAGTTCGCGCAGAGCATCCCATCGGGCCGGACCTATCCTTCCTGCCCACCACTGGGAGTGACCGATCCCTGCCCGTGACCTCGGACCACGAAGAGCATCACACGACGCCGCTCCACTGGGCCGAGGTGTCGCTCGACATCCGGAAGCAGGAGGGTGTCGCGAGGTCGTCGCCTTCCTCGCGAGCACCCAATCCAGAACGTGATTGCTACTGCTGTTTCTGCAGCCGCTCCACCTTCGCCTGCAGCTCCTCGATCGTGCGCTGCTGCTCCTGCACGACCTTCGTGACGACGGCGAGGATGTCCATCGCCGAGAGCCCCTTCCGGTCGGCGGTCGCGACGAGGCTGGGGACGTCTTCGGCGATGAAGCCGACGCGGGTCTCATCAGGCTTCGCTTTGTACGCGAACGTCACCGGCTGCAGCGCTTTAAACGCGTCGACGGCGGCGTTGCGGTCGAGGTCATGAATGTCCTGCTTGACCGTGCGGCTCGACGCGTTGATCCAGCTTCCGGCGTCGAGGCGCGCGCCGCTGCTGTGGTGAATCTGGTAGAGCGGCGCCGAGACACCGAGGCCGATGCGGCCGGTGGTGTCGACGACGAGCGAGTAATAAGGAGCCGACGTGCGGACGATGAACGGATCGGTTTCGTGGCTGATGTCGCGGACGATGAAGTTGTTGTTGTTCGCGACGACGTCCCACGCCTGGAACGGCGAGGCGCTCTGCTCCATCCGGATGATCGAAGAGACCGGATCGTCCACGGTGAGGTCGCGGGCCGGCGTCGAGGTGTTGATGCCGACGCGCGCGGTGCTGTCAACCCACAGCGTGTTGTTCGGCGTCCCGCCCTCGATCGTGAAGGGAACGGTGGCCGCGGTGAGGTCTTCGACGAAGAACTTGTTCGCTCCGCCGCTGAACGTGTCATTCGCGCTGAGCTGCCAATCGGTGCCGGCGAAGCCGGCGAGCGTCGACGTGTCTTCGAACTTGAGCCGCACGTTGTTCGCCTTCAGCTTGATCGTCGCGGCTCCCATCGACTCCGTGCTGGTGCAGTCCGAGCCGCCGCAGACACCACCGGCCGCCGAGACGAAGTCGGAGAAGAACGTCATCGGGGTCGCGTGGGGAAACCTTCGTTCCATGATGGTTGGCGGAACGACGGCACCATTCGCAACGGTGAAAGAGCCTGACTGCGAAGCCGGCTTCGCATCGGGCTGCATGACGCGCAATTCGTAGGTATAGAGCCCGTCCGCGAGTCCATCGAGCCGCAGGTTGGGATTCTTGCCGGCGGCAAACGTTTCGCTGGTCACCTGGCCGTCGGGATGTTTGATGGACAGCGCGCTCTCCGCTGCCCCCGCGACCGGCTGCCATTCCATCGCGTGTGTAGTCGCTACGAGCCGCGCCGCCCGCTGCTCGATATCGGCAGAAGCGCCGAGGGGAATGAGTACCGCCAACGCGGCGGCGAGTAGAGAGACGGATATCCGGGATGTCGTACGCATCTTTCCTCCTGTCATTCGGGAATGGAGGAATATGGGTCCTCGCCCGTCAGCCGCCCGTGCGCTGGATCACGTCGCTACTTCGGCTTCTGGATCCGCTTGTGCCCTTTCGGAGACCACCATCATCGCCGTGGGTGAACGCGGAGTGTAAGGAAGCGAATCTGAAACGCTTTCCTGGGTCGCGTCACTACTCCTTCAACGGGCAGCCCGAAACGCGTAAAGGAGGTCGTCCATGGCGACGACGAAGAAAGAGTACGCACTTACAGTTCCCATCGACATCGGCAAGGCGGAAAATGCGGCGAAGAGCGTCCGAGTGGCGCTAGTCGACGCGCAAGGCCGCGTGCTGCAATCACACGTCGTAGCGACGTCCGGCAAACAGCCGTCCGCGACATTCGAGTTGGAGGCTCCGCCGCGCGGCGCGCGAGTGGTGGTCGGACCCGAAAACGCGGATGACGAGTCGCTCTCCCGCATGGAGACGGTGTCGGTCAACGTGGCGTCGAACGTCTTCGCGAGAGAAAAGTCGGCGACGCTGCGGGCCATCTCGATCGCTCCCTACTATTGGGAGTGGTGGCTGAGGTGGTGCCGCGACTTCACCATCACCGGTACGGTCCTCTGTCCCGACGGCAAGCCGGTCCCGGGCGCGCAGGTGTGCGCGTTCGACGTCGACTGGTTCTGGTTCTGGCAGAGCAAGCAGCAGATCGGCTGCGTGACCACCGACGCGAACGGGGTCTTCCACATGACCTTCCGCTGGTGCTGCTCGCTCTGGCCGTGGTGGTGGTGGTATCTGCGAACGTGGGAGATCGACTACAGGCTGCTGCATGAAATCTATGCCGCCCTCCCGCCGGAAGCGCGCGTCAAGCCGATCCCGCTCCCCGATCCCGTGCCTGACTTGCACCTCATCGAACAACTCATTCCGGCAAGCCAGCACCCGGCGAAGCTGCGGTCGGCCGTGGCGCCGGTGCGCCAGCAGGCAGGAGCGAGTGTCGAGTCGCTGAAGGCGTCGACGTCCGAGTTCTTCACGCGGGCCGAGGCTCTGCGGCCGGTCCTCGCCGACCTCGTACCGATCGCGAAGTACAAGATCTGGCCGTGGTACCCGTGGTATCCGTGGCGCGACTGCAACCCCGACCTGATCTTCCGCGTCACGCAGTTCTGCGACGGCGAGGTGAAGACCATCCTCGACCAGGGCTACGCCCAGACGCAGTGGGACATCCCGACCTCGTACAACGTGACGCTCATCGCGAACGGCGAGGCCTGTTGCGGAGAGGACACGCCTTGCGGCGATCCCTGTCTCTCGATTACGCATGTCTGCGACATCCCGCGCGCGGCGATCGACCAGACCAGCGGCGGGCCACTCGCCGGCCTCGCGAATCCGGGCGCGGCGTCGGTGTTCAACCAGGAGAACGCGGATCGCCCCTTCGCTGAGGCGATCACGGTGCAGGGACTGCCGCAGTGCATGGGCGATGACGTCGACTACTACGAGGTCGAGTCGTCGCTGTACGACCCGAATACGAGCACGTGGGGCGCGTACGCGCCCATTCCGCTGACCTCGCTCAATCCGTTCAGCCGCACGTACTTCACGGGGGCGACCGTGCCATGGGTCACGCTCTCTTTCGTTCCCACCGTGGTCGATGGGCATGTCGTCTACCCCTCGCGCAAGACGCTCGAGACCTCGCTGGTATCGCCGTGGCTCTGCTATAGCGGATGTCAGGTGCTGTTCGTCTGGGCGACGAGCTCGGGGGCGTGGCAGGACGGCACATACCGTCTGCGCCTTCGCGCGTACAAGGACCAGGCGGGATCACTCGTCGAGCAACAGCTTCCGCCTTGCGACGACGGCGACCCCAACGAGATCATCATCTCGATCGACAACCGGGTGATTCCCGATCCCGGCCACGTTCCTGCCGGTACGCCCGGTCACATGTGCGGCTCCGGGACGGTCCACCTCTGCTCGAAGGAGCCGGACGTCGACGTCCAGGCTGTGCGGCTCGTGCGCGCTGACGGTACGATCGAGTCGATTCAGGCTTGCGGCATTTACACGCGCCAGCCCGGCGACACGATCGAGATCGACTTCGAGGCCGATGACCGCAACAAGCATCTCGCCTCGTACTCGCTCATCGCCACGTATGGCGAAAACACGTACAGCGACCTGCTGACCAGCACGAACCTGAACACGAACGGCGCGGACGCAAAGGGGCCGACGTACTACCTCGCCCTGACGCAGGGTGTCACCGCGCCGGAGTGGGCCGGCGGCTCGATCACGGTGCAAGTGCCGGCCGCACAGATGGCGCTGAAGTTCCCGACGCCGTGTTGCTACCAACTCGAGCTGCGCGCGTACAAGCGGCCGATCGTCGGCTGCTCGATCCCGCGGTACGACAACCTCGCGGAGTACAGCTTCTTCTACTGAGCGGAAAGGACGGCTCGCCGCGTGTTGCGGCGGGCCGTCGTTATTCATGATCGAGCCAACCACCGCCGCCCTCGCCGTGCTCGCCGCCTGGCGCGTCACGCATCTGCTCGTGGCGGAGGACGGACCGTGGAACATGTTCGCGCAGTTGCGGCGCGCCGCCGCCGCCATCCGGATGGAGCGGCTCGCATCGTGTTTCTACTGCGCGAGCGTCTGGATCGCTGTCCCGTTTGCGCTGCTCGCGGCTCACGGTTGGCGAGCGGTGGCGATCTGCATCCCGGCGCTCTCCGGCGGCGCAATCCTGCTGGAACGGCTCACCGCTTCGGATGAGCCGGCGACCTGGTACGAAGAAAAGGAGACGTCATGAGCTGCTGTGGAAATCGCCCGCGTGTCACGCTGCCGCGTGTCGGTGGTGCCCCTCCCCCTCCGCCTGCCGTGCGTCCGTCACTCGCCGTCTTCCGCTACGAAGGCGAGGCGCCGCTGATCGTCGTCGGCCACGTCACCCAAACGAAGTACCGCTTCGCCGCCCGCGGCGCCGAGGTCGCCGTCGACATTCGCGATCGCGGGTCAGTGAGGCAGGTGCGGCGGCTGCGGGAGATGCGGCTCGTCTGACGCCACGGCCGTCAAGCCTTCACCGCATATCCATCCCCGTAGAACTTGCTCGTGATGCTCGTGTGGAACTCGATCGCCTTCACCGGCGGGTACTTCGGTTCGCCAGTGCACGGGAGGACTTCGAGCAGCTCGTCTTCCCACACGTAGATCGCCATCGGAATCGATACCCGCACGTTGCCGCGCTGCGAAACGTCGCGCGGCTTGCTGACCCGGTGCGTGGTGGAGGGGAAGACGTCGTTGCTGATGCGCTGCATGTAGTCGCCGGTGTTGAGGATGATCGTGCCGCGCGGCGCCGCGACGCGGATCCACTTCATGTTGCGGCGGTTGAGGATCTGCAGGCCTTCGGTACGCGGCGCGGGGAGGAGGGTGAAGAGATCGACGTCTTCGTGGCCGAGGAGCCGCGCCGCGCCGGAGGCGTCGTCCGTGTCCGACATCGGCGGGTAGTAGTTCAGGCGCAGACCGAAGTTCGTGCCGGTGAGCTTCGCGTCGTAGAGGTGCGGATCGCAGCCGAGCGATTGAAGAAGCGCCTGCATGACGGGAAGGATCAGCGGCTCGTGCGCGGCGACGATCTTCCGGAAAAATTCGCGGTCTTCAACGAGCGGCCAGAAGTCGCCGCCTTCGAAGGCCCGGCGGCAGAAGACCCATCCCTCCACCAGGTCGGGATGCATGTTGCTCGTCTCTTTGATCGGGAAGTAGCCCTGGTTGACCGAGCCGTGGCGTTGCGCGCGGTAGCGCAGCTTCTCTTCCATCGAGAGGCTCGTGAACATCTCCTCGATCTTCGCCTCCGACTCGTCGTAGAGCGCGGGATCGACGCCATGGCCGGAGAGGATCGCGAAGCCGATCTCGCGTAACGCCTCGCCGAGGTCGTGCGCGAACGCGGGCGAGCGCATGTCGCAGGTGCGGACGACGAAGTCGTCGTCGAACTCGTCCTCGCCAGCCGTCTCCGCCAGGTGATAGCTCTGGCGCTTCTCCACCTGGTCGTAGCGGATGAAGTCCTGGTTCGTGGCGTGGATGCCGTCTTCCTGCGTGCCCACGACGATAATGTACGCCATGTCGGTCGATCTCGAAGGCGGCTGCCGCGTCACGACGATGCGCGAAGGCGAACCGGAAACCGCCGGAAATTGCCGCGTGTGGCAAATCTTCGGAGGGGCGGACGCCATGAGTCTCCGCGTGGTCGAGCTCCTCGGCGAGCACACCTTCACGAATGACGCGCACGACGAGGTGCTGTACGACCTGGCGAAGGACGAAGGCATCTACATTCCCGCAGGCGCAACGCTCACGCTGAAAGCGCCCGCGACGTACGTCAGCTCGCTCACACCTGCCGAACGCTCAGGCCGCGCGACGCAAGTCGCGAAACTCACGGACCAGCCACGGCAGAAGACGGCCGACCGTTGGTACGCGGAGCTGATCCAAGCCGAGGTCACGCAGTTCGTCGGCTCGATTCCGCCCGGCCGCGCGCCCGCTCACTTCCACCTCTACGAAGAGGTGATTTGCATCCTCGGCGGCGAAGGAATCATGCACGCCGGCGCGTCGTCGACACCCGTCAGCGCCGGCTCGTGCATCTTTCTTCCGATCCGACAGCGCCACTGCCTCGAGAACACCGGCTCAGGCGAGCTTCGCCTCCTCGGCGTTTTCTATCCCGCCGGCAGCCCCGCGGTTCGCTACCCGGCGTGACGCGATGTAAAGAACCACTCCGATCGCACTCCAGAACAGCAGCAACTCGACCGCCGGCAGTGAGATCTGCGTCAGCAGCGCGACCATGAAGAGGATCGAGATCGTCGCGAGCATCCGCTGCAGCCAAAGCGGCGTCGTCACTGTGACCTGCGCGAAGAGGTCCGGATTCCGCCTCGGCAGCAACAGCAGCGCGACGCTGTGCAATAGATAAAGAAGCACCAGCGCATACACCGCGACGTCGAGCGCGAGCGCGATCCGGTTCGTGAGCAGCAGCGCCAGCGCGCCGCCGAGCGTCAGCGTCAATCCGGCGACCGGCGTCCCGGTGCGCGGAGAGACGGCGCCGATCCATCGCGGCGCGAGCCGATCTTCCGCGAGCACGATCGCAATGCGCGACGGCACCAGCATCGTCGCATTCACCGAGGTGGTCAGCGCCATCAGCGCGCCGATCGTGACGATCGCCGCTCCTCCCACCGACAGATACGCCGACGCCGCCTCGGCCATCGGAGCCGTTGATACAACCAGCCGATTGGGCGCCAGCGCGCCGAGCCCGACGAGCGAGATCAGGAAGTAGATGAGCAGCGTCGCACTGATGCCGCGGACGAAAACGCGCGGGAGGCGCCGCGTGCTGTCGCTCACCTCCCCCGCCGTTTGCGCGAGCGACTCGAAGCCGGCGTAGGCAAAGAAGAGTGGCGGGAGGCTGGCGACAAAGCCGCCGAGGCCGTGCGTGAAGAAGGGTTTGTAGTACTCGCGATGCAGCGCGAAGAGTCCCGGCCCGATGAGAACGAGCAGCGAGACGCCGAGGATGATGCACATCCACACTTGGAGCCGTCCGAACCAGCGAACGCCTGCGACGTGGATCGCGTAGAAGAACACTAGCGACGCGACGGCGAGGAGCGTCGGGTCGACGGCGACGAGCCGTCGCGCGTAGTCGGCGAACGCGCCGGCGAGATACGCCAGCGCGCCGGTATACGAGATGATCTTGAGCCACGCGCCGATAAACGCCAGGCGAAACCCGCGGAACGTGCGCGAGATGTTCGTGTACTCCCCGCCCGGCTCGCGTCCGAGCGGTGTGGAAAGGAACACCGAATACGCCGCCGACGTCGCGAGCACGGCGGGCGCGAGCACGACGTACCCGAGGATGACGCTCGGACCGGTCAGCCGCCACGCCTCCCCTGTAACTTTGAAAATCCCCGCACCGATCAGGATCCCGAGCAGCGTCGCGTACGACTCGATCGTACCGAGGTCACGCCGCAAGCCGGTGGTCATGTGCGGTCACGGTAGCACGCCGTTCCAATCGGACTGAGCTACAATACTTTCATCATGAAAAATGTATTTGCGGTGATCCTCCTTGCGACAGCTCTCTCGTCCGCCGCGGCCGAGGAGCCGAAGAAGCCGGCCGACTTCAAAGGCGTGGCGACGATGTGCAACGGGACGTATGCGCTCTGCATCAAGGCGCCGTGCTCGAAGAAGCTCGACAAGAACAACATGGCGCCGTGCGAGTGCGTGCTGCAGACGGGCTGGAACATGGGTCCGAACTCATGCGACGAACGGGCGCAGAAGCTGACGTCGACGTACTCGAACAACTTCAACGACGGCAGCCGCACGGTGAGCTGTCCGTTGAAGACGGATTGGGCCTGGTGTTACGGCGCTTCGTGTGCGAAGGACCCGAAGCATCCGAACACGTTGGCCGTCTGCAAGTGTCCGATACTCACCAAGCCGACCGTCATCCTCACCTCGGCCGAAAAGTGCCCCCAGCAGGACCAGATCTGCAGCCACCTCTGGTCCGGCGCGCTGCCCGCCGAGAGCAAGTTCGCCAATGACTATTACTACTGGTGGATGACGAAGAACGGCTACCCGAGCGAAAAGCCCGCGGATGCATGTTCGCCGACGCCGGGGAAGTAGTCGTCTGTAGCGCTGCCGCACGCGCGACGGCAGTCCATCCGGCACGCCGTTTCACATATGCGCCTGTAGCGCCCTCTGCTTTTCGTCCGTACAGACGCTTTCGCTTGCCAACACGGAACGCAGATCCTTCTGATTGGCGAAGCGGGCGCACGCCGTGGCGATCAGTTTCTCGGTAGACACCGTCTCCATTTCGCGCGCTTGATCAATATTCCATAGCCGGGCGACACCGTTAGCCACGGAGAGGAGGCGATCGTGTGACGACGAGAGTGACGTCAATTGTGGGTAATCGAGATAGGGAAGACGGACTGTGCGCCGCGTCCCGTTCTTCGCGATCACGGAATACGAGCTGCCGACGTCGCGGTCGTCCTTGTCTTTTTCCGCCTGCACGGAGACGATCTCGCCGGTTCCGTTATCGAAGTAGCGGCCGTACCAGCGCAACGATTCCGGTGATTCGATCTCGAATTCCTGAGGCTGCAGAACGCCTTCGTAGCTCAGAAGATAGGCGCGGATGAGGCCATTGTTCAATGTGGCCGTGTCGGCTCGGACGAGCAGTCGCGGTTTGCCGCCGAGAGTTCCGAACCAGGCATCGAGCACATGGCAGGGTATCGGCAGTTCGATGGCCTTCGCCTGACCGGCGTCGAGGTGGATAAGAGTGGGTTTGAACTGATCAGGGCTCCGGAAGGCAACGAATACCGCATTCGCAGTTTTGTTCCAGCGGACGACCGGTACATCAGCATAACCGACGGTCTGCCTCACCTTCATGACCTCGGTCGCGGTCGCGGTCTCCCAGATTCGGACTGCGCTCTCGTCCAGCGTGAGCAGAAATTTACCGTCTGTCGAAAGAGACGTGAACGAGAACGCGTGATTGCCTCGAATCGCGCGTAGCTCCTGATTTCGGTTCAGGTCGAAGAGGCGAATCCACCGCACACCGCGGCTTCCGGGACCCGAAGCGAGCTTCGGCTCGTATGCTACAGCCAGGATCGAACGGTCAGGAGCGACACTGACGTCTTGGTGTCTCGATATGTCTTCGAGCTGCGGCAGGAGGCGTTTGCTATCCGTATCCCACAGCGTCCACCGTTTCGGGTCCATGCTCGATCCGGTGGTGAACTGCTTCCGTTGCTCGCCGGGATCTGGAACGCTCTGGGCGAGGACGATTCCGGAGCGCGAGAAGAAAGCTTCGACCCAGATGCGCGACTTCGGCGCAGCACGTTCGGCGAGGAATTTCCCTGTTTCTGCATCCCAAATGCAGATCTCTTTCGCGGCGATCGTGATTACCCACTTGCCGTCCGGCGAAAAGAGCGCGTTCTGAATCGGTGCATTGCGCCGTAGCCACAGGGTCGGTCCGACGCGCTTGAGAGCGTCGCGAACGATCTCGTCGTATCGCTGCGGTTCCGACGAGCTGGCGTAGGCTCGCAGAGCCCAGCTCAGTGCATCGATTTCGAGGGGCTGAAAACCGATCATGCGTCTGGCGACGGAAGCGCGTTCTTCGGCCCGCTCGCCCCGCTGCGTGCGCCAGCGCACGTAAAAGATGAGGGCCGTGAGCACGAGCGCCACAGCGGCTCCGGCGGCGATCTGACGGCCGAACCGCCGCCGCAGCCGCCGCTCGCGCGCGATTTCGCTCGCGTCCACGAATGCCCGCAGATTCTCACTGGGGGTAAACGATTCCTCATCGCGCCCCATCTTTTCGCGTGCCCCGCGTAGTTCGTCGCCGCGGAGCAACAATCCCGCGTCCTTGGTCTGCACCCATCTCTCGGCGTGTTTTTCCAACGCGTCGATCAGCAGGCTGGCTTCGTCGCGTGCCGAGCGCCAAGCGCGGTTCGACTCGATGATTGGCGCAATGAGCCGGTCGTGGGCGAGCTCGTACCACCGGCTGCCACCGCGCGTTTCGGCGTGAACGAGATAAAGCGACTGAAACTGGTCGACAATCGTGTTCGGCAGTCCGCCCGTGTTGCTTACAGTGCGGAAGACAAGGCCGCGAGTGCCGTCGGTGGTGATGAAATTTTTCTGAAACCAGCTCCGCAGCTGCGCTTCGGAACGCCCGCTGTCGGCCATTACCCGTGAGACGCACAAGTCGTAATAGGCTCGAAGCGCTGTATCGACGTCGCCGTGTGTGTTGACGTCCTTCGCTTGGATTTCCTTTGCATCCTCCGGCAGCGATTCCCAAACGCGGTGGCAAACGAGCTGGAGGTGTACGGGCTCAATGAACTCGCCGAGCGCTTCGCTGCCGTCAAGAGCGGGGATGCGAAGAAGGTTGTCGAGGAGCAGGTCGGGCACGCCACGAGCGAACGAGACGTCCGTTCCCTCCAGTGGTTTTTCGATTGCCTCCAGTGCTGCCGGGCGGCGAAGACGCTCGAGCCGCATCCGCGTCCGGAGACCATCCGGTAGTTCGGCCGCGAGCGCGTCGAGACTGGCGATGAATTCTTCGCGCAATGCGAAGACGACGCGAAGGCGCGAGTCGGCTTCGAGCGCATCCCCGATGTCCTGCATAAAGCGCGAGCGGTCTTGCCACCGTTCGGGACGGGTTGTGAACAATTCTTCAAACTGATCGAAGATCACCACGCGCGGCGGACGGATGGCGTGCGCTGTTTCCGGCTTGGGTCGCTGGCGGAGATACTGGCTCAAGGTTACCCGCGCGAGTTTCGAGGCGTCCTTCGTTTCGCGGTCCATCAGCAGCAGCGAACTGAGGGTGTAGACGTTCACATCAGTACTGCTGACGAACTCTTCGCCGATGTCCGCCGAGACGCGAACCGGTCCGATCACCTCGCATCCGCGTTCGATCAGTCCGGGGATGATGCGCGCGTTCAGCAACGAGGTCTTGCCCGCACCTGACTCGGAGTAAAGCACGACGGCCGGGTAGGCGAGGACGAGCGACAGAATCTCGCACGCCTCGATGTCTCTGCCGAAGAAGACCGCCGCGTCGTTCGCCGTAAACGGGCGGGGACCGACGTAGGGAGACCGCGGCTGCTCAACCACGGAAGGCCTTCCATCGAGCACCGAGCTCCGCCGCGAAGACCGAGCAACTGCCCCAGTAGATCTTCACCTTCTGCAGGCGGTAATGTGTCTCGAGGTACTCGCGCTGGCGGCGCAGCGTGGCCTCCTCCTCTTCGGCGGTCGATTGCGGCGCAGGGGCGAGCTGCACGGAAATGTGCCGCGTTCCTTCTGTGCGCTGCATGTACCAGGCGAGCTTACGAAACAGCACTTTGAAGTTCATGTCATTCAGGCTGTAGCCAAGGAAGAGGAGGCATGAGTTAGAGAGCGCGGCCTCGACGTGCGGCGGGATCAGGCCCGGCGTCGCCGATACGTTGGTCAGAAAGTCAAGATAGTCGTCCTCCGTCAGTACCATCGTGTCCGGTACGTCGAGCGTTCCGTGCAGATGAAACACGAGCGGCCGTTCGGGCGAGGGCGCCGTCATCGGACGGCTCCTGGTGAGGCGCCTTCGCGGCTGCGGCTTCCACTGGCATATCTCGCGAGAAGGCGTGCGCCGTCCGTTCTGCTGCAGGGCGGCGAGCATGAAGTTGTCGTAATTCGTCGTTATATAAACCGGTAGTTCGAGGTCGGCCACGACTCGATGCGGCTCCGATTCTTGCGAGAAGTCGGGAGGCCCTTTTCCGCTAAAGCGATCGCGGATCTTCAGCTTCGGTGTCATCGAGCCGAGGGCTCCTGCTCGGATGGCCATGTACTGCGACACGCTCGAGAGATTTTCGCGGTCGGGGAACGGGTAGGCGTATTCGGCGGCCCACTCCCGTGCGATCGACTTGCCCGTCGGCAGTGTCCCGGCACACGCTCCCGCACCGAGAAAAGGGGTGCATTGCTTGTACTTGATTGCTTCCAGCAAACTCCCCCACTCTTCTTCCGTCCAGGAAGTCGATTCCATACGAACTCTCCAATGTGGCGCTCACTTATTGGAGTGTCGCGGTCATCGGTTTCCCACCGTCCTGCATGGCCGCAAGGAGAAACGAAAAGTAGCAGTGTCTTTCGCCGATGGGGACCTGACAGTCGGGGTGAGGCCGTCGCCGTGCACCCACGCTACGAGTGACAGGCGGCGGGGTGCTTCACTTCACGATCGCGCCTCTCACTCGGCGCAGGGCCTGGACAGAGCTCGGATCGATCGCCAGCGCGCGTTCGTAGGCGGCGATTGCGTCCTTCCCGTCGCGCAGGTCGCCGAGGTGGATCCAGGCGGCGACGAAGTTGGGGCGGACGGCGAGGGCGTGCTCGAAGGCGTTCGCCGCTTCCGAACGGTCGCCGCGGGCGGCGAGCTGGAGGCCGAGATTGTATTGCGTCTCGACGCGGTCGGGGTCGAGCTTCGCGGCTTTGCGGAGCAGCTCGATCGCGTCGTCCCTCTTTCCGACAGCGCCGCGGGCGAGGCCGAGGAGCTCGAGGGCGAGCGGCTGGTCGGGAACGCGGGAGAGGATGAGCTGAGCGGTTTTCTCGGCGTCGGGGTAACGCTTCTGGCGGAGTTGCGCGGTTGCGAGGTCGAAGTACGGCTCGATGGCGGTGCATGGGGTTGCGGCGAGCATCAGTTCGAGCCGCTTCGCGGCGGATGCGGAGCCGACGCGGACGGCGGCGACCACGCGATAGAGCTCCGCATCGGCGGGGGAGCGCGGGCCGTCCGTGATGATGATCTCGTCGATGACGGGCTCGCGTTCCTCGCGCGGCGAGACGAGCGCGGGTAAGTTCGGGTAGATCGCGATGCGGTGATCGGTCATCACGACGCGCACGACGTCTTGCGTCCGGTGCTTCGGCATATGGCACTCGACGCAGTCCTCCGACGCGCGGTGCGCGTGCGCGTGGCATGACATGCAGACCGGCTTCACGTCGGCCGTCTGCTTGTGCGGATCGTGGCAGCTCAGGCATGACAGCTTCCCGCCGCTCTCGCGGAAGCAGCGGCTCTGTTCGAGGCGGTAGGGATGATGGTTGATCTCGAACCGGTCGTCCGGCGCGATTTCTGCGTCTTTGACGTCGAGGTGCAGGAGGTACGACGGCAACGGCTCACCCGGCCGGAACGAGTTGATGTCGCGTCCGAATCGGCGCATGCCGGGGAAGGCGATCGACGGCTGCAAATGGCATTGGTAGCAGACGTCGTTGCGCAGCGACGGCTCGAGCCGCGCCACATTGACGATCGCCGCCCGCACCTCGGCGTCACTCGCGCCAGACGACGCCTTCCGCACATGCTCCGCCCCCGGGCCGTGGCACCGCTGGCATCCGATCCCCTCGGGCAACTGAGCCGGAAACGTCTGATTGCGCCAGTAGCCCGTCGTTATCCGTGATCCGTTATCCGGAAGCAAATCGGCGTACGCGTTGTGGCAGAAGAGGCACTCGACGCGCGCGCGCCGCAGCACGCCCTCGTGATCCGGCCGGTCGTAGCCGGGCGCCATCCCCCACTCCTTCGTCTGCGAGTACCACGCGAGCGGAAGCTGATACAGCTCGCCGTTCGGCGTCTGGTAGAGGTACGTGCGGGCGTGATGGCCGGAGCCGAGGATCCAGTCGACCGGTTGCTCGAAGAGGTGGAGCGGTTGGCCGGCGGCGTCGAGGCGCCAGCGACGGAAGACGAGGCGTCCGTTGCGCCAACGGAGCTCCATCACGTCGCCGGAGCGTGCATGGCGGAACGGCAGCTTGGCAAAATCCTCGATCGCGTCGCCCTGGCGCGGCCGGTAGAACGACTTCGACATCCCGACGTGCTGGTACGTTTGGACGATCTTCGCGTGGCAGGAGCCGCACGACACGTCGTCGACGTAGCCGGAGGGGATCGACGCCGCGATCGCGAGCGTCAGGAGTGTCGCCGGGAGCATGGCCGAAGCAACTATTATCGGGCATGCTTCATCGCCCCATCCTTCTCGCACTCCTCGCCGTCTCCGCACTCGCGCAGACACCCGATCTGAGCAAACAACCGACCCTCTACATCGTCGGCTACGCCCACCTCGACACGCAGTGGCGGTGGGAGTACCCGCAGACGATCGGCGAGTTCCTGCCGAAGACGATGCGCGAGAACTTCGCGCTTTTCGAAAAGTACCCGCACTACGTCTTCAACTTCAGCGGCGCGAATCGCTACCGGCTGATGAAGGAGTACTACCCCGCCGACTACGAACGCCTGCGCGGATACGTGAAGGCGGGCCGCTGGTTCCCCGCCGGCTCGTCGATGGAGGAGAGCGACGTCAACTCCCCGTCGGCGGAGTCGATCCTCCGGCAGGTCCTCTACGGCAACACGTTTTTCCGCCGCGAGTTCGGCGTCGCCAGCGAGGAGTACATGCTCCCCGACTGTTTCGGCTTCCCCTCCTCGCTGCCGTCGCTCCTCGCGCATGCCGGTATCCGCGGCTTCTCGACTCAGAAGCTGACGTGGGGATCGAACGCGCAGGTCGGCGGCGAAGGATCGCCGGAGGAGACGCCGAAGGGGATTCCGTTCAACGTCGGCGTGTGGGAGGGAACGGACGGCAAGGGCGTGATCGCGGCGCTCAATCCGGGCGACTACGGCGGCGACATCCGCTACGACCTCACGAAGAGCGAGCCGCCGCCGAACACGAAGCGGTTCATCGATTGGCCGAGGCGCGTGGAGCGCGACGGCAAGGTCAGCGGCATCTACGCGGACTATCACTACTACGGTACGGGCGACACCGGCGGCTCGCCGAGCGAGTCGTCGGTCGCGATGGCGGAGGAGCTTGCGACGAAGAGTGATGGATCGCTTCGCGTCATTTCGTCGAAAGCGGATCAGATGTTCCGCGACATCAGTCGCTCTGGCAGGGACACCTCCCGGCTTCCGCGATACAAGGGCGATCTGGAGCTGACGAACCACTCGGCGGGATCGCTGACGTCGCAGGCGTATCAGAAGAAGTGGAACCACGACAACGAGCTGCTCGCGGATGCCGCGGAGCGCGCCTCCGTCGCCGCGATGTGGCTCGGCGCGCGGACGTATCCGCTCGAACGGCTGAACAACGCATGGGCGCTCGTGATGGGCGGCCAGTTCCACGACATCGCGGCCGGGACCGCCACACCGAAGGCCTACGAGTACTCGTGGAACGACGACGCGATCGCAAGAAACCAGTTCAACGTGGTGCTGAAGGATGCGGTCGAAGCGATCGCGTCGCAGCTCGATACGCGGACGAAAGGAAAACCGCTCATCCTCTACAACCCGCTGAACGTCCCGCGACATGAAGGCACGCTCACCGTACCGCCGGTCGGGTTCGCGGTCTACGACCTTCCTGACGGCGCGAACATGGAGAGTGGCTTGAAGATCGACGAGCACTCGATCGAGAACGGCCGCTATCGCTTGACGATCGACGGCAACGGCGACATCAGCAGCATCCGCGACAAGGACGCCCGACGCGAGATTCTCTCCGCGCCTGCCCGCCTCGCGTTCCAGACCGAGAAGCCGCACGACTGGCCCGCGTGGAACATGGACTGGGACGATCAGAAGCAGCCGCCGCGCGGCTACGTCGGCGGCCGGGCGAAGATCCGTGTCCTCGAGCGCGGCCCCGTACGCGCGGCCCTCGAGATCACGCGCGATGCCGAAGGCTCGCACTTCGTGCAAATCATCTCGCTCACGGCCCCCGGCGATTCGGCGAATCGCATCGAGATTCAAAACCAGATCGACTGGAAGACGTCCGCCGCCGCTCTCAAGGCAACCTTCCCGCTCACCGCGAAGAACCCCAAGGCGACGTACAACTGGGAAGTCGGAACGGTCGAGCGGGGAAACAATGAGCCCCGCCAGTTCGAAGTTCCGTCGCATCAGTGGATCGACCTCACCGACGCGAGCGGCGACTTCGGCGTCAGCATCCTCACCGGCGCAAAATACGGCTCCGACAAGCCGGACGACTCGACGCTCCGCCTCACGCTCCTCTACACGCCCGGCCTCGGCACGGGCAACGGCGCTTCGTACGCCGACCAGACGTCGCAGGACTGGGGACACCACGAGTTCACCTACGCCATCTACGCGCACAAGGCCGACTGGCGAGACGGAACGCAGTGGCAGGCAATGCAGCTCGATCAACCGCTGCTGGTGTTCGACGCGACCAAGCATCCCGGGCCGCTCGGCAAACGCTTCTCATTCCTCCACACCAGCACCCCCAGCGTGCGCGTGATGGCGCTCAAGAAGGCGGAGAGGAGCGACGACATCGTCGTCCGCGTCGTCGAGATCGGCGGAAGAGCGGCGAGGGACGTTCGGATCGCGTTCGCGTCCCCGATCACCGCCGTCCGCGAAGTCGATGCGCAGGAGCGCAAGATCCGCAACATGGAGGTCGACGACGAGGGCATCGCGATCGACCTCTCGCCGTACCAGCTCCGCACCTTCGCGCTGAAGCTCGCGCCGCCGGACTTCTCCGTCAGGCGCGTGCAGTCGCAGTCGATCGCGTTGAAAACCGACGAAACGCTGCCGGGGCTCGCGACGGAGATGCTGCCATCGACCATTCCGTTCGGTGCGATCGCGTTCCAGACCAACGGAAAGGCGCTCAGCCCGGAGGGACAGCAGATCGCGATCCCGAAACGGTTCCATCGCATCTATGTGCTCGCCGCGGCGCTCGAGGGTCAGAGGGAGCCGCCGCTCGGCAGGATCCAATACTGGAGCGGGAAGATCGGCCAGTGGGACACGCGCCTCTGGCAGACGCGCGTCGTCGACCTCCCGCCATATCCCGACGCCCCGCCCAACGCGCCGCCCCGCCAACGCACCGTGACCGAGTTCGCCGGCCTCGACCCCGCGTTCATGAAACCCGCACCGATCGCGTGGTTCGCCTCGCACTCGCACGCGGCGGACGGAAGCAACCTCCCCTATCAATACTCTTATCTGTTCGCGTACACCGCCAGCGTGGATGGAACCCTCACGCTCCCCGACAACGATAAGATTCGCATCTTCGCAATCACCGCATCGGACCAGGGAAGAGAGATCCAACCTCTCGAGAGGAAACCATGAGACGCTTTCTCCTCCTCGGCATCGCCCTCTCGTTCGTCGCCTGCACGAAGCACGAAGCGACTGCGCCGAACGGAAAATCGTTCACTGTTGCCGTCATCCCGCAGGGGACGACGCACGAGTACTGGAAGAGCATCCACGCCGGCGCGGTGAAGGCGTCGCGCGATTTCGCCGCGCAGCACGTCAACGTCAACATCATCTGGAAGGGTCCGCTGCGCGAGGACGATCGCGAACAGCAGGTGCAGGTGGTCGAAGGGTTCCTCACGCAGCACGTCAGCGGCATCGTCCTCGCGCCGTTCGACAAGAACGCGCTCGTCCGCCCGGTCGAAGAGGCGACGCGCGCCGGCATCCCTACGGTCGTCATCGACTCTGCCCTGGAGTCGAATGATCCGATCAGCTTCGTCGCCTCCGATAACCATCATGGCGGCGAGCTGGCCGCCGAGGAGATGAGTCGGGTGCTCAACGGGAAGGGAAAGGTGCTGTTGCTTCGGTACCAGGAAGGAGTCTTCAGCACCGAGCAGCGCGAGAAGGGATTCACCGACGCCATCGCGAAGCATCCCGGCATCCAGCTCATCTCGTCGAATCAGTACGCAGGCGCCACGCGCGACACCGCCAAGAGCGCGATGGAAAACCTGCTCAACCGCTACGGCAACGAGATCGACGGCGTCTTCACGCCGAACGAGTCGTCCACCGCCGGCGCGCTCCTCGCGCTCGAAGACGCCGGCAAAGCCGGCAAGCTCCGCTTCATCGGCTTCGACTCCAGCGACGTCT
This sequence comes from Thermoanaerobaculia bacterium, assembly GCA_036488085.1. GTDB lineage: Bacteria > Acidobacteriota > Thermoanaerobaculia > Gp7-AA8 > Gp7-AA8 > DASXHZ01. Next base: position 30,676 of record DASXHZ010000024.1, read on the forward strand.
TCGTGCAGGCGATGCACGCCCACAAACTCGACGGCGTCGTCGTCCAGAACCCCTTCCACATGGGCGACCTCGGCGTGAAAACGGTCGTCGACCATCTCCTCGGCAAGAGCGTCCCGAAACGCGTCGACACCGGCGTCACGCTGATCACGCCCGCGAATCTGGATACGCCGGAATCGCAGCAGTTGCTGCACCCGCCGCTCGATCAATATCTGAAGTGAGGCGGTTACTCGTTACTCGTTATTCGTTACTAGGCCGCCGGGGCGCGGTCGAGTAACGAATAACGAGTAACGAATAACGGACCCTCCCTGACGCATGAACGGACCAACCATCCAGCTCCGTGGGCTCCGAAAGACTTTCGGCGCCACTGTCGCGCTCGACGGGGTCGATCTCGAGGTGCAGCCGGGCGAAGTGCACGCGCTCATCGGCGAGAACGGGGCCGGGAAGAGCACGCTTCTCAACACCATCTCGGAAACGCTGGCGCCGAACGTCGCGCACATCCATCAGGAGCTGATGATCTTTCCGCATCTGTCGGTGGAGGAGAACATCCTCATCGGCACGAAAGGCGTCACAGCGGCGCCGCTCCTCGCAGAGCTTGGCCGGGACGACATCAACCTCCGCGCCCGCGCCGGGACCCTCTCGCTCGCCAACCGCCAGGTGATCGAGATCTGCCGCGCGCTCGCGCGGAACGCGCCGATCATCCTGATGGACGAGCCGACCAGCAGCCTCCAGCGCTCGAACGTCGAGCGCCTCTTCCGCGTCATACGCCAGTTGCGCAGCCGCGGAATCACGATCGTCTACGTCAGCCATTTCCTCGAAGAAGTGCGCGAGATCGCTGATCGGTTCACGGTGTTGCGGGATGGGAGGAGTGTGCTGACCGGGGCGTTGGGGGAAGTCACGGATGAGGAACTGGTTGGCGCGATGGTGGGGAGGGAGGTTGCGGGGTTACGTGGTTTCGAGGTCAGAACGAACCGCGAAACCTCGCAACCTCGTAACCCAATCCTCGATGCCCGCGATCTCGCGAGCCCTCCCCGCCTACGCAACGCGTCATTCGCGCTCCACAAACACGAGGTTACCGGGTTACGAGGTTTCGAAGTCAGAACGAACCGCGAAACCTCGCAACCTCGTAACCCAATCCTCGAGGTCCGCGATCTCGCGTCGCCGCCCCGTCTACGCAACGCGTCATTCGAGCTCAGACCCGGCGAGATCCTCGGCCTCGCTGGCCTCATCGGCTCCGGACGCACTGATCTCCTGCGCGCGCTGTTCGGGCTGCAGCGCATCACCGGCGGCGAGGTGATCACGAACGCGACCTTCGGCTACCTCAGCGAAGACCGCAAAGGCGAAGGGCTTGCGCTGCCGCTCTCGATCGCCGACAACGTCACCATCAGCCGGCTGCGCGCCGTCGCGACACACGGCTGGATCGACCGTCGCGCGCAGGAAGAGAAGACGACGGCGATCATGCAGCGGCTCAGAATCAAGGCGCCGCATCCGCGCGTCACCGTCGCCAAGCTCTCGGGCGGCAACCAACAGAAAGTCGCGGTCGGGCGCTTGCTGCATCAGGATCCGGACATCCTTCTGCTCGACGAGCCGGGCCGCGGCGTCGACATCGGCAGCAAGAGCGACATCTACGACGAGATCGTCCGCCTCGCGCGCGACGGCAAAGCGATCCTCATGGTCAGCTCCTATCTGCCGGAGCTCTTCGCCGTCTGCGATCGCATCGCCGTCATGACGCGCGGCCGACTCTCGCCCGCACGTCCGACGTCCGAATGGACGCCCGACTCCATCATGGAGGTCGCGATCAGCGCCGCATGAACCGTGTTACGAAATTCGCCGCCGCCTTCGCGCCGCTCCTCGGCCTGGCGTTCGTCATCGCCCTCTTCGCGATCCTCACCGGCTCGCCCGAGAGCTATCTCTCGACGACCAACCTCCGCGTCGTGCTCGCACAGACCGTCATCGTCGCCATCGGCTCCCTCGGCATGACGCTGATCATGATCGGCGGCGGCATCGATCTCTCCGTCGGCTCCGTGATCGCGCTGACGAGCGTCGCCGCCGCCGTCGCGCTGCGCGCAGGATGGACTCCTATCGCCGCGATCGCCGCGGCCATCGTCGCCGGCGGCATCGTCGGGATGGTGAACGGCATCGCGATCACATCGCTCCGCGTCGTCCCGTTCATCGCCACCCTCGGCATGCTCGGCGTCGCACGTGGCGCCGCAAAGTGGGTAGCCGATCAGCAGACCGTCAACGCGCCGCCGACATGGATCAACGAGCTCGCCGTCACGTTCCCCTCGCGTGCGTGGATGCTCTTCGCGCCCGGCGTCTGGCTGACCGTGCTCCTCGCCATCGTGATGACGCTCGTCCTCCGCAACACCATCTTCGGCCGCCGCGTCTTCGCCCTCGGCTCGAACGAAGCCGCCGCGCGCGCAGTCGGCATCCGCACTGAGCGCTTGAAAATCTGGATCTACAGCGTTGGGGGACTCTTCTTCGGCCTCGCCGGCGTGGCGCAGATGTCGCGCCTCCGCCAAGGCGACCCGACCGTTGCAGTCGGCGTCGAGCTCGACGTCATCGCCGCCGTCGTCATCGGCGGCGGAAGCCTCAACGGCGGCGAAGGCAGCATCGGCGGCGCCATGATCGGCGCCCTCGTCATGGCCTTCCTCCGCAACGGCTGCCAGCAAATGGGATGGCCAAACTACGTCCAGGAGATCATCATCGGCGTCGTCATCGTGGTTGCGGTGGCCGCGGATCGGTACCGAATATCGAGATCGTGATTCGTTACTCGTTATTCGTTACTCGGATAACGGATAACGGATAACGACTCCCCGAGTAACGAGTAACGAGTAACGAATAACGAATAACGACAATGAAGCTCGCCATCGCCCTCGCGCTGAAGATCGTCATCGACCACAACGCAGCCGCGGCCGCAAAGCCCGCGTTCCAGTTCGAGCACGTCGCGCCGCCCGCGAAGACGGCGGCGAAGGTGACGGTCATCGCCGGCACGGCCGATCGCGGCAGCGCCGACGTGAGCGCGCTCGTCGACGGACTCACGCCCAGCGTGGAAGACGAGCCGGGCGCGAACCTCTTCTTCGCAGCGAACACCTGGGGCGGCCGGATCCGCTACGACCTCGGCGCGGTCACCGAGGTGGCGGAGATCAGAAGCTACTCCTGGCATCCCGACTCCCGCGCCCCGCAGGTTTACTACGTCTACGGCAGCGACGGGACGAGTCCGAACTTCGACCCCGCGCCCAGCACCAAGAAAGACCTGGCGTCGACAGGCTGGAAACAGATCGCCTTCGTCGACACCCGTCCGAAGAGCGGCGACGCCGGCGGCCAGTACGCCGTCAGCATCACCGACACCGCCGGCCCCCTCGGCTACTACCGCTATCTCCTATTCGACGTCTTCGAGTCCGAGAGCGAAGACGTCTGGGGGAACACCTTCTACAGCGAGATCAGCGTCGTCGCCGCCCGCCCGCCACGCTGAAAGTTCCGATCGCGCATCACGATTGTCCGATCGCCCATCAGGATCTTCCCCAAAGCGCGCCCGGACACTTTGCTCGTTACCGGTTCATCACTCCGAACAATTCTTCCCTCCCCGCGCGGAGGCGCTTCGCTTCGCCGATCGCGTACTCGTACTCGTCGCCTTCGAGCGCGTCGACCATCTCGGCGACGGCGGCGTCGGTCGGCATGGCAGCGCGGTTCATGTCGGGTGGGCGATGCGCGGAGCCGAGCTCGCTCGTGACGATGGGCGGGATGGTCTCGAACACTTTCACGTTCGTGTCGCGGAGCTGAAAGCGGAGCGACATCGTGACCGAGTGCAGCGCGGCCTTCGTCGCGCAGTAGACCGGCATGCGCGCGAGCGGCGCGAAGCCGAGGCCGGAGGAGACATTGATGATCGCGGCGTGAGGCTGCCGCTGCAGGAGCGGGAGGAAGAGGTTCGTCAGTTGGATCGGCGCGAGGAGATTGATCGCGATCTCCTCCTCGGCGCGCTTCATCTGCTCGGGATCGCGGAAGTCGACCAGGTGCTGCACGCCGGCGTTGTTCACGAGAACGTTCAGCCTCGGGAAGTGGCGCTCGATGAAGCCGAGGAGATCGTCGCGGTCGCGCGGATCGGCGACGTTCGCGACGCGAGCGTGCAGCGCCGGGTGCATCGTCTTCGCCTCTTCGAGCCGCTCGCGCCTTCGCCCGCAGATGATTACTTCATTGCCGCGGGCGAGGAGCACGCGCGCGAGCTCCAGGCCGATGCCGGTGGCGCCGCCGGTGATGAGCACGGTGTTGTTCGAGAGATTCATGAGCGCCGAATATAATCGCCTTCCCTCATGGGCAAGAAGTTCTACATCACGACCGCGATCCACTACGTCAACGACCTCCCGCACATCGGACACATGTACGAGAACGTCGTGGCGGACGTGATCGCGCGCCATCACCGCCGGATGGGCGACGACGTCTGGTTCCTCACCGGCACCGATGAGCACGGGCAGAAGATCGAACGGAGCGCTGCGAAGGAAGGGATCGAGCCGATCGAGCTCGCGGACCGCGTCGTCGCGAACCATCACGAGCTGTGGAAGAAGCTCGAAATCTCGCACGACGATTTCATTCGTACGACCGAGGCGCGGCATCGGGTCGGAGTACTGGAGCTGATCCGCCGCATCCAGGAGCGGATGCCGGACGACATCTACCTCGGCGAGCACTCCGGCTGGTACTGCCAGAACGAAGAAACGTTCATCCCGGAGAATCAGGTCAAAGACAACAAGGACGTCGACGGCCACGCCGTCGAGTGGACGACCGAGAAGAACCTCTTCTTCAAGCTGTCGCGCTACACCAAGCCGCTCCTCGAGCACTATCGCGCGAACCCGGGCTTCGTCTATCCGCAAACGCGGCTCAACGAAGTGATGGCGTTCGTCGAGCAGGGGCTGAAGGATCTCTCGATCTCGCGGACGTCCATCAAGTGGGGCATCCCGTTCCCGGGACATCCCGATCACGTCGTCTACGTCTGGTTCGACGCGCTGACGAACTACATCTCGGCGCTCGGCTTCGGCAGCGGCGATCACGAGAAGCTCGATCACTACTGGCCCGCCGACATGCACCTGGTCGGCAAGGACATCATTCGCTTCCACGCTGTCTACTGGCCCGCGCTCCTGATGGCGGCCGGGCTTCCGCTGCCAAAGCAGGTGGTGGGTCACGGCTGGTGGCTGCGCGATCAGCAGAAGATCTCGAAGTCGCTCGGCAACGTGGTGCGGCCGGACAACATCATCCGCGACTTCGGGCCCGACCCGTTCCGCTATTTCGTCATGCGCGAGATGACGTTCGGGCAGGACCAGGACTACTCGGACGAAGCGTTCCTCGCCCGCTACAACGCCGACCTCGCGAACGACCTCGGCAACACGCTGTCGCGCGCGATCAAGATGAGCGACTCGTACTTCGGCGGGAAGACGCCGCCGACACCGTGCGACGACAACGAACTGCTTCGCGCGTCGAAGCACGCCGTGCCGGAGTATCTGGCGGCGATGGACGAGTTCGCGTTCAACCGCGCGCTCGACGCGGCGTGGCGGCTGCTCGTCGCGATCAACGGGTACATCGTCTCGCATGAGCCATGGAAGATGTTCAAGGAGAGCGGCGCGGACGAAGCGCTCTCGCGCGTCATCTGGAACACGCTCGAGGCACTACGCATCGTCTGGGTGATGGTCGCGCCATTCATGCCCGCCACGACGCGCGAAGCGTTGGCGCGCCTCGGCGCGGATCCAGAACGCATCGCGGCCGGCGACCTGGAGTGGGGCGGTCTCGCGAATGGTGTGGCCGTTCGCGTCACCGATCCGATCTTCCCGCGCGCGGATGCCGTTCAGTACATCGGAGGAGAGAAAAAGGTGGAGCAAGTACCAGCTCAGGACAACGCGGCGCCGGCGCCGCAGGAAACGACGCAAGCCGCCGCCCCCGACATGGCGAAGATCTCGATCGACCAGTTCTTCCAGACCGACCTCCGCGTCGCGGAGGTCCGTGCCGCCGAACGCGTGCCGAAGTCGAAGAAGCTGATGAAGATGACGGTCTTCACGGGCGACGAAGAACGGACGATCGTCGCGGGCATCGCCACGAAGTACACGCCGGAAGAGCTGGTCGGACGAAAGATCGTCATCGTCGCGAACCTGCAGCCGGCGAAGCTGATGGGAATCGAGTCGAACGGGATGATCCTCGCCGCGTCGATCGACGGCGAGCCGTCACTCCTCAGCATCGATCCTGCCGTGCCCGCCGGGACGAAGGTGAAGTAAGCATTTCACGCCCTATGTAAACGAAACGGCTTCTCAGTCGTTTCGTCTGTAATGACCCGTGTGTCGCGAGGGTGTGGGGTCGTCGGTGCCGCATTTCTTCTCCTTTCGGCTGCACCGATTCCCAAGACTGCTCGTCCGAACATCCTCCTGATCGTCGTCGACACGCTTCGATTCGACGCCGTGTCTTCTCGCGACACGCCATTTCTGGCGTCGTTGAGCAAGCGCGCGGTTGTCTTTACGCACGCCTACAGCACCCACGACTTCACGCCGACGTCGCACTTCTCGATGTTCACCGGCCTCCGCGACGGACTCGGCGGCGACCTCGACGGAATCGAGCTCGGCGTCCCGTATCAATTGCAGCGTGGCGGCTACACGACGTTTGCGACTGTCGCAAACGACCTGATCGGTACGAAAGAGATGCCGGTCCTCCGCGGCTTCGGCGATTTCAAGGATCTCCTCGACGTCCGCGCGAACCCGAATGACCTGATGATGGCGCGGATGCGCATCGACATGCGCCTCGCGATGTACGGTTTCCGGCCGACGCAGCACGCACGCGCGATCGCATACTTCAACGCTGGTCGTCTGCTGCCGCTGTTCGCCGAGCAGATCCGCGTCGCGAAGGCGCCGTACTTCGGCTTCGTGAACCTGATCGACCCGCACGAGCCGTTCATCCCCGATCCCGATTTCTATCCGCCCGAGCAGAGCCTCCCGCCCGGCTTCGTCGCCGACGTGCTGACGCGCAACGTCAGCCCGGAGCTGGCGCATCCGGAGTCGATCGCCGATCCGGCGCGGCGCAAGTACGTGCAGTCGCTCATCGACACGGTGAAGTTCCCGCGCCTCGTGTCGATCGACCTATCGCCCGAGGCGCTCCAGATCTACCACCAGCGTTATCTCGCGAAGGTGAAGAAAGCCGACGCGATGCTGAAGCTTTTCTTCGGGGACCTCGACCGGCAGCACGCCCTCGACAACACGGTCGTGATCATCACGTCGGACCACGGCGAGGAGTTCGGCGAATCGCACTTCATCACCCACATGCTCCGCGACAAGGGCGATTACGAAGCGACGCACCACGTCCCGCTGATGGTCGTCCTCCCCCGATCGATGCCGGGCAAGCCCGCGATCGTCGACCGCGAAGTCTCGATCGACATGATCGCCCCCACGATCTACGACTTCACCGGCATTGACTCCTCCCCGCTCCGCACGCACCTCGCCGGCTTCGCCCCCTCCCTCACCCGACTCCTCGTCTCGTCCCCTCAACCGTACGTCGCCGTCGCCACGATCCCGCCGAAAGCCCAACACGATGCGACCGCGGCCTCGGAACGGGAGAGGGCGATGAGGTCGCTCGGGTACATTCAGTAGTTCGGCCAACCGTACGTGTCAGAATAGGCGAAGTGACGTCGCTCTTGAGTTGGCTCGACTTCGGCGTAAAGGTAGTCGCCGTCGTTGGTGGTGTCATTGCGCTCTTGACGTTCTGGCGGACGGCAAAGGTAAAACGCGCTGAGTGGTTGTCGAGCTTGCATGGCAAGTTTTTCGAGGCGTCGAGCTACAAACACGTCCGACGAATTCTGGATGGGGACGATGGCGATCCAGAGTTGTCAGCGCTTCGGGCAGACATCGGTGGCCGCAAGAACTCGGACCTGGCCGAAGAGTTCGTCGATTTCCTAAACTTCTTCGAGTCGTGGCGTCGCTCCACAAGATCGGCCAGATTCGACGCACTGAAATCACGATGCCTTTTGACTATTACCTTCGGCTCCTCTCTGCGCACTCGTTCGTGCGAACCTACGTCAAAGAGAACGGGTTCGAGCAGCTCGATGCCCTGCTCAGCGAATCCGTGGAACGGAGGTCGAAGTGAAGCACGAAGGTCCGACCTCCCTATTCGTCTACGGGACGCTCCGCCGCGATCCGCACCATGAGATGTTTCATCTTCTTGCCAAGCATGCTCGGTATCTGGGCGAAGCGTCGGTTCCCGGACGTCTGTTCGACCTCGGCGAATACCCAGGAATGATTCCTGACGATCGAAAGAGTGTCGTAGGGGAAGTCTACGAAGTGGACCCGCGAGAGTGGGCCACAGTCATTCGACGACTCGACGAGTACGAAGGCTGCGGGCCTACGGATTCGCCTCCCCACGAGTATCGCCGTGAGATCGTGAACGCCCGCCTCTCACGCGGCGGCGCTGTTCTAACCGCATGGGCATACGTCCTCAATCGAGCGCCAAGCGAGACGCGAGAGATCCGTTCGGGAGACTACATCTCGTGGCGCGAAGGAGCTGCGCGATGATTTCGGGTAAGCGTTACGCTCGAGCCTTCCAAAAAAGTAGAGACGTTCGCGTTTCGCGGACTTAGATTGATCGCCGTCGCTGATCCGATGTTTTGCCAGCGACCCAGACGGCGCACTCTAGCGCGCTGCGCCCTCTCCGATCGGCCGAGGAGAGGGCTTTTTTCTTTGGTCGCGAGAACAACGGCGCAGACATTCCTGTCTGCGCACGTCCCCCCCCAGAAACTCCGGGGGCGCGGGCTGGTAAGCCCGCGGCACACCGGGGGGAGAGGGATGTTGACTACGGCAACGCCGCGGAACAGTTACCGACTGTGTACGACGTGCCGCCACGCGTCGAGTCGACAACCCCAGCGCCGACTGCCGTGACGCTTGCATCGACCACCGTGTAGACCGCGCGGGCGCTGCCGCGCAGACCAATGAGCGTGCTACCGCTCTTGATCGGGCCGTGAGTGGCGTGGGCGTTCAGTTTTGCCATGTCGACGGCCATCGTGACCTTGCCGTTCGCGGTATCGAAGCGGCCGGCGTCGGCGGGGCCGAGGACGTTGTACTGGAAGCCGCCGTTGGCGAGGCGGACCGCCGAGCCGTAGGAGAACGTCCAGTTGCCCTGGTCGTCGCTGTCGGCTTCGAGGAACCACTGGTCGCCGCGGTCGGAGATCCCGGGCTTCGTCGGGTTGCTGGTGAAGTGCATCCGCCACGCGCCTTGCGGCGGAACGAACGTCAGGCCGCTCAGCTTCATCGACGCGGCGATCAGGGTGCTCGTGCCGACGGCCTGGCAGCCATAGCGAATATTCAGGATGTCGACCGGGCTGTCGACGTGGACTTCCGTCGGCGCGCCCGTGCGGATCTGCGCGTCGTGCAAGCCGTCGACGACCTGCGGCGCCGAGGGGTCGACCGTGGTGGTCGACTTGTCGTTGCCGAGGTCGATGCGATTGCCGGTGTGCAGACTGTAGCCGGCGGTCTGGTGAATGACGTACGGCACGCCGCTGAAGTCGTTGGAGTCATCGGCGAACGTCATGACTGCGAGACCCTGCGGATCGGTAGCGAGCTGGAAGAAGTCGCCGAGGTTGCGGTTCGCGGTGCCGCCGAAGCCGCCAAGGGAGATGTTCGCGGCGTGCACGATGTGATCGCTGGCGATCGCTTCGTAGAACGTCGGATTCGTGGCGGTGGCGTCGAACGACTGCGCGAAGTAGACCTGCCAGTTCGCGGCGTCGTTGTTCAGTCCCTGACCGTCTTCACTGCCGGCGGTGCTGTTGCCGAACCATGCGATCGCGACGGCACCCGGCTGATCGCCGGTCGTCATCCACGGGAAGAGCGACGTCTTCGACGACGGATCGCTGACGCGCACCGGTACCGACCAGTTGGTCCCCTGGTCGCGCGAGCTCGCCATGAAGATGCCGTTGCCGCCGTCGGAGTAGACGACGTAAACGGTGCCGTCCTTCGCGACTTTGACGCAGGGGAACAGCGCCGCGATCGTGCCGGAGGTGCCGGTCGCCGCGATGTGCGTGTTGTACTCGACGGGCATGACGCCGGGAGCGACCGGATGGCCGACCGTCACCATGACCGTGTTCGCGTCGGTGCCCTGGTACGTGAAGTACACCGTGCCGTTCGCCTGGTCGACCGCGATGTTGCCGGTCGTGTTGCCGCCGAGGGCCGCGAGGACGGCGGGGCCGTAGGTGAAGCCGCCGTCATCGGAACGGTTGATGTAGAACTTCGACGTCGACACCAGACCGGTGAACTCGCGGTATGCGAGATAGACGGTGTCGCCGCCGTAGAACTCCATCCAGTTGCGGTCGTCGACGGGAACGGTGATGTTCGCGTCGGGATTGCGATCGTATGAATCGCCGCGGTTCAACGACCGCTGCGAAGAGATGTCGGCCGCCACAAGGCTCGTGGTCGCGAGGACCGGAGGGCCGGTCGGGCTCATCACGGAAGGCTTGAAGCCGACCGCGATGTCCATGTCGCCGCCGCCGTCGCCGGCCGTGTTCACGAGGGCCGGATCGGGGCTCGTGGCGTCGGGCTGTCCTTTGTAAGCGGGATTCGTGATGTTGCCGTTCGCGTCGATGGACGCCGTGGCGGCGCGCAGGAACGGATCGAACGTCGCGCTGTTCGGATTCAGGTCGAAGCGCCAGAGGTCATTGCCGCCCGGCACTCCGCGAATCGAGCCGACGTACGCGTTGCCGGCGTAGTCGACGCGGATGCTCGGCTCCGAGCCGGTGGTCGTGCCGTTACCGTACAGCGTGCGCGATTTGCTGAACTTCAGCCGAGTCTTCGTGCCCCAGACGTAGGTGGCCGTGCGGACGAGCGTGGCCGGGATCTTCTCGACGCTGACCACGCCGTGGTACGCGTCGAGCGGACCGACGGTGAAGTAGACGACGTGGACGGTGTAGGTGTCGTTGACGCCGGCCGTGACCGTGCCGTTGATGTCGAACACGTTGGTCTCGAGCGTCGAGGGGGGCGAGCCGGTGGACTTCGACGCGGCCGGACCGCTGTTACTACCGGCGTGAACGTAGACGTCGTAATCGTCGGTCGGGAGCGTCCAGGAGACGGCGAACTTCACCCGCAAGCCGGTGTAGTCTCCCGGCGCGAGCTTCAGCGTGTACGTGTCGCAGTTGGTGCCGTCGGTGCAGCCGGAATCGCCGGTGCTCGTCTGCGTCACTTGGTCATTTGAGTATGCAGGACCGGGAAATCCATCCCATGATGCTGTAGAACCGGCGGCCGGCGCCAGCGTTCCGCTGACGGGTGTGGCGGCGAATGCCGGTCTCAGGGTGAAAACGAATAAAACGAGTGCGAGCCAGAGGTATGGGCGTCCTTTGTTCATTGTTGCTTCCCTCTCATCAAGTCGGTCGGTAACTGAACGTGGTAGTGTTACTACTACCGTGCCAACTTTTCTCGAAAGGGTTACGCTGATGTGCAATCAGTTCGTTAAGTGGTTTTGTTTGTTGGGGCTAACGATTCCGTTCGTCTCCATGGCGGCGCAGCCGCTCCCCGATCCGTGCAAGCTCCTGACGGTTGCGGACGTGGAGCAGGCGCAGGGGAACGTTTATCTCGATGCGTCGAAATCGGTAAAGACGTCCGGCGGTGTGACGGTGGCCCAGTGCTACTTCCGCCTCGCGGAGGCCTCCCGATCGGTGACGCTGGAGCTTACCCGCGCCCAGTCGGCCCATGAGACGCACAAGTTATGGGAGACGCAGTTCGAGGCGAAGGAGAAAGAGAAGAGCGAGGAAGGCGAGAACGAGACGCACGGCGTCGAGGTGAAGGGGATCGGCGAGGACGCCATCTGGACCGGCAACCGTGTCAGCGGCGCACTCTACGTCCTCACGAAGTCCACGATCCTCCGCATCTCCCTTGGCGGCATCGGCACGCAGGAGCTGAAGGTCGAGCGAGCGAAGATGCTCGCGCGGCGTGTGCTGCCCAAGTTGGATCAGTAAACGTCGTCGATGATGCCGACGACGACCGAGCGCACCGGGCCGTGTTTCGATTCCAGGATCTGGCGCGCCCCGTTGCCCTCGTCGTTCACGATGACGCGCTCGTCGGCGCCGGCACCGACGGAGTCGACGGCGATGACGTAGTCGCCGGTCGGCTTGCCGTCCGGTGCGGTCTTTTCGACGACGAGCAGGCGGCGGCCTTCGTAGAAGCGGTGCTTGATGGTGCCGTGGATCTCGCCGATGACGCGCCCTAGGATCATCGCGAAGGCTCCACATTCACGCCGTCGACGATCGCGATGATGGCGTGATCGACCGGAACGTAAGACGGGTCGAGTGCCATCGCCGCCTCGCGGCCGCCTTCGTATGAAACGAGCTCGCCCGGTCCCGCCATGCGTGTCGAGTCGGCGGCGACGATCGCTTTTCCCTTCGGCTTGAGCGTCTTGTCGAGCGGCTGGACGAGGAGCATCGGCACGCCTTGGAGTCCGGGCGTAACGACGCAAGGCACGACCTGGCCGATGACGCGGCCGAGGAGCATTACGCGATCTCTCCGTCGAGCTCGATCGTCAGCGCCTCGTTGAAGCGCGTCGTTCCGACGATGTTCCGCTCGGTGACGTCGTGGGGCGCAGCGATGAGGCGATAGGAGTAGCCGGCCGGCGGCAGCGAGTCGGGACCGCTCCCCGACGCGGCGAGCACTGAGGCGGCCTCGATGTCCGGAAGCGATCCGGCCAGCAGCGCGACGCCTTTGCCGGAGAGGCCGGTGTCCGAGAGCCGTATTTCGAGGAGCTGGACGGGCGTTCCCTTCAGTGCCGCTTCGACGGCGCGGACGATGGACGACGCGGTCTCGGTCTCGATGATCAGCAGCGAGCCGGGCGACTTCTTCTTCGCCCCGAACACGCCGTCGAAGAGCGAATCGTGAACGTCCGGCAGGAACGCTTCGTCGAGGATCGCGCCGGCGCACCGCTCCCGCGCCTCCGCGAGCGACTCCGCTGTCGCGCCGGTTGAGCCGCCGAAGAGGACGAGGTAGCGGCCGCGCGTCACGGTACCGGCACGCACGAACGCAATCGGCGCCTTCTTCAGAATCGTGTCGACGGCGAAGACACCGGTCGGGATGTTGTCGAAATCGAGAACCGCGAGTGCGGAAACCTTCTTCATCAAGTGATCCTGAAGTGATCGACCATCGTGCAGCGGCGCCAGCGCGAGAAGCTGCGCGGGCCGGTGAGCCCTTCGCCGGTCGGGCTGGCGATCGTGAACGAGCAGTAGCCCTCGCCGTCGAGCCCGAGTCCCGCCTGCGAGCGGCCGTTCTTGACGAAGATCGAGCAGTCACAAGCCTTCGCCATCCGGCTCAGGTTGTCGAGGTTCTTCGAATGCATGACCGCCGTGTGGCGGTTGCCGCCTTCGAGCTCGACCGCGAAGTCGATCGCGCGATTGGCGTCGGAGACGCGGACGACGCCCATGACCGGCATCATCTGCTCGGTCCACAACAGCGGATGGTTCTCATCCACCTCGGCCACCACGAGCCGCACCGAGTCGCTGGCGCTGATCCCCATCTTCGCGAGGATGGCGTTCGCGTTCTTGCCGATGAGGTCCTTGTCGACCTTCGCGCGCTGACGCGGGCCGCGCATCTCCGTGAAGACGACGCGCTCGAGCTCCGGCAGGCGTTCGCGCGGTATGACGACCGCCCCTTGGTTGCGCATGGAGTTGATGAGCGCGTCGGTGATCGACGAGACGGCGATGACTTCCTTCTCGTCGGTGCAGATGATGTTGTTGTCGGTCGACGCGCCCATGATGATGTCGCGCGCCGCCTTGTCGATGTCCGCGGTCTCATCGACGACGGCCGGAGGATTGCCCGGTCCCGCCGCGATGGCGCGCTTGCCGCTGTTCATCGCGACTTTCACGACTTCGCCGCCGCCGGTGACGACGACGAGCCGCACCAGAGGATGCCGCATCAGCTCCTGCGCCGACTCGATGGTCGGGTTCGCGACACCGGTGACGACATTCGGCGGACCGTCCGTCGCGAGGATCGCCTTGTTGATCAGCGCGATCGTCTGCATGCAGCAGTTCTTCGCGTACGGATGGACGTTGAACGCGACGGCGTTGCCCGCTGACAGCATGCCGATGGAGTTGCAGATGATGGTCGAGGTCGGGTTGGTGACGGGGGTGATGGCGCCGATGACGCCGAACGGCGCCGGCTCGATGAGGACGAGGCCGTGGTCGCCGGTCTGCGCGATCGGCGCGAGGTCTTCGATGCCGGGCGTCTTCTCGGTGACGAGACGGTTCTTGACGACCTTGTCTTCGTAGCGCCCGAGGCCTGTCTCTTCCCACGCTGCCTTGGCGAGCGCCTCACAGTTGTCGAGCATCGTCCGCCGGATGGCGGCGATGATGCGCGCGCGGTGTTCGAGCTTGAGCGCCACGAAGCGCGGCTGGGCTTCTTTGGCTGCGCGCACGGCTTCGTCGACCGTGCTGAAGACTCCCATGCCGGGAGCAGACACGAATGTCTGCTCTCCATGTGGAGCGCGGACATTCTTGTCTGCGCCGGGCGCCACACCACTCCCGCGCGAGATGTCGCCGGCAATGCGGCGCGCGATCTCCTCGATTTCCCGATCGGTGAGCCGCGTGCTCATTTCTTATACTTTTCCTTGTCGCCGACGTACCAACAGTCGACGATCGCCATCACGACGGCGTCGACCGGCTTCTTGTCGGTCATCTCCGTCTGGCGCGCCGAGCTGCCGGACGCGATCAGCACGACCTCATCGGGCCCGGCGCCGACGGCATCCGCCGCGACGAGCGCGTTCCCGGTGTCTCTCCCGTCTTCGTCGAGAGGACGGACGACGAGGAGCTTGAGCCCCTCGAGGTTCGGCTCCTTGCGCGTCGAGACGACCGTACCTATCACTCTTGCGAGTAGCATCGGACGGCCCCTGCGCTATTTCTTCGCGTTTGCCGGCGCGGGGGTGCCGCGGCCGAGCGGCATGACCGCGTCGACCTGATCGTGCGGGCGCGCGATCACGTGCACCGTCACGACGTCGCCGACACGACCGGCCGCCGTCTGCGCTGCGTCGCACGCCGCGCGAACCGCCGCAACGTCGCCGCGCACGACGATGGTCGTGTATCCGCCGCCCGTCTTCTCATACGACACGAGCTCGACGCGCGCTGCCTTCACGGCCGCGTCGGCGGCTTCGACAACCGCCGGAAACGACCTCGTTTCGATCATCCCGAGTGCATCCGTCATGAATCCTCCTCTTGTTTCCTAAGATCTTCCGGCACGGCCGGAGAGCGACTGAATCGCCTGCTCCGCCGCGCGATATCCGACGTCGATGTCACGCTCTTCGCCGCCGAGGTAGACGCGGCCGAAGCTGCCGAAAGCGCGGACTTCGAGAACGTTGATGTCCGCCGCCTTCTCCGCTTCATTCGCCGCGATCGCCGCATAGCCGGCGGGAGCGCATTCGAGAACGTAGAGCGTCTGCCCCGGCACGATCATGTCGCCGTGGCGTGTCCTGTTGATCAACTGCGTGTGGTAGTCGGAGATGTTGCGAATGACCTGGCTCGACGTGATCTCCGGCTTGATGCGCTCCCCTTCCTTGAGGCCGAGGTGCTCGAGGATGGCGTGGCCGGCCTGGCGGACGTCGGCCTGCGAGTCGGAGTGGATCTCGAGCATGCCGTACAGGCGCTCGATGATCATCATTCCGGGGCGGACGTCGGTCGATTTCAGCGCCACGTCGGTGACGCGCATGATGTCCATGCCCGGCGCGACCTCGACGAAGAGCGCCGCCTGTCCCGGTACCGGCAGGAAGCCCTGGGCTACCGTCCCGAGGAAGGAAGCGAATTGCGGCTGAAGCCGATCGATGAATACGTAGCAGCGTAGCTCACCCACTCCGTCACCTCTTCCCGGCCAACTTCATGGCTTCCTGAACGATGTTGACACTGTTGGAGCTGCCGACGCGCGTGGCGCCGGCCTGCACCATCTTGACGACATCTTCGTAAGTCCGCACGCCGCCCGACGCTTTGACGCCGAGCTTTCTCGGGGCAACAGTCCGCGCCATCAACGCGACGTCTTCGACGGTCGCACCGCTCTTCGAGAAACCGGTCGACGTCTTCACGAAGTCGGCCCCCGCTTTCATCGAGAGCTGGCAGCCGCGGACTTTCTCTTCATCCGTCAGCAGCGCGGTCTCGAGAATCACCTTCGAGACGGCGCGCGCCTCGTCGCAGACTTCGACGACGCCGCGAATGTCGCGCGCCACGAGCAGGTCGTCCTTGCTCTTCAGCGCGCCGATGTTGATGACCATGTCGATCTCTTTGGCGCCTTCGCGGAGCGCACGCCGCGCCTCGAGGGTCTTGATCTCGGGCGACTGCGCGCCGAGCGGAAAACCAACAACCGCGCAGATCTTGACGTCCGTGCCGCGCAGCAGCGTCCGCGCCTTCGGCACCCACACCGGATTCACGCACACTGAGTAGAAGCGGTACTCCTTCGCCTCATTACAAAGTTTCTCGATGTCCTCGGCGGTCGCTTCGGGCTTCAGAATCGTGTGATCGATCAGCTTGACGAGCTTGTCAGGCGGGAGCGCGACGGCCACCGGTTGCGCCGCGGCGCCTCCACCACCCTGGAGCAGCTCTCTGACCCGGTCGGCAATCCGCGCCATGTCTTCGGGCGAGAGATCGCCGCCCGCGTTGCGATTCACGTTCCGCGCTCCTTTTTTGTCGAGGTCCCGAATCATACTCACGCGCTTGCGGTGACGGTCGACGGTGCACTCCGTCGTCAGGAAGACGTCGACGATCCGTTTAGCCGTTTCGGCGTCCACCTGTCCCGCGCCGAGCGTGAGTACGTTTGCATCATTATGCTCGCGTGCGTTGCGGGCCAGACCCTCGCTGTAGACGGCGGCGGCGAGAACTCCGGGAACCTTGTTAGCGGTCATCGCCGAGCCGATGCCGGCCCCGTCGACCATGATGCCGAAGCGGGCGGTACCGGCGGAGACGAGCTCCGCCACGTCACGGGCTATTTTTGGATAGTCGACGGGGTCTTTGCTGTTCGTGCCGAGGTCGCGAATCGAGTGCCCCTGCTGCCGCAGGTACGACTTCAGCTGTTCCTTGAGCTCGAACCCCCCGTGGTCTGCGCCGAGAGCTATCTGCACTAGGCGGCGGAGGATAACATGGGGTCACATGTCGGTTGCCAGGTGCCGGTTGCCGGAAACCCTCCGGCCACTGGCAACCGGCCACCGGCCACCGGCTAGTGCCTGATCCCCCGCCGTCTCGGCTGCGGCAGCGACTCGGCGTGGAGGATCCAGTTTCCGCCGCGGAACGACCAGACATCGGAGCGGTAGGTGCCGGCGTAGCCGCCGAAGAGGGTGAGCTCGTTGGCGACCGGGTCGAACGCCAGGCCGCCGTTCTCGCGCTCGGGCGGAAGCGAGGCGGTGTTCACCTGCGACCACTGTTTCGTGCTGCCGTCCCACATCCAGAGGTCGTTCTGGTAGACCTGCGACTGCTTCGCGCCGTCGATGATCAGCTTCAGACCGCCGAAGAGATAGGCGTGGCCGTCAGCCGGATTCACAGTGACCTGCGCTCCGTAGCGCTGGCCGGGCGTGGTGGTGACGGACTTCATCTGCGTCCAGCCGTTGCCGTCGAACGACCACATGTCCTCGTACCGCTCGATGCGGTCGTTCGTCGTCGGCTGTCCGATGCCGCCATAGAGGACGGTGAGGTTCATGATCGGGTCGAACCACATCGCGGCGTGCGAGCGCGCGGTCGCGGCGTTGTTCTTCACCTGCGTCCACTTCGTGCCGTCCCAGAGCCACGTCTCGTTGACGTAGTTGATGTCGTTGAAGCCGCCGAACAGGACCGTCTTCTTGATGTGCGCGTCGTACACCATGGAACTGAAGCGGCGCACCTGCGGCTGCGAGTTCGAGTCGGTCGCGGTGAAAGACGTCCACTTCGCGCCGTCGAACTCGTGAACGCTCGAATCCTGGCAGACCACGACCAGCTTCTGGCGGTCGGTATCGAATGCCGAGGTCGGCGAGACACATCCGGACGGCTGGCTGTCGAACGCGACTTCTTCCCACGTGCCGTTCGAGTACCGCCAGATGTCGTCGAGCGTACTGACGCTGTCCATTCCGCCGACGAGCCAGATGACGCCGTTCAATGGGTCGGTGTTGAACGCAAAGAGGGACCGTGGAGAGGGAGAGATCGCCGGATCGACCGGCGTGGTCCAAACGCCCTGATGGTAGACGTACGTCGTGCCGACCGGCACGCTGAAGGCCTCGGTACCGCCGAAAAGTGTCGTCGTGCGGCGCGCCGGGTCGTACGCCATCGCCTCACCCGTTACGCGGAAGCTTGCGGATGCGGGGGTGACGAGCTTCCAGTTGCTGCCGTCCCACTCGTAGGTGGAACTGAGCGTGCCGCTGCTCGAGCAGGTACCGGAGTAGAGGACGAGCACCTTCGGATCGTGCCCCTGGTAAACGAGCCCTGCGTCGTTGACGCAGTCCGGCATCACCGAGGGCGTCATCTCCGTCCACGTCCCGTTCGAGGCATTGAGCGAGTACATGTGCGGCTTCTGGTTCGTGTCGGTGCCGAGCATGATCATCTGCTGCGTCGGCTCGTAATACGCGAGAAGCGGAGTCGTGACTTGCGGCCCGTCGCTGCCGATCTGCGTCCAGTTCGTGCCGTCGAACACCCACGTGTCGTAGTAATTCGTCGTCGTCTTCAGATCGGTCGTCGTGAACTGCCCGCCGAACAGCACCATCCGGTTGCGGGTGGTGTCATATGCCGAGCCCGACCAGATGCGGGGCGACGGCGCGTTGGCGGGATGCAACTCCGACCAGTCGTGACCGTCATAGACCCACGTTTCGTTTACGGCGGTCGCGGCGTCCGTCTTGCCGCCGAACATGGTGATCCGGCTGTTCGCGGCGTCGTAGACCATCGTCTGGAACGAACGGCCGGCGGGCGTGGTGGCGGGGTAAACCTGTATCCAGTGGTCGCCCACCCAGTCCCAAGTGTCGTTGAGGTTGTAGGACTTGGCCGTGCCGGCGTCGAACGGCGACTGTCCGCCGAAGAGGACCGTATAGGTCGACTTCGGGTCGTAAACCATTCTGGCTGCAGAGCGCGCGTCAGGCGCTGCCGCAAAGAGAGCGGGAGCGAGAAGCAGCGCGGCCGAGGTGAGAAAAAAGACGATGCGGTTTCGCGTCATCCGATGAGGTGCCCTTACCTGTTAAGTGTTGGAGCTTCGAAGAGTTGCGACCGGTTCGAACCGGCTTACGCCGAGACAAAATTCCGGTTGTTGGGTTAGACGAACCGGCCGCAAAAAGGACACATCAGGTTGGGATGACGGCTATGCCTTCGGGTTGACGCCGTACTGTTCGGCAATGCTCACGAGGCGCTGTTCGACATCGTCGCCGGAGCCGCCGAGGGTGGTGCGAATCTTCTCGATCTCGGCGAGCTCGGCGTCTTCGAGCGCGAAGCCATGGTTGGTCAGCGCGTCTTGCGGATCCTCGACCAGCCGGCGCCGGAACTCAGGATGCTCGATCGCGCGGCGCACGACCGCGCCGATCATTTCGTTGCGCATGTTTCCTCCTGGGGAGTTCAGGAGCAACGGATGGGCCAGCCGTCTACACCCGGATGCGCAGCGTCACCAGGGTCTCATCCGGCTTCACTTTGATCGGGGCGCCGATGTTGTTCTTGGCGTGCTCGATCGTCACGTCGATGCTCCTGGGGAGGCCGATGCGGAGGCCGTAGTCGAGCTTCGTCCACGGCCACCAGACGCTCGGGGCCGGGTAGCGTTTGTCGGATTTGGCACGGAAGTCGTTCGTCAGGCCGCTGGCGCGGAAAACCGGCATGACCGAGTTGCCGCCGGGAAGGTCGATGCGGTAGCCGAACTCCCCTTCCCATCCGGCGCGGCCGAGGCCGGCGACGTGCTGCTTGGTGTACTGCATCGTCGAAGTCAACTTCCCCCACTCGATGTAGACGCGCGCGCCGGTCTCCTCTTTCTTGTCGCCGTGGATCGGCAGTCCGATACCGGAGCCATCCGGGCCGTCGAGCAGATCGATCTCCGCTCCGTAGAAGGTTCCGGTGAGGTGATCTTCGAACACCATCTTCCGGCGGTAGTGAAACGCGATGGCGTCAAATCCGAAGTTCTGCGCGTCGTTCTGCCACTTGTAACCAAGCCCCTGCCCGAACTGGAAATGTTCCGTCTTGAAAAAGTAGTCCTCGGTCTCCGTGTTGTAGAGGATGGGGAAGCCGGACTTCAGGTACGGGTCGGGGTTCGGCTGCAACAGCTCCTTGATGCCGTTGTCGCCGGCGAGCGCGTTCGGATCGCGGAAGTAGAGCGGATTCCCATTCGCGCCGATGACGCGCCAGTAGAAGTTCCGTCCGACGCTGCCGCCAAGGATCGCCTGCATGTCTTCGAAGCGGTTGAAGGCTGTCGCCGCGAGACCGTAGCTCTCCAGCAGCCGGATGGGTTGCCGCTCCATCTTCGGCATCTTCCCGAGTTGGAGGAACACCGAGGTTCCGGCCGGGCGGTCGAGGAACGAAGGGTTGTCGCCAAAGCGGATCCACGCTTCGTCGGCGTCGACCTTCTTGTCTTCGCTGGTCGGATTGCGGCGGTATTTGTCCTGGACGTGGAATTGTGTGTGCGCCGTGAAGAGATGCCCGTAGCTCGCGTCGAGCCGCATCTGCACGACGCTGAGCTCCGTGTGCGTCCCGGCGTTCACCGTCTCCTCGAAGCCGACGGTCTGGCCGACCGGCAGGAAGCTCGGCGGGAAGGGGAACTTGAGCGGGAACTTCGCTTCCTTCGAGTCGCGGTAGTTGGCGCGAATCTCGAGGCGCGCGCCGTACTTCCACTCCGGCGCAGCGTCCTGTGCGAATGCTGATGCTGTAATGAAGAAAAGAAGACCACCCGCGGCGATTCGCGTCATTCGTACCTCGTCGGGGAGTCGTACGATTGTAAACGGCTTTCGGACGTCTCAGTCGACGCGCCGCAACAAAGTCCCGGCGCGGCCGATGTTCAGCCTCCGCTCCCGCCGTTCTACGAACACCTCCTCGAACGCGACCTGGACGATCGCGGTGATCGGGATGGCGATGATGGCTCCGGCGATGCCAAGGAGTGCCGCGCCGGCCATGAACGCGATGAACGCGGCCAAAGGGGAGATCGAGACCTTCTTCGCCATCACGCGCGGCGCGATGAAGAGGTTCTCGAGCTTCTGCAGCACCACGACGATCACGAACAACGACCAGAACTGCCATCGCGAGTGCAGCAGCGCCATCAAGAGCGCCGGAGCGCAGCCGACGATCGGACCGATGACCGGAACGATCTCCCCCACCATCGCGACGATCGCCAACGGGAGCGCGAACGGAACGCGCAGCAGAAGAAGGGCGACGAAGATCGCCCCTCCCATGATGGCGGAGAGGATGAGCTGCGCGAGGAGCCAGGAGCTCATCCGCGCCCCCATCCGATTCAGCATCCGCCGCCTTTGTGCCCGAACCTCGGCCGGATAGAAGAGAAGGATCGTGTTCCGCAGCCGGTGCGCGTCGACGAGCATGTACGCGACCATGAAGAGGATCGCGATGAACGACGCGATCGCGGTGGCCGTGCTCCGGACGTAGAGGAAGATGCTCGACCGCGGAATCGAGCCGCCACTCGACAGGTAGCTGAGATCGATCATCGGGAAGTAGTGCTCGAGCGGCTCGGTCACGTTCTTCTGAATGAGCGTCGGGAACTGCGTCCCGAGGGTCTGCGCCTCCGACGACAATCGAGGAACCACGACGACGGCGAACAGCAGCGTCACGATGAGGAACGGCACGTAGACGAGCAGCACGGCCACGCCGCGCGGGATGTTCCGGTGGAACCAGAAGCGCCAGCAGAGCCGGACGCGCTGCACCGCCGGCGCGATGCCGGCCGCGATGACGGCGGCGATGAAGACGAGCACCAGCACACCGCGAATGCGCCACAGCAGCAACAACCCGAGGACCAATGCGGCGGCGATCGCGGCCTTTTTCGCGAACAGCTCGAGCTCGCGGTTGCGCATCACGCGAGGTACTGGCGGATGGCGGCTTCGATCTGCCCGCGCGGTACCGCGCCGACGACGCGTCCGCGCTCGACGCCGTCCTTGAAGAAGACGAGCAGCGGGATCCCCTGGACGCCGAATGCCGCCGACGTGCGCGAGTTCTCGTCGACGTTCAGCTTCGCAATGCGGACGTCGCTCTGCTCGGCCGCGAGCGCGTCGAGGATCGGCCCGATCATCCGGCACGGTCCGCACCACGACGCCCAGAAGTCGACGATGGTTGCCTTCCCGTCGCCGATCACGCGGTGGAACGTCGCGTCGGTGAGCGTGACCGGATGGCCCGTCAGCGGCGCCTTGCACTTGCCGCATACCGCCGCCTTGCCGGACTCGAGAGGGGGAAGGCGGTTCGCTTGCCCACACGAGGGGCAGCGGATAACGTCGCTCACGGATGACTGCCAGTGCGAAGCGGGTGCCGACTCGCGCCGATCTTCCGGCGATCGTTGCACTTCTCGAACGTGCGAACGAGACGCCGTACGACATTGCGCGTGTGGCGGAGGAGAAGGTGTTCGGGCGGGGGCTGCATGGCGAGCCGCTGGTGCGCACTTACGAGGAGGGCGACAGGCTCATCGGGATCTCGGTGACTTGCGGGCGCGTGTTGCGGCTCATCGCCGTCGATCCGGAGCATCGTCGGCGCGGCATCGGATCCCGACTGCTGGATGGCGAGATCGGCTTCGCCGAGCCGGGAAACTTCTTCACGCCGGGGGTGATCGAGAGCGATACCGCGACGCGGGCGTTCTTCGCAAAGCACGGTTTCACCGAGGAGAGCTCGACGGCGAACCTCGAGACGACGCAGTTGCCGTCGAAAATCCCTCCCGACGTTCAGCGCGTCACGGACGCCACACGCGAGCGCGTTCTCGGCTTCGTCGAGAGCCACTTCGGCCGGGCATGGCGTTTCGAGTGCGAAAACGCCGGCTCACGGCTCTTCTTCGTCGAGCACGACGGCGCGATCGCCGCCTTCTCGGCCCACGACTCCAACAATCGCGGACTCGGCTTCTTCGGTCCGACAGGCGTGGCGGAATCGATGCGCGGCCGCGGCCTCGGGACCCTCCTCCTCCACGCCTCGCTCGCCGACCTCCGTTCGATCGGTTACACGCGAGCGGTGATCCCATGGACGGATGCGATCCGGTTCTACGAGCGGGCCTGCGGAGCGGTTGTGACCGCCAGATTCGCCATTCTGATCCGCCGCTGACTTGCGCATCACGCCCGGAACGGTTCAAACTTCCCTCAAACAATCGGAGTCGGGTCAACACTCATGAGAAAAAACCTTCTTGCGGCGCTCGCCGCATCCGTTCTCTGTGCATCGTCCGCCTTCGCAGTCACCTACGTCGTGCCGAAAGACGAGATCCTGATTGAAAGGGCTGACGCGATCGTCATCGCCACGGCTCTTCACTCCGAGGTGCTCGACTCACAGGAACGCGGGATCGAGACCGTGACCGTTTTCTCGTTGGAAGACACTCTCAAGAGTGACGGCGCGATCGCTGGAGATTTCGATGTGCGCATTCCGGGCGGCGTGATCGAGCAACGCGGAAAGCGGTCGCGCTTCAAGGTCATACCGGGCACTCCAAAGTTCGCCGACGGCGAGCGTTTGCTCCTGTTTCTGAGGAGAGTCGGCGACAACGAGTACGCCACAACTGATCTCGCGCTCGGCTTGTTCGGTTTCGCGACGGACGATCTCGGTCGCCACGTCGTCGTCAGGGCCGAGACGGAAATCATCGGATGGGGTCCCGACGGGACGGTGCACCGCGAGCCGCACCGCGACGCCGATGCGTTCCTCGCATTCATTCGCGAACGCGCCAAAGGGCGCCCGGCCGCCACGAACTACGTCATCGATCCGAGACCGCTCGTCAGCGACAGCCGCTCGCTTCGCGCCACAACCATGCGCACCTCCCCTCTGCGGCCGACGACGGAAACCTGCAGCGGCTGCACCGTTACGCAGTACACCCTGCCGACCACCACGGAGACCAGCCAGGGCTTCCGCTGGAAGACGTTCCCGATCAACTGGAACCGCGGCAGCACCGAGTCGAACGCGACGAGCAATGGCGACGGTGCCATCAACAGCGCCTTCTCTCAATGGAACGCGCCGTCGAGCGCCGGCTACATCCATTCGACGACGACTTCGAACCCAAACGGGATTCTGGACTCGCCTGACAGCATCAACAACATCGTGTTCGAGAAGGATCTGACATCCCTCGGCGCTGCCGCCTACTCCTGCACGCACGGCGGCGTCCTCGGTCTGGGCGGTATCCAGAGCGCCAACAGCGATTCGACAAATAAGGTCAATGGCGAGACTTTCTTCGCGAACACCGAAGGCGACGTCAGCATGAACCAGGGCCTCAACACCTGTCTGGGCGGCGGCCAGCTCTCTCAGGGCGACTTCACAAGCGCCGTCACGCATGAGGTAGGACACACTCTCGGCTTGCGCCACGCCGACAAATCGCGCGACGACTCGCAGCCGTGCACGAATCTCCCAGCATATGACTGCGGCTCCTCGGCGATCATGACTGCGAGCGTCACGACCGGTTTGAACGGCGTTCTGGCCGCGTGGGACACACGCGCGATCACGGCGCTGTATCCGCCAACCTCATTCGCCGCTCCGACAGGCGTCACCGCAACCGCGTCGAGTACAAACCACGTGACGATCTCATGGGACGCAGTCAGCGGCGTCCTGAACAACGTCACTCAATACTCGGTCTACCGCACCTCCGACAATAGCGCCTACAGCGTCGTCTGTACCGCCACGGCGCCCACCGTCACGTGCGAGGACACGACGGCTGCCGCCGGTACTGCGTACCTTTATAAGGTGCGCGCCGGCACCGCGGGGACGCTCAGCTCGGCCGACCTCGCCACGACCGTCATCTTCACCGACCCCACCCTCACCGGCGGCACGACGCCACCGAAGACGGCGCACATCACGGAGCTCCGCACCGCGGTTGACGCGGTACGCAAGCTCGCAAATGGCGGCGTCGCGAATCCGTTCAGCTACACCGACTCGACGCTGACCGGCGGCACGACGCCGATCAAGAAGGTCCACATCACCGACCTCCGGACGGCGCTCGACGCGGCGCGCTCGACGCTCGCACTCACCGCGCTCAGCTATACCGACCCGACCATCACCGTGAACTCCACGGCGGTGAAGGCCGTACACATCACGGAGCTCAGGAACGGGGTGAAGTAAACTCCCGTGCGGTGAAGAAGCCGCCAAAACGCCGCCAACGCTTCCTGCCGCAGGCCATCGGGCGCAGCGGAGGTGTCGCGCTCGCGGCCGTCGCGCTCTGGTTCTTCAAGAAACAGGCGGACCACGTCGTGACCGGCCGCGCCGACCGCTACGACGACGTCGTCATGCAGGCGGTCCACACCATCGACAACACGCCGATGCACAACGTGATGGAGGCGATCACGCAGCTCGGTACGCATGCCGCCATCGGTGCCGCCGCCGGCCTCACCGCCATCGCGATGTTGCGCAAAGGGCGGAAGCAGGACGCCTGGACGGTCGTGATCTCCACCGGCGGCGCGATGGCGATCAACACCATCCTCAAGAACGTCTTCCAACGGCAGCGTCCGATCGAGATGGCGCGCCGCATCACGCTCCCGAACTCCCACAGCTTTCCGAGTGGGCACTCGCTCCTCTCGGCCGCGACGTACCCGATCGTGGCGCATCACCTGGTGCAGGATGCATCGCTCCCGACGCAGGCGCTGGTCCACACGCTCGCCGGCCTCACGATCATCAGCGTCGGCTTCTCCCGCGTTTACTTCGGCGTGCACTTCCCCTCCGACGTCCTGGGCGGCTTTGCGGCCGGCTTCGGCTGGCTCGGCCTCACTTCGCTCACGCACACCACAGCGGAACGCCAAGCCCGCGTAATTGGTTAGGAATACCGATATGTCATCCGTTCCGAATTACGGCGCCAATATCGCCTTCATCGAAGAGTTGTACGAAAAGTACCGCGCCAACCCCGACTCCGTAGACGCGCGCTGGCGCGAGTTCTTCAAAAACGAGGCTGCTGAGTTGCGGGGTTTCGAGGTTACGGAGGAAGAACCCGTCGCCACCCCGCAACCGCGGAGCCTCGCAACCCCGCATCCTGTATCCAAGCCCACTCCCGTCCCTCCACTCATCCCCGGCGCTACTCCGCTGCGCGGCGCGGCGTCGAAGATCGTCCAGAACATGGAGGCGTCGCTCGCCGTCCCGACCGCGACGTCCATCCGCAACATCCCCGTCAAAGTCCTCGAAGAGAACCGCCGCATCATCAACAACCACCTGACGCTCAGCGGGCAGGCGAAAGCGTCGTTCACGCACATCATCGCGTGGGCGATCGTGAAGTCGATCCCGGACCACCCGCGCATGAACGCCGCCTTCGCCATGAGCGACGGCACCCCCTCCCGCATCGACCGCTCCGATGTGAACCTCGGCATCGCGATCGACGTCGAGCGCAAGGACGGCTCGCACTCGCTCCTGGTCCCGAACATCAAACGCGCGCAGTCGATGGACTTTGCGCAGTTCCTCAACGCCTACAACTCCATCGTCCGGAAGGCGCGCAACAACACGTTGGAGATCGCCGACTTCGAGGCGACGACGCTCTCGCTCACGAACCCCGGCACCATCGGCACCGTCGCCTCCGTTCCGCGCCTGATGCAGACGCAGGGAACGATCATCGCGACCGGCCAGATCGACTATCCGGCTGAGTACTCCGCCGCCGACTCATCCGTCATGGCGGACCTCGGCATCTCGAAGGTGATGACGATGACGTCGACGTACGACCATCGCATCATCCAGGGGGCCGAGTCGGGCGCCTTCCTCGCCCGCGTCCACGAGCTCCTCCTCGGCGCCGACGACTTCTACGACCACATCTATCGCGACCTCCGCATGCCCTACGAACCGGTGCGCTGGTCGCGCGACCGCGGGCACTTCCGCGCCGACAGCGAAGACTCCGTGGCACGCCAGGCGCGCGTGCTCCAGATGATCAACGCCTATCGCGTGCGCGGCCACCTGCTCGCCGATCTCGATCCGCTCGAGTACGAAGTGAAGCGCCATCCCGAACTCGATCCGGCGTTCTACGGCCTCACGCTTTGGGACCTCGACCGCGAGTTCGTCTGCGGCGGGCTGTGCGGAAAGATCACCGCCAAGCTGCGCGACATCCTCGACACCCTGCGCGAGACGTACTGCGGAAAGATCGGCCCCGAGTACATGCACAT
Source organism: Thermoanaerobaculia bacterium (assembly GCA_036488085.1). GTDB lineage: Bacteria > Acidobacteriota > Thermoanaerobaculia > Gp7-AA8 > Gp7-AA8 > DASXHZ01. The sequence goes on from DASXHZ010000024.1 coordinate 57,853, forward strand.
CCAGGAGACCGTGCAGAAGAAATGGCTGCAGGACCGGATGGAGCCGTCGCGCAACCAGCAGCCGCTCGACCTCGCGATCAAGCGCCGCATCCTGATGAAGCTCAATGATGCCGAGGCGTTCGAGAAGTTCCTTCACACCAAGTACGTCGGCCACAAGCGCTTCTCGCTCGAAGGCGCCGAGAGCGTCATCCCGATGCTCGACTACCTCTTCAACGAGGCGACCGCCGACGGCGTGCAGGAAGCGGTCATCGGCATGGCGCACCGCGGACGGCTCAACGTCCTCGCGAACACGCTCGGCAAGTCGTACGAGAAGATCTTCAACGAATTCGAAGGCGACATCGACCCGAACACGACCCAGGGCTCCGGCGACGTGAAGTACCACCTCGGCGCCGAGGGGATGCATCAGGCGCCGGGCGAGTCGTTCATGAGACTGACGCTCGCGTCGAACCCGTCGCACCTCGAGGCGGTCGATCCGATCGTCGAGGGGATGACGCGCGCCAAGCAGCAACTCGCAGGCGACGCGCAACGCGCCCTCATCCTGCCGCTGCTCATCCACGGCGATGCGGCGTTCGCGGGACAGGGCGTCGTCGCCGAGACGCTGAACATGTCGCAGCTCCACGGCTACCGCACCGGCGGGACGATCCACCTGGTCATCAACAACCAGATCGGCTTCACGACCGGGCCGGAGTCGGCGCGTTCGTCCGTCTACGCGACCGACGTCGCGAAGATGGTGCAGGCGCCGATCTTCCACGTGAACGGCGACGACCCCGAGGCGTGCATCCGCGCCATGAAGCTGGCGTACGGCTTCCGGCGGCAGTTTCACAAAGACGTCGTCATCGACATGATCTGCTACCGGCGCCACGGCCATAACGAGGGCGACGAGCCGTCGCTCACCCAGCCGCGGATGTACAAGGCGATCAAGGAGCACCGCTCCGTCCGGAAGATCTACACCGAGACCCTTCTCCGCAAGGGCGACATCGACCCGAAGGAAGCGGAGGAGTGGCTCGACCAGTTCCAGGCGAAGCTGCAGGAGGCGTTCGACCGGACGAAGACGCAGGAAGCGCCGCACTCCGAGCGCGACCCGCTCTACACCGACGAAGAGATCACCGGGTTCCAGAACGAGCCTTCGCCCGACACTTCGGTGTCGCGCGAGCAGCTCGAAGCCGTCGGCCAGGCGCTGACGACGACGCCGCAGGACTTCACGCCGCATCCGAAGCTCAAACCGATCCTCACCCGCCGCCGCGCGATGGCGGAGGGGAAGGAGCCGATGGACTGGGGCTTCGCCGAGCAGCTCGCATTCGGGTCGCTCCTGCTCGACGGCTTCCGCGTGCGGCTCTCCGGCCAGGACTCCGGCCGCGGCACGTTCTCGCACCGTCACGCCATCCTCTTCGACTACGCCGGCGGCAACGGCTACGTGCCGTTGAATGCCCTCGCGAAACCTGCCTCCGCGGAAAAGCCGGAAGTCGACTTCGCCGTCTACGACTCGCTTCTATCCGAGTACGGCGTCGTCGGCTTCGAGTACGGCTACTCGGTCGCCGATCCGGGCGCGATCGTGCTGTGGGAAGCGCAATTCGGCGACTTCATGAACGGCGCGCAGATCGTGGTCGACCAGTTCATCTCGTCAGCCGAGGAGAAGTGGGGCCAGCATAGCGGCCTCGTGCTGCTGCTGCCGCATGGCTACGAAGGGCAGGGGCCGGAGCATTCGTCGGCGCGCATCGAGCGCTTCCTGACCATGTGCGCCGAGGGGAACATGCAGGTCATCTATCCGACGACGCCGGCGCAGTACTTCCATGCGCTGCGACGGCAGGCGAAGAACGACCCGCGCAAGCCGCTGATCGTAATGACGCCGAAGTCGCTGCTGCGGCATCCGATGGCGGTGTCGACGCTCGACGAGCTGACGAACGGCCGTTTCGAGCCGGTGCTGCATGACGTCGCGACCAGCGACGAAGTCGAGCGCGTGATCCTGACCAGCGGCAAGGTGTACTACGACCTCCGCACCGCCCGCGACAAGGCGAATGCGAAGGTGGCGATCCTGCGGCTCGAGCAGCTCTACCCCTTCCCCCGCCCGATGATCGTCGACGCGCTGAAGGGATATCCGAACGCCAAAGAGATCGTCTGGGCCCAGGACGAGCCGCGGAACATGGGCCCGTGGCCGTATCTCCACGACCGTCTGGCACAGCTCGTCGGAGCGAACCAGACCCTCCGCTACGCCGGCCGCCCCGTCGCCGCCTCCCCCGCCACGGGGTCGCATCACCGTCACGAAGAACAGCAGCAGGCGCTCGTGAGGCAGGCGATCGGCTAGCCCCTCGGGGTGTGGGCTTTCGGCACTCCCCCTTCGCCAATCCTCGGGCCTTTCTTCTTCGGGCGTCCGAGGTCGCGGCGGCGCTCGCGATGGAGCGCGAGAATGTTCTCGGCCGTCACCTCATCGAGAGTCGGGTCGCGGAGCCACTCCTTCATCTGGTGAAAGAGTTGCCGCACGTCGGCGAACGTCTCGTTCAAGATGTGCCATTGCACCTGCTTGTGCGTCCTCGCGAGACGGCGGACGTCCCGAATCTTGTCGGCGTATTCGGCGGCGTAGTCGTACTTGCTGGCGAGATCCTCGACCGTTCCCGTCACCGATTTCGGGCGGTACTCCCCTGCCCGGAGACGGCGCGCGGTACGGCGAGCGTAAGAGGCGGTGCGAAACTCGTCGATCACCTCGGGGTCGGGCTTCGGCATCGCCAGCAGTTCGGCGGACGCCGCGTCGCACTGCTCTTTGATGAGCTCCGCGATCGCGACCGCCTGTTCGCGTGTGACCGGATTCTGGGTCATCGGTGTGTGCATGCTCGTCTCCTCTCGGGTAATGACCGGGCGCGCCACGACGGCGCGCCCGGTCCACACCCTTCACATCACGGAATCGGTTTCACGGGACCCTGCTGCGGCGCAGAAGACGGCGGCGGCTCCGGCGACGGCTGCTGCGGCGCCGGCTTGCGGCGCGCGATCGCCCGCAGGCGCTTGATCTCCCGCACGTGCGGCATCAACTCGGCGTTTGCCGGGTCGCGTACGAGCTGCGTGCCGATCGAATACGCCTGCGCCGTGATCAGCGCGAGCTGATGCCGGCGGACGAAGTTCGCGCCGGAGATCGCTTCGTACAGCGAGTTGAGCTCGTCCTGTACGGCGCTCCAACGAGACGTCGTCTGCTGCAGATCGCGGACGTCGGCCGACGGCCTTCCCAGCGCCTGCTGCACCGGCGCCGAGAAGTCCATCATGTTGATGGTCGACTCGACGACGTCCTGCGGCGTGGAAATGAGATACCGAAGCGACCGGCGCTGCGCCGGGGTGATCGGAGTCACCTGTGCGATCTGCGATCGAATCGCACGAAGCTGCTCGACCACCGCTTCCGGGGCCAGTGCCGTTGACGGCTGCGGCTGCGGAGAATCCGCGGCGGCGGTCGTCGGTGGATTGTTGGTAGTGATGAACTGCATGGTTAGCCTCCTTTTCTCTCAAAAAACCAGAAATGGTCAGGCCGGATGGAAACCAGGACCCATGCATGAGTGCGAGGCGGCCACACCGGCTGGATCGGACGGCAACACGCCGCTTTTCCAGGTTGATGTTTTCCCGAGATGTACACCTCGGGCGTCTCGCGGCAGGAAGAGCACGGCTCCATTCCCGCAAAGACCCGGTTCACTTTCGCTGTTCAGCGCCTTCGACCGAATCCGTGGCCGCCGAGTTTTCGATGATCACGACGTCATGATCAGGGAAGCTCTGCTCCTATATTAGCACGCCGGCTGGGCTTGTCAAGCGCTAAGTTGAGATAGGTCTATTGGTTACGGGGAGAAGGAAACGTGGCGTTGCCGGAGAGGCGCCGATCCTGACGAAAACAGACTACCTGCTCTGCGTAGCCGATGCGGGCGTCATGAATCGGACACTACACTGGCGCCTGCCGCCACGGGTTTGCATCATCGGCAAGCTGAAAGTCTCCTGCCCTGAATTGAAAAAGAACCACAGAGCGTCAGACGTTGAGCGTCGATGGAAGCCTGGTGTACCTTGGCGCGGGCTGGCGGTCTCCGCCAACCGCTGCCCAGATGGAGCCTGGTCCGAATGCCCGACGCGATTTTGACACTGCCGGAGCCCGCCGACTTGCCGAGAGTCGCGGACAAGACTATCTACACGATGGCCCAGAAGGGCGAGTTGCCGGCATTCAGGGCGCGGGGACAGTGGCGGTTCAAGCGCGACGATATTGACGCGTGGATCGAGCGGCAGAAGGTCGTTGCGGTCAGAGGTCGGGCTCGATGACGACCATGATTCCATCCACGTTCGCATGCGCTCGCTCGACGGAAGGCGGACATGGCTTCTGATCACAACGCCTTCGCAAACCTCATCTGGCAGATCGCCGACCTCCTACGCGGTCCCTACCGTCCGCCGCAGTACGAACGCGTGATGCTGCCGATGACGGTGCTACGTCGCTTCGACTGCGTGCTCGCACCGACGAAAGCCAAGGTAGTCGCCGAATACGAGCGCATCAAAGGCGGCAAGGTCGCGGGCGACGCCCTCGATACGAGATTGAACAAAGTCGCCGTGCAGCGCTTTCACAACCATTCTGGTTTTGACTTCGCTCGGCTGAAGGGAGCCCCGGACAGTCTGCATCTGGACCTCGTCAGCTACATCGAGGGCTTCTCGGCGAACGTCCGGCGGATCTTCGAGTACTTCGAGTTCGAGACTGAGATCGCAAAGCTGCACGAGGCGAACATCTTGTATCTCGTGGTGTCGAAATTCGCCGACGTCGACTTGACGCCGCACGACGACCCGACAAAGGGCGTTCCCAACTACATGATGGGTCTCATCTTCGAGAACCTCATCCGCCGCTTCAACGAGCTCGCAAACGAGACGGCCGGCGATCACTTCACACCCCGCGAAGTGATCCGCCTCATGGTCAACCTGCTCTTCATGCACGACGACAAACTGCTAGCGACAGCCGGGACTGTGCGCAAGTTGCTCGACCCCGCTTGCGGAACAGGCGGCATGCTCGCCGAGGCGCAGCGCTACCTGCGCGAGCACAACAGCGAGGCTAAGCTTTACGCCTACGGGCAGGACTACAACAAGCGCGCCTTCGCCACTGCAGCCTCCGACATGCTGATGAAAGAGGTGAGCCACAACGGCCACGGCGACGACGTGCGCTTCGGCGACATCTTCACCGACGACCAGTTCCCCTCCGAAACGTTCGACTACTTCCTGAGCAATCCGCCGTTCGGCGTCGACTGGAAGAAGCAGCAGAAGGAGATTCAGAGGGAGCACGAGAAGCGCGGTTTCGACGGCCGCTTCGGCGCGGGTTTGCCGCGCGTTAACGACGGCGCCCTGCTGTTCCTGCAGCACATGTGGAGCAAGCGCGAGGATGTGAAGCCGAAGGAACACAAGGAGGGCTCGCGGCTCGCGATCGTCTTCTCCGGGTCGCCCATGTTCACGGGCGGCGCGGGCTCGGGCGAGAGCGACATCCGCAAGTGGCTGCTCGAGAACGACTGGCTCGAGGCCATCGTCGCGCTGCCGGAGTCGATGTTCTACAACACCGGCATCGGCACATACGTATGGATCCTCACGAACCGCAAGGAAAAGCGTCGCAAGGGCAAGCTCCAACTTCTCGACGCGCGCGACGTCTGGACCGCGGGCGGTAGCGAGGAAAGCAAGCGCAGCCTCGGCGACAAGCGGCGGCACATGACCGTCGCGCAGATCGATGAGGTCGTGCGCCTCTACGGCAAGTTCGAGGAAGGCCCGCACTCGAAGATCTTCGACATCGCCGACTTCGGCTACACCCGCGTCACCATCGAGCGCCCGCTGCGACTGCGCTACCAGATGACGACGGACGACAAGGCCCGCTTCCTCGACGCCTGCCCGCACTTGCTCGACGACGTGCAGGCCATCGACAAAGCGCTTGGCCGCGAGCCGCGCCTGGACTGGCCGGCAACGTCGGACGAGATCGAGGCGCTCCTGAAGAAGCGCGACAGCCGCTGGAAGGCGACCGAGCAGAGGCTGTTTCGCTCGGTGTTCACGCAGCGCGATCCGAAGGCCGAGCCTGTGCCGGCTGGGGCGCGTAGCTCAGGCTTCGAGGCCGACGCCGACCTGCGCGACTTCGAGAACGTGCCGCTCTCCGAGGACGTGGAGGCGTACTTCGACCGTGAGGTGAAGCCGCACGTGCCGGACGCTTGGATGGATCGCAGCAAGGACAAAGTCGGGTACGAGATCAATTTCAACCGCCACTTCTACGCGTTCACGCCACCCAGACCACTCGCGGACATCGACGCAGACCTGAAGAAGGCCGAGGAGAGCGTCGTCCGCCTGCTTCGTGAGATGACCGCGTGACCCGCGACACCACTATTCAGCTTCGACACCTGTTCGAGATCGTCAGCGGGTCGACGCCCGACAGCGGAAACGCGGACTACTGGGATGGAGACATCGCGTGGGTCACGCCGGAGGACGTGAGCCAAGTCGATGGCAATGTGCTGCGCGACACGCGCCGGAAGCTGACCGCCGAAGGATTTGCAAACTCTGGTACGACCATGGCTCGTACTGGCGCCATAGTGCTGACGAAGCGCGCTCCGATCGGCCAACTGGCGCTTCTTGGCCTTGATGCTTGCTCGAACCAGGGATGCTTCCTGCTGAGCGCACGCAAGGGAACCGAGCCTCGGTTTTTCTACTACGTGCTGGCGAGCCGTGTGCCGCTCCTCCAAGCACTCGGACGTGGCTCGACGTTCATGGAGCTGAGCACGGACGATCTCAAGGCGTTGCGTGTTCCCATGCTCGACTACGACCGGCAGGTAAGGATTGCCAACTACCTCGATGCGACGCTCGCCAAGATAGACCAACTGTTGCAGTCGAACCGGGGCCTTCTTGAGATCCTCGCCGAGAAGCGCAAGGCCATCATCGCCACTGCTGTCACGCGCGGGCTCGACCCGAATGTGAAGCTGCGCCACTCCGGCGTCCCGTGGTTGGGGGACATGCCGGCGCATTGGGAAATCGAGCGCGCACGCTGGCTCTTCCGCGAGCGCGACGTGCGCTCGGCCACCGGTGACGAGAAAATGCTGACCGTCTCGCATCTCACAGGCGTGACGCCGCGGTCAGAGAAGGATGTCAACATGTTCGAGGCCGAGACGAACGAGGGTTACAAACTCTGTCAGCCCGGCGACCTCGTGATCAACACGCTCTGGGCGTGGATGGGTGCGATGGGGACCGCACCCGTGAAGGGCATCGTCAGCCCCGCCTACAACGTCTACGAACCTGACCCGCGTATCACGCCCGCCTATGTCGATGCGCTCGTCCGCCTTCCCATGTTCGCCCAAGAGGTGACGCGTTACTCGAAAGGCGTCTGGTCCTCACGCCTTCGTCTCTATCCCGACGGCTTTTTCGAGGTGTACCTGCCCGTGCCGCCGGAGAAAGAGCAGCGCGTCATCGTCGAGCAGATCGCGCGCGAAACGGCGAAGCTGGACGCCGTGAGGGAGGCGACGGAGCAGACCATCGCGCTGCTCACGGAGCGGCTCTCCGCACTCATCACAGCCGCGGTGACTGGCCAGCTCGACGGGAAGGCGGCAGCGTGAAGGTCCGCGAGCTCACGGTCACGAACTTTCGTGGGTTCGCCGGAGCGCGACGTTTTCAGTTGTCCGAACGCTTTACCGTGATCGCCGGAATCAACGGCCGCGGGAAGAGTTCACTGCTCGATGGCTTAGCAGTTCTAATCGCAAGGCTCCTTCGTGCCCTCGCACTGAGCGCAGGCAACGGGCGAACTATCTCGACGAATGACGTCCACTCTGGAGAGCAAGAAGCCAAACTGGGGATGCAGGCCAACTGCGCCGGTATTCCTGTCACGTTCGACGTAACTTATCGTCGGGCCTCCCGAAAGGTGCGCGCTCGCGGGATGCCTAGTCCTGCCGTGCGCGATCAGATTCGCAAGAACTACGGCGACCCGACGCGTGAAGACGACCAAGCCCCCATCGCCGTCTACTTCACGACGGATCGCGCGGGCTATCGACTCCCGCGAACGTTGCCGACCAATCTCCCCACAGGCCACGGCCTCGCCCATCACGGCGCGCTATCCAACCGAATGGTCGACTACCGCGACTTCATGGCTCGCTACCGGCTGTGGGTTCTTCAGGAGAGTGCGGAGTTGGCTGCCTTCAATCGAGTGCTGGGGGAGTTCCTTGATGGCTTCTCTGATGTAACTGTCGAAGAGGATCCACTGCGGCTGACGGTGAAGAAAGCTGAAGCTCGTATTTCACTCCAGCAACTCTCTGATGGCGAGCGTGCCTTCATCGCCTTACTGGGTGACCTCGTGCGCCGACTCGCACTGGCGAATCCGGAGCTGAAAGACCCCCTAGCTGGGCATGGTGTTGTTCTCATCGATGAATTGGAGCTTCATCTCCACCCTCGTTGGCAGCGAGAGGTCGTCGAGAAGCTGCGCACCAGCTTCCCGAACATCCAATTCATCGCGACGACGCACTCGCCATTCATCATTCAGTCGCTTCGACCGGGGGAGTTGATCACACTCGACCCCGAGGAGTTCGGTGAATACGCGAACCGCAGCGTTGAGGACATCGCCGAGCATGTGATGGGTGTTGAGGTACCGCAAAAGAGCGAGCGCTATCTCGAGATGATGAAGGCCGCCGAGGAATACTACGGGCTGCTGCGGGATGCACCCGAACACGCCCAAGAGGCGGAAGCGCGACTTGCCGAACTTGCGGTACGGTTCAGCGACGATCCTGCCTACCAGGCGTTGCTGAGACTCGAGCGTGCTGCTCGGCAAGGAGGCGACCATGCGGCCCGTTGAGAAGGGAGCTGCGCCTCGGACCTATGCTGTCTATCAAGACGCCGCAGGCGATCTGCGCGCCGTTCTTGGCGACTACTGCAGCTACTGTGAGCGGCAAATCGAAACCCACTTGGCGGTTGAGCACGTGCAACCGAAGTCGCGAAGACTGAAGCTCGCGACAGCCTGGAGCAACTTCCTCTTCGGATGCGTTCATTGCAACTCGAGCAAGGGGAAGAAACGTGTCCCGCTCAAGAACTACTTCTGGCCAGATCGCGACAACACACTGAGAGCACTTGTGTACGTCAACGGTGGGCTCGTACGGCCCGATCCAGCCCTATCGACGACGGATAGCGCGAAAGCAACGGCGACGATCGCTCTCACTGGTCTCGACAAGTATCCGGGGAACACCGGCCACGAGCCCACCGACTCGGATCGGCGATGGCTCCGTCGCAAGGAAGTCTGGGATCTTGCGCAAAGATGCGTTGCGGACCTTGCTGCCAACAACACGCGCGAAGTGCGCCAACTCATCGTCGATAACGCTGTAGCCCGCGGCATGTTCTCGATCTGGTGGACGGTCTTCGCAGGCGACGCTGACATGCGTCGACGGTTGCGGCAGGCCTTCTTGGGAACCTGCCCCAACAGCTTTGACGCCAACGAGAACCTCCAAGCTCGACCCGGAGGGCAACTGTGACAGACCAGCGCCCGCAGGAAGGCGAGCTGATTCTCTACCGCACCGCCGATGACGCCGTGCGCGTCGAGGTACTCTACGAATCCGAGACCTTCTGGCTCGACCAGCGAAGGATGGCCGAGCTCTTCGGCGTCGACGTCCGCACCGTCAACGAGCACTTGCGCAACATCTACGAAAGCGGCGAACTGGCCGAGGAAGCAACTATCCGGAAAATCCGGATAGTTCGAACCGAGGGCACACGCGAGGTCGCCCGCGACATCACCTCTTACAACCTCGACGCGATCATCTCGGTCGGCTACCGGGTCAACAGCGCGCAGGCCACGCAGTTCCGCATCTGGGCGACCCAGACCTTGCGCGAGTTCATCGTCAAAGGCTTCGTCCTCGACGACGAGCGGCTGAAATTGAACAAGCGCTTCGGCAAGGACTACTTCGAAGAGCTACTCGAGCGGATCCGCGAGATCCGCGCCAGCGAACGCCGGTTCTACCTGAAGATCACCGACATTTACGAGCAGTGCAGCATCGACTACGACAAGCACGCCGAGACGACGCAGACGTTCTTCAAGACCGTGCAGAACAAGTTGCACTGGGCGGTCACGGGCAAGACCGCCGCGGAGCTGATCGCCGAGCGAGCTGACGCCGGTAAGCCCTCGATGGGGCTCACTACGTGGAAGAACGCGCCCAACGGGAAGATCCTCAAGAGCGATGTCAGCGTCGCCAAGAACTACCTGATCGAGCGCGAGATCAAAGAGCTCGAGCGCATCGTGTCAATGTACCTCGACTACGCCGAGAACCAGGCCGCGCGGCAGATCCCGATGAAGATGGGCGACTGGGTCGCGAAGCTCGACGCGTTCCTGCAGTTCAACGAGTACGAGGTACTCGCGAGCGCGGGTAGGGTCTCCGCCGAGGTGGCCAAGCATCTCGCCGAGGAGCAGTACGATAAGTTCCGCGTGCGTCAGGACCGCGAGTTCGAAAGCGACTTCGAGGCCGAGGTGAAGCGCATCACGTCGAAGCGTGCGGCCAGGACCAAGGAGGAGTCGTGACGAGCGTGCCCCGCCACTCCGAGGCAGCCTTCGAGACGGTCATCGAGCAGCACCTGCTCGGACACGGCTACTTCGCCGTGTCGCGCGATGGCTTCGACCGCGAGCGCGCCATCTTCCCGTCCGTGGTCCTCGATTTCATCAGGGACACGCAACCGAGGGAGTGGGCGAAGCTTGAAGCGCTGCACGGCTCGAAGACTGGCGAACAAATCCTCAGCGACCTTTGCAAATGGATGGACGCGAACGGCTCGCTCGCGACACTGCGCCATGGGTTCAAGTGCTACGGGCGCACGTTGCACGTTGCGTACTTCAAGGCGGCGCACGACCTGAACCCGGAGCTCGAGGAACGCTACGCGAAGAACCGCCTCGGCCTAACTCGCCAGCTCCGCTACTCGACTCGGTGCGAGAACTCGCTTGACGTCACCCTCAGCGTGAATGGCATCCCGATCGCGACGCTCGAGCTGAAGAACGCCATGACGGGGCAGACGCTCGAGAACGCGCGACGGCAGTACAAGCAGGACCGCGACCCGCGCGAGACGGTCTTCGAGTTCAAGAAGCGCACGCTGGTGCACTTCGCGGTCGACACCGACGCGGTGCTCATGACGACGCGGCTCGCTGGTACCGCCACCCATTTCCTGCCCTTCGACAAGGGCGACGATGGCGGCGCCGGCAACCCTGTCGACCCGCACGGCCGGAGCTACCGCACGGCCTACCTCTGGGAAGAAGTGCTAGCCCGAGACAGCTTCCTCGATCTGCTCGCTCGCTTCCTCCATTTGCAGATCGAAGAGAAACGCGACGATCAGGGGCGAAAGGTGAAGACGGAGTCGATGATCTTCCCCCGCTACCACCAACTCCAGGCGGTGCGCCTCCTCGTGGAGTCGGCCCGTACGGAGGGCCCGGGGCACAACTACCTCGTCGAACATTCGGCTGGCAGCGGTAAGAGCAACACGATTGCCTGGCTCACGCACCGGCTCGCATCGCTGCATGACCAGAGCAATCAGCGCGTCTTCGACAGCGTGGTTGTCGTCACCGATCGCGTGGTGCTCGACCAGCAATTGCAGGACAACATCTACCAGTTCGAGCACAAGCGCGGCGTCGTGCAGAAGATCGACGCCCACTCGCGCCAGCTCGCCGAGGCGCTCGAAAGCGCGGTGCCGATCATCATCACGACGCTGCAGAAGTTTCCGTTCGTCTCGCGCCAGCTGCTCAAGATGGCGGAAGAGCGCGGAGAGGCCGGCTCGGGAACGCTCCAGACTCGGCGTTGCGCGGTGATCATCGATGAGGCGCACAGCTCGCAAGGCGGGGAGACCGCGACGGACTTGAAGGAGGTGCTCGGCGGTGAGTCGCTCCGCGAGGAGGCGCAAAAGCGTGCCGCGGAGGAAGGCCGCGAGGATCTGGAGGAACTGTTCCGCAGCATGGCGAAGCGCGGCCGGCAGGCGAACCTGAGCTTCTTCGCCTTCACGGCGACGCCGAAGCACAAGACGCTAGCGGTGTTCGGGCGAAGCGGCGAGCCCACACACCGCTACACCATGCGCCAGGCGATCGAGGAGGGCTTCATCCTCGACGTGCTCAAGAGCTACACGACGTACGCGACGTACTACCGTCTCCTCAAGTCGTGCGAGGACGACCCGAACGTCGAGCGCAAGAAGGCGGCGCGCGCGCTCGCTCGCTTCCTCAAGTTGCACCCACACAACATCGCCCAGAAGACCGAAGTGATGGTCGAGCACTTTCATGCCGTCACCAGCCACAAGATCGGCGGTCGCGCGAAGGCGATTGTGGTGACCGGATCGCGCCTCGAAGCCGTTCGCTACAAGCACAGCTTCGACAAATACATCAAGAGCAAGGGTTATCCGATCAAATCCCTCGTGGCGTTCTCAGGGACCGTCCAGGACGACAAGCTGACTGACGTTTCCTACACCGAAGTCGAGATGAACGGTGGCCTTCGCGAAAAAGAGCTTCCCGAGCGTTTCGCCTCGGCCGAATATCAGGTGCTCCTGGTCGCGGAGAAGTACCAGACCGGTTTCGATCAGCCGCTCCTTCACACTATGTACGTCGATAAGCGGCTCGCCGGCATTCAGGCCGTGCAGACGCTCTCGCGGCTCAATCGCATCCACCCGCTGAAAGAGGACACGTTCGTCCTTGACTTCGTGAACGACCGCGAGGAGATCCGTGAGGCGTTCAAAACGTATTACGAGGGTGCTGAGATTGGCGAGGAGGTAGACCCAGCGCGGCTCTATGCCATCAAGGGCGAGCTCGACGCGGCCGGTATCTACCTCGATGAGGAGATCGCACGCTTCTGCGACGTCTACTTCAAGCCCAAGCAGAAGCAAAGTGCTCTCGACCACCAGGCGATGAACGCGGCGCTCGATCCCGCAGTCTCTCGCTTCAAGGCTCGCTCGAATGAAGGTCCCGACGAGGCAGAGCTGTGGCGCGGCAAACTTCAGGCGTTTCAGAACCTCTACGGCTTCTTGAGTCAAGTGATCCCGTATCAGGACTCCGATCTGGAACGTCTCTACATCTTCGTCCGTCACCTGGCGACGAAGCTACCGCGCCGCTCGACCGGTGCGGGCTACCAATTCGACGACGAAGTGAAGCTCGAGTATTACCGCCTTCAGAAGATCAGCGAAGGTTCGATCACGCTGAAGGACGGGGAGGCGCAAAAACTCGATGGCCCTTCCGAGGTCGGTAGCGGTGCCCTTCATGAGCAGGCCGTGCCGCTGTCGCAGCTCATTGACGTCGTCAACGAGCGCTTCGGCACTGACTTCAATCAAGCCGATCAGCTTTTCTTCGATCAGATTGTTGAAGCTGCTATGGGCGACGACGGACTTCGGCGCGCGGCAGCCGTGAACCCGGGCGAAAAGTTCGAGTTGCTCTTCAAAAGTGTGCTCGAAAGGCTCTTCGTCGATCGCATGGATCAGAACGAGGACATCTTCGTTCGCTTCATGAACGACGTGCCCTTCCAGAAGGTGGTGACGAGTTGGATGGCGGAAGAAGCGTATCGCCGACTTCGCGCCGACGATGCCTCGTCGCCCGATGCGCTCCGCTCGAAGTTGCGGCTCGTCGAGGGAGCCGCGAAGGACCGGTACGTGAGATGCGTGCCTCTTGTGCCACTCAAGGCGGCAGCCGGAGCGTTTAGCGACCCTCAGCAGGTCGCCGATGACGATTTCGAATGGGTCGAGGTGGAGAACGGTCGCCGGATTCGCCCGGGCATGTTCGTCGCGCAGATCGTCGGTCGTTCGATGGAGCCCGGCATCGAAGACGGCGCGTACTGCCTCTTCGCTGCCCCGGTCACGGGTTCGCGGCAAGGTCGGATTGTGCTCGTCCAGCTTCGCGATGCCACAGACCCCGAGACCGGACACCGCTACACGGTGAAGCGCTACGAGAGCGAGAAGACCGGCGCCGGCGAGTCACGGCGACACACGAGGGTCACGCTGAAGCCTACCAACCCAGCCTACGCGCCGATCGTGCTCGAAGGCGTTGAGGAAGACGCCGTGCAGGTGATCGCAGAGGTCGTCGAGGTACTCGGGGTCGCTCCGCCCCTCATCGATCGTGCGGATTGAAGGTTCAGCGCGCGCGAGCACCGTCGACGGCGCAATTCCGCTGTCACGAGGACAATCAGAGCGCGCTCAGGTATTGCGACGTCATGATCGGGACGGCGAAAGAACGATTCCGAACGCATTAAGAAGTTCAGGTCGCGCACCCAACTCGACCAAACGTCCGGCGCGCGCAGGATTCCCGCAGGATGGCCCGGCAACCAAGCGTTCATTTCGATCTAGGCTCCTGGAAGCCCTGGCGGACCGAGTGGCAAGATCGTCCTACCGAGTGACAAGTTCGTCCGACCGGAACGCAGGTCCGGCTGGCTGGTCGGCAAGTCCGTCTGGCCGACCGGCAGGTCCATCTGACCGACCGGCACGTCCGTCTGGCTGGTCGGTAGGCCCGTTTGTCTGGCCTGTCACATTCGCCTGGTCGTCTGACAGATCCGTTCGCCCGGCTGGCAAATCGTTCCGTCGCGCTGTCAATTCGTTTCGCGCGACGGCCAGACCCGCCCGGCTCGTTGCCAGATCTCTTCGTTCGGTTGCCAGACCGGGTCGTCTCGCAACCAGATCGGATCGTCCGGCCGCCAGATCCGCCCGCGGCGCTGCCAGATCGGTTGAGGCACGTGCCCGATCCGCTCGCCTGACTGGCGGTTAGGAAATCAACGATAATCGTCCCATGATTCGCTACCTCGCCTTCGCTCTCCTCCTTGCAACCGCCGCGTTCGGGCAGGAGTACGGCACGTCCGCCGGCGAAATGCGCATGGTGACGAAGTCGGCGACGAGCGCGATGTCGGGGTCGTTCACGCTCGGGACGAATCTGATGTCGGCGAGCTACGGCGGCACCGTCGTCCCCGATCGGGTCTGGTTCTTCGGATCGGCGATGCGCGACAAATCGAACCTTCTGAACTCGCAGTACGGCACTCCCGTCGCTCCGATGCGCAGCCTCGACGGGAAGACGACCGCCCAGCTCGGCGACCGCCAGTCGCTCGTCGCCGCCTTCACCTCCGCCGCCTCGCCGGCGACCGCGGTGAGCCCGCGCCTCAACACGTCGCTCTTCGATCTGCACTACATGATGAACGTGTCGCCGAACTCCTTCTTCACGGTGAACGTGACGAAGAACGGCGGGCGGCTGCAGCAGTAGCGTTGCGGCGCGACCTGGGCCGGCTGAGAGCCGGCCCCACACACGCGACCTGGGCCGGCTGAGAGACGGCCCCTCACACGCACCCTGGGCCGGCTGAGAGCCGGCCCCTCACACACGGCAATTGACCTTGCGGGTTTTTTGCAGTAGTTCTGCCGATGTGGACTTCGACAACACCGCCACCGCAGTCAAACTTGACGTAGAACGCGACCGGCGCGACTCGTTGCGTCTGCTCGCCAACGTCGTTCGCCGCTCCGACAGCTCGCAGTCTTTCGCGAGCTTGCCCGTCCAGATGGCGAATGCGCTCATGGAGCTCAGCGGGTACTTGTGGATCCGGGGGGAGTCGCAATTCGAGCACTATTACTCGCAGGCGATCGCGCTCGCGTGCGTGCGGCCCGCGACGCCCGAGATCCGGCGGTACGAGGCGCTCCTGCTCTCCTTCATCCGCTTCGACCGCCGCCGGCCGGCGCTGCCGGAGGCGGACGCCTTCCTTCCGCTTCTGCTCAACGACCAGCAGTGCATCCACTTCATCCAGCTCGTCCGTAGCCAGGCGTCGTTCCAGCCGCTCTACGAGGCCGCGCGGCAGTTCGACAGCTACGGCGCGATGTCTCGCCCTCCGCGCAAGCTCGAGCGCATCGTCCTCTTCGCACGCGAGCTGACGGCGCGGCCGCTCCTCGGAGCCGCGACCGCCGGCGAGGAGATCTATTTGCGGCTGGGCAGCGGATAGGTTCAGCCGCGCTGCGCGCAGCATCGGCGGCGGGCCGCCGCCGCCCCACTGAGCCCCAGTGAAGCGACGACGGCCCGCAGCGCGACTAGAACCTGGCGCGGACGGAGAATTGGTACTCGCGCCCGGGCTCGACGTTGTTGATGCCGCCGAGCGGAGTGCCGAAGGTGGTGAGGGGGGTGCCGTCGGCGTTGTTGCCCCACGTGCCGTTCCGCCCCACGACGTTGAGGTGATTGGTCAGGTTGAAGGCCTCGGCGCGCACGGCGAGCCGGACGCCGCGCTGGCTGCCGCGCTGGACCGTGAAGTCTTTCTCGATGAAGGCGTCGGCATCGAAGATGGACGTTCCCTTGCCGGCGTTGCGTCCGACCACTTGGCCGTCGATGACAGGGCGATCGGTGGTCGCGGCGTCGCCGTTGTTGTCGGCGCCGGTGGTGATGTTGAACGGACGTCCGGAGGCCGTCGTGGCGACGCCGCCGATGACGACGTCGAACGGAATGCGACGCCAAAGCGTCAGCACGGCGCGGTTGCGCTGGTCGAGCAGCGAGTCGGCCCACTCGGACTGCGGCGAGTTGACGTCATTCGGATCGCCCCCCGGCGCGTCAGCCTCGATGTTGTTGGTGGCGTGCGAGCGGGTGTAGCTGAGCATCACGCCCGCGCGGTCTTCGAACGTCTTGCGCAGGTTGATCTGCACGCCGCGGTACTTGCTCTCGCCGAGGTTCGTGGTGACTAGGATGCGGCGATAGCCGTTCGCGACAGGCGCGATGGGACGGGTGGCGTCGGCGGCATTTGCGGAACGGGTCTGCCCCGGCGCGGTCCGGACGAAGGCGGCCGGCGCGTTGGCGTCGAGGTTCCACGGGATGCCGGTGGTGTGGGTGTAGACGGCGTCGGCGGAGAGGAACCACTGGCGCGCCAGCTCGCGCTCGAAGCCGAGGGTCGCCTCGCGCGTCTCCGGATTGAGGAACGAGCCGGGATAGAAGCGGAGCTTCGAGACGTCGAAGAACTGGCTGTAGTACGCCGCGTCGCCGGGGCGGATCGTCACGTCGCGCGCCGGAACGGCGGCGCCGGCCGGGAACGACGTCACGGGCGTCAGCGAGGTCGGGAAGCCGAGCTGCCCCGGCGCGACGCTGAAGTTGAAGAAGCCGGTCGGACCGCCGAGCGCCCAGGTCGCGACGATGTTCGACTGGACCTGCGAATAGAAGACGCCGTAGCCGCCGCGAAGGACGGTGCGGTTGTCGCCGCCGAGGTTGTAGGCGAAGCCGAGACGCGGCGCGAGGTTGTTCGTGTCGTCGGTGAGCTGCTGGCGGTCGTAGCGGAGGCCGAGATTGACCGTCAGCGCGGTCATCGGATGCCAGTCGTCCTGGACGAAGAGCGACCAGAGGCGATCGGTGACTTTGTACGACGCGTTGCCGAAGCCGTCGGTGTAGCGCGCGACGTCGTTGATCGTGAGCGCCGAGGTCGGCGTCGTCGCCGGGATGCCGGTCTTGAAGGTGAACTGCCCGAGCGAGAACGGCGCGCCGAACTCCTGGCCGTTGCCGCCGGAACGCGAGCGGATGAAGTCGCCGCCGAAGCGCAGCGAGTGGCTCGCGTACGTCGAGCTGACGGTGTCGGCGAGCTGGTACTGCCGGTTGAAGAGCGATGCGGAGCGCGACTCCCCTTCGGTCGATACCCCGGGACGTACGAGCTGCGTCGACGGGGCGAGCGGCGTGAACTCCGTGATCGGCGAGCCGTCCTCGCGGACGACGCGCGCCTCGTTGAAGAATGAACTGCCGATGACCGCGGTGTCGGTTGCGGCGATCGCGTTCGTGGCACGGCGGAAGGTGCGGCCGGCGCTCGGAAGCGTCACGCCGCCGACGACGTCGGCCGGGTTGGTGTCGCTGAAACGATCGATGTTGCCGCGCAGCATGAGGTGATTGGCCGAGGAGAGCTCGTCGTCGACGCGGACGAGGGCGAGGGTCTGGTGGAAGTCGCCGGTGTAGACGCCCGGAGCGAGCGCGGAGGTGATGACCGAGTCGCGGTTCTGGCGGTTGTATTCGATGGAGCCGAGGATGTGGATGCGATCCTTCACGATCGGGCCGGAGAGCGTCGCGCTTCCCTGTTTCAGGACGTCCTTGGTCGAGAGGTTCGTCACCGGCGCGCTCGCTTCCGGTCCGGCGGGGCGGTCCAGCAGAACGACGTCGCCGAGAAAGCCGTTCGTGCCGGCTTTCGTGACGACGTTGATCGCGCTGCCGGTGGTGCGGCCGTATTCGGCGCTGAAGGCGTTCGTGAGAACGGTGAAGTCCTGGACAGCGGAGACCGGAACGTTGGTGAAGATCGTCTGGCGGCCCCACGCGTCGTCGGCCGACGCGCCGTCGAGCGCGATCGTCGTCTGGCGCCGCCCGCCTCCGTTGATGACGAAGAGGGTGTTGTTGAGGAACAGATCACCAGTGCCGCGCGCGGGGCGGACGGCGGAGTTGAGGAGCGGCAGGGACGTCAGCTTTCGGCCGGCGATCGGGATCGTGCGGATTGCGACGTCGTCGAGGCGGGTCCCGAGCTCGGGCGAGTCGTTGCGGACGTGCTCGGTCGTACCGTAGACGGTGACCGCTTCGCTGACCGCTTCCGGCGCCACTCTCACCTGAAAGGTTGCCGTCTCGTTTGCGCGGAGGCTGAACGGCCCCTGCGCCGTTTCCGCGAAGCCTTCCTTGGAGACGCGGAGGCGGTAGGTCCCGGCCACCGGGACCGCGCCGAGGGTGAACTCCCCGCGGGAATCTGTGTTCGTGGTGCGGTGCGCGCCGCTGGAGACGTTGTCGAGCGTCACGGCGGCGCCGGAAACGCGGCCGCCGACGGCGTCGACGACGCTCCCGCGGATTGATGCGGTGTCGGTGCTTTGCGCCAGCACGGCAGCGGCGAAAAGCAGCGCGCACGCGGCCATGCCGAGTGTGCGAATCATGATGATCTCTCCTTCAAGTAGCCATGGAGGGGCGGACGCCCTCGTCCGCCCACGCGGCGAAGCCGCGCTAACGCGCGGCAGGCGGACGAGGGCGTCCGCCTCTCCCGGAAAACCGGGCGCGCGCGGCGATCAAACGTTCATGCGCGTCGACAGAAGGAGGGTGTCGCGCGCGACGGCGCGGAAGGTGGGACGTGTTCTGCGGAGGGTCGTCAGGCGCGCGGATGCACGCGGAACGGAGACGGTGGTCGAGACGCTGGGCGGTGCGATGCCCTCGGGCGATTCTTCGATCGGCCCGCCGGCGCTTTGCAGCGCGCCGGCATCGCGGTGGCGCACCTCGCGGTCGGCATCACGCCATTCGATGACGTGATCGCCGTCGAATCTCGCGGACTCGCCCTGCCCTTCGGTCGCCTTGCCGAAGGAGTCGTGCCGCGCGTAGTCCGGATCGATCGTGAACGAGCGCGGGATCGCGACGATCCGCTCGTGCACCTCATCGCCGGTGCGGATGAGAACGCGCGCGTCATGCGCCGCCACGTTCGGGACGCGGAAGCGGTACGAGCGGATGCTCGCGTCGAGGTGCGGCGTGATCCGGACGGCGTAATGCGCGCCGCCGTCCACGGACAAAAACGCCTCCCACTCCTCGGCGCCCGCCGGCAGCGAGTCGATCGCGATGACGGCGTCGTGGCCGCCATGCAGCACCGGGTCGAGCCGCAACTGTTGCGCGAAGAGCGGCGACGCCGCGAAAACGGCCAGGAGGAGAAGGCGTTTCATTGCGGTTTTCAGCCGAAATATTACCGCACGTCCGCTAGACTCCCCGCATGACTCATTCGCGGATGTTTCCGATCGCGGTGTTCATTGCATTCGCCAGCTTGCCGGCCATCGCGCAAACGGCCGACCTCGCAATCAATAAGGTCGCCCCCTATTCGGGCTCCGCGTACGCAGGGGAGAACACGGTCTTCCGGCTCGACCTGTCGAACAACGGGCCCGGAACCGCAACGAGCGTGACGGTCACCGATGTCCTGCCTGCCGGTTTGACGTACCAGGGCGTCGACGCGAAGGGATTCACCTGCTCCGGGCCGGCGGTCGGCACGAACGGCACCGTGACCTGCACCGAAGCATCGATGGCTACAAGCCCCTCCGCATCGATATTCGTATTCGTCGGTATCCCGGCCGCAACGCCGGGCGGCACGACCTTCAGCAATACGGCGACGATCAGCAGCGCCACATCCGATCCGACCCCGGGCAACAACTCGTCGACCGCCATGCTCATTACCGCCAGCGGCTCCGCGCCTGCCAGCGACATGCAGATGGCGAAGACGGCGCCCACCGTCGCAACGCCGGGTCAGACGATCACGTACCACCTGGAGTTCGGATCGAATGCCGGGACGAAGTCGAACGTGACGGTGACGGACGTACTCCCGGCCGGCGTTACGTTTCAATCGGTCACCGTCAACGACCCCGCCTTCGAGGTCGGCTTCACCTGCACCACGCCGGCGGTCGGCGCCACCGGCACGGTTCAATGCAGCACGCCGCTGATGTTCAACTTGCCTTTCGCGGGGATCGACGTCGCCGTGAAGGTCGACCCTTCGGCTTCCGCCGGCACCTCGATCACGAACAGCGCGACCGTGTCGTCCACGACCCCCGATCCCGACGCGTCCAACAACACAGGCTCGGCGACGACGGTCGTCACCTCATCCAATACGGCGGATCTGGCGATCACCAAAGTCGCGCCCTATTCGAACTTCGCGTACGCGGGGGAAAACACGGTCTTCGTTCTGACCGTGATGAGCAACGGGCCCGCGACCGCAACGGGTGTGACGGTCACCGATGTCTTGCCTGCCGGCTTGACGTACCAGGGCGTCGACGCGCCGGGATTCACCTGCTCCGGGCCGCCGGTCGGCACGAACGGCACCGTGACCTGTACCGAAGCATCGATGTCGAGCGCCCCCGCAGGGATCGATATCTTCGCCGGTATCCTGGCCGGCACGCCGGGCGGCACGACCTTCAGCAATACGGCGACGATCGCCGCCGTCACACCCGACGCAGTGCCGGGCAACAACTCGTCGACCGCCACGCTGACGACCAGTACCAGCTCCGCGCCTGCCAGCGATATGCAGATGACGAAGACGGCGCCCGCCACCGCAAACCCCGGTGAAACGATCACCTACAATCTCGAGTTCGGATCGTTCGCTACGACGAAGTCGAACGTGACGGTGACGGACGTACTCCCGGCAGGCGTCACGTTCCAGTCGGTCACGGCCGTCGGCCCCACCGAAGCCGGCTTCACCTGCACCACGCCGGCGGTCGGCACCAACGGCACGGTTCAGTGCAAGACGCCGCTGATGTTCAGCTTTCCTTTCGCAGGCTTCGACGTCGTCGTGAAGGTCGACCCATCGGTTCCCGTCGGGACCTCGATCACCAACACCGCGACCGTGTCGTCCACGACTCCCGATCCCGACACGTCCAACAACAGCGGGTCGGCGACGACCGCCGTCGTCGCTCCGATTCCCGCACTCGACCCGCTGGCGCTCGCGCTCCTCGGAATTCTGCTCTGCGCCATTTCACTGATCAAAGTCGCGGGCCGATAGACGTGGAGAGCACCCGAGTCGCGATCGTCGGTGCCGGGCCGATCGGCCTGGAGTTGGCCGTGGCGCTGAAAGTGGAAGGCATCGACTACCTGCAGTTCGACGCCTCCTCGATCGGCGCGACGATCGGCTGGTACCCGCAGCAGATGCTCTTTCACTCCAACGCCGAGCGTCTCGCCATCTCCGGCGTCGCGATCCAAACTGCGGACCAGCAGAAGCCGACGCGCGAGGAGTACCTCGCCTATCTGCGTGCCGTCGTGCTCCAGTACGGCCTGCAGATCCGCAGCTACGAGCGCGTGCTGAACGTGACGCCGCTGTCCGCGGGTGGTTTCGAGGTCGTCACCTCGCGCTCCCGCGTCCACGCTTCGTTCGTCGTCATCGCCATCGGCTCGATGCACCGCCCCCGTCTCCTCGGCATCCCCGGCGAGTCGCTGCCGCATGTCGAGCACTACTTCCGCGAGCCGCACCCGTACTTCGGACAGCGGCTCGTCGTCATCGGCGGGAAGAACTCGGCGGTCGAGGCGGCGATCCGCTGCCAGCGCGCGGGCGCCGACGTCACGCTCGCGTACCGCCGCGCCGATTTCGATCCGGCGCACGTGAAGTTCTGGCTCCTGCCGGAGATCCGCTCCATGGCGCGCGACAACCGGGTGCGTGTGCTCTTCTCGCATACGCCGGTCGAGATCAACGAACGGTCGGTCGTCTTCGAGTCGCCGGAAGGGACGACGGAGGTGCCGGCGGACTTCGTCCTCTCGTTGACGGGCTACGAACAAGACACGTCGCTGCTCGAGGGCGCCGGCGTCGAGTTCCACGGGGAGGCGCGCGCGCCGCGCTACGACGAAGAGACGATGGAGACGAACGTTCCCGGCCTCTTCATCGCCGGCACCGCGATCCAGGGGTCACCCGTGGGCCGCGTCCGGGTGATCGTGGAGAACTGTCACGTGCATGTGCCGCGGATCGTAGAAGCCGTTATCCGTTATCCGTGATGCGTTATCCGAAACCCGCATCACGGATAACGGATAACGGATAACCTCTACGCACTGCGCCGCAAAAGCGACGCATGCCACGAGTCGCGCGCTGGGCGTTCCCACGTCCCGCGACGGATGTCGCCGAGGGTGAGGGCGGTGGTGTCGAAGACGATCGTCGACTCGTTGGCGACGTCGCGCAGCTCGCTCCGCTTCGCGTCGCGCACGGCACCGGCGGGGTCGCGGTAGTAGACGCGGGTGGCGTCGAGCATCGCTACGCCGAACTCGCGCTCCATCATCCGGACGAGCGCGAAGAGGCGATCGATCGAGCAGCCCGACTTCTCGGCGTCCTTGTCGGCCGCGACGATCAGGAAACGCTCCTCGCGCAGGTCGCGCGCGGCGAGCACCGGGACGTTGTGCGCCGCCCACGAATCGAGGAAGGCGTCGACGCGTTGCAGCATCGCCGCGGGGTCGCCGAGGGTGGGGCTGATCGGGAAAATCCAGATGTTCGCGTCGTCGGAAAGGCGGCTGATGTGGGTTCTCGGCATTCGGTTTAGACTCCGGTCGTGAGCTTCTCGCGTCTACTGGAACGCTTCAAAGACGGATTCTCTTCTCAATCGCCGGCCGGCACCAAAGGACAGGACCCGCTACGGCTGGCGACGGCCGCCGTCCTGCTGGAGATCGCGCACGCCGACGGCGTCTTCACGCCGGCCGAGGACGGCGACGTGGTCGGCTTCCTGAAAAATGCGTTCAGCCTCGACGAGGCCTCGGTGCGCGAGCTGCTGAAGACGGCCGACGAGATCCGCGCCCGCACCATCGATCACTTCGCGCTGACGAATTACATCCGCCGCAGCGCCACGCTCCAGGAGCGGATCGACATCGTCAAGACGATGTGGCGCGTCGCCTACTCCGACGGCCGCCTCACTGACTACGAGAACTATCTCGTCCGCAAGCTCGCCGACCTCCTCGGCATCGAGCACCGCGTCATGATCGACGCCAAGGTCGACGTCCTCCGCGAGCGCGGCGAAGCGGTGTAGGTTCGCACCAATGGGTCGGCTAAGAGCCGACCGCCCACACACGAACCCTACATGCGCCCGCCGCCGGCGCGGAAGAAGTCGAGCGTCGAGACGAGGGCATCGTTCAAGGCGTCGTCGAGTTGGTCGTTCGCGTTGCCGAGCTTCGCGAGGAGGTCTTTGAGCGCCAGTTTGTTGCGCCGAACTTCGTCGAGCTCGCGGAAGAGGACCGGCTGGACGTCGGCGGTCGTTGTGAGGATCTGGCGGTCGATGTCCTTGAGGTCCGCCGACGAGGCATTGTCGCGGCCATGGTCGACGATGTCTCTCGACTGCGAGATCGCAGTCTGCACCACCGACGAGGCTGGAGGGTTTTCGGCCGCTTTTTTCGCCGCCGCCTCGATGTGGTCGTGCGCTTTCTCCAGCGCCGCGTGCTTCTGGAAGTCGTCGCTGAGCTCTCCCGCCGCGGCGACCATCTGCGCCACGATGAAGGAGTCCCGCTTCACGGCCGTCGAAAGGTCCTGCAACTGCGCCGCATATTGCTCGACGCCGTACATCAGCGGACCGGAGCGCGGAGGAGCGTCGCGGGGAAGCCTCTGGCGCTGCGCGTACACGGAGGACGAGGACGCAGACAACAGCACGAGCACCGCGGCAAGTTTTCGCATGTTCGTTGGACGAAACAGCGGAGCGGGCGTTACGCGCCCTGGGTCAGCAGCGCGAACCCGATCATCTTGTAGAGGAGCCGGGCGCCGACGTTGGCGTCCCACTCCGTCTCGCCCGGGGCGACCTCGCAGAGGTCGAGGCCGACGATCCGCTTCTTGGCGCGGCGGATGGCGCGCAGCAGACCGATGGCGTCGTTCCACGAGAGGCCGCCGGGCACCGGCGTCCCGGTGCCGGGACAGAGCGTCGGATCGAGGCCGTCGATATCCCACGAGAGATAGACGTCATCGGGGAGGGCCGCCACGATCTCGTCGGCGATCTCGGCGAACGGCGTCCCGTGCTCGCGGCGCATGGCGATGTCGGGATCGAAGAAGGTCACGATCCGGCCGTTGGAACGGGCGATCATCTCGTTTTCGGCGAAGCCGAGGTCGCGGATGCCGACCTGCACGAGCCGGCCAACGCCGTGCAGCTTCGTGACGACGTTGTGGAAGATCGACGCGTGTGACCAGGTGAAGCCCTCGTACGCATCGCGAAGATCGGCGTGCGCGTCGAGGTGGAGGATGCCGAGGCCGGGGTAGGTCTCCGAGTACGCGCGCATGGCGCCGAACGGGACCGAATGATCGCCGCCGAGGACGACCGGCATCTTGCCGTCGTCGAGCAGAGCCCGGGTGTGCGCGTAGACCCACTCGTTCATCCGCTCGCTGTACTCGTTGACGCCCTTCTTCGAGCGCGACTTCTGGGCCTTCACGTTCCAGCTCACGATCTTCTTCGGAATCTCGAGCATGGCGATGCCTGACTGGTACGGCTTGCCGGTCTCGTGATCGAAGAGATCGACCTGCTTCGACGCCTCGAAAACCGCCTTCGGTCCGCGCGACGTGCCGCCGCCGTACGACGTCGTCGCCTCGAACGGGACCGGGACGATGACGACGTGCGATTCGTCGGGAGTGAAGGGAAGGCCGTAGATGCCGGAGTTTTCGGGCGCGGCGGCGTCGGGATCGAACTGCTTCATTTAATCCATATCCATCGGATTCACGAACTTCTCATCCGACTTCTCGGCCCGCTCCATCGCTTCCTTGAAGCGCTCCTCGAGAATGCGCGCGCGGTCCTTCTGGCTCTCGATCTGTTTGTCGAAGCGCTTCGCCGCCTCGCTCTTCTGCGTCTCGAGGTTCGAGACCATCGCCTCGAGCGAGAGCGATCCCTTCTTCTCCTTCGGCTTGTGCAGCAGCACCTCGCCGCTGACCCGGTCGATCACGATCGTCGCTTCGCAGTCGGGGCAGGTGATCTCGAAGTTGTTCGCCATGGCAGCTTCAGTCTATCGCCTGCTGCAGGTCGTCGAGGAGGTCCTGCATATTCTCGAGCCCGATCGACATCCGGAGCAGGTTCTGCGGCGTCCGCGACCCCGGCCCCTCGCTCGATGCGCGATGCTCGATGAGTGTCTCCGTGCCGCCGAGCGACGTCGCGCGGACGATCACTTTCACGCGGCTCGCGACGCGCAGCGCCTCCTGCCGTCCGCCGCGGATCAGAAACGACAACATCCCGCCGAAATCGCTCATCTGCTTCCGCGCGACGTCGTGGCGGGGATGCGACGCGAGTCCCGGATAGTGCACGCGCTCGACGTTCTTGTGTCGGGCGAGCATCTCTGCGATCGCACGCGCGTTCTCGCAATGGACGCGCATCCTTGCGGGGAGCGAGCGGATGCCGCGGAGCACGAGCCACGAATTGAACGGCGAGGCGACGCCGCCGTGGATCTTGCGCGCGTGTCCGACGGCCTCGAACAATTCGTCGCGCTTCGCGAAGGCGAGCGAGCCGCCCTGCACGTCGCTATGGCCGCCGAGGTACTTGGTGGTCGAGTGCAGGACGACGTCGGCGCCGAGCTCGATCGGACGCTGGAGCGCCGGAGTCGCAAAGGTGCCGTCGACGAGCAGTAGAGCGCCATGTGCGTGCGCGATCTCGCCGAGCGCGGCGATGTCGACCACCTTCAGCAACGGATTCGACGGCGTCTCGCACCACAGCACGCGCGTGTTCTCGCGCATCGCGGACCGCACGCCGTCGAGATTCTCCATCGCGACGAAGTCGGACGACGCGCCCCACCGCGGGAAGTAGTCGTCAGCGATCCTTCGGACGCCGTAATAGCTGTCGTCGGGGAAGAGAACGTGCGCATTCGGGGGCAGTGACTGCAGCAACGCCGACGCGGCCGACATCCCCGAGGCAAATGCCAGCGCCCCCTCGGCCGAATCGATCGCCGCGAGAGCCTCTTCCAACCGCTGCTGCGTGGGATTGCCGTCGCGAACGTACGAATAGCCGCGCGGCGTTCCTCCCTCAAGATCGCGCTCGAACGTCGTCGAGAGATACAGCGGCGGCGACACCGCCCCCGTCGTCTCGTCGACCTCGGCACCGGCGTGAATGGCTTTCGTCTCGAATCGCATGGCGTGAGGATACAATTTGAGAAACCGTTATCCGTGATCCGTTATCCGTCATCCGGGGGATTCGTGTCTTCCGTCGCGGATAGCGGATAACGGGTAACGGATAACGATGCTCAAACGCCTTCTCACGCGCGCGGCACAGGTGGCCATCACGTTCGCGGGCTTCGCCCTCCTGAACTCGCTCGCCATCGCGTTCCAGGTCGAGACCGGCGTCTCGATCCTCTTCCCGGCGACCGGCTTCGGAATCCTGTGCGTCATGTTCTTCGGGCCGATCGCGGCGATAGGGATCATCGCGGCGACGATGGTGACGCCGTGGGCGCCGGAGAGTCCACCGCACATCCTCTTCGCGAGCGGCGTGATCAGCGCATTCGAGGCGCTGATCCCGTGGCTGGTCTTCAAGACGCGGCGCGACCTCCGGAGCGACTTGCGCGACATGAAGTCGCTTCTCGTTTTCCTCGTCGCCGGCACGATCGTGAACACCGGCTTCAGCGCGATCGCCGGCAACCTTCTCGTCATCGACCATCCCGAGGGGCTGCAACTCGTCTGGCACGAAGTCTTCGTATGGTGGCTCGCCGACTTCACGGCGGCGCTGCTGATCGCGGTGCCGATCCTCGCGTTCTCCGGCGCGCTGCGCCGCGGCGGCGCGACGGAGCGCGAGCCGCGCACGATCGTCAACACGCTGCAAATCGTGATGGCGATCATCCTTCTCGGATTCGCCGCGTCGTTCGCCACCCGCACGTACCTCCTCAATCGCCTCGAAAACGATCGGCTCGACCAGCAGGCGATGTGGTGGGAGGCGGAGCAGACGTTGAACAAGATGCACAGCAACTTCCTCCGCGCCGCCTTCGTCGACGCCAACGACCCGAACGCGCCGCGGACCGTCGACGCCGCGCGGCGGCTCAACGAGCAGTACATCGGCGACCTCGAAGTCGCGTTCCGCGCGATGCCGTCGCTCTCGAAGAGTTTTCCCGCTGTTGCGAACAAGACGCGCGGATGGTTCCGAAGCGCCGAGCAGGCCGCGGCGCAGCACGTCGCCACGCCGCAGAGTGAGGAGGCGCACCGCACCGGCGGCGAGATCAGCGCGCTTCACGAGACGCTCGACAACGGAAACGCGCTGGCGTGGCGTTCGTTCGCCGAAAAGCGCGGCACGCTGATGCTGGTCGCGGACATGGTCGACGGCCTCGTCTTCGCCATCCTCGTGCTCGCGTCGGTGACCATCATCTATCGCGTCTCGCGGCCGCTGCAGCAAATCCGCGGAGCGATCGACGGCATGCGCGACGGCGAGCCGCTCGACGCTGCGCGCATCTCGTCTCCTTACCTCGAGTTCCGCTCCATCGCCTCGGCGATGGAACAGACGTCACGCGAGCTGCGCGACCGCGAGATCGCGCTGCGCCTCCAGACCGACCGCGCCGTCGCCGCGTCAAAACACAAGAGCGAATTCCTCGCGAAGATGTCGCACGAGTTGCGAACGCCGCTCAACTCCATCATCGGCTTCTCCGAGCTGCTGGCCGAGCAGGAGACGACCATCGAGCCGCAGCGGCGGCTTGCCTTCCTCGACAACGTCACCAGCTCTGCGCGGCATCTGCTGCATCTCATCAACGACCTGCTCGACATCGCGAAGGTCGAGTCGGGGAAGATGAAGATGCACTTCGAGAACGTCGACCTGCGGCTGGCAATCGCAAACACCGTCGCCTCGACCACGCCGCTGTTCCATCGCAAGAAGCAGGAGCTGGAAGTCGCCTTGCCCGCCGAGCCGATGATGGCGCGCGCCGATATCGGCCGCGTCGAGCAGGTGCTGCTGAACCTCCTCGCGAACGCGAACAAGTTCAGCGCCGAGGGGCAGAAGATCCAGATCCGGAGCGAGCAGGAAGAGGGGGCGTGGCGGATCGACGTGATCGATCAAGGGATCGGGATCAGCGCCGACGACCAGAAGCGCATCTTCGACGAATTCGAGCAGGTACATCCCCGCGGTCCCGCGTCGGCCGGAACCGGCCTCGGGCTCGCGCTGGCGAAACGCTTCGTCGAGATGCACGGCGGCGCGATCGCGGTCGAAAGCGTCCCCGGATCGGGGGCACGGTTCAGCATTCGCCTGCCGCGTGTGTAGGGTGGCCCACCTCTCGCATGCTGAAGTTGACGAACCAGGCCCATGCCAGAAAAACCCCTCCGCCGTCGGGCCGACGCCGAGCCCTCTGACCTCGGTCTACGAGCGCTCATCGTCGACGACGACGAGAACTACCGCTTCTTCCTCGCATCGCTGGTGACCCGTTTCGGCTTCTCGGTCGCCACGGCGGGCGACGGCACGCAGGCGATCGAGATCCTCGACGTCGCGCCGCCGTTCGACCTCCTTCTGATCGACCTGGAGATGCCGCGCGTCGACGGCCTCGCCACGATCTCCTCCATCCGCGGCAACCCGCGTTTCGCGGATGCGTTCGCGGTGATGGTCACGGGCCACGACAACGTGCAGACGAAGATCGAGGCGCTGCGCCTCGGCTACGACGACTACATCAGCAAGTCGTCGAGCGAGCTCGAAATCAGCGCGAAACTGAGCGCTGCACGACGCGTCATCCTCCGCCAGAAGAAACTCGACGACGCCGTCCGCGAGCTCTACGGGCTCGCCACGCGCGACGAGCTGACGGGCCTGTACAACCGCCGATTCTTCTTTACGGAGGCGGAGCGGGCGGTCAAATCGAGCGAGCCGGTCAACCTCATCGTGTTCGACCTCGACGACTTCAAGCGCGTCAACGATACGTTCGGCCACCTCGCCGGCGACCGCATCCTCCGCGACATCGGAACGCTCTTCATCAACCACACGCGCCACGGAGACGTCATCGCGCGCTACGGCGGCGACGAATTCGTCATGCTGGTCGGCGAGAGCGCGCCGGCCGAAGTCGAGGCGCTCGAAAAGCGGCTCGTCGCCGCATTCTCCGAGCTGGCATGGACGTACGGCGACGTCACCTTCGGCATCAGCGTCACCAGCGGACTCGCCTGCTCTTCGCTCATCGCCCAGCCAACTCTCGCGCAGCTCCTCGGCGCCGCCGACCGCGATCTCTACAAGAACAAGTGGCTCCGCCGGAACCCCGACGTCGACCCGACCCTCTACGAATACGACAATACCCGCGACGCCCAGGTGATCGAGTTCCTGCGAGAGGTCCATTCCGCGGTCCGCCGTTTATAGTGGCGGCGTGATTCACCTCGGCTCCATCGGCCGGACATCGATCGACGTCGACGTCAGCTTTCTGATCCTCGCCGGTTTCTTTGTTTTCACCTTCTACGACCAGCGGCAGGGGATCCAGTACGCGCTGCTGTGGATCCCCGTGCTGTTCCTCGGCGTCCTGCTGCACGAGCTGTCGCACGCGGGGATGATCGCGGCTTTCGGCTACGGCTCCAGCCAGGTGATGCTGGCAGGGCTCGGCGGCGTGACTGTCAACAAGCGGGTCGCGAAGCCTTGGCACGACATGGTGATCAGCGCCGCCGGCCCGGCGTCGAGCTTCGTCATGGCGTTCGGCGCCTCGCTACTCGCACAGCGGGTGCATGACCCGATGTTCGCCGCCTTTCTGCCGCTCTTCGCGATCGCGAACTTCTTCTGGGGCATCTTCAACCTCATCCCCGTTCCGCCGCTCGACGGCGGGGGAATCGTTCGCAACTTTTTTCGCATTCTCCTCCGCGAGCGGACGGCGTTCATCGTCTCGATCTGGGTCGGCTTCGTCGTCGGCCTCCTCGTGATCGCCGTCGGCATCTACATCAAGTATTGGATGATGTCGTTCCTCGTCGCCTGGTATCTGTGGATGAACTGGCAACAGTGGCAGTACTTCCGCAAGAACGGATATCCGGGCGACTGACGCTGATAAAATCGACTTCTCTCTCATGGCGACCCTGCCCTCAGTGCCGGGTGAGCGGCATCTCTCTCATCTTCAGAAAGCGCGCGGCGCGCTGCTGCGCCTCCTCGCGCGCGCGCGACGCTCGACCACGGAGAAGGCGGCGGAGAAGCTGCAGTCGGCGCTCTTCCGCATAGCGGCGCTGACGCAATCGACCGAACGGCTCGAGGACCTCTATCGGGCCATTCACCAGGTCGTCGGCGAGCTGATGTTCGCGAAGAACTTCTTCATCGCCGAGTACGACGAGCGGAACGACCGCCTGGCGTTCCCCTACTTCGTCGACGAGTTCGACTCCGCGCCGGAAGGCCTCTCGCCAGGACACGGCATCACCGCGTACGTGCTCCGCACCGGCGAGCCGATCCTCGCAACGCCGGAGGTGTTCGACGACCTCGTGGCCCGCGGAGAGGTGGAGCTCGTCGGGCAGCCCTCGGTCGACTGGCTCGGCGCGCCGCTCAAGAGCGGCGACCGCAGCTGGGGCGTCATCGGGCTGCAGACGTACGGCGAGTCGCAGCGCTACACCGAGCGGCACAAGGAGATCCTCCTCTTCGTGGCGCAACACGTCGCCACGGCGATCGAACAGAAGCGGAACGACGCGGAGCTGCGCGCCAGCGAGCGGCGCTACCGGCAGATGTTCGAGAACAACCGCGCGGTGCAGCTCATCCTCGATCCGGCGGCCGGCCGCATCGTCGACGCGAACACCGCCGCCTGCGACTTCTACGGCTACACGCGCGAAGAGCTGCGCGGCATGCTCGTCTGGGACATCAACCTCATGGGCGAGCCGGGCGTGCGCGAGGAGATGCTGAAGGCGCAGGAACAGCAGCGCAGCTATTTCATCTTCCGCCACGTGCTCGCGAGCGGCGAGGTGCGCGACGTCGAGGTGCACTCCGGCCCCGTGAACGTCGGCGACCGCGTGCTCCTGTACTCGATCATCCACGACATCACGGAGCGCAAGCGCGCCGAGAGCGCGCTCCTCGAGTCGGAGGAGCGCTACCGCAACGTCTTCGACTACGCGTCAGTCGGCATCTACCAGACGACGCCGGAGGGCGACTTCATCGCCGTCAACGAGACGCTCGCGCGCATGCTCGGCTACGACGGCGTCGACGACCTTCTCACGAAGAACATGCGCCGCGACGTCTACGTCGAGCCGGAGTTGCGCGACGACCTGATCCGCCGATTCGCCTACAACGGCCAGAAGCCGACCAGCCACGAAGTGCTCTGGAAGCGGAAAGACGGCACGCTCATCTGGGTGACGCTCAACGCGCACACCGTCCAGTCGTCACACGGCGTGACGTATTTCGAGGGATTCGTCTACGACATCACCGAGCGGCGCCTCGCGGAGGAGCGGCTCGCCTCGGCGAACGCACAGCGCAAAGCCGTCCTCGACGCCGCCACGCAGGTGTCGATCATCGCCACCGATCCCGACGGCACCATCACGGTATTCAACTCCGGAGCGGAGCGGATGCTCGGCTACGGCGCCGAGGAGATGATCGGCCGCCGCTCGCTGCTCGATCTTCACGTCGCCTGGCAGCTCGAGCAGCAGGCGCTCAGCCTCAGCTCCGAGTTCCGGCACGACATCGGTGGCTTCGACGTCCTCTCCCTCCGCGCCGCGATCCACGGCCACGAAGAGCGCGAGTGGACGTATATCGCGAAGCGTGGGTACCAGGTGTCCGTGCTCGTGTCCGTGACGTCGATCCGCGCCGAGGATGGATCGATCACCGGCTTCCTCCACGTGGGGACCGACATCTCGGAGCGCAAGACATCGGAGGAGAGGCTCCGCACCCAGGCCGCGGCGATCACCTCGGCCATGGACGGCATCGGCATCCTCGACGACCGCCTCGACTTCACCTACTCGAACGACGCGCTCGCGAAGCTCTTCGGCCACACCGATCCGATCTCGATCACCGGCACGAACCTCTGCGATCTCTACGAGCCGCCCGAGCAGGTACGGTTCATCACCACGATCCTTCCGATCGTGCAGCAGCGCGGGCGCTGGCGCGGCGAGGCGACCGGCCTGCGGCCCGACGGCATCACGTTCCCGCAGGAGATTTCGCTCACGTCGATCGACGGCGGCGGGCTCGTCGCGGTCGTCCGCGACATCACGGAGCGGACGTACGCCGAGGAGCAGATCAAACACCTCGCGTACCACGACGCGCTGACCGGCCTCCCGAACCGGCTGCTGTTCAAGGACCGCGTCACGGTGGCGTTGTCGCACGCACAACGCAACAACTCCCGCCTCGCGGTGCTCTTCCTCGACCTCGATCGCTTCAAAGTCATCAACGACTCGCTCGGCCACAACGTCGGCGATCGGCTGTTGCAGGAGGTCGCCGCGCGCGTGCTGGCCTGCCTCCGCGACAGCGACACGGTCGCACGCCTCGGCGGCGACGAGTTCACGATCCTCCTCCCCAGCCTCGTGAACTCCGACGACGCGGCGCCGATCGCGCAGAAGATCCTCGACTTCATCCGCGCCCCGTTCCATATCGAGGAACGCGAGCTCTTCACCTCGACCTCGATCGGCATCAGCCTCTACCCCGAAGACGCCGCGGACGCCGAGACACTCATCAAGAACGCCGACACCGCGATGTACCAGGCGAAGGAACAGGGGCGCGACAACTACCAGCTCTTCAACGCCTACGTGAACGCGCGGGCGCTTCAGCGCATCGCGTTGGAGCACGGACTGCGGCGCGCGCTCGTCAACGACGAGTTCGACGTCTTCTTCCAGCCGATCGTCGACCTCCGCACCGGCGTCGTCACCGGCATGGAGGCGCTGCTCCGCTGGAACCATCCGGAGCTCGGCTCCGTGCCGCCGTCGACGTTCATCCCCCTCGCGGAATCGACCGGGATCATGATGCCGATCGGCGCTTGGGCGCTGCGGCAGGCGTGCATGCGCGCGAAGGAGTGGCAGGACGCCGGCTTCCGCAACCTCTCGCTCGCCGTGAATCTATCGGTGACGCAACTGCAGTCCGTCGACCTCGTGCAGCGCGTCCGGGCGACGCTCGACGAGACCGGCCTGCCGCCCGATCAGCTCGAGCTCGAGATCACCGAGTCGACCGCCATGCAGTCGCCCGAGATCTCGCTGCGCGTCCTCTCGGAGCTGAAAAAACTCGGCATCCGCATCTCCCTCGACGACTTCGGTACCGGCCACTCGTCGCTCGCCTACCTCAAGCGCCTCCCGATCGACACACTGAAGATCGATCAGTCCTTCGTCCGCGACATCGACGCCGACCCGAACAGCGCCGCCATCGTCACCGCCATCATCGCCATGGCCCACTCCCTTCGCCTGAAGGTCATCGCCGAAGGCGTGGAACAGGAAGAACAAGCCGTCTTCCTCCGCCGCTACGGCTGCGACCTCATGCAGGGCTACCTCTTCACGAAGCCGGTGCCCGCGCACGAGTTCGGGATGCTACTGGCGAAGTTGTTCGCGAGCTGACTATGCCGCTTCGGCTGGCGCCGACGGCCTCGCCGGCGCCATACAGAACCCCGCGTCAGGCTGCCTTCGCCTGCTGCAGCTTCGCGCCGCAGTAGACGTCGAGGGCGGTGATGGCGGCGACGCTGGCGATGGCGGCACCGAGGGCTACCTTTTTGCGGCTCTCCTTCAACCCGGCGATGAGGCCGCCGAGGTCGAGGGCGTCGCCGGCGACGCGGGACCAGAGCCACTGCGGTTTGCGGCCGCCGGTGGCGAGAATGCCGGTCCCGGCTGCGATCTCGCGCAGGCCGAAGCCGCGCGTCAGTTTGTTGCGTTCACGGACACCGAGGGAGCGGGCGAGCTGGCCAGGCATCGCGACCTCGACGAGACCGAGGCCGAGGCTGAACCAGCCGAGCGCACGTGCGATTTTTCGTTCGTTCATGGTGACTCCTCCGGGGACTACTACTGCAGGCGAGGTGCCGTAAATGACTGCAGAGGCAGGCGGATAGGTGGACAGCTCCACGTCAAACGCGGATCAGATGCGGTGCGGATCGGGGCGCCAGGTCTTGATGTGGGATTTGACGTTCTCGCCGCCGCGGTACTCGCCGGCGTAGATGGCGCGGACCTGTTCGGGAAGCTCGTCGTCGGTGCAGAAGCGGAGGGCGATCAGCTCGCGCGTCGAGAGCTCGTCGATGCGGCCTCGAAGCTCCTCAGGCAGGACGCGCTGCAGGCGGAGGGTCTCCTCCATTCGGATCAGGCGATCCTGGATCCGGAGCGGGAAGTAGCGGACGCGCCACGCCAGGCCGAGGAGCGCGATCGCAAAGACGATCCCCCAGTAGGTAAGCCAGAACGGCCGCCGATACGCGACATACAGCACGATCAGAAGATTGATCCCGAGGACCGGCAATACGAAGAAGTGGTACAGCGGGTCGTAAGCGCGGTGGGTCTTGTAGGTCAGCGGCTCGGGCATGGCGGGGCCTCCGTTCGTTATGCGTTACGCGTTACGCGTTACGCGTTACGGACTTCATAACGCGTAACGCGTAACGCATAACCTCAAAAGATGTACTTCGGATTCGCGTGCACCGCGGCGAGCGCCTGACGCAACGTGGCGTCGGGGGTGACGCGGAAGTGGTGGGCGACTTTGAGCTTCACTTCGCCGCGCTCGTTTCGCAGCTCCTCGGGGAGGTCGGTGATGGTGATCGTCAGCGGGATCTCGCCGGCGTGCTCTTCGACGATGTCTCGGATCTTCTTGACCGTCTCCTCGGTCATCCTCGGGTACGGCACTTCGAGCGCGATCTCGCGGACTTTCTTGTCGCGGATGCCTTCGAGCTGGATGATCTCGAGCGCGTTGAGCTCGGGGGTGATGGGGGACTCGGTAAGGGCGGCGGCGTGCGACGCGAAGGAGGTGGGCTCCTCTTCTTCGACGACCGCCGTGGAGGCCGCCGGCGCGCCACCGAATAACCCGAGGTTGTTCGTGCGGTCGCCGTACTTCTCCTGCTCGATCTCCTTCGGGTCGCGATCGTCTTCCGGTTCCTCGAGGCGGATCTCGTACGCGGAGATGCGGGCGCGCGCTTCGGGGTGGCCGCCGTACTCGTCGTCGATCTGCTGCGCGTTCTGCTCGGCCGACTGCAGCGACGCGCTCCGGCCGGCATTCATGCCGCCGGTGTCCTTGACGCTTGCGGTCACGAGCACGGCGACGCCGTTGTCGAGCCACTTCGCGTACTTCGAGTAGAGATCGCTGAAGACGACGACCTCGACGGAGCCGAACTGGTCGTCGAGGATGAACTTCGCCATCAGCTTCCCCTCGTTCGGCCCCTTCTTGATCTTCGAGCGCTTCATCTGCGAGACGATCCCGCCGATGTTCACGGTCTGGTCGACGAAGCGGTAGAGGGTCTCGGTGTTGGCGTTCGAGAACGACTTCAGCTCGTCGGCGAACTTGTTGAGCGGGTGGCCGCTGACGTAGAAGCCGAGGGTCTCTTTTTCGTTCTGGAGTTTCTCTTCTTCCGGCCACTCGGGCGCGTTCGCGAGCTTCGCGGTCGGTCTTGACGGCGCGGAGATCATGGAGAAGAGCGAGTTCTGTCCCCGCTCCTTCTCGTCTTTCGTGCGCTGCGCGCCGTCGGCGGTCGCTTCGAGCGAGTCGAAGAGCGCCTTGCGCGTGACGCCGATGAAATCGAACGAGCCCGACTTGATCAGCGCCTCGAGCACCTTCTTGTTACACGCGCGGAGATCAACTTCCTCGCAGAACTTCGAGAGATCGGTGAAGCGGCCGATGCGGCGGCGGGCTTCGAGGATCGACTCGATGGCGCTTTCGCCGACGCCTTTCACCGCGCCGAGGCCGAAGCGGATGTTCGAACCGACGACGGTGAAAAACATGTTCGACTCGTTCACGTCGGGCGGCAGCACGCGGATGCCCATCGCCGTCGCCTCGTGAATGAACTTCACAATGTGCTCGGTGCGGTCCATTTCGCTCGACATCAGCGCCGCCATGAAGTGCCGCGGATGGTGCACCTTCAGCCACGCCGTCTGATACGCGACCAGCGCGTAGGCGACGGAGTGCGACTTGTTGAAACCGTACCGGGCGAAGGGCTCGATGTAGTCGAAGACCTCGTTCGCTTTTCGGCTCTCGTGGCCTTTCTTCTCCGCACCGGCGACGAACGTCTTGCGCTCCGCGGCCATGATCTCGGCGTTCTTCTTCCCCATCGCCTTTCGCAGCAAATCCGCCTGGCCGAGGGAGTAACCGGCCACGCTCTGCGCGATCTGCATCACCTGCTCCTGGTAGACGATGACGCCGTACGTCTCCTCCAGGATCTCCTTCATCGCGGGTACGAGAAACTTCGCCTTCGACGTGCCGTTCTTGCGCTTCACATACTCGTCGACCATGCCGGCGTCGAGCGCGCCGGGGCGATAGAGAGCGTTCAACGCGGCGAGATCCTCGAACTTCGTCGGCCGCGACTTGCGTAGCAAGTCGACCATGCCGCCCGACTCGAACTGGAACACGCCCTTCGTGCGGCCTTCCTGGAAAAGGCGGAAGACCTCCGGCTCATCGAGCGGGATGGCGTCGACGTCGACATGCTTACCGCTCTCCTGCTCGATCGACTTCACGGCATCGTCGATGACCGTGAGCGTCCGCAGGCCGAGGAAGTCCATCTTGAGAAGACCCATCTTCTCGACGACGTTCATGTCGAACTGCGTGACGATTTCATCACGCGTCGTGCGATACAGCGGGACGTAATTCGTCACCGGCTCGGGCGTGATGACGACGCCCGCGGCGTGCATGCCGGCATGCCGCGACAAGCCCTCGAGTCTCGTTCCGATCTCGACGATCTTCGCCACCTCGGCGTCGTTCTTCATCGCCTCGACCAGCGCGGGCGAGTCCTTCTGCGCGTCTTCGAGCGTCACGCCGGGGCCGCCCGGGATCGTCTTCGCGATCTTGTCGACGAACGCGTACGGCTGCCCTAGGACGCGGCCGACGTCGCGCACGACCGACTTCGCCGCCATCGTCCCGAACGTGATGATCTGCGCCACGTTCTCCTTGCCATACTTGTCGCGGACGTATTCGATGACACGCCCGCGCCGGTTCATGCAGAAGTCGATGTCGATATCGGGCATCGAGATGCGCTCCGGATTGAGGAAGCGCTCAAAGAGGAGGTCGTACTCGAGGGGATCGACGTCGGTGATCCCCATCGAATAGGCCACGAGCGATCCGGCGGCGCTGCCGCGGCCGGGACCGACCGGGATGCCGTTGTCTTTCGCATACTTGATGAAGTCCCAGACGACGAGGAAGTAGCCGGGAAAGCCCATCCCCTTGATGATCTCGATCTCGCGGTCGAGGCGGTCGAAGTACTCCTGCGGCTCGTGCTTCTTCCGCTTCGCGGCGAAGAGCGGGGCCATCGCGTCGAGGCGCCGCTTCAAGCCGGCGCGGACGACTTCCTCGAAGTAGCCGGCGAGGTCTTTCCCCGGCGGCACCGGAAACTTCGGAAGATGGTGCCCTTTCACATCCAACGACATGTGGATGCGCTCCGCGATCTTTCCGGTATTGGCGATCGCCTGCGGATAGGCGCGGAAGATCCGCTCCATCTCGTCGGGGCCTTTGACGTAGAAGTCGTCGGAGTAGAACTTCATGCGCTTCTCGTCGCCAATCGTCTTGCCGGTGCCGATGCAGAGCAGCACTTCGTGCGCGAACGCGTCGTCCTTCGAGAGGTAGTGCGAGTCGTTGGTGGCAACGAGCTCGAGCCCGACCTCCTCGCCGAGGCGCGCCATCAGGGGGACGATCTTCTGCTGGTCGGGGATGCCGTGATCCTGGATCTCGAGGAAGAAGTTTTCGGGACCGAGGATGTCTTTGAACTGCAGCGCGGCGTCGCGCGCTTTCCCATAGTTGCCGCCGGCGAGGCTCTGGGAGACCTCGCCCTTGAGGCACGACGAGAGGACGATCAGCCCGTCGCGGTGCTCGCGGAGAAGCTCCTTGTCGATGCGCGGCTTGTAGTAGAAACCCTCGACGAAGCCTTTCGAGACGAGCTTGACGAGGTTCTTGTAGCCGGTGTCGTTGGCGGCGAGGACGATGAGGTGGTTGTTGGCGCCGGCGTCGGCCTGCTGGTCTTCGACGGATGACTTGTCGAAGCGAGAGCCGTAGGCGACGTACATCTCACAGCCGATGATCGGCTTGACGCCCGCCCCCTTCATGGCGTTGTAGAACTCGACGGCGCCGAACATGTTGCCGTGGTCCGTGATGGCGCACGCCGGCATGCCGAGCTGCGCCACCCGTTTGGCGAGCGCCTCCGGCCGGCTGGCGCCGTCGAGAAGGGAGTATTCAGTGTGTAGATGGAGGTGAACGAAGGACATCGGCGGTTGGCGCTATTCTAACGGACACACGGAGGCCGGCCATGATTCCAGTCACCAAAGAACAGTTGCTGTCGCTCGCGCCGAACGCACGTCCCGACTACCTCCGGACGTTCGAGAACGCGGACGAGGTTTTCGCGAAGTACAAGATCAACGACAACGGCCTCCGCCTCGCGCATTTCATGGCGCAGGTGCTCCATGAAACCGGCGGGTTCAAGATCCTGTACGAGAGCCTGAACTACACACCGGAGGCGCTCATCAGCCTCTTCAGCCGGGCGCGCATCTCGATCGAAGATGCAAACAAGTACGGGCGTACCGATCAACATGCGGCCGACGAGCGGATGATCGGCAACACGATCTATGGCGGGCCGTGGGCGAAGCTCAACCTCGGCAACACGGATGAGGACGACGGCTACAACTTTCGCGGCACCGGCCTGCTGCAGATGACCGGCCGCGGGTCGCGGACGACCATCGGCACGAATCTCGGTGTCGACCTCGTCGACGACCCCGACAACGCCGCCGACCCGGAGTACCTCCTCTCCATCGCCTGCGAGGAGTGGAACGAGAAAGGATGCAATCCGTTCGCAGACGCGGATGACGTCCTGAAGATAACGAAAAAGATCAACGGAGGAACGAACGGCCTCGACTCCCGCAAGGAGTGGCTGATGAAGACGAAGGCAGTCTGGCTTCCCGTCCCGTCCGTGACCCCGCAGCCTCCGGAATTAACGGCTTGACGGCGGCACTTTGTTTGCGACGGATGCAAACGGAGGCTTTGAATGAAACACGTTTCGATTTTCTTCATCGCGGTGGCGACCGCTGCAACGCTGAGCGCCGCCCCGGATAAGGACGCGCCGAAGAACACGACCATGTCGTCGCCTGACATGGCAGCGGTTCTGTTCGCTGCGAATCAGGGAGAGATCGACCAGGCGACCGTCGCGTACGCCAAGCTGGGCGGCGCCGGCGTGAAGAACTTCGCCCAGATGATGATCGACGATCACCAGAAGGGCCTCACGAACACGACGAACATCATGGCGGCAAACAAGATCGTTCCCCACGATGCAGCGAAGGAAGCGATCGACATCCGCAACCACTCGAAGCAGCTCGTCACGAACTACCAGACCGCGCAGGGAAACATCGACCGGATCTACATGGTGTCGCAGATCGAGGAGCACCAGCAGCTTCTCGACCTCCTCGACCAGAAGATGATCCCGTCGTCGCGCGGAGACGTTCTGACGCTGATGCAGACGACGCGGTTCACGGTGCAGGCGCATCTCGACCGCGCGAAAGCGATCCTGGCCGGACTTCCTCAGTCCTGATCGAGCTCAGG
This sequence comes from Thermoanaerobaculia bacterium, assembly GCA_036488085.1. Taxonomy (GTDB): domain Bacteria; phylum Acidobacteriota; class Thermoanaerobaculia; order Gp7-AA8; family Gp7-AA8; genus DASXHZ01. The sequence goes on from DASXHZ010000024.1 coordinate 97,750, forward strand.
CGCGGCGCATGATCACGAGCGTCTTGTCGTCGCTCGCGGGGGCGCCGTTCTCGAACGCGATGATGGAGTCGAGGATTCGGCGTGGCACTTCGTCGACCGCATACGTGCATGCTTCCCGCACGAGCGAGGTGAGGCGGTCCATGCCGAACTCCTCGTCGCCGGCGTTCGACGCCTCGTTCAGGCCGTCGGTGTAGAGCAACAGCGTCGCGCCGCTCGCGATGGTGACGACTTCCTCCTGATAGGTCGACTCCGGCAGGATGCCGATCGGCCTGCCGGTCGAGTCGAGGTGCGTGATCTCGTCGCCGCTGCAGACGAATGGCGGGTTGTGCCCGGCGTTCACGTACCGCAGCACGCCGGTGGCGGGATCGAGCACGCCGAAGAAGAAGGTCACGTACTTGCGCCCCCGCGCCATCCGGAACAACAAGGCGTTGAGGCGCGCCACGAGCCGCGGCAGGTCGGGCTCGATCGGCGCCGCCATCCGGAGCGCCGCCTGGACGCTCGACATGATGAGCGCAGCGGCGACGCCTTTCCCGGAAACGTCGCCGATCGCGATCCCGAGGTGGCCGTTCGGGAGCTCGATGAAGTCGAAATAGTCGCCGCCGACCTCGTAGCACGGCACGCTCATCGCCGCGAGCATGGTTTGGCGTACGTCGACGGGCGGCGGCGCAAGAAGACGGCTCTGGATCTCGCGGCCGAGCTGCAGCTCGCGCTCCATTCGCTGCTTCTCGACGATCTCGAGGTGGAGCTGCGCGTTCTCCATCGCGATCGCCATGTGGTCCGACATCGCGGCGAGGAAACGGAGGTCCTGCTCGCCGAATGAGCCGTGCATCTTGTTGAGGAGCTGCAGCACGCCGACGACCTTCGCGTTGCGATTGCGGATCGGCACGCAGAGCATCGAGCGCGTGCGGAATCCCGTTCGCGCGTCCTGCGACCGGTCGAATCGCGGGTCGGCATAGGCATCGTGGAGGACAATCTCCTGACCGGTGGCCGCAACGGTTCCGGCGAGACCGCGACCGAACGGCAGCCGGATCGCGGCCGCCTGCTCGGCGACCTTCGCCCAGATCTCCTGCCGCGCCTCGTCGACGAAATAGAGCGTGCCGCGCTCGACGCCCAGCTCTTTCCGAGCCACGGTGAGGATCGACGCGAAGAGCTGGTCGGCCTCGATCGAGGAGTTGATCAGTTTCGACGCCTCGACGAGCATCTTGAGGTGCTCGATCTCTTCTCGCTCGGCGAGGGAGTCGAGCATCCGGCCGAGCCGAGCCGCTCCTTCGCCGCTGGCGACGAAGCGCACGCCCGACTCGAAGATGTTGTCCGCCGCCGCCTCGCGCGAGGGGTGGAGGTCGGAGCGGACGACGTTGCAGTCGATCGCGATCTCTTCTTCGTGCCACTCGAACCGCAGGGTCGTGCTGCGGTTGACCGGAATCGGCGCATCGCTATGGACCCGCGCGCCGAGCATCCCGACGTCCATCAGCCGCACGTCAGCGTCCGCAATGCGGGCCTGCAGCGGCGGAGTCAGAACGATGCGCTCGCCGTGGCGGCGCTCCTGGGCGCGATCGGTCATGTGAGTGCGAAAGTGTAACCGGCTACGAGTCGAATGCGACGCCGCCGATGGTCCGCCGCGCGGCGCGCGACGCAGGATCGACGCGGCTGTCGAGCAGCTCGCGAAGGTTCGTCATCTCCAGGAAGAGATAGCGGTGGCGGACGCAGTGGACCGCGATGGAGAAGAAGAGGACCGCCATCACCGCGAAATAGACGATCAGCGCCGGACTCGTGGCCGGCAGCGGCGCGTGTGACGCGCCGACGAACAGCTCCTGGCCGATGATCATCGCGAAGAGCGGCAGCGGCAGGAAGACGAGCACCGACAGAGTGCGGCTCGCCTGGACGCGGAAGTACGGCCGCATCGCGAGCAGCGTCGTCGAGACGAACCACCCGAGGGTCAGGACCGCCGCGAGATGGACCTCGGAGAGCGCCTCGGTGTGCTGGCGCAGCATCCGCGCCTCCAGGAGGACCACGCCGACCAGCGTGGCCACCGACGCCGCGACCGCGAAGATCGCCACGAAAGCGGCGAAGAGGTTGCGCGCCGCGACGAGCGCCGCCATCCGCAGGAAGATCGAGGAGACGGCGAGGCTCGCGAACAACGCCACCACGATCGCCCAAGCTGCCCGCGTCGAGGCGCCGGCGCCGATCGCCACGAACGCGCTGGCGCCGGCGTCGAGGTCGCGCACCGCCACAGCCCCGCTGGAAAGCGCGAGGAAAAGGCAGAACGCGGTGCCGCTGTAGAAGAGGAACTTCGGCATGTTTGAGACCGTGACTCGTTATTCGTGACTCGTTATTCGACTTCGAGTCACGAATAACGAGTCACGAGTAACGATCACCAGTCTACTCCTGCCGAAACGAGATGATGTGATCGAGGCGGATTTCGACCGGGCCGCCGTCGTCGGAGACGAAGCGCACCCACTCGGCGCCGTCGGCGGTGTAGACGTCGTCGATCTTGCCGAGTCCCCGCTGCGAGACGCCGTCGAGGTCGAACTCCAGCTCCACCCGGCTCTTGTGCATCGCCGCAGCCTCGAGCTCGTCGTGGTAGTCGCACGAGACCGGCTCGTAGTGCTCTTCGGACATTCGTTTCCTCCTGCCGATACTTATGCCGAAGCTGTACCATTTGCTGATGCAACTCAGCGCCCTTCTATCGACGACCGCGATGCCCCTGGTCTTCGCCGGCGTCCTGCTGCTGATCCTCATCATTTCGTTCCGCTCGCGCGCGGTCGTCTTCTGCCAGTACCTGGAGCGCATGACCGGCATCGAGCTGAAGCCGGCCGATGTCCGGCGCGCGTATCGCGCGAACGGGAAGAACGGCGTCCGCGATCTTTTTCTCGACCTCATCATCCGCGAGGACCTCAAGCAGGGACCGATCGAAGTGCCCGACTCGCACGAAAACGTGGGACGCGGGTAGACTCGCGCAAACACCATGTTCGAGACCGTGGCGCCGGCCGCGTTCGCCCGCCGCGACCGGCACGTCTTCTACGAGAGCCTTCCCGCATCGATCGCCCTCCACGCGATCGCCATTGGCGCAGTGGCCGTCGCGATCGCGTCGAACGTGACGCTGCCGGCCGCGCCGCCGAAGTTGCTCGTCGCTTACCTCGCGTCGGACCTCGCGGAACCTGTTCCACCACCGCCGCCTCCTGCCGCTCCCGCGAAGCAGTCCGACGCGCCGAAGCAGGAGACAACACTCGCCGCATCGGTCGCGCTCGCGCCGATCGACCTCGCCCCGTCGATCATCCCCGACGAGATCGAGCAGATGCCGCCTCCATCCCCCTTCCGCCTCGTCTCCGCGACCGTCGATAAATTCGTTCCCGCGGCGGGCGTGGACGGAGGCGTTGGCAGCGGAGCGAAAGGCGGCGTCGCAGGCGGTGTTTCCGGTGGCGCCTCGGGAGGCGTGGCCGGCGGCATGGTCGGCGGCGACGGCCGCATGCATTTCGAGCGCGACGCGCAGCTGCCGCTTTTCCCGGAAGAGCACTCCTATCCGGATTACCCCGACATCTGCATCAACGCGCGCATGGAAGGGTCTCTCGTCGTCAAGTACGTCATCGGCAAGGACGGCCACGTCAACGAGGTATCGATCCTCCACCACGCCGAGCGGAAGGAATTCGACGCGTCGGCGCTCGATGCGGTCCGAAAGTGGAAGTTCCGCCCGCTGATCGTCGATGGCGTCGCGATGGAAGTCGTCCACGAGCTGACCGTTTACTTCCGGTTGTATTAAGGTTCGCCTGACGGTCAGTCCAACCTAAGGAGCCTCCCATTTGAAATCACTGAAATCGCGCATCTTGATGCTGTTCGTTTGCGCGCTCATCCTTCCGACGGCCTTCGCTGCCGCGCCGAAGAAGAAGAGCGCCCCCGCGAAAGAAAACAGTTCCCCGATCCTGCCGTTCCACGCCACGGAGAAGACGCTGGCGAACGGCCTGAAAGTCATCATCGTCCCCACCGGCTTCCCGAACGTCGTCTCCGTCTACACCACGATGCAGACCGGATCGCGCAACGAGATCGAGCCGGGCAAGTCGGGATTCGCCCACTTCTTCGAGCACGTCATGTTCCGCGGCACGGAGAAGTTCCCGCCCGAGAAGTACAACGCCATCGTGCAGAAGGCTGGGGCGCGGCAGAACGCGAACACGTCCGACGACCGGACGATCTTCACTCAGACGTTCGCGAAGGAAGACCTGCCCCAGATTCTCGAGATCGAGGCCGACCGCTTCCAGCATCTCTCCTATCCCGAGAGCACCTTCAAGACGGAGGCGCGCGCGGTCCTCGGCGAGTACAACAAGAACGCCGCGAGCCCACTCCGCAAGATCCTCGAGGTGCAACGCGACGCCGCGTTCGACACCCACACGTACAAGCACACCACGATGGGCTTCATCAAAGACATCGAGGACATGCCGAACCAGTACGCGTATTCGAAGGAGTTCTTCCGCCGCTGGTACCGGCCGGAGTACGCGACGCTCATCATCGCCGGCGATGTGAAGGCTTCCGAAGTCCTGCCGCTGGTCGAGAAGTACTACGGCGGCTGGAAGCATGGCGACTACAAGATCGAGATCCCGAAAGAGCCGCCGCAGAAGGGGCCGATCTACGCGAACGTGCCGTGGCCCTCGCCGACCATCCCGTGGGTGACGGTCGCCTATCGCGTTCCCGGCTTCGACGAGAACTCCGTTGCGATTCCCGCGATCGACACCGCGTTCGACCTCGAGTTCGGCGACACCTCCGACCTCCACAAGAAGCTCGTGGAGGACGAGCAGAAGGTCGATCGCCTCATCTACTTCAACGACGCGCACGTCGACCCGTCGCTCTACACCGTCTTCGCACGCGTGAAGGACGGCAAGGACGCCGTCTACGTCCGCGATCAGATCCTGAAGACGTTCGCGAAGTTGCGCGACGAGCGCGAGCCGGAGAAGCGCGTCGACGACGCGAAGTCGAACGCGCGCTACGCGTTCGTCCGCTCGCTCGACAATACCGAGGCGATCACCGAGACGGTCGCCGAGTACGCCAAGTTCCGCCGCTCGTTCAACACGGTCAACAACTACTACCGCGAGCTCGCCAAGGTCACGCCGAAGGACATCCAGGAGACGGCGAAGAAGTACTTCACCGACAAGGACGTCGTGATCACGACGCTCTCGCACGATCCGCTGCCCGCCGGCATCGATAAGGTCCCGAGTTTTGCCGCCCTCGGCGTCTCGATGATCTCGGCTGCGCCGGAGAGCAGCTTTCGCGTCATCGCGCAGAAGTCGGTATTCCCCCAGGTCGACGTGAAGCTCCTCTTCACCGCCGGATCGGTGAACGACCCCGCCGGCAAGGAAGGCCTCGCGGCGCTCTCCGCGTCGATGATCGCCGACGCCGGCTCGAAGCAGATGCGCCTCGACGAGATCAACAAGGCGCTCTATCCGATGGCGGGAAGCTTCAACTCCGGCGTCGACAAAGAGATGACGACGTTTACCGCGTCGATCCACAGAGACAACTGGTCGAAGTTTTTCGACATCGTCCTGCCGCAACTCCTCTCCCCCGGCTTCCGCGCGGAGGACTTCCAGCGCCTCAAGGACCAGCAGCTCAACACGCTGAAGCAGGACCTCCGCAACGCGAACGAGGAGGAGCTCGGCAAGGAAGAGCTGATCGACCAAATCTACGCCGGCACTCCCTACGCGCACACGGTCCTGGGCACGGTCGCGGGCATCAACGCCATCACGCTTGACGACGTCCGCAACTTCATCGCGCACAACTACACGCGGGGCAACCTCGTCATGGGCATCTCCGGCGATTATCCACAAGCGCTGGAGACCCGGCTCGAGAGCGAGCTCGCAAAACTCCCGGAGGGAGGCGCGCCGACCGACGGGAAGAAATCGCTCGCCGCGATCGCCGGACAGACGCCGAACGGCCTGAACGTCGAAATCATCCAGAAGGACACGCGCTCGACCGCGATCTCGATCGGCATGCCGATTCCGGTGACGCGCGAGAATCCCGACTTCGCGGCGCTCAACGTCGCGCGCGTATGGCTCGGCGAGCATCGCGCCTCGACGGGACGCCTCTACCAGCGGCTCCGCGAGATCCGCGGCCTCAATTACGGCGACTACTCCTACATCGAGTTCTTCACCCATCCGGGAGCCCTCTTCTTCCCGCGCCCGAACGTCGCGCGCCGCTCGCAGGCGTTCGAGATCTGGATCCGTCCGGTCGTTCCGGTGAACGCGCAGATGTCGATCCGCCTCGCGCTCTATGAGCTCAACAAGCTGATCGAGAACGGCCTCTCGCAGAAGGAGTTCGAGGCGACGCGCGACTACCTGATGAAGAATGTCTACCTCATGACCGCCTCGCAGGACGAGCGCCTCGGCTACGCCCTCGACTCGTGGTGGTACGGCATCCCCGAGTACACCGGCTACATGCGTGCCCAGTACTCGAAGCTGACGCGCGATCAGGTCAACGCCGCGCTCAAGAAATACCTCTCGGCGCAGAACCTCGACGTCGTCATCGTGACCAAGGACGCCGAGGCCCTCCGCGACCAGCTCGTGAAAGACGACTTCTCCGCGATCAAGTACGACTCCCCGAAGCCCGACGACATCGTCGCCGAGGACAAGATCATCGGCGCGTACAAACTGAACATCAAACCGGAGAATGTGAAGATCGTCCCGGTGGACGACGTGTTCGCGAAGTAGCTACCCGCCCAACTGTTGTCGCAGCGCTCGCAGTTCTTCTGTGAGCGCTGCGACCTGCTCCTCCAAGCGCTGAACCCGCGCAGACAACGGCTCCCCTCCGGCTCCGAGTGGCGCAGCCGACTCGGCGGCGGTCTCCGGTTCCGGGATCGCAGGCTCCCCTCCCGCGAGATGCGCCCATCGCGATTCCTTCTGGCCTGAACGGCGTGGAAGCTCGGCGACGAGCGGCTCGTGCTGCTGCGCCATGTCGTGGAGCACCGACTCGACCTCGGCCACCGAATCGAACGCGTGCAGCCGGTCGCTCCGCCCGCGCAGCTCGCCCGGCGTCTGCGCGCCGCGCAGGAGGAGGAGCGTCAGGAGCGCCTTCTCGCGCCGGTCGACTCGCCAGAGAACGTCGAGATTGTGGTCGTAGCGAACGGCACGGCCGCCGATCACGCGCCAAACGAGCTTCTCATCCTGCAGACGATCGAGCGCGCGTTGTACCTCGGCGTCACCCAAATCCATCACCGGGTCGCGGTTCGACTTCTGGTTCGTCGCGGCGACGAGGGCGTTGAGAGTGAGCGGGTAGTACTCCGGCGTCGAGAGCTGCTTCTCCATCAGCGCGCCGAGCACGCGAGTCTCGACCGGGTCGAGCTCCCGAGGGAGGCGGGGACGCTGCTTCGAGTCGTCGAGCGGCGGAACGTAGCTCATGGAACCCGATTCTATGAAATCGCGAACACCGCCGGTCGCGGAACGCGGGTCCGTCCGAAATAGTTGTCCACCCGCATTGACACCCGCCGCGCCAGCGCCATGAACGTCGTCATCTTGCCGCCGAAAACGTTGATTAGATTGCCGCGTCGGACGACGCGGTACTCCCGTCCGATCGCACCTGGATCGGACGCCCGTCCTACCAACGGCCGCGCTCCGGCAAATGCCGACGCGACGTCGGCGGGACCGATCTTGTTGCGGAAGTAGCGATTGAACCTTGTGATCAGGTACTCAACCTCTTCCGTCGTCGGCGCCGTCTCGTCCGGATCGCTCTGGAGGACCTCGGTCGTGCCGACGAGCGTCGTCCCCTTCCACGGAAGCACGAAGAAGACACGCCGGTCGTCGACTGATTGCAGCAGCACTCCGACGCCGCTCACCTGTTCGCGTAAGACGATGTGCGTCCCGCGCACGAGCGACAGCCGATAGCGCGCGCGGATGTCGTTCGCGTCGAGGAGCTTGTTCATCCACGGCCCGGCCGCGTTGATCACGACGTCGAACTGCTGGATGTCGCCCGCGGACGTCCGGATCCTCCATCCGTCCGCTGAAGCCTCGATCCCGACCACCTCGGTATGTTCGCGCGCCGTCGCACCGTCGCGCCGCGCAGAATTGACCACCGTTCGCGCCAGCCGGCCGTCGTCGACCTGCGCGTCCCAGTACGAGAATCCGCCGCGCAGACCGCGGCGCTCCAGCGGAGTCTCGTGAACGATCTCGTCCGCCGTCAGCACGCGATGCCGCGCGATGTTGTGGCGTCCGGCGAGAAGGTCGTAGAGCGTGAGGCCGATCCGAATCTCGATCCGGCTCCGCGGGCTGTCGTTGTAGACCGGCAGAAGAATCTCGATCGGTTTGACGAGCTCCCCCGCATGTTCGATGAGCCAGCCGCGCTCTCGCAGCGACTCGCGCACGAGCCCCACGTCCAGGTGTTCGAGGTAGCGGAGCCCGCCGTGGATCAGCTTCGTCGTCGCTGATGAGGTCTGCGCACCGAACGCGCCCTTCTCGAAGAGCGTCACGTCGTACGACTTGCGCGCAAGCTCCCATGCGATTCCGGCGCCGTTGATCCCGCCTCCCACCACGGCGATGCGGCCGTTCACTTGCGTCACGCGGAATCCTTTTGGCAAACCAAATGCAATGGCTGAGCCTCGTGAGCGTCGAAGTTAGCACCAGGGCGCACTCCACGCCGGTGACGATCAACAAGCGTTCTAATGATCTCGCCGTCATGCTCACGGGGGGCGGCGCGCGGGCGGCCTACCAGGTTGGCCTGCTGCGCGGCATCGCGCGTCATTTTCCGAATCTGCAGTTCCAAGTGATCACCGGCGTCTCGGCGGGCGCGATCAACGCCGTGTTTCTCGCAGCAGCCGAGGGGACGCTGGAGGAGCGCGTGGAGCAGTTGCGCCAGATGTGGTGGCAGCTTGAGGCGCGACACATCTTCCAGTTCGAGTGGCGGCGCTTCATCCCGTTCCGCTCCGCGCTGGCGCCGCTGTTTCCGCGCCGCCGCTGGCGCCGGCCGTACGGCTGGTTCGATACGACACCGCTCCGGCAGCTCCTGCAGAAGGTGCTTCACACCGCGCCGAATCGCGCAATCGGCGGCATCGAGCGGAACATCGCGCGCGGAGCGCTCAAGTCCGTGGCGCTCGTCACGCTCGACTACTCGACCGGCCAGAGCGTCCGGTGGGTCCAAGGACGCCACCTCGACGTCTTCGAAGGGCCGAACCGTCGCGCCGCCGCGACGAAGTTGACGGTCGAGCACGTGCTCGCGTCGGCCGCGCTGCCGTTCGTCTTCCCCGCCGTCCGCATCGGCAAAGAGTGGCACGGCGACGGCGGCATCCGCCTCGCCGCTCCGCTCTCCCCCGCCGTGCACCTCGGCGCGACGCGCATCCTCGCGATGTCGACCGGCTATCAGCGTACGGACGCCGAGGCGTCGACGCCGACCGTGAAAGGCTACCCGCCGGCTGCGCAGATCATGTCGCAGATCATCAACGCCGTCTTCCTCGACGTCATCGACGAGGACGTGGTTCGCATGGAGCGGATGAACGAGATGATCCGCAAGCTCGCTCCCGCCGAGCGCGGCGGCCTCCGCCCCATCGACCTCCACGTGCTGCGGCCGTCGGTCGATCTCGGCAAGCTCGCGGCCGAGTACGAGCGCTACCTGCCGCGCAACCTGAAGATCGTCACGCGCTTCTTCGGCGCCAACGAGACCGAGTCGCCCGACTTCGTCTCCCTGCTGATGTTCCAGCCGAACTACCTCCAGCGCCTCATCGAGCTCGGCGAGCACGACGTCGACACGCGCCTCGATGAGCTGCGCGAGTTTTTCGGCCAAGACGCAGCGGAACCAGAGTTCGCGAACGTGATGTAACTACAGCAGCGTGCCCTTCAGGATCATCAACGCGACGGTGAAGTAGATACACAGCCCCGTCACGTCGACCAGGGTCGCAACGAACGGCGCGCTGCTCGTCGCGGGATCGAAGCCGAGGCGCCGCATGATGAACGGCAGCAGGCTCCCCGCGAGCGTCCCGAACATCACGACGCCGATCAGCGATAGCCACACCGTGAACGCGACGAGCAGATAGTGTGGGCCGTAGCTCGTGAGATGCAGGTGCTGCCAGAGCACCACGCGCGCGAAACCGATCGCGCCGAGGAGCGCGCCGAGCATCACGCCCGAGATCACCTCGCGGCCAAAGACGCGATGCCAGTCGCGCAGCCGCAGCTCGCGCAACGCCAACGATCGGATGATCAGCGACGCCGCCTGGGATCCGCTGTTGCCGCCGCTCGAAATGATCAGCGGCACGAACAACGCGAGCACGACCGCGTGGGCGATCTCCCCTTCGAAGTAGCTCATCGCCGTCGCCGTCAGCATCTCGCCGAGAAAGAGCGCGGAGAGCCAGCCCGCGCGCTTCCGCACCATCTGAAACACGCCCACGTTCAGATACGGCGCGTCGAGCACCTCGACGGCGCCCATCTTCAGGATGTCCTCGGTCGCTTCCTGCTCCGCGACGTCCAGGACGTCGTCGACCGTGATGATGCCGAGCATGTGGCCGTCGGAATCGGTGACCGGCAACGCGATTCGGTCGTATTTCTCGAAGTGCTTGACCACCTCTTCGCGGTCGTCGGTTGCGAGGACACAGACCAGCGGCGGATCGTCGATGTCCGTGACCTTCGATTGCGGATCGGCGAGCACGAGGGAAGTAAGCCGGATGTCCTCGAGCAGCACACCGCGATCGTCGATGATGTAAACGACGTTCACCGTCTCCGCCTGCTGACCGGTGCGCCGGATGTGATCGAGCGCTTCCGCCGCCGTCATGTCGTGACGGATCGTCACGTAATTCGGCGTCATGTAGCGGCCGGCGGAATCCTCCGGATAGCCGAGGAGCCACCGCGTGTTCTTCAGGTCCTCGGGCGAGAGCGCCGCGATGAGGCGCCGCGTCACGACCGCCGGCATCTCCTCGAGGAGGCGCGTGCGGTCGTCGGGACTCATCGACCCGAGGACCGTGCGTACCTGCTCGTTCGTGAGCGACGCGATCAGGTCTTCCTGGTGGTCGGGCGGGAGGTACGAGAAGACCTCGCCCGCTTCATCCTTCGGCAGCAGGCGAAAGACAAATGCCTCCTCCTCGGCAGGGAGCGCTTTGACGAGATCGGCGACGTCGGACGGATGCAACTCGACGAGCGTGTCGCGCAACGCCTGCCAATCCTGCGACACGATCGTCGCGCGCAGCTTTTCGTCAACCGGCACCGGCGCCATCTCGCTCATCGTGCGAAGGATTGCACGCGAAGATGCCGACTGCAATCTCACGCACAAAGCTGAGATAATCCGGCCTTCTCTCATGACACAACTGGGCCTCCAACTCCTCGGCGATTACCAAATCCATGACGAATCGGGAGCGCTCGTTACGCTGTCAGCGAAGAAGTCGCAGGCGCTTCTCGCCTACCTCGCGGTCAAACCGGCGCAGCGCGTCTCGCGCGACAAGATGGCCAGTCTGCTGTGGAGCAGCACCGGTCCCGAGCAAGCGCGCCAGAGTCTCCGGCAACTGCTCTCCACGCTGCGCAAGGAGCTGTCGGCGATCTCGCCCGATCAGAAGATCCTGATCGAGGAGTCGGACTTCCTCGGCGTCGACGGCGCGATCGTGGTCGCCGACGTGGCCGAGTTCGAGGCGCTCCTCGCCGCCGGAACCGAGGATGCGCTGGCGCGCGCGACGACGCTTTATCGCGGCGACTTCCTCGACGGATTCACCATCACCGAGGAGCGCTTCGACCAGTGGGTGCTCGGAGAGCGCGATCGCCTGCGGCGCGCCGCGCTCCGCGCGCATTCGTATCTCCTCGAGCTCCAGACGAAGCGCGATGCGCTCGACGATGCCATCTCGACGGCGCAGAGCGCGCTGCGCATCGACCCGATCCAGGAGTCGATGTGCCGCACGCTGATGCGGCTCTACATGCAAAGCGGCGATCTCGCAGCGGCGCTGCAGCAGTACGACTCGTGCGCGCGGACGCTCAAGCGCGAGCTCGGTGTCGATCCCGACGCGGAGACGCGGTCGCTCCAACAGCAGATCGCGCAGCTCCGCGCCAAGCGCGCGCCGTCGCAGCAGCCGGAGACCGGGGCGGCGGACAACCGGAAAACGGTGCTCGTCGTCGAGGACAACGCGCTGAATCGTGAGCTGACGAATGCGGTGCTCCGCTCCGCGGGATACAACGTCGTCTCCGCGGTCGACGGCGCGGAGGCGCTGATGGCGATCGGACGCGAGAAGGTCGACCTGCTGCTGCTCGACATCGACCTGCCGTTCATCGACGGGCACAAGGTGCTCGAGGCGCTGCGTGAAAAGGGCTACGACGTTCCGACGATTTTCGTCTCCGGCCTGCCCGGCGAGGAACCGGAAGTGCGCGCGTTCGACATCGGCGCGATCGACTTCATCCGCAAACCGGTAAAGAACAGCGTCTTGCTCGCGCGCGTGAAGCGCGTTCTGGGATAGCTCAGCTTGCCATGCTTCTTGCACCTCGGTAGCGTGAGGGGCAGCCAAGCATGAAAATCCTTCTTGTCGCGGACAACCCGCTCATCGCCAGCGCCATCGAGCACGAGGGCGACCAGAATCAGATCCGTACCGAGCACGCGACCGACGGCTGGGAAGCGATCGAAAAGCTCGAGAACGACGACTACTCCGCCATCGTGATCGATGCCGATCTCCCGCGCCACAGCGGTTTCGGCGTCCTCACCTATCTCCGCGAAGAGAACGGCCCCGACCTCGGCAACGTCATCGTCATGACCAGCTCCGACCGCCAGTTCGACGACGCCGTAAACGTCATCCGCAAGACCGACCAGATCTCCGAGCTCGCCCGCGCCGTGTTCCTGGCGTGCGCGGTACGGGAGTAGGCTCGCTCTACGGTTCGGGTATCGAAAGCTCGCGACAGATCTTGCGAGCTAGCGAAGCTCTGAACAAGTCCGTCATCCTGAGGCGGCGTAGCGCGCCGAAGGATCTCAAGATACGAAACGCCTGCAATTTTGAGATCCTTCGCCGTCGCAGCCTGCCCTGAGGAGCGAAGCGACGAACGGGCGGCTCAGGATGACGGGGCGCTGCTTCACTCCACGACAACCGTTTCGCGGATCGCCCCCTCAGGAACTCCGCGAAGAGCATCCTCTCGACGATCCTCGAGAATGAGAGCGATCGCTTCGCCGAGATTCGCCCGAGCGTCATCGGGTGTTCGCCCTTGGCCGTTCGCGCCCGGGATCTCCGGAGAGTAAGCGACGAACCACTCCCCGTCCGGCTCGATGATCGCTGTGAACTCGTTGTGCATAAGTGCATTCTACGGTTCAGTGCGCCGCCGGCTGCGCGGCCAAGGGCGAACACCGGATGACGCTCGAGCGAGTCTCGGCGAAGCGATCGCTCTCACGACCAGCTTCGCCGGAGCCGCGACCTTACCGATCACCTCTCGCGCTTCCTCGATCGTCAGCACCACAGGCAACCGTTCGGGCCGTTGCGCGCGCACAGGTCGAGTAAGAAGGGTCGAACCTTCGTTTTTCGATCACCTTTGTAGTGAGAGTGCCCCACGTGGCGTGGAACAGGGCGCGAAGAAGAAGGGGTAGGCGGCGCCCTCGCGTCAGCGGCCTGCGCGGATCATTGAAATCGGAGAGGCGGCGACGGGAAGCGAAGCCGCAGCGTCCGAGGTTAGAATCCTCGTATGGGCAAGGTACTCCAGCAGGCGGTATCGGAACTGACAAAGTTGCCGGAGCCGGAGCAGGAAGCTGCCGGGGCATGGATTCTCGCCGAGCTCGAGTCGGAAAGCCGGTGGGATGACCTATTCGCCCGTTCGTCGGATCTCTTGTCCGAACTGGCGGACGAGGCGATTCGTGAAGACGAGGCGGGTCTGACGGAGCCGCTCGATCCGGCCAAGCTTTGAAGTCGCGAACGAACGCGGCTTTCAGAAAGCTTCTTGCCGGACTTCCGCTGAACGTTCGTGAACAGGCTGTCGCCGCTTATCACCTCTTCCGTACCAATCCGTGGCATGCAAGCCTTCACTTCAAGCGTGTCCATCCCACGCGGCCGATCATGTCGGTGCGAGTTGGTGGCGATTATCGAGCCGTCGGCATTCAACGCGAGCCGGGCGCGATCCTCTGGTACTGGATCGGTCCGCACGAGCAGTACGAGACGCTTCTCGCAAACCGTAAGCGCTGATCGCGCCGCCCGCAACTGCCGGCTGTGAACGGTTTCCGGTCCGCGCTGGTACG
>DASXHZ010000003.1:0-44812 GCA_036488085.1 Thermoanaerobaculia bacterium
GAACTCCACCCGTTCCCGGCCGATGGGAAGAGAGAGGTAGAGCGTGCCGCCCGCCCTCAGCAACGTCCGCAGCCCGTCGAGGCCGGCGACGTAGCCGAACAGGTCGATGGTGTCGCCGTAGCGGCCGAGACCGACGTGTTCGAGCACGTGAAGACACGAGAGCGAGTCGCAGTAGCCGGAGAACTCCCCGGGTACGTTCATGAGGTCACACGTCCGGAAGACGATGTTCGGCACGTCGACCGAGAGCAGCCGGACGTCCATGACTTCGATCGGACGGAACGCCGCCACGTGGGCCACGAAACCGTCCACCCGTGAGCCGACGTCGACGTGGCGCTTTGGATTCTTCGCAAAGATCCGCCGCGCGACGAGAAGGTCCTGGTGAAAATAATGGCCGGACGCCGTGCCGCTCTGCTCGTAACGATCGGCGAGACACGGCCGCGTCACCTCGATCCGCCACGGCGAGCCCGCCTTCCGATTGGCGCGCGTCAGACGCCGCATGTCGCGCACGAACGGAACGATTCCGCGCAGCCCCACGAGAAACTCGCGCAGATGCACCCCGAAGGCGGCGCTCCACCAGTTCACCGCGCGGCGGGCATGCACCGTCAATCGCGGCGGAGACGCCGCGCGCGATGCGCTCGGATCGACTGTCATTCGCTATCGACTGCCAATTGCTAGTGATGAATCGGTGTATCGCCTGGATATCCCCACCCTACGACCAGCACGGCGCCGTTCGACGACTGGATGATGTACCAATAGCCGGTCGACGGCCGATAGACCGCGATGTCGTACTTCCCGTCACCGTCGTAGTCGCCCCCCGGCACCGGCGTGTCGCCCGCGCCCCAGGCAGTGACCGAAACGGTGAGGTTCGACGACCGGTAAACGAACCACTGTCCGGTGGACGGCCGGAAGACGGCGATGTCAGTCTTTCCGTCGCCGTCGTAGTCGGCAGGAACCGGCACGTCGCCCGAGATCCCCATTTGGACCGCGGTGACGCTGTTGTTCGACGAGTTCAGGATGTACCACGTGCCGATACTCGGACGATAGATCGCGGCATCAGCCTTTCCGTCGCCGTCGTAATCGCCCGGTACGGGCTGGTCGCCCGAAGCGCCCCCCATACCGCGAGCGGTCACGGCGCCGGTCGACGAGTTGAGGATGTACCAGAAGCCGTTGCTGGGGCGGTAGACGGCAAAGTCGTCGCGCTTGTCCCCGTCGTAGTCCGCCGGCACCGGCACATCGCCGACCAGGCCGAAGGCGGTGTTGATCACCTGGCCGGTCGAGGAATTCAGCACGAACCACTGCCGCGTGCTGGGACGGAAGAGCGCGAGGTCTTCCTTGCCGTCGCCGTCGTAGTCGTCGGGAACCGGCATGTCGCCTGCGATTCCGAACTGCTGCGTCTCGACATTCCGGACGTACCACGTATTGATCGCCGACCGATAGACGGTCGTGTCGGAGCGGTGATCGCCATTGAAGTCGCCCAGCGTGCGCTTCGTGCCTGTCGTCCCGCACGACCCGCCTGGATAGAGCGCCTGCACGGCGTGCTGGTCCCACGCTTGGAGCGCGGCGTTGAGACCGTTCGGAATGAACGACTTCATGACCGCGGTGTTCGAGCACTCGAGGCTCGGATCAGTAGTGCAGGCCGCATTGCCCGAGCGCGTTTGATCCGAGTGGCGGAATCCGAGCGTGTGACCCAACTCGTGGGTCACGGCAGTATTGAAGTCGCCGTTGCTGAATAGGATCGTGCAGTTCGCGATTCCCTTGTTCATCTCGACGTCGCCTTCAATGGTCGTGGCGAACGTCTCCCCGTTGACCGAATTCGTACCCGACGCGCTGGTGACACCGCCGATGCCGAGCGTGCCGCTGTAGCTGCTCCCGCTGCACGAGAACGGCGTGATGCCGTACGAGCTCAGGTCGCGCTCGAACAGGACCGTGTTCGCGCCGTCGGCCGCATGCAGACCCTGGGTGTGCGTGCCGTTGTCGGTGCCGGCGTACGCATAGTTCACGTTCGACGGACAGTCGTTGTTCCAGGAAGCGATTCCGATCGCCACGGCAGAGGCTCCGCCGGACGCCGCGCCCGGTTCCTGCGTCGTCCCGGTAAACCAGCTCACGGGCGCCGGGAAGACGTTCCACCGCGCCCCCATCGACCCGCTCACGATGATCGAGTACGACGTGGCGGTGTATGGCGCAATCATCGTCGTGGCGCGGAAGCGAGACAGCGGCACACTGGTCTCGACCGGCGCCGGCGCAACGACGTAGTCCGTCGCGCCTGAGCCACCGCGCGCCTCGCGTCTCACGAAGTCGAGAAAGAGCGGAGCCGATCGTTGCACCTCGACGTGCGGCTTCAGATCGGAATCCCATCCGACGATCTCAGCCGCGTCGCGGAGGAGGAGCGGCCTTCCGGCATCATCGTTCACGAAGCTGAACTTGCCGAGGACCAGGTCCGCGACCGCCCACCGATTCGGGCCGGTTCTGCGGAGGAAGAGGAGCAGCCACTGTCCCGGAATGAACTGCGGCACGCCCGGAATGGCTGTGCTCGAGCCGCCGTAAGTCCCACCGGGCTCGACCACGGTCAGCGATCCGGTCGGATTTCCTTTGATGACTTCTTCGACGAACATCTGAGTGACGGTTTCGATCCCGCCGTCTCCATTCGGACGGCTGGCGGAGTAGGCAGCGTTCGCGATGACGATGGCGTCGGCGCGCTGCACCATGTCGCGGTCGGAAGGGACGACGAATGTCGAGGCGCTCACCGGAATCGCGAGCGCGGCAGATAGAAGGATGAGTCGAATTCGAGAGGTCACGTTCTGCTCCAGCCCGATGGCTATTGCAATCACGCAACCAATAACTATCAGTGATCCACGAGCACCGGAATCCCGCTTTTGCCCGCGCCCCGCACCTCGCGCTCGGCGAGCTCGACGTCGGCCTGGACCATCAGGGGGACGAGCTCGGCGAATGCAGTTTTCGGCAGCCATCCGAGCTTTTCCCGGGCCTTCGAGGCGTCGCCGATGAGGAGATCGACTTCGGTCGGCCGGAAGTAGTTCGGATCAATCTGCACGAGCGTCTTGCCCGTATGAGTGTCGTACCCCTGCTCTTCCAACCCCGCGCCGCGCCACTGCAACGTGATCCCTACCTCGGCGAACGCGCGCTCGCAGAACTCGCGCACCGTATGCGTCTCGCCGGTCGCGATCACGTAGTCATCCGCGACCGGCTGCTGCAGCATCAGCCACATCGCCTCGACGTAGTCCTTGGCGTAACCCCAGTCGCGCTTGGCGTCCAGGTTGCCGAGGTAGAGGCGATCCTGCGTCCCGGTGTGAATGCGGCTGACCGCGCGGGTGATCTTGCGCGAGACGAACGTCTCGCCGCGTCGCGGCGACTCGTGATTGAAGAGGATGCCGTTCACCGCGAAGAGGTCGTACGCCTCTCGATAGTTGACGGTGATCCAGAACGCGTACACCTTCGCGACGCCATACGGACTCCGGGGATAGAACGGCGTGGTCTCGCTCTGCGGCGTCTCGAGCACCTTGCCGAACATCTCGGACGACGACGCCTGGTAAATCCGCGGGCGGATCTCCAGCTCGCGAATCGCTTCGAGGAGCCGCGTCGCGCCGAGACCGGTGACTTCGCCCGTGTACTCCGGCGTGTCGAACGAGACGCGGACGTGGCTCTGCGCGCCGAGGTTGTAGATCTCGTCGGGGTCGACGACGCGAAGGATGCGGTTCAGCGAGGAGGCGTCGTTGAGGTCGCCGTAATGGAGGATGAGCCGCCGGTTCTGCGCATGCGGGTCCTGGTAAATCGTGTCGAGCCGGGAGGTGTTGAACGACGAGGAACGGCGGACGATCCCATGAACCTCGTATCCCTTCGCGAGCAACAGCTCGGCAAGATAAGAGCCGTCCTGCCCCGTGATCCCTGTAACTAGCGCTCGTTTCGTCATTTCAACCGTTTCTCCATCTGGCACGGACATTTCTTTTGTTCGCGATCATGAGAGCCCTTGTGAGAGCGTCGGCCATTGCGCTCGTCGTGATCAGTCTGGCCCCTGCGGTCGTTGCCCAACAGGCGTGTCCCTGTGTTCCACTGACCAAGCTTTGGGTTGCAACGACGTGCGATACCTGGAACTGCGCCGCCGCGGCGCTCGTCCTTGCGAACGGCGACCCGATGACTTTCGCCGTCTCATCCGGCAATGGCGACCACCCTTGGATCATCGTGCATCAGATCGTCGCCGGCTCCGCCTCGGAACCGCTCGACGATCCATACCGACTCGAAGCTTTCGACGGCTTCTTCGCTGCCGCGGCGCGTTTCGGCGCGCTCGACAACACGATGCGGCCGCAGATCATGACCGCTCCTGACGGCAAGCTTCTCGTCCTGTCGCTTCGCGACCCGTTGCCGCTGAAGAAGCGCGCGGTAGCCCGTTAGCAGCCGTAGTAGCCTCGATACCATTCCACGAAACGCTGAATCCCTTCGTCGATGCTCGTGCGCGGACGGAAGCCGACCGCGCGCTCGAGCTCAGTCACGTCCGCCTGCGTCGACGCGACGTCGCCCGGCTGCATCGGCTGGAGATCTAGCTTCGCCTTCTTCCCGAGCGTCCGCTCGAGCGCGGCAATGTAGTCGAGGAGGAGCACAGGTCGGTCGTTGCCGATGTTGTAGATGCGATACGGGGCGTGGCTCGTGGCCGGATCGGGGTCGTTGCCGTTCCATCCCTCATCCGGTGTCGCCGGCCGGTCGAGCACGCGGAGGACTCCCTCCACGACGTCGTCGACGTAGGTGAAGTCGCGGACCATCTGGCCGCGGTTGTAGATCGGGATCGGTTCGTCATTGAGGATGCCGCGCGTGAACTTGAAGAGCGCCATGTCGGGGCGTCCCCAGGGGCCGTACACCGTGAAGAATCGCAGCCCGGTGGACGGAATCCCAAACAGGTGCGCGTACGTGTGCGCCATCAGCTCGTTCGCCTTTTTCGTGGCGGCGTAGAGCGAGATCGGGTGGTCGACGTTTTGGTGCTCCGAGAACGGCTGACGGGTATTCGCGCCGTAAATGGAGCTCGACGAGGCATAGACGAGGTGCTCGATGCCCCCGGCGCGCGCCGCTTCGAGCACGTTCAGAAAACCGCGGATGTTCGAGTCGACGTAGGCGTGCGGGTTGACGAGCGAATATCGCACCCCCGCCTGCGCCGCGAGATGGACGATGCGCGACGGCCGCTTCTCGAAAATCTCGCGGAGTCGCACGTCGTCGGCCACGTCCGCCTTGATGAACTCGAACCGCTCGAACGGCGCGAGCTGCGCCAACCGCGCTTCCTTCAGCGAGACATCGTAATAATCGTTGAGGTTGTCGACGCCTATGACGCTGTCCCCGCGCTGGAGCAGCGCCCGGGCGACGGAGTAGCCGATGAAGCCGGCGGCTCCCGTGACGACCACCGGCCCGCCTGGACGGGCTTCGCCCCCCTCGGTGTACATGCCCACCTGCATTCTACTGAGGCTACGGATATTTACCGACCGGGCCGGGCCCCGTGGCGAGCTGGTGCGACCGCCTCGCGCGGGAGCTCGGCAACGACCGACTTGTTCAACGCGGTGATCGAGACGATGAGACGGACGGCATCCCGCTCCCTCACGACCGTACCGATGTAGCCGCTGAAAACCCCGCTCACAATCCTCACCGGATCCCCCGGGGCCAGGTCGATCTGCGGAATCAGCGTTGCACCGGCGAGCTGCAACGACCGGATCTGCTGGAGCTCGCCATGAAACTGCGCCTGGTCTTCGACCCGAATGAGTCGCGCCACGGCCCGCGTCCTCCAGAGGACCTCGCGAACGCTTTCGGTGTGGCGAATGAAGACGTATCCCGGAAAAAGCGGGAGGAACGAACGGAAGATCCGCCCTTCGCGCTTCACCTCTTTCTCGATCTGCGGGAGGTAAAACGGCTCATGGTGATCGGTGAGAAGCCGCGCCACGGTTTTCTCCTGCCGGCTGCGGAGGTGGAGGATCTCCCACGGCATCGTCCCGACCTCGATCGAGAAGAGGTCGCCGGGGTATAAGTCGCTCTCCCTGCGGAGGATCGGCATTCGCCGCTACGACCTGCCGCTTTCGGATGAAATTCCCCAACGCGATGGTTGACGGTGCGCAGAGTAGCTGCGATGCTGGGTCTCCATGAGTGAATCCGCAGTCATTTACCGCGACGACGAGCCGATCGAAGAGCCTGTTTCGGTAAGCCGCATCGTCCACGTCTACCGCGGCTACACCAAGACGATCTATCTCTCGCTCCTCGCCGTTGCCATCCTGTACGGCATCGTGGCGCTGGCGGTCTATCTCACCGCTCCGTCGGTTCGCGTCATCTCCCAGCCGTTCAGTCTCGATTTCAAGTACGCCGAAGACGGTAAGTATCCGAACGGCGAGAAGTTCAGCGTCAACGAGGTCATCGCGGAGCCGATCCTCTCCGGCGTCTATAAAGAGGCCCGTATCAACGATTACATGAGCTTTCGAGACTTCGTCGGCTCCGTGTACATCTCGGAGGCGAATCCGGAGTTCGACCGGCTCCTCCGCCAGTTCCAGACCCGCCTCAACGACCCGAAGCTGACGGTCGCGGAACGACAGCAGGTCGAGAAGGACTTCGAGGACAAGAAGGCGAGCCTCAAGAAGAACCTCTACGCCATCAACTTCACCAATCCGCGTGGCGTGAAGGAGGTTCCGGTCGATCTTGCGAAGCGTTCCCTGTCGACCATCCTTTCGCGCTGGGCCGACTGGGCGCAGGCGGAGGGACGCGTCACGAGCTACGACGCGGCGATCCTTTCGCCTTCCGTCCTCGACGACGCTCCACGCACGAACCAGATCATCGCGATCCGCATCCTGATCAAGCGCCTGGCGCAGGTGCTCGACAACATCGACGAGCTGTCGAAACTCCCTTCGGCAGACGTCGCACGAACGCCGACGGACCACCTCTCCCTTGCCGAATTGCGCATCAAGATCGAGGACCTGATCCGTTTCCGGCTCGAGCCCGAGGTCGCCACCGCGCGCGCAGCCAATGCGCCAGCCGACGCGGAGACGCTCCGGTTCGTGCAGACGCAGCTCGCGTACGACCAGCGGCAGCTCCAGAGCTATCAGGATCGCGTCGCCGCGGTACGGGACGCGATCGCGCTCTACACGAGCCAGCGGCCGGTTTCACTGGAGGGCGCCGGCGGCACGGCGAAAAACCCTTCCGCAACCGGTACCACCCAGCAGTCGCAGGAAACGGTGATGCCGCAGGTGAGCGACACGTTCATCGACCGCATGGCGCAGCTCCTCAACCAGTCGGCCGACGTGCAGTACCGGCAGACGATGGTCACGGACCTTCGACACATCCAGGACAAGATGATCCCGATCCAGGAAGCGGTGCGGTACGACCAGGAGATGCTGCACGACCTCAGCACACCGTTGCCGGGGGCCACGACGAAGGAAAATGTCGCGGCCGACGTGGAAGACGTCCGGAACGACGCGAAGTTTCTCGTCGGAAAGGTCAACGACATCTACCAGGTGATGTCGCACAATCTGAATCCTGAGACCTACCTCTTCTCGAAGACTGAAGCGGCATCGACAGTCACGCTTCGGAACGTAACGCTCCAGAAGCTCGCTCTCGTCGGCGTCCTGGTCCTCCTGATCGCGTTGCCGGTGATCTTCGTCTTCTGCCTGCTGCACAACCGCGTGCGTGAAGAGGAGCGGACGGCCGCCGCTCCGAGCCCGGCGGTCGCGGCGGTCCGGGGCTGAGGCTATAGCAGCGCGCCGGCCGGCTGCTCCGCAACGCGGCGCAGGTAGTCGCCGTAGCTGCTCTTGCGCAGGCGATCGGCCGCGGCGAGCACCTCTTCGCGGCTGATCCACCCCAGGAAGTACGCGACCTCCTCCGGGCACGCGATCTTGAGCCCCTGCCGCAGCTCCACCGTCTCGACGAAGTTCGCCGCCGCCAGCAGCGACTCCTGCGTCCCGGTATCGAACCAGGCGTAGCCGCGGCCGAGCTGTTCGACGTGCAGGGAGCCGGCTTTGAGGTAGAGGCGATTCAGATCGGTGATCTCCAGCTCGCCGCGTTTCGACGGCGCGAGCGCGCGCGCGAGTTCGACGACCGTCTGGTCGTAGAAGTACAACCCCACCACCGCAAAGTTCGACTTCGGGTCATCCGGCTTCTCCTCGATCGACAGCGCACGATGCTGCTCGTCGAACTCGACGACGCCATAACGCTGCGGGTCGTTGACGCGGTACGCGAAAACAGTGGCTCCGTCGGTCCGCTCGTTCGCACGCTGGAGCGACTCCGTCAGCCCGTGGCCGTAGAAGATGTTGTCGCCGAGGATGAGGCAGCTCGGATCGCTCCCGACGAACTCCGCGCCGATGATGAATGCCTGCGCCAAGCCGCCCGGATCGGGCTGCTCGGCGTACGTGAGACGGATCCCCCACTGCGAGCCGTCGCCGAGAAGGTGCTGGAAGGCCGGCTGATCGTGAGGCGTCGTGATGATCAGGATGTCCGCCACGCCCGCCAGCATCAGCGTCGTCAGCGGGTAATAGATCATCGGCTTGTCGTAGACCGGGAGGAGCTGCTTGGAGACGACCGACGTGATCGGGTAGAGCCGCGTTCCCGATCCGCCGGCAAGGATGATTCCTTTTCTCATGCCGACGACACCTTATCGAAATCGCGTCTTCATGTCGTCTTCCGCGTCATGCGATAGACGCCGGCAATGATCGCGCCGAAGAGGAAGCCTCCGACGTGCGCCCACCAGGCGATCCCGGAGACCTCTTCGGTGTGCGCGGCCGCGGCGAGCGACATGAAGCCGTTCATGAACTGCATCGCGAACCAGACCGGCAGGAAGAGCGCGGCACGAATCTCCGCCATCGCCCAGTAGACGACCAGCGGAAAGAGCGTGACGATCCGGGCACGCGGTCGCAACACCAGGAAAGCGCCGAGGACGCCCGCGATCGAGCCCGACGCTCCGATCGACGGGACGGTCGAGTGCGGAAGCATCAGCGTGTGCGTCAGACTCCCGATCGCACCGCACGCGAGGAAGAAGAGGAAGTAGCGGACGTGACCGAAGAGGTCCTCGACCGCGCCGCCGAAGACCCAGAGATAGATCATGTTGCCGAGGAGGTGGACGAACCCTCCGTGCAGGAAGAGCGATGTGATCAGCGTCAGCGCCGCCTCCCACAGGGCGTAATGAAACCGCGACGGCTCCATGAGCCGCGCCGGCATGAAGCCGAAGATGTCGATCAGCCGCCCCGCCGCGTTCGCGTTCACCAACTGCGCGATGAAGACGACGACGTTCGCCGCCACGAGCCCGCGGTTCACCACCGGCACCGCTCGCGCGGGAAGGGTGTGGCGGATGGGGATCATGGATCTGAGCGCAGAGGGGAGAGCGCAGAGCGCAGACAAAGCGGTTTCTGCGCCCTGCGCTCTGCCGTCTGCGCTCTGCGCTCTGCGCTCTGCGCTCTGCTGTCTGCGCTCTCGTCACGCCAGCCCTTTCCCGATCTCCCGCACGACTTCGGCGAGCTGCGCCTCCGTCAGCTCCGGATAAATCGGAATCGCCAGCGTCTGATCGGCGGCCAGGTCGGAGCTCGGGAAGTGGTCGTGCGACGTCGGCACGCTCTTGAAGCATTCCTGCTGCGGCAGCGTGAGCGGGTAATAAACCTCGCAGCCGATGCCGGCGCTCTTGAGGTGATTCATCACCGCGTCGCGCGTGGCGCGGCCGTCCGTGAAGCGGATGATGTACTGGTTGTAGATGTGCCGTTGGCGCGGAAGCTCCTGCGGCAGCGCCAAACGTCCGATCAGCTTCGCCTCCGTGAACAGCGAGTGGTAGATCTTCGCGTTCCGGCGGCGTCCTTCCGTCCACGACTCGAGGTACGGCAGCTTCACGCTGAGGATCGCCGCCTGGAGCGCGTCGATCCGGAAGTTCCCGCCGACGTAGTGGTGAAAGTACTTCGGCCGCATGCCGTGAACGCGGAAGTCGATCAGCTTCTCGTACAGCTTTTCGTCTTCCGTCGTCACCGCGCCGGCATCGCCGAACGCGCCGAGGTTCTTCGATGGGAAAAACGAGAACGCGCCCAAGAGGCCGAGCGTCCCCGCACGCGTGCCGTCGTACTCGGCGCCGACCGCCTGCGCCGCATCCTCGAGGACCGGGATGCCGTGCTTCTTCGCGACGGCGTCGATCTCCTCCATCGCGGCGCACTGGCCGTAGAGGTGCACCGGCATGATCGCCTTTGTCCGCGGCGTGATGCGCGCCTCGATCAGCGCCGGGTCGATGTTGTAGTCGTCGAGCGTGACGTCGACGAACACCGGCACCGCGCCGAGGCGATGGACGACGCCCGCGGTCGCGAAGAACGAATACGCCGGGACGATGACTTCGTCGCCCTGCTGGATGTCGAGCACCATCAGCGCGATCAGCAGCGCGTCGGTGCCCGACGAGACGCCGACCGAGAACCGCGACCGGCAGTACGTCGCGAACGCGCGCTCGAATTCGTCGGCGCGCTTGCCGAGGATGAACATCTGCGACGAATAGACCTCCTCGGTCACCCGGAGGACTTCGTCCTTGATCTGTGCGTATTGGAGTTTCAGGTCGAGTAGAGGAACAGTCATTCGAACGTCACCTGCGCAAAATGTCGGGATCCCACGCGGACCAGATACGACTTGCCCGCCGTCGCGTCGAGAGCGTAGCGCGTGTCCGTGATCTTCTCACCGTCGACAGAGACAGCGCCCTGTGCGATCTTCCGCTGCCCTTCCTTGTTGCTCTGTGCGAGCCCCGCTTCCGCAACCACCTTCGCGAGCGAAACGGGATCGCCCGAGGGGAAACGCTTATCCGGGATGTCGTCCGGCCGGCCGCTGTTGAATTGCCGCTCCGCCTCGTCAGCCGCCTCCGCGGAGTGGAAGTCCTTCACGATCAGCTTCGCGAGCTGCTGCTTCGCCACCTTCGGATGCTCGCGCCCTTTGATCTCCTCGATCTCTACGGGCGTGAGGTCGGTGCAGAGCACGTAGTACTTCCACATCAGCTCATCGGAGATCGACATCACCTTGCCGAAGATCGACAGCGGCGGCTCGTCGATGCCGATGTAGTTGCCGAGCGACTTCGACATCTTCTCGACGCCGTCGAGCCCTTCGAGCAGCGGCGCCGTGATCACGACCTGCGGCTCGAGCCCGTACTCGCGCATCAGGACCCGGCCGACCAGGAGGTTGAATCGCTGGTCCGTCCCGCCCATCTCGACGTCCGCCTGCAGCGCGACGGAGTCGTACGCCTGCGCGAGCGGGTAGAGCAGCTCGTGGATGGCGATTGGCTGCTGGCTTTGGAAGCGCTTCTTGAAGTCGTCCCGCTCCAGCATCCGCGCCAGGGTGTATTTCGCCGCCAGCTTGATCATCCCCTCGGAACCGAGCGCGCCGAGCCACTCCGAGTTGAACCGGATCTCCGTCTTCACCGGATCGAGGATCTTGAACACCTGCTTCTGATACGTGAGCGCGTTCTCCGCGATCTGCTCCCGCGTCAGCGGAGGCCGGGTCGCCTTCTTCCCCGTCGGATCGCCGATCATTCCCGTGAAGTCGCCGATCAGAAAGATCACCCGGTGGCCGAGCTGCTGAAAGTGCTTCATCTTCCGCATCACGACCGTGTGTCCGAGATGGATGTCGGGCGCGGTGGGATCGAACCCGACCTTCACCGTCAGCGGCTTCCCCCGTTGCAACTTCGCCTTCAAGTCGCTGCGCTCGATGAAGTCGACGGTGCCCTTTCCGAGGTATTCGAGTTGCTCGTCGAGAGTCATGAACGGCGCATTCTACTTGGGGGGGAGGCCGGCGCGCGGCCGTAAGTCAGGCCGACATGACCTTCGCGAGGCCGATGACCGAAACGACGGAAGTGATCGTCAGCCAGTCGAGAGCTGAGCCGCTTGCCAGCTACGAGGTATGACACCATGAGCGCGTGAGTCCAACAGTTTTTCGTGACGGCCCATACCGTTTCTTCTTCTTTTCGCGCGAGGAAGATCGAATGCACGTTCACGTCGGGTCTTCGGAGGGCGAGGCGAAGTTCTGGCTTGAGCCACGGCTCGAATTGGCTGAGAATCATGGCGTGCCGGCTCACGAGCTAACAGGAGTGACCAAGATCATCGAAAGAAGGGCAAATGAAATCGCCGCAGCATGGCGTCAGCACTTCGGACGTTGAGATCACAAACATCTCGCGTCACGGCTTTTGGATATGGCTCGGAAACCGAGAGCTCTTCGTCTCCTTCGAAGAGTTCCCCTGGTTTCGTGATGCTTCGGTCGCGAAACTAACCGCCGTTGAATGGCCAACCGCAGATCACCTTTATTGGCCTGATCTCGATATAGATATTTCAATCCGTTCAATCGAACGTCCAGGCGAGTTCCCGCTTAAATCTCAAGCCGTCTGACTCCTCTGCGCACCCGACCGCATGCCGTTCGCGGGCACTCTGAGGCGCGGGAGAAGGGTTCTTGGCTGGACCGTTGGACGGGCCCGACCACTTCAAGACGCGCTCATTCTGGCCCCGTTAATGGGAGGTATCGCATGTCACTCGAAGTTCCGACAGTAGAGCAATATGTGAAGGGTTTCGCGCGATCGAAGCGCAGATCACCCCCAACCAGCGAAAGATGCTCTTGTTTCATCACCGCGCTCCTGGACAAGTTGTGTCCATTCCAAACTGGCTGAGAAGGCCGGTTTCGGGGGTTAGGCCGGCGCGAACCTGCAGTACGGTCTCCTTGCTGGTCAATTACTACAACAGCTCGGCGGAGTTGGCCGAGAACGTGAAAATCGGCATTCTCGTCGACTTCGTCGATCCTAAATTCGCCGCGAATCAAGAATTTTTGTGGGTGATGCGTCCCAACGTCGCGCAGGCTCTCGAGCATATTGGTTGGGCACCGCAGGTGTCCCACCTGCTCTACCCGAGAGACGAATCCGAAGGAACTTCCGATTCGTCTCTCGCTGAGGACGGTCGTCCAACTCGACCCAGCAGCTGACAGGGCTCGGCGCTGGTCGCGCGCCGATCGTCACGCCGTGATACTCACCGAGAGCGATTTGAGAGAGCAAAAACCGCGGCATAACTTTTCGCGGCAGCCGGTGCGTGGCTGAGCGTCATGCACCTGGGAGAAAGGCCGGTCCCGATAAGCGGAAGGTGGGCCGCCTTTGGAGAAAACTCAACCCCCTTTGGGAGCAGCCCAACCTCCTTTGGCGGTAGCTCAACCTCCTTGGAGGTAGCTCAACCTGCTTTGGAGGTAGCCCAGTCTCCTTTGGAGGTAGCCCGACCTCCTTTGGAGGTAGCCCGGCCCCACTTGGCGACCGGCCGGCCCGCTTTGGCGGAAGCCGTTCCGCCAATGGAGGTTACGCTCGACTTTCAAAAAACGCCTCAAACATCAGCACGCGCCAGAGTGTGCCTTCGCGGTTAGCGCCGCGGAGGTGGTCGCGCCAGACGTGCTGGACCCGTTTAGGGTCGAATACACCACTCCGAACCTGCAAAAGCTCCTCGGCCCATCCGCGCAGCGGACCGCGGAGCCAGGCGGCGAGCGGGAGGCCGAAGCCGCGCTTTTCGCGATCGATCATCGACTGCGGGACGTAGCGGGAGAGGAGAGATCGCAGGAGCCACTTGCCGCGGCCGTCGCGGATCTTCATCGAGAGCGGCAGCGACCACGCGAGCTCGACGAGACGGTGGTCGAGGAGCGGCTCGCGGGTCTCCAGGCTCACGGCCATGCTCGAGCGATCAACCTTCACGAGGATGTCGTCGCGCATGTAGGTGGTGAAGTCGCGAAGCATGATCTCGGCGACTGCGTCGCTGAGTTGCCGGTTGCCGGTTGCCGGTTGCCGGATCGGTCCGAACGTCGTGTCGCGCATGTTGCGTTCGTAGACGCCGAGGAGGCCCTCGGTGAGTGCGGTCGCGTACGACCTTGCTCGTTGTCCCGGCAGTACGCCCAGAGCGGGCGCGAGGAACCGCGGCAATCGCGCGGCCCTCCTCGCGAGTTGCTGGCCGAGGAAGTAGCGGTGATAGCCGCCGAAGAGCTCATCACCACCGTCGCCGGAGAGGGCGACGGTCACGGACGGTCGCGCCATCCGCGACACGAGGTACGTCGGGATGGCGGACGAGTCGCCGAATGGCTCGTCGAACATCGAAGGCATCAGCGCGACGGCGTCGAGCGCTTCCTGCGCCGTCACGTACGCCTCGGTGTGCTCGGTGCCGAGGTGCGCGGCGGTGGCGCGCGCGAGCGGCGCTTCGTCGGCGCCGGAGTCTTCGAAACCGATCGTGAAGGTGCGTACCGGCTGCGATGCCTGCTGCTGCATCAGCGCGGTGACGAGCGTCGAGTCGATCCCGCTGGAGAGAAAGACGCCGAGCGGGACGTCCGCGATCATCCGCAGCCGCACGGAATCGCGCAGCAGCTCGTGCGCGGCGTCGAGCGCGTCATTCTCGCTCCCCTGAAACGTACCGAAAACGCGCTCCGCGATCTCGCGCGCGTTCCAGTAGGTCTCTAACTCCGTCCGCGATGACGTCACACGCAGGATCGTTCCCGGCGGGAGCTTCCGCGCGCTCGCATAGATCGTCATCGGCCCGGGGACCCACCCGAGCTGGACGTACTCCGCGACCGCGTCCTCGTCGAGGCGCCGGTCGAAATCGGGGAGCGCCGCGATCGCCTTCAGCTCCGAGGCGAACGCGAAGAAATCTTCACCCTCGGCGTAGTACAGGGGCTTGACGCCGGCGCGGTCGCGGACGAGAAACAGCGCGCGCTCCTGCCGGTCCCAAAGTGCGAACGCGAACATGCCGATGAAGCGCTCGACCGCTCTTCTGACACCCCAGCGTTCGAAGCAAGCCAGCATCACCTCGGTGTCGGAGTGTCCGCGCATGGGCATGTCGCCCAGCTCCGCGAGCAGCTCGCGATGGTTGTAGACCTCGCCGTTGAATTCGATGACGTACCGGCCGCTCGACGACGTCATCGGCTGTGCGCCGGCGGCCGTCAGGTCGATGATCTTCAGCCGCCGGAAGCCGAACGCGAGCCCGTTCGTTTCGTCGACGAATTCGCCGTCGTCGTCAGGCCCGCGGTGACGGATGGTGGCGGACATCCGACGGATGTCGTCCCGAATCGACTCGGCCGAGGAGCCGCTGCGCCGCCAGATTCCGGAGATGCCGCACATCGCGGGTCAGTGTAGCCGACGGAATTCGCCGTATGATCGGTGCGGTTGACAAAGACGATATGAACGCTTCTCGCTTCGGCCGGCACCACCACCATCATCATTCGATGATCTAGGGGTGCTGCAAGCCGATGCGCCCCGCCGAAGAGAGGGGGCGCAGCGAGAACGCTGACCAACGCCATCAACTGAACCCCTTCTCGTGACGCGGGAAGGGGTTTTTGATTGATGGCCAACAAGTTTCGATATCCCACCGGAGTCCGGCCGCTGCTGGTCGAAGAAGCGGCGCGCCGCAAGGGCATCGAGGCGCGCTTCGCCGCGCGACTCGAGAGCGACGGCTTCGACGAAGTCTTCCTCCCGATCATCGACTACGTCGAGCCGTATGCGCCGCTCCGCCACGGCGCTGCCGCGAACCAGAGTTACCGCTTCGTCGACCGCGAGGGAGAGCTCGTCGCGATCCGCTCCGACTTCACGCCGATGGTCGCCCGCGCGCTCGCACCGACGATCGCCGAAGCCGATCTCCCGCTCCGGATCTTCTACCGCGGGGATGTGATCCGCGTCGAAGCAACGCGCCTCGGCGCGAATCGCGAGATGTTCCAGATCGGCGCGGAGATCATCGGCGACGCCTCGGTGCAGGCGGACGTCGACGTCCTCCGCCTCGCCGCCGACCTGGCGCGCGCCGCCGGCGCGACGCCGGTGATCGTCTACAACGACGTCTCGATCGCGAACTCGCTCGGCGACGACGCGCGGCAGGCGCTCGTCTCGAAACGCGTCGCGCGCGACGGCTCGCTGCCCGATCTCGCGGTGAAGATCCTCGACGGTACCGCGACGCTGGACGACGTCCGCGAGTTCGCGCCGCTCGCCGCCGATCGGCTCGCCGCAATCGCGCGCGGCGCCGGAAGCGAGTGCCTCCTGCAGCTCGATGACGTCGACTCCGTTGCCGGCTACTACACCGGCATCCATTTCCGCGTGTATGACGCCGATACCCGCAAGCGGATCGCGGAAGGCGGCCGCTACGACGATCTCTACGCGCTCTTCGGCACCGCCGCAGCGGCGATCGGCTTCACGTTCACGGTGGAATGATGCGAATCGCGATTCCAAAGGGTCGTCTCCTGGAGAAGTCGCTCGCGACGTTCGCCGCGGCTGGCTGCGACGTCCCGGACGAAGCCGATCTCGCAACACGCAAACTCGTGTTCCATAGGGGGAACGTCGAGTGGATTTTGGTCAAGGACTGCGACGTCCCGGTCTACGTGGAGCACGGCGCGGCCGACGTCGGAGTCGCAGGGCTCGACCAGATCCTCGAGCACAACTGCACCGCGTACCAACCGGTCGAATTCGACTTCGGCCGGTGCCAGATGATGCTGATCGCCGCGCCCGGCGCGCCTCCGCTGACGAAGGTCGCGACGAAGTACCCGCGCATCGCGCGGCGGTATCTCGACGGTCGGGTGATCCGCGCCGACATCGTGCCGCTCGGCGGCTCGGTGGAGCTGGCGGCGGTGCTGAACCTCACCTCGCACGTCATCGACCTCGTGGAGACCGGCGAGACCGTGCGGGTCCACAAGCTCGAGATCCAGGACGTCGTCGCCGAGATCTCGCCGCGCCTTATCGTCGGCCGCGGCATCTATCGAACGCAAACGAAACGGGTCCGCGACCTCATCGCGCGGATCGAGGAAGCGAAGAATGCGACTGTATCGATCCAACTCCCCTGAAGCCGAGGAAGCGCTCCGCGGCATCATCGCTCGGCGTAGCGCCACGAACGAGAACGCGTTGCGCGTGGCCGACGAGATGATCGCCGGCGTTCGCGCCACGGGCGACCTGTACGTCGCGGCGCAGATCGCGAAGTTCGACCGCGTGAGCCTCGAGCCGTCGAAGGTCAGGATCGCGCCGCACGATGTGGCGATCGGTGCGGAGATCGCCGACGCGATCGACACCGCGATCGCGCGCGTCGAGGCGTTCCATCGCGCGCAGTTGCCGCAGTCGTACACCTGGCGCGACGGCGATTCGACCGTGGAGCACCGCGTCCGGGCGTTGCGGCGCGTCGGCTGCTACACGCCGGGCGGACGCGCGGTCTACCTCTCGACGCTGATCATGACCGCGGTCCCGGCGCGAATCGCCGGCGTCGAGGAGCTGGCCTGCATCACCACTCCCGCCGCCGCGGAGCGCGAGGAGCTGCACTACGTATGCAACCGCCTCGGCATCCGCGAGATCTATCGGTGCGGCGGCGCGGCCGGCATCGCGGCGGCTGCGATCGGGACCGAGACGCTCGAGCGCGTCGACAAGATCGTCGGCCCGGGCAACTCGTACGTCACCGCCGCGAAGATGCGCCTCATCGGCGAGGTCGGCATCGACATGACCGCGGGGCCGACGGAACTGATCGTGATTGCCGACGAGACGGCTGACGCGACGCTCGTCATCGCCGACCTCCTCGCACAGGCGGAGCACGGAGCGGATTCCGAGGTGATCCTGCTGACGACCTCGCGCGCCCTGGCGGAGCAGATGCCAAAGCGCGCCATCACGTTCGTGGTCGGGACGCTCGACGAGGCGGTCGCCATAGCCGATCGCATCGCGCCGGAGCACCTCTCGATCCATGCCGCCGACGCCGACAAACTCGCGAACAAAGCGCAGAACTGTGCCGCGATCTACTGCGGCGCTTCGTCGCCCCCCGCCGCGGGCGACTACATCATCGGCTCGAATCACGTGCTCCCGACCGCCGGAAGCGCGCGCTTCTTCTCCCCCCTCGGCGTCTACGATTTCGTGAAGCGCTCGAACGTCGTGACGCTCGCGATGGACGACCTGCTCGCAATCGCGCCGAAGGGGGAGCTGATCGCGCAGTTCGAAGGGTTGCCGGCTCATGCGAAATCGATAGCCGCAAGGAGGGACGCATGTCTCGCGACGTCGTAGCGGCGATGACCGCCTACACGCTGGAGCTCCGCGAGGCGGAGGTCAAGCTCAATCAGAACGAGAGTCCGAACGATTTTCCGGCGGAGCTCAAACAGCAGGTGCTCGCGCGCGTGGCCGAGCGTCCGTGGAACCTCTATCCCGACTTCGAGTCGCTCGCTCTACGCGAGGCGCTGGCGCGCGCGTACGGCTACGAGACGGCGAACGTTCTCGTTGGCAACGGCTCGAACGAACTGCTCGCCGCGACGGTCTCGACGTTCGTCGGCCCCAACACGCCGGTCGTCTTTGCGAAGCCGACGTTCGCGCTCTACGAGAAGCTCGTCACCATCGCCGGCGGAATCCCCATCCCAATCGCAATCGACCCTCTTTCGGGTGTGCTCCCCCTCGACGCCCTGTGTAGCGCCGCCGACTCGGCGGCGGTCTCCTCGGCCGCGAACCCCGTCGTCATCGCCTGCTCCCCCAACAACCCCACCGGCAGCGTCCTCCCGCCTAACGGGATCGACGCCCTTCTCGCGACTGGCGCGACAGTTCTCTTCGATCGCGCTTATGGCGACTTCAACGAGGCGCAGGCAGGAATGCCTGCGCTCCACGATCGGCTGATTACGTTGTCGACCTTCTCGAAGGCTTGGGGGCTCGCGGCGCTCCGCGTCGGCTGGCTCGCCTCGACGGCGTCGACCTGTCGCGAGATCCGGAAAGTGAAGCTCCCCTACTCGCTCAACATCGTCAGCGAGGCGATTGCCGCGGTCGCGCTCGAGAATCGTCAGGTCTACGAGCGCAACGTCTCGCTCGCGATCCGCGAACGCGAGCGCGTCTTCTCCGCGATGCAGAAGATCGCCGGCATCACACCGTGCCCGTCGAAAGCGAACTTCATCTTCTTCCGCGTCCGCGAGCCGCGACGCGCTTTCGACGCGCTGTGCGAGCGCGGGATCCTCATCCGCGAATACGCCGAAGCACTACGCGTCTCGATCGGCAATCCCGACGAGAACGATCGCTTCCTCGCCGCACTTCAGGAGGTCCTATGACCCGCACCGCCACGATCGCACGTACCACGAAAGAGACCTCGGTTGCCCTGACCGTCGACGTCGACGGCAGTGGGAACTCGCGCATCGACACGCCGATCGGGTTCCTCTCGCACATGCTCGACACGATCACTAGGCACGGCAAGATCGATCTCGACGTCGTGGCGACCGGCGACACGCACATCGACTATCACCACACGGTCGAGGACGTCGGCCTCGTCCTCGGCGAAGCATTCGCGAAAGCGCTCGGCGACAAGCGCGGCATCCGCCGCTTCGGCCATGCGTATGTCCCGCTCGACGAGGCGCTCGCTCGCGTCGTCGTCGACTTCGCCGGCCGTCCGTTCCTTGTCTTTGAAGTCCCGCTCGACCGCGAGATGCTCCTCATCCACAAGGATTTCCCCTTCGCCCTGGTCGAGGAGTTCTTCAAGTCCTTCGCGAACAAGTGCGCCTGCAACATCCACGTCGACCTCATTCGCGGGCGCAATGGCCACCACGCCGCCGAAGCGATCTTCAAAGCCTTTGCGATCGCGTTGCGCGAGGCGAAGCAGGTGGTGTCGGCGGATGTACCGAGCACGAAGGGCGTGATCTAGTGGACGTCACGCTCATCGACTCGCCGGTCGCGAACGTGGCGAACATCGCACGCGGACTGCGCGAGGCGGGGGCGACGCTCGATGTCACCCGCGACGCCGAGGCGATCGCGCGCGCGGCGAAGATCGTGCTGCCGGGAGTCGGCAGCTTCATCGCGGCGATGCGGTGGATCGAAGAAAACCGTATCGATGACGCGATCCGCACCGCGGTGGAGAACGGCGCGTCGCTGCTCGGCATCTGCGTCGGGCACCAGGCGCTTTTCGAAGCATCGTACGAGATGGGCGTCACACGCGGTCTCGGCCTGGTCGCCGGTGAGGTGAAAAAGTTCGAAGGCGCGCTGCCGGTGCCGCAGATCGGATGGAACCGGGTCACCGCGAACGGCTCGCCACTCTTCGACGGGATTGCGTCCGGTACGTCGTTCTACTTCGTCAACTCCTACGCCGTGTCGAACGCGCCAAACGAGATCGCGCGCGCCGACTACGGCGGCCCGTTCACGGCAGCAGTGCAAAACGGCCGCGTGTTTGGCGTGCAGTTTCATCCCGAGAAATCGTCGGCGGCCGGCCTCCGCGTCCTGAGGAACTTCGCGGCATGGACGTAATCCCCTCCCTCGACCTCCTTGGCGGACGCGTGGTCCGGCTGACACGCGGAGACTTCGCGACGGCGCACGCCTACGGCGAGCCGGAGGCGGTGCTGGAGTCGTTGAACGTCCCGCGCGGATCGCGTCTCCACATCGTCGACCTGGAGGGCTCGCGCAGCGGCGCGCCGGTCGAGACTAAGAACGTGGCGCGCCTCGCCGCACGCGACCTGCGCGTGCAGGTCGGCGGCGGTATCCGCTCCGTCGACGACGCGCGACGGTGGCTCGACTGCGGTGCCCAAAAAGTGGTCATCGGCACGGTGGCCGCCGACTCGCCGAACACGTTGCATGCAATCGTCGATGCTGCCGGCGCGGAGCGCGTGATCGCGGCGGTCGACGTCCGCGACGGAATCGTTCGGGTCGCAGGATGGGAGCGAGATGCGGAACGCACGCTCGCCGAGGTGCTCGCCACCATTCGTGAAAACGGCATTCAAGAAATCCTGATCACGGATATCTCACGCGACGGGGTCATGCGCGGTCCATCGTTCGCGATGTATCGGGAATTGCGCAGACAAGAATGTCTGCGCTCCACGGCGAATGGAGCGCAGACATTCTTGTCTGCGCCGTCGATCATCGCGAGCGGCGGCGTCTCGACGATCGGCGACGTCGTCTCCCTCGCACGTCTGCCGAACATCAGCGGCTGCGTCATCGGCAAAGCGCTGCTCGATCGAAAGATCGATCTCGCCGAGGCGCGCGCCCGCGCCACGGTGCCAAACGCGATTCCGGAGCGCGTCATCCCGTGCCTCGACGTGCGCGACGGCCGAGTGGTCAAAGGGATCAACTTCCGCGGTATCCGCGACGCGGGCGATCCCGTCGAGTGCGCGAAGCGGTACGAAGCAGAGGGTGCCGACGAGCTGGTGATCCTCGACATCTCCGCCACCGATCACGGGCGCGAGACAGCGCTCGAAACCGTGCACCGCGTCGCCGTGGCGCTGTTCATTCCGCTCACGGTAGGCGGCGGCGTGCGGAGCGTCGACGATTTCCGCTCCATGCTCCGCGCGGGTGCGGACCGTGTCGCCATCAACACCGCGGCGCTCAAGAATCCGCAGCTCATCGCCGACTGTGCGCGCGAGTTCGGCGTGCAGGCGGTCGTGCTCTCCTGCGATGCCAAGGACGGCCACGCGATGGTGCGCAGCGGTAAGGAATCGACCGGCATCGACGCCGTCGAATGGTGCGCCGAAGCCGAGCGTCTCGGCGCGGGCGAGATCCTCCTCACCTCCGTGAACCGCGACGGCACGAATTCCGGGTTCGACATCGAGCTGCTGCGCGCGGTCACGGCACGGGTGAAGATCAGCGTCATCGCCAGCGGCGGCGCCGGCACGCTGCAGCATTTCCGCGATGCGATCGAGGCGGGCGGAGCGCGTGCCGTCCTCGCCGCGTCGCTGTTCCACGATCGCGTGCTGACGGTCCGCGACGTGAAACGCTATCTCGATACGGAAGGGATTCCAGTCCGATGGTGACGTTTGATGCGAATGGCCTCATCCCCGCGATCGTCCGCGACGCAAAGAGCGGCGCGGTGCTCACGCTCGCCTACATGAACGAGGAGTCGCTCGCAAAGACGCGCGAGAGCGGCGAGACGTGGTTTTGGTCGCGCTCGCGCAACGAGCTGTGGCACAAGGGAGCGACGAGCGGCAACACGCAGCGCGTCGTCCACATCGCCGAGGATTGCGACGGCGACGCGCTCGTCGTCTCGGTCGAGCCGGCCGGCCCGGCGTGCCACACCGGCGAAGCCTCCTGCTTCGCCGATGTCCCGCCGCCTCCCCTCGACCGCCTCATGTCCATCCTCCGCGACCGCTACGAAAAACGCCCCGAGAAGTCGTACAGCGCGTACCTCTTCAACGAAGGCCGCGACAAGATCCTCAAGAAGGTCGGCGAAGAAGCCACCGAAGTCGTGATCGCCGCGAAAGGCCAGTCCCGCGACCGCCTCGTCAGCGAGCTCGCCGACCTCGTCTACCACCTCTCGGTGCTCATGGTGGACGAGGGGATGTCGTGGAGCGATGTGTACGAGGAGCTAGGGCGGCGGTCGTAGCGGTGTGCTAATTTACGCCTCCCATGTCCATCGATGAAAAACTCATTGACGAGGCGAGGCTGGCGCGGGAAAACGCGGCGGCGCCGTTCTCGAAATTCAAGGTCGGCGCGGCGTTGCGGACGAAGGGCGGAAAGGTCTTCCGCGGCTGCAATGTCGAGAACTGCTCGTACGGCCTCACGGTCTGTGCCGAACGCGTGGCGCTGCTCTCGGCGCTTGCCGCGGGCGAGCGGGAGTTCGACGCCATCGTCGTCATCACGCAGAGCGAGGAGCCGTCGACGCCGTGCGGCCCCTGCCGGCAGCTCATGTGGGAGTATTGCGGCGACATCGAAGTCGCGTTGACGAACCTGAACGGTCAACGCGTCGACTACAAACTCTCCGACCTCTTCCCCCACCCATTCTCGTTCTCTTTGGAGTAAATCAATGATGCGTCGTACTCTTCTTGCGCTGGCGATCGTCTTCGCCGCGCCTCTCCTCTTCGCCGCGAAGGCGGCGGACATCCTCATCACCGGCGGCACGGTCCTCACGATGGCCGGAGCCGACATCGAGAACGGGTCGGTCGTCATCAGCGGCGGGAAGATCGTCGCTGTTGGGCCGTCGTCGCAGATTGACGGCAAGTACACGGCGAAGACGACCATTCACGCGCGCGGCTCGGCGGTCATGCCGGGACTCGTAAACGCGCACACGCACGTCCCGATGACGCTCTTCCGCGGCATCGCCGACGATCGCGACCTGATGGACTGGCTGCAGAACTTCATCTTCCCGGCCGAGGCGAAGAACGTGAGCCGCGACTTCGTGAAGTGGGGGACGCGGCTGGCGGCGGCGGAGATGATCGAGTCGGGAACGACGACGTTCGCCGACATGTACTACTTCGAGTCGGACGTCGCGCGAGAGACGAAGGCCGCCGGCCTTCGAGGCGTCCTCGGCGAGACGATGATCGACTTCCCGGTCGCCGACAACAAGACGTGGGACGACGCCGTCAAGTACGTCCGCGCGTACGTCAAGCAGTGGAAGGGCGACCGCCTCATCACGCCGGCGCTCGCGCCGCACGCTCCGTTCACCGTGTCCGAGGACCATCTGCGGCAGGTCCGCGCGCTCGCGACCGAGCTCGGTGCGCCGATCCTCATCCACGTTTCCGAAACCCAGAACGAGCTCGATCAGATCAAGGCGAAGCACAACGGGCTCACGCCCGGCGACTACCTCGACAGCATCGGATTCCTCGGCGACGACGTCGTCGCCGCACACGGCGTCTGGCTTTCGAAAGAGGAGATCGCCAAGTTCGCCGCGAAGAAGGTCGGCGTCGTCCACTGCCCGGAGTCGAACATGATGCTGGCATCCGGCATCGCGCCGATCACCGCCATGCGCGCCGCGCACATCGAGCTGGGCCTCGGCACCGACGGTCCCGCCGGATCGAACAATGACCTCGACATGTTCGAGGAGATGGCGAGCGCCGCGCGCCTGCAGAAGATCGGCCGGATGGATCCGAAGGCCCTCGGCGCGCATGACGTGCTCGAGATGGCGACCATCGGCAGCGCGCGTGCGCTCGGACTCGCCGACAAGATCGGCACGCTCGAAGCGGGCAAGCGCGCGGACGTCATCGTCGTGAACCTTC
This sequence comes from Thermoanaerobaculia bacterium, assembly GCA_036488085.1. GTDB lineage: Bacteria > Acidobacteriota > Thermoanaerobaculia > Gp7-AA8 > Gp7-AA8 > DASXHZ01. Next base: position 23,863 of record DASXHZ010000003.1, read on the forward strand.
AGTTTCCGAAGACGCAGCCGGTCTACTCGGTCGAGTCGGCACTCGTCTACGCGGCCGACGGCGGCAACGTGACGACGACGATCTGCGACGGCAAGATCCTGATGCGCGACCGGAAGGTGCTGACGGTGAACGTTCCGGAGACGCTCGTGAAGGCGAAGGAGTACCGCGACCGCGTGCGGAAGAGCCTGCAGACGAAATGAGGCGCGCGCTTGCGCCGCTCGCGCTGTTCCTCGCAGCCTGCGCGACCACCGCGCCGGCGCCGCCGGTCCCGGTAACGACGACGATGCCCCCTCCCCCGCCGCGGCTCACCGTGGCACATGTGGCACAGCGCGTGATCCTCGTTTCGTTCGACGGGCTATCCGCCGACCGCGCCGCGTCTGAGCCCGCGTTCCAGCACATGACGGCGCACGCCACGCGCGTCGTTCCGGTCAATCCGACGCAGACATCGTCGACGCATGCCGCGATCCTCACCGGTCTCACTCCCGAGAAGAGCGGCATCGTCTCGAATCAGTTTCACAAACCGGGGACGCCGCCGGAGCAGGTAGCGCGCGGCCTCGCGACAGACATTGAGGGAGAGACGCTGGTCGATTCCGCGCGGAACGCCGGGAAGCGCACCGGCTGCATCGAGTTCCCCTTCCTCGACTGGACGACGCCGCGGCGGAGCTGCGACTTCGGCATCGCGTACAGCCCGAACATGACGCGCTCGCGCATCGTTCATCTGCGCAAGGACGACTTTCACGCCGAATGGATGCCGCCGTCGTGGGGAGCACCGGCACCGCGGCATCCGTCGTTCAGTCCCGTCATGCGGGCGCGGATCGAGTGGAGCGTTCCGAACCGGCCGGCCGAGGAGATCAACCTCGCCGCGTACGACACGACGAACGATAACAGCCGCAACTACGACGCCTTCTACGTGGAGTCGCCGCGCGGCGAGATGCGGATCGACGCGAGCGGCTGGTTCGCGCTCACGATCCAACTCGACGACGGACTCTACGGAAGCTGGTCGAAGATCGTGCACGCCGATCCCGCGCTCGAAGCGGTGGACGTCTACGTCGGACCGGTGTCGCATGCGCTCGCCTACCCGGCGGCGTTTCGCGATGCGCTCGATACGACACTTGGCTTTCTGCCGGCCGCGCCCGACGAGCCGAGCGCGCGCGACTGGCTCGCCGGCAAAGAGGGCATCGACCCGGCGACGTTTTCCGAGGAGGTGGACCGGCTGGCGGGCTTCCTGACAAACGCGACGCTCTTCGCGATGAGTCGAATGTCGTTCGACCTGCTGCTTTCGTACGACCCGATCCTGGATCAGACGGAGCATCAATTTGCACATGACACCAGCCCGCAGCGCGAGACGATCCAGCGTTCGTATGCGGCATTCGATCGATCGGTGGCGGCCCTCACCGGCGCCATCGATCCGATCCGCGATGCGATCGTGATCACCGGCGATCATGGCTATGCCCCGATCGATCTGGAGGTACGGCTCGACTCCGTCCTGCCGCCGGGATGGCGCGCGTTCGTCAACGGCAACATCGCGCATCTCTATCGCTTCAGCGGCGACGTCGACGTTGTCAGCGTCCTGACGAATCTTCGCGCCCCCGACGGAGCCGCGATCTTCGAGCGCGTCGAGCGGCGCACGCCGGCTTCACATCCGAATGCGGGAGACGTCGTCGCGTACGCCTATCCGCGTTTCGGTCTGCAGAACGGTGCAGGACCGCTGTTCACCCCAACGGCTGCGCTCGGCCAGCACGGCGGCCTCAATTCGCACGCCGAGTTCCACACGACCCTCGGCGCGTCAGGCGTCGGCATCACGCCGCAGCGCGTCGACGTCTTGGATCAGACGGACGTCGCGCCGTTCGTGCGGGAGCTGTTGCTCGGAAAATAGCCGCGACTTACCAATCGCCGAGGATTTGCGGAAAGCGCCAGCGCGCGTCGGCGACTTCTTCTTCGACGATTTCGAGCTCGTCTTCCGAGGGCGTGCTCTCCAGCGCCCAGTTCGCGAGCCACATCGGATTGACGTACGGGAGGACATGCAACGAGTCGATCCGGAACGCCGCTCCCCTCGCAGCGAATCGCTCGTTGAGATGAGCGATCACTTCATTCGCGGTCGGAATCGGGTCGGTCATCGCCGACGCACGCCCCTCACCCGGCCGCTTTTCGCGGACGCGCGCCCCTCACCCGGCCTTCGGCCACCCTCTCCCAAGGGAGAGGGCCAAGACGACAAGAGACCACATCTCCCTCTCCCTTGGGAGAGGGTGGCGCGAAGCGCCGGGTGAGGGGCGTGCATCCGCCCAAAACCCGAACGCCTACTCCTCAAGCCCGAGCTCCTTCATCTTCGCGGCGAGCGTCCGCGCGGAGATGCCGAGTAGCTCCGCGGCCGCCGTTCGCGATCCACCGCGCCGCAATGCATCGGCGATCTTGATTCGTTCGACGACGCTCACCGCCCTCGCGGTTGCTTCGTCGAGCGTTCCGGAGAGATCGAGCGCCTCGGCGATCGCATCGCCTGTGGAACGTGGAGTACCGAGCCGGAGGTCGGCGGCTTCGATCGTGTTGCGGTCGCAGAGGATCGCCGCCCGCTCGATGCAGTTCTCCAGCTCGCGAATGTTGCCCGGCCAGTCGTAGCCGCGCAGCTCGGCGCGGGCGGCATCGCTGATGCGGAGCGCCGGCTTGGCAAGCTCGCGCGCGAACCGCTGCAGGAAGAAGTCGACGAGCGCGTCGATGTCCTCGCGGCGCGCGCGCAGCGGCGGCACGGTGACGGGGAAGACGTTGATGCGGAAGAAGAGGTCCTCGCGGAAGCGCGCGTGCTTCACTTCGTCGTCGAGGTTGCGGTTCGTGGCGCAGATGACGCGGACGTCGACGTCGATCGTGGCGGTGCCGCCGATGCGCTCGAAGCGGCGCTCCTGGAGGACGCGGAGGAGCCTCGACTGTACCGGCGCGCCGAGGTCGCCGATCTCGTCGAGGAAAATACTGCCGCCGTCCGCGAGCTCGAACTTCCCGAGCTGGCGCCCGGTGGCGCCGGTGAACGATCCCTTCTCGTGGCCGAACAGCTCGTTTTCGATGAGCGTGTCGGGGATCGCGGCGCAGTTGATGGCGACGAAGGGACGGTCGCGTCGCGGCGAGAGCTGGTGGATCGCGCGCGCGAAGAGCTCCTTGCCGGTGCCGGACTCGCCCTGCAGGAGCACGGTCGAGTCGGTTGGTGCCACGCGCTGGATCGCCTGGGAGACGTCGATGATGTTCGCCGACTCGCCGATGATCGCCGGCAGCCGGTAGCGCTTCTGGAACTCCTCCTTCAGGAGCAGATTCTCGTGAAGCAGCTCGCGGTGTTCGCGGCAGCGCCGCAGCAGGAAAACGAGGTGATCGACGTCGATCGGCTTCTGGATGAAGTCGAACGCGCCGAGCTTCATCGCTTCGACGGCGTTCTCGATCGTGCCGAATGCCGTCATCACGATCACCGGCATGTCGGGGTCGTTTTCCTTCGCCTGCTTGAGCACTGCGATGCCGTCGGCGCCGGGCAACCGCAAGTCGGTGAGCACCGCGAAGTAGCGTTTCCCCTGCGCCAGCGTGCGAATCGCCTCGCCGCCGCTGGCCGCGAGATCCGCCTCCAGCCCCTCGGCTTCGACGGTCTCCTTCAGCATGAGGCCGAGGGACTCTTTGTCCTCGACGATCAGCAGCCGTTTCATAGCCCGAACCAGTCTCGAATGCGCGAGAGGACCGTGGTCTGCATCTGTTCCGGCGTCACTTCGCGCAAGGTGTCGAGGTGTTCCTGCCGTCGCGCGATCTGTTCGGAGAGAGCATCTGCCAGCTCGGGGTGTCCGACGAGAAGCGGCTGCAAAGCGCTCTTGCCGATCTCGATCGCGACCACGTCGGTCAGCGCGATGACGTCCGCGGTGCGCGTCTCGCCGGTGAGCAGCGCCATCTCGCCGACGACGTCGCCCTCGCCGAGCTGCGCCACCTCTCGGACGTCGGACGAGGCGTCATCTGGAACGCGGACGGAAACCTTCCCGCTGTCGATGACGAACATCGACTGCCCAGCCCCACCCTGACGGATGATCGTTTCGCCCTTCGAGTAGACGTGCACTTCCGCGCTGTCGGCGATTGCCGCCTGCGCCTCGCCGGACAACGGGATGAGGATGTCGACCTCGCGCAACCGGGCCAGGAGCTCTTCGCGGCTGACCTTCGTCTGCTGGTCCGTCGTCGGCGGCGTGTAGGGGTGATACGCGCGCACAGGGAACGGAATCGCGATCTCGTTGCGCCGCATCGCGTACCAGACCGCCTTGCGGATGTCGGCGTCGATGCGGTCGCGCTGCATGTAGTCGCGCATGAAGTACTTGACCTCGTACATCACGGCCGAGTCGCCAAAGCCCCCGACCCGCGCGAAACAAGGCATCTCGCGATCGACGCCTTCGACGTGCGACGCCGCGCGCTGGAGCACGTCGATGACCATCGCCGGCGCGAAGTGATAGTCGATCCCGACCTGCAGCACGCGCCCATTCGGGTTCTGGCGGGGAAAGACCTCCAGCGGTTCTCGCGCCAGGAGCGAGTTCGAGATCATCACGACGTCGTTGTTGTAGGTACGGATCTTCGTCGCCCGCCAGCTCACGTCTTCCGCACGGCCGATGAAGTCGCCCGACTTGATCACGTCGCCGACCTCGAAGCTGTCCTCCATGTGCAGAGCGATCCCCGAAATCAAATTTCCGAGCGTGTCCTGCAACGCGAGGCCGAGGACCGCGGCGAGGAGTGCGCCGCCGCCGAGGAGCGTGCGGAAGTCGTAATTGAAGATGGTGGTGAAGAGCGAGCCGAAGAGGAGGAGATAGAGGATCAGCGCGATGACGTCGCGCAGCAGCGGCGGCGCCGAGACGCCGCGCCGGCGCGCCATCGCGAGGTCGAACACGAAACTATCGAAGACCCGGACGACCAGGAGGACCACCGGGATGTACGCCGCGAAGCGGAGCAGGGCGAGGTCTTTGCCGAAGACCTCGCGAAGATCGCCGAGCCGCGGGAGAAGACGCGGGTCGTGTTTGAGCAGTGCGTAAATCGCGAAGAGCGCGATGCTCGAGAGGATCGGGAAGAAGAATCGGGACCGATCCGCCGAACGCACTACTCGTCGCCTCCGGCGTGGCGCGTCCGCGCGATCCGCCCGAGGTCGCGGATGCCGACGATGAGGTGCATCACGCCGACGCCCGAGATGAACCCGCGCACGAATGGGTTATCGGCCCAGATGGCGATGGCGATCTGGTGGTGCAGGACCGGATTCAGCGTCCAGACACGGGTCCAGGGCGCGACCGTGAAGAAGACTCCTGCCTCCAGGCAATAGAGGGCGAAGAAGAGCGGTACGGACACGCGGCGATTGTAATCGCCGCGCGTCGTCTCATGCCTTATTGACCGTGTCCCTTGCTCTCGTGGCCACCGCCGTTGTTGTGGCTTCCGCCTCCGTCATTGTGCGGCTGCGGAGGAGGCGGCGGGGGCGAGGAGTGCTGGCTTCCACTGCTCCCGCTGCTGCCGCTGCTTCCGTGCGAGCCCGAGTCGCGGCTGCCGCCCGAGTTGTGCGAGCCGCCGCGATCGCCCGGATAGACGCGCGGACCGCCGATGGCGTCGATGATCCGGCGTGGAATGGACGACTTGCCGCGATCCCCACCAGCGGACGAGCCGGCGCCGTTGTCCCCCGTCCGGCCCTTCACCGCGCGCCGGCGCCACTCATCGGACGATGCGCCGGGATTCGAGCCCGAAATGGGATTCGCGTTGGTGTTCGGACTCGTCGCCGTCCCCGGCTGCTCGTTGGGCGGAGTGGTCACTCGGCCGAGGCCGCCGCCGTTCGACTCGCCGCCGCGGGTGCGGATGTCGCGGTCGCGCCATGCACCGCCACGGTCGGCCGGAGATCCGCCGGTATCGCGGCGGATGCGATTGTCGTATGTCGGCGCCACGACACCTGCTCCCGCCGGGGCCGGGCCGGCGCCGATGGGGGCCACGGGTCCGCCGCCGATGGGAGCGAGTCCGCCAGTACCGATCGGCGCTAGTCCGCCGGTACCGATCGGCGCGAGTCCGCCGCGTCCAATCGGCGCGAGGCCGCCCGTCCGCGTTCCGCCCCCCGACTCGCCGCCGCGCGATCGCACGACGCGCTCCCGGATGCCGTTGGAGAGATCGGGGTCACGGCGAATGAACGGTGCGAGATCGCCGCCGCCGGTATTACCGCCGTTTCCGCTGCGGCGAATGATGTTGTTCACCGCCTGCGCCGGATCGCGCAGATCGTTTCGCGTGAAGCGCGCGGGCTGCGTCGAAACGGCCACCAGGCCCGAGCCGGCGTTGCCGCCGCTGCCGCGCAGCAGCCTCTCGCGCGCGGCATCGGCCGAGAGCGCGGCGCGGTCGACGCGGACGCCGACGATCTCATTCGGACGGAGGAACGTCCACGGCCTGAAATCGATATCGCCGACCCGCATGCGGCCGAACCAGCCGACCTCCCAGCTCGCACGTGCGTATGGCCGGTAGCACCAGTTGTAATAAGGACGGTAGCAATCCCACCAACCCGCGGGCGCCCATCCGACATATTCGGGGCTGTACATCCAATAGACCCACGCGGGCGAATAACCGGCGCCCGGCAGCCACACCCACCCGTAGAACGGATCGAGGGCCCAGCGGCCGTAGTGATACGGCACCCAGCCCCACGGCTCGTAGGAAGCCCAGATCAGTGAGCCGGACGGGCTGCTGACCCACTCGCCATTGAAGTAAGGACGCCAGCCGACCGCCGCGTGCGGACGCCAGCACCAGGTGTTGAAGCCGCTCACGTAGACCCACGACCCGTTCGACGAGAGGTCGGCGTCCGCATAGGCCAACGACCGGTCGAGATACCGCGAGCTGCCGTGGCCGTACCGTTCGGAGCGGCGGAGGAACCAGCGCTCGAAGTCGTCGGAGGAGGAGTACGACTGGTTGACGAGTCCGAAGACCCCTTGATCGTCGACCTGCGCTTCCTCACCGGAGCGCAGTCGCTGCGTCTTCTGCGGCGTCCGCACCTCGACGTTGCCCTCGAAGACGGTGACGCGGTCGCGGCCGCGATCGGTGTCGACGGCGTAGATCGCCTCATCGTCGGCGACGTAGCTGGCGTTGTCGGTGTCGAGACGAACGACGTCCGTCGTCTCTTCGCTTGCGCGCTGCAGGATGACATGGCCGTACTTCAGCTCGACCACCGTCTGCGCGCCGTCGCTCGTCTCGACGGAGTTGAGGATCGTATCGAGCCGGATTTGGGTCGACTGGTCGAGGCCGAGGACGTTGCCGTCGGAGAGACGGATCTCGCTGCGTCCGCGGCGGGCGGTCGTGATCTCGTCGCCCGCGAAGAGGGGAATATTGATCCGTGCGTCGACTTGTCGCCCGTCGTCGGACTGGCGAATGACGGTGCCGCCGTCGTCGTAGGTGATGTAAGACTGCCCTCGCTCCGCGTACAGCGGCGCAGCGGCGAGGGTGAGAAGCGCGAGGATTGCGAGCTTTCGCATTGTCTCTCCTGCAAACAACCGGCTTCCCCTGCTGCGTTCCACATGCCACGGCAGAGTCCGTGTTTTCAGTGGGTTACGTGTCGCGCGACGAACGGGCTCTCCTCTAGCGAGGACAGGCCGTCATCGCTCGGGTACGTTTCGTTACTCGTTACTCGTTACTCGTTATTCGTTACTCGAGTCTCGAATAACGAATAACGAGTAACGAGTAACGACCTTCACGTTCCGTACGTCAGCCGATCGGCAAGCACGCGCGGCAAACCGGCTTTCAAAATCGCAGTCTGGGTTTTCGCGACGTCGTAGGGGACGCGGAAGAACTGCACGGTCAGCTTCACGGAGTCGAAGATGAGGAAGGACGCTTCCGGGTTGCGATCGCGAGGCTGGCCTACGGAGCCGGGGTTGATGAGATAGCGCAGCTCCGGGTCGAGGCGCACCGTCGCGTCGCCGCGTACCGAAGAGCCGCGGACGCGGTGGCGGTCATCCATCGAGAAGACCACCGGCAAGTGCGTATGGCCGTAGAGGATGAATCGCCCTTCGATCGAGTGGAACACCTGCGCGGCGTGATGGTCGTTGAAGACGTACTCGTCTTCATCGTGCGGCGAGCCGTGACAGACGACGACGTCGTGGTCGACGAGCGGCCCGAGCGGCAGCTTCGCGAGGAACTGCTGGTTCGCGGCGCTGAGGTGATCGCGCGTCCAGAGCGCGGCATGCCTGGCGGCGGCGTTGAACCCGTCCGCGGCATCAATGCCCGCAGCGACCCGGTCATGGTTGCCGCGGATGTAGAGCTTCGGCGGGCGCAACGTCCGCATCCGGTCGAGCACCTGGTTCGGCTGCGCGCCGTAGCCGACGAAATCGCCGAGACAGATGATGCGGTCGAACTTCTTGCGCCGCACGCGGCTCAGCACCGCGCGGAGCGCTTCGTGATTCGAGTGCAGATCGCTGACGACGAGCGCTCTCACGCCAGCCTCCGCGCGCGCTTCGCCGATTCGAGCACGCCCTTCGGCAGCTCCAGCAGGAGCCGCTCCACGATCTCGCCGGGCGTTTCTTCTTCGCGGATCTCGATCGTCACGTCAGCGGCCTTGTAGTACTTGATCCTGCTGGCGTACAGCTCGTGTGCCGCCGCGTCGTCGCGAAAGAGCGGCCGTTCCGCCGCTCTGTCGCCGATGCGCGCGCGCAACAGGGCATACGGCGCCGACAGATAGACCGACAGCCCCTCGGACTGGATGAACTGCATGTTCTCCTCGAACGTGAACGTCCCGCCGCCGGTCGCGACGATTGCCGACTCGAGGTACTTGGTCGAGCGCAACAGGTCGCGCTCCCGTTTTCTGAAGTACGGCTCGCCGTGCGCGGCGAAGATGTCCTTGACTGTCATCTTCTCCGACGCTTCGACGAGATCGTCGACGTCGAAGAACGGCGCTTCGAGGCGCGACGCCAGCTCGCGACCAATGGTCGTCTTGCCGGCTCCCATGAATCCGACGAGGTAGATTTTCATGTGGGAGTTTTTCGTAGTTTATCCCGGGAGGCGATTCACCACAGAGGCACAGAGAAGAAAGAAATGAAGTTCAATCAACTCTCTGAGTCCTCTGTGTCTCTGTGGTGAATCAAACTACCACTCAAAACTCTCCATGAACCTCGTCGAGATGTCGCCTCGGACGAAGCGCTCGTCTTCGAGGATGGCACGGTGGAGCGGGATCGTGGTCTTCACGCCCTCGATGATGAACGCGTCGAGGGCACGCTTCGCGCGCGCGATCACCTCGAGGCGATCCTTGCCCCGGATGACGAGCTTCGCGATCAGCGAGTCGTACGTCGGCGGGATGACGTAGTCGCGATACGCTGCCGTGTCGACACGCACTCCCGGCCCGCCCGGAACGTGAAACTCCCGGATCTTTCCCGGGTTCGGCGCGAAGGTGACCGGATCCTCGGCGTTGACGCGGAACTCCATCGCGTGTCCGCGCAGCCGGAAATCGCCTTCGGGAACCGACAGCCGCTCCCCATCCGCCACGCGGATCTGTTCCTTCACGAGATCGATCCCCGTCACCTCCTCGGTGACCGGGTGTTCGACCTGAATGCGCGTGTTCATCTCCATGAAATAGAACTCGCCATCCTGGAAGAGGAACTCGATCGTGCCGGCGTTCACGTAGTTGACCGCGCGGCAGAGCTTCACCGCCGCCTCCCCCATCCGCGCGCGCATCTCCGGCGTGATCGCGGATGACGGCGACTCCTCGATGAGCTTCTGGTGGCGGCGCTGGATCGAGCATTCGCGCTCGCCGAGGGAGACCACGCGGCCGTACGTGTCGCCGAAGACCTGCACTTCGATGTGGCGCGGATGCTCGAGATACTTTTCGAGATAGACGTCGGCGACGCCGAAGGCCCGCTCCGCCTCGTGGCGTGCCGTGTCGAATGCGTTCTGGAGTCCCGCTTCGTCGGGACAGATGCGCATCCCGCGTCCACCACCGCCGGCCGAGGCTTTGAGGATGACCGGAAATCCGATGGCGCGCGCGACCTCGATTCCCTCTTCGACCGAGCGCAGCGGACCGTCGCTGCCGGGGACCGTCGGCACCCCCGCTTTCTTCGCGGTGTCCTTCGCGACCGACTTGTCGCCCATCAGCCGGATCGCCTCAGGCGACGGCCCGATGAACGTGAGCTGGCACTCGCCGACGATCTCGGCGAAGTGCGCGTTCTCCGCGAGGAAACCGTAACCGGGGTGGATGGCGTCGGCGCCCGTGATCTCGGCGGCCGCGATGATGCTGGATATCGAGAGATAGCTCTGGCGTGCGAGCGCCGGGCCGATGCAGACGTCGTCGTCGGCGTAGCGGACGTGCAGCGCGTCACGGTCGATTTCCGAGTGCACCGCCACCGTCTTCAGCCCCATCTCTTTACAGGCCTGAATGACGCGGAGAGCAATCTCGCCGCGATTGGCGATCAGTACTTTGGAGATCATCGGTTCAGGTCAGACGCGGATCGCGAAGAGCTTCTCGCCGTACTCGATGGGCTGCCCGTTTTGCGGATAGATGCGAACCACGGTCCCATCGGCGTCCGACTCGATCTCGTTCATCAGCTTCATCGCCTCGATGATGCAGAGAACCTTTCCCTTCGAGACGCTGTCGCCGACGTTCACGAACGCTTCGGCTTCCGGGTTGGGCGAGCGGTAGAACGTGCCGACGATCGGCGAGGTGATGATGTGGAGGCCGGCGTCCGCGTCTTCCTCCGTTTTCGGCGCATGCGCGGGGGCGGCAGCGGCGGCCGCCGGAGCCGCTGGCGGCATTGCCGCCGGGGGCTGGCCCGCCGCGTCGCCATAGGAGTGAAGGACCTGAGGACCTGCCGTCTTCCCCTCGATCTTGACCTTGGTTCCGGCCTGCTCGATCTCGACGGAGGCGATGTCGCGCTCGGCCACCTTGTCGATCAGCTCGAGAATCTCTTTGAAGTTCAAATCTTCGACCCTTTCAAATCAGCTCGTCGCGCAGCAGATGCTTCGCCTTGGCGAGCTCGAATCGCGCGCGCCCGTAATTGCCGTCGGGACGCATGACGAGTAGCACAAAGTACTCCGAGGTAACGGCGGAGAGGAACGTGATGTACTTCTCGGTGACGAGCGCGAACTGCAGCACCTCGCCCGTGTTCAGCTCCGTGTTCGGCCGGACCGACTTGATGAAGCCGCCGAACTCGGCGCCGAAGACGTCGAGCGGAACGTTGTCACCCTTGATCGACTCGATCGCGATGCCGTCGAGACCGATGAGGCTCACCGCCAGCGTCCCTTCGACGCGGTCGCGGATCCCGGTGAGCACTTCTTTAAACATGGCTCACCTCGCGGCGGCCGACTTTCGCGAGCCACGCCTCCAGCTTCTTCACCTTCGGATGGCTTCCGGAGCCGGCTTCGAGCGCCGCTACCTTCGCGCGCACCGTCTCATTGTCCGGATCGCGAAGCAGGATCGTCTCGTAGATCTGCCGCGCATCGGCGACGAGGCCCTGCTTCGCGTAGAGATCGGCCATCGTCAGCGTCGAGGTGATGTCTTCGTGCGGCGGAGACGGTTCCGGCGCCATCGCCGGTGCGTCGATCATCGGAATCTCGGCCGTCATATCGAGCGGCACTTCCGCTTCCATCGGCGCGCGGCCGACGTGCATCCCCTCGGGCGCCTCCACTTCAAACGCCGCCGTCGTGAACGGCTGCGCCGACTCCTCGAAAGGACTCTCCTCGTGCGCCACGCTCATCGGCTCGTCGTCGGCCGTCGCTTCTTCGACTCTGTGTTCATCGAGGAGCGACGAAGCTGCGTCCGCCCAAGGCGACTCTTCCTCGGCACTCTGTGGCGGTGCGCCGGCTGCCTCGCGGGCGGGTTCCGGTTCCGGCTCCGGTTCCGCCACCGCGACCTGCGGCGGATTCACCTCGCGCTCCATCCGGATGATGAGGCCTTGAAGCTCCTCGTCCGAGGGCATGAGCGCGTGGACGAGCTTGTACTTCTTCAACGCCTCGAGCTTCTCCCCCTGCGCCAGGTACGCATCGGCGAGGAGCCGGGCCGCGACGACATTGCCGGGATCGAGCTGCAGCGCCTTGGTCAGCGCCGCGATGGCCGCCGGATCATTCTTCTCTTCCCGCAGGACGCGCCCGAGAGAAACCCAGGCGGACAGATACGTCGGATGGTGTTCCAGCCCGGCGCGCAGGACCGCCTCGGCCTCCGAGAGCGCCGACACCTTCCTCAGCTCCTCGGCGAGGGGGAAAAAGAGACGGCTCTTCGGATCGGTCTTGATCCGGAACCGTAGCTCTTCGATCTTCGGAGTAGTCGCCTGTGCCATCGATCCGCCCGGAAGCTCCCGGAACCCGTGAAATACGCGAAACGAGAAGATATTGCAAGAGCGAGGGTTAGCGCTAAACGCCCATTTTCCGCCGCGCGCCGCGGCGGCGGCCGGAGCATTCCCGAAATGCCCGCTTCATCGTCTGAAACGATTCATTCGTGCTGTCGTCAGGATCGGCCGTCACGACGCTCTTCGTCTCGTGAAACACCGCCTGTTCGATCCTCTCGCATTCTGCTTCCTCAGCCGCCCACAGTGGCTTCAGCCGCTCCTCGATAGAGCGCATTTTGCGCCATGCCCAGATCGCGCGCTTCTGGTAGACGGCGACTCTCTCCACCTCCTCCACGCTCACCGGGACCGTTCCTTCCGGAACGAGTCCGGCCCGCATGCGAGCGGCCAGCCGCCTCAGCTCCCCCGGCTTCATCGGAACAGGCGGAAGAATGGGGGCCTGGTTCTCCGGATCGGGCAAGAGTTTCCACAACCGCCTCCAGGCGACCAACCCGACCGTGGTCAGCCTTTCGATTTCCGCGAGGCGCGCCTCGCGCTCGGGGCTCATCGGCCCTTGTGCCATGGCTCTCGTCAGGGGAATCAACATTTCTCTCTCCCTTCTTGGCGATCGAGTGAAGGACCGGGCGCTCGCGAAGCGCCCGGCCCTCCCCTCTACCTTACATTACGTTCCAGACTCCTTCGACTCTCCCAGCACGTGCTGTGGTGCCGGGACCTGAGGCGCCGGAGCCGGCGTCTCGGAAGCTGGCGCCGCCTTCTTGCGCCGCTTCGAGCTCTTCAGACGGTGAATCTCCTCCACGTGCGGCACGAGCTGAGCGTTGGCCGGATCGCGCACGAGCTGCTTGCTGATCGCGAACGTCTGGCCGGCGATGACCGACAGACGCTGGCGACGGATCAAGTTCGCTCCCGCGATGCCGTTCAACAACCCCCTCAGTTCGTCCTCGACCGCCGTCCAGCGGTTCGACTCCTCGTGCATGCCGCGGACGTCTTCGGACTGTCCGACCGCCTGCGAGACGATCGGCGATGCCCCGATGGCGTTGATCGACGCCTGCAGGATCTCGTTCGACGTGAGAATCCGTCTCCGGAGCTGGACTCGCTGCTGAGCGTTCAGCGGCGCAACCTCCTGGATCTGGCTACGGATGTCTCGAAGCTGACCGACGATCGCCTCCGGCGTCAGCGGCGTTTGCGGCTGCGGCGTGTCCGCAGCGGCGTTGGGCGTGGTACTGCTGTTGATGATCTGGTGATACATATCGTCCTCCCTTTCAAATTCGACCGGGGAAAGGTTGTCCGGAGGGCGACATGACTTGTCGACGAGTGCATGGCGGTCCACCGGTTGGAAAAAGGCGACAACGAGTCGACTCTTCCGGTTGATGATTTCCCGGAGGTGTGCACGACCCCCGGAGCCCGCGGCAGGAGGAGCTTTGCTCGACTCCCGCATGGGTACGAGTCAGTTGGCCTTTCAGCCTGTCGACCCCCACCCGTTCGCCGCAAGAACCGTTCTCACGTTGAGGGACAGTTCCAAACCTAATCTACAACATGTCGCGAGGTGATGTCAACTGTTCTTTTTCGCATCCTCGGATCCATCCGGTTTCGCTGTACGTCAGCGCTGAACCGGCGTGGCGGGCTGAGAAAAGGAACAGGGCCAGAAGCAGCGTGATCGCACTGATCACGACGCCGGCGTCGAAAAATGGATTGTGATAGGTGAACGCGATGCGGTGATGGCCAGGCGGCACTGCGACGCCTTGGAAAGCAATGTTCACCGGAAGGATGGTGGCAGGCCGTCCGTCGATGGTAGCGCGCCAGCCGTCATCGCGTGTCACGCTGGCCACGAGCAGCCCTCGCCCGCTCGTGACGGTATCCACCTCGGCGTGGTTCGCGCGCTCCTCGAACGCGAGCACCGAGCCGCGACTCGCGGAGAGACTTCCAGCCGCCACGTAGGCGGCATGCCGACCATGCTGATGACTGCTCACTGCCTCAACAAAGTCCTCCTCCGAGCGAAACGGTACGACCTCGTCAGCAAAGTAGTACCGCGGGCTCTCCCGCAACCGGAGGAACGTGATCGGGCGAACGGCGCTCGGGTCGCGGGGCCGCGGGAGAGGCGGACGGAACGCAGCAAGCCACTCGACATTCGCCATCGCTGCCCAGGCGTCCAACTGGATCGGATCCCGAGGTGGATGGCGCAAGAAGGCTTTGAGGAAATCCGCCGCGGGGCGAAGATTCGTCAGGTCAATGTCGCGCTCGAGGATCGTCGAACGCCCCCACGCCGCAGGCAGCCTCGGGAAAAGACCGTTTCGAATGACCCAATAGATTCTGGATCGGTCGGCGTTGTACCACCTCATGACCGGTCCGGCGCTCCATTCGGGCTGAAAGAAGATTCGAGACGCCGGCCCGGCGTCTCGCAGTTCGTCGACGATCGGCGGAGGCGAGAAGAATTCACGCGGCATGCGCGGCGCCAGCTCGTTGACCAGCGGCACGAGGTCGAGCACGACGAACAGAACCGCAAAGGCGGGGACGAGACGACGACGCAGTGTGGCGAGAACACCAGCGAGCACCACGGCACGCCATAGAACCGACAGCCAGTCAGCGCGGCACATGCTCATCGAGCGAGCGAGGGCGTTTGGCGACACTTGCCAGAGCCTGGCAAACGTAGTCTCGCCAATGCCCGTGAATGCGAACCCGGTCATGATGACGGTCATGAACAAGACGACCATCGCAACTTTGAACGAGGTCGCCAGCCATGCGCGATCGTTCAAGACCCGATTGATAGCGAGTCCCGATGCGAGAACGAGTATGAATGCGGCGCCGGTGGCGAATCGCTCCGGAAACCGGAGAGCGAGCGGCACCTTCGCCTCGTAGGCCAGCCGAAGCAGCGGCGTGTGGTCGCCCATGCAGACGATCAGCAGAAGGGCCGCCGAGAGCACGCCGGCGACCGTTTTCCGGTCGCGGCGAACGACGCCTGAGATCAGCGCGATGAGCGGCAGCAATCCGAGGTAAAGGCTCTGAAAGTACGGAGCACCTTGACCGCGATATAGGAAACCTCCCCAGTAGTCGTTGCTCAGGAAAGGATTACGGCCCAAGAAATGCGGTTGCAGAAATTCGGCGAGCCGGATCGGCGGAAGGCTCCAGGTCGCGATCATTTCGTATGACATCCCGAGCGAGCGCGCCGTGTGACGGATGAAGTCGATGGTCGGCAGCAGTTGCACGGCAGCGATTCCGGCGGCGAGGGCGAGCGGAACCGTGCTGGCACCGATGGCGCGCCAGCGCTCTTGCGATCGGACAGCGTGATACCACGCGTAGCCGGCGCAGATCCCCGCAATCTGCAGTACGTTACCGGGTTCGAATATCAGGAGAACCATCGCCATGCACATTGCTGCGAGCGCGAGGTCTCTCCTCGTTCGCTGCAGCAGATAACGGCGAAAGAAGAGGAGACACCATGGAAACCACGCCAACGGAAAGAGCGTAGTCAACAAGTTGCTCGCCGACACAAACGGGCCGCTCAAAGCGAAAGAAATCGCGGTGATGAGCGCCGCCTCGGCGCGTGCCCTCAGCGACCGCATTAGAGCGTACATCCCGATCGTGCCGATCAAGAAATGCAGCAGAATGTGAAGCCGGAATCCGAGGTAGAAATCGGGAAGATGGATCAGCCACTGGCCGGGATAGAAGACTTCATATTCCGGGTTGGCGAGAGCAGGCTGTCCGCCAGCATAAAAGCGATTCCAGAGCGGCAGTTCACCCGAGGCCACAATACGGTGGATGACGCTCTTCGTCGGGAAGTAATAGCGCGTCAGATCGCGGACGAAAAACGACGACCCACTGAGGAGAACGTCCGCGAAACACGCCGCCAGGAGCAGGATCACCAGAGCGACTGCGACCGCATCCGCCGAAGAGGGTCGCTTCCCCACGAATGGGGTCACAAGCCGGCCACGCTCCGGCGGGCGCCGGTGGGTTCGCGGCGCGAGACCGCGGCGTAATCACGAGTCCGCATCAGCAAATGGGTGAATTGCCCCGACGTCCAACTGATTGTCTCTCGTCGTTGTTCGTAACCAAAGGGCGACAGTCTCTCACGGTAGTCATAAAGATTTGACCCAACACGAAGTCGCAGCGGGTCACTCTGCGTATACCGCCCCCACCCATCCCGGTACCATCGGAAGATGTTGTAGTTCTCCTCAGTCCCTTCCCGTGTCATCGCGAGTTCCTGACCCAATCGACATACTTTCACCTACCGACGCGAGAAGAGATATTAATTCGGAGAAATGTAGAGGATAACAAGCTCAGCCCGCAATGGGAAGCGGCATGCCGGATAATTGATGGTGGTCGACTCGCCGGCGAGATCGAACGATCTGGCCGTTGAACCAGATGATCCGGCGGTTCATGAGCAGCGGCGCCGACATGATGATGCGCGTTCTGACCCCAGACGTTGTTCGTCGCATTTCAAGTCTCTCCGGCACAGCTCACGAAACTGGCCACGGTAGCTGGTGTTCGAGACGAGCTTGTCGTAGAGTTCCCGTTTGTGAGGGTGCCACGGTATGTACCGCCGCTCATCGGCTCAATCGCGGCGATCGTCGCTTTCCTGATGCCGCACCCGATTACCTTGCACGGAGTGGGGATCGGCGACATCGGGCCGCCGCTTGTCGGGATGGCGCAGTTTATCCACGGCAGCTCCGCATACGCGGTCCGGTTGCGCGCGGGACGACTGGCGAGTTATCCGTTTACGACGATGCTCGTCCTGTCGCCGCTGCTGGTCGTTCCGATCCCGCTCGTCGCTGCGACATTTGACGGCCTCGTGTCGTTCGCGCTCGCGGAGGCGATTCGAAGAAAGGGATCGGCATGGCAACTTCTGCTGTTTGTAACGCCCTCATATGTGGCGGCGCTCCACTCGGTTCAATGGTCGCCTCTACTGACGGCGGCGCTATTGGTCCCTGCGCTTCTTCCGTTCGCAGTGGTCAAACCGCAGATAGGGATCGTCCTTGCTGCGGCGGGTCATTGGCGAACGCGAACGATCATCGCGGCGGCCGGCATCGTACTGTTGTCGCTTGCGGTCTTTCCGCGCTGGCCGTGGATCTGGCTGAAGAGCGGAAGCCTCGATACGTACATCGGACGGCCGCCGCTTCTCGTCGGACCCGGAGTTCTTCTTCTCGCGTCGGCGTACGCATGGCGGACTTGGCGAGGGCGGTGCGTATTGGCGATGTCACTGGTGCCACAACGCTTCTTTTATGACCAACTTCTGCTCTTCGTCGCTCCGATGTCGCCGTGGCAGATGGCGGTACTGCTCGCTACGTCGTGGACGGCTGTCGGCGTGAGCCGTGCCGCCGGCTGGTGGATTCCCCGATCCGGCGATCAGCATCCTCTGGCGTGGATCATAGTCGTCCTCGGCTTCTATCTTCCAGCAGCCGCAATCGTCGTCTGGAATGAGTGGCGGCGAAGAGCAGGGCTCAACTCGCCCGGGCCGGGCTGAAGCCCGTCTATATTTGCCGCGAGCATCTCGGCATCGCCGCGCTCGCGGATCACTTCTTGCGCGACTCTTTCGAATCGTATTGTGCCGCAGCAGACGCGTCGATCGGCGACGGGGTCAAGGCGGTTCGGGCGGTGGAGGCCTTGACGCCGTCGACGATCGACGCGATTGCACGCAGGCGTCGTCGACGGAGTGATGTGCGGCCGCATCGACGAGAACACGCGTAGTCGCCGGGGCGGGAGACGCGGCGGCCGGCGCTGGGGGTGTGGGCGGTGGAAGCACCGGTTTGCCAGAGGCAACGTGCGGCTGGCGCAGCCAGGCGCGCACGGCGCGGCGAGGGTGGAGCGTGCTGCCCATCGCGACGTCGTCGATGAATGCTGTAACGATGCGGCGGCGGGGGGCGGGCGGGTCGGGTCAGCGAAAGAACCATCCGGTATGCGGCCGCGGCTTGGTCGCCGCCGCTGGCGTTGCCGATGATGGCGCCAGGTTCTGTTCTTCTCTCGACGGCTACCAAGCGCTCGACCACGCACTCTCTCAGGTTGATCACTGCAAACCGCGCCAGCCGAGGTTCCGCCACGCACCGCGACTCTGCAGGAAGTGGTGGGATCCTTCGCACACCGCCATCTGCAGCGATCGGTAGGTCAGAGGCTCGACGTGCTGCTGAGTCCTTTCATCAGATCATCAAATGACTGCTTCGGCTGCGCCGTCCCGCGCCACAAGATCGATATCCTCATCTGCGTACTCGTCATGTACAGCTGACCATCTTCGGTGCGCATCAAGAAACCCCGATCGTAATCACTCCAATCGGCGGCAAGAAAGCCATCTGAGTATTCTCCCGACCGATGACCGCAACGACTGTCGCAGGGTGACCACCGAACAGCACTCGATCCCCCACGTGAATCTCCCGCCCATCGATGTACGTCAGACCTGTGTCTCTCATGGCATAGGTCCGAAGTCGGTAAGGGCACTGCATAAGGAACCGGCGGCGGCGCGGTCGTGATGTGAACATTCTTCCAAAAGCAATCGCAGTCGCTCGGGATTTGTTGCATCTGGAAGTAGTGAACGTGGTCCCCGGCGATCCCATGGAGTCACAATCCCGCCACACGCCGCGCGATGCACCGGATTGCCGTCCTCCGGGGGACGCCAGGTGGATTCGCGACGCACGTAAACCTCGGTGAAATCACGAAACCGCATCATCCCAGCTCCAGAAGCAACGCATCATCAGCCTGACGCTCCTTCTCTTCTATCGCCACCATGACAATGAGGTTACGCGGCGAGCAGATCTCGTGTCACGAAATCGCTTGTCTCGTTTCCGGTCGCTTCGTTCACAGTATCACCGATGCTACTCCACGGCCGCGATCGCGATCCTAGTGCCAGAACCGCGCAGCATGCAAGTAGCTTAAGCGTCATTACTAGGCAAAAACGCCAGAATGATAACGAAAACACTCCAGTACAGCACCCAGAATGCCTATTGTTCGCAGCCGCCGATCCGACGAAGCACTACTAACATAATTGGTGCTCTGAATATGACGCGGCAAATCTTGAGAGTCGGTTTCGGTTCGGATTGTTCGCAGTGACGAAGAATGCGATCGCAAAGAAAAAGCAGACCGCGACCGCGTAGCCATAGACCCGGGCTGGTCCCTATCACACGGTCATTTGCAACAACTCCTGTATGGCCGGTCACAACCGTCGAGTCGCCTCCGTACACATCGAGTCCTATAGAAATGCCTCAAAAACACTTCCGCCACACGTCACGGTCCTCTTACCGTCGCCCATGATCACCTGAATGCAACCGGCACCTAGCCCGACGGCCGCTCCTTGAGAACAATGTCCAACCGATCAGATTGGCGAAATCGAGGTTCTTTTATCTACGGGAGCAGTGCTGAGCGAGGTTAGTTCATTTGTCCCTCAGTTGGCCGCGAGGAGACAACAGATAAGCTGGGATCATAATGTAGCCAAAGAAAATAGCGAGTAACATCCACCCGAGACGCCGCGCTACCGATGACGTAACATCGCGCGCCAGCACGATGCCGAAAATTAGCAGGCTGACAATGTACGCAAATGATGCCACGCCGTACACCGCAATGACGGCATCAGCCCAGTGCGCGTACCATTCGCCGAGATTCCCGCTTGAAAACAGCAGAAGAGCTGCATTAATAAGAACCAGAGCGATCGCACAATCGACAAAAATGATCAGAACAAGCAGAGTGCGACGGAATGGCGTCATTTGCAACAGTGCGGCGTACTCGCGTATTGTTTGTGAAGAAAAGCACTGATTCCAATATCAATGCCAGCCGATACACCGCCCCACTTCGACCAGCCGCTCGTTTTCACCTTGTGCGATCCGAAACTCATATCAGTTTCAACGGTGTAGCCAGCGCCGATCGAGGCTCCGATGCTGTGATAGTTGAAGTTGCCGGCGAGGGCATCCGGGTCGAGGCTCGATAACCCGTCATCAACCTTCACGTGATCGGTTATTTCAAACCCTACCGGAAGCCCCACGGCGAATCCGGCGGCGAAGCCTCCCATCACCAATTGGTCGATCTGCTTCCCATTCGTGCATTGTGAAGAACAGTTCACGTGCACAAAGCCGACCGCACCTATTGCTTTGCCGAACAGTACCATTACAACACGGCAATCCCAGACAGTTAGACCCAAGTCATCGGTATAGCGGATCGGGTCGCTGTCGGCATACAGGAAAAGATTCGAGAAGCGATTTCGCTGGATACCAATCGGGTCACTCTGCGTATACCGCCCCCACCCGGCCCCATACCATCGGAAGACGTTGTAGTTCTCCTCAGTCCCTTCCCAGGTCATCGCGAGCTCCTGTCCCGGGAAGCGGAGGGGTTGGTCGGTGCGGGAGCCCTTGCGCATCAGGTAGACGTTGCCGTACGGCTCGTGCTCGGCACGCCAGACGATCGCCATGGTGGCGTCGGTCTGGAGCAGTGGGGTGCCGAGGTGATCGGTGAAGGTGTAGAACAGAGTGCTCGCCGGCGCGTTCGTGTCGAAGGTGCGGTGCAAGGAGAGTGGCCCCACTGCGTCCGGCGTGCGGGGCGGCCCGAACTCGCCGATAGGCTGGCCGTTGAACCAGATGATCTCTCGGTTCATCAGCAGGGGCGCCGACATGATGTGATGCGTGCTCTGACCCCAGACGTTGTTCGAGTCGTCCACCGTCGAGGCGAGCAGCTGCATCTCGGGCGTGTAGAAGAAGTAGCGGCTCGCGCTGCCCGCGTCGGTCGGC
>DASXHZ010000004.1:0-102494 GCA_036488085.1 Thermoanaerobaculia bacterium
GATTCGTTGACCTCCCTGCTCGACGCCTCGGCGCGGCCGAAGCGGATGTTCTCCGCGATCGACTCCGAGAAGAGGAACGTCTCCTGCGGCACCATCCCGATGATGTCGCGCAGTTGGTGGATCGGAATCGCCTCCACCGGCCGGCCGTCGATGAAGATCGTGCCCGGCGGCGGCTCGAAGGTGCGCGTGATGAGCGAGAGGAGCGTCGACTTCCCGCTTCCCGTCCGGCCGACGATCCCGATCGTCTCACCGTGGCGGACCTGCAGGTCGACGTCGCGTAGCACCGCGCGGCCGTCGTACGAGAACGTCAGGTCGCGAATGTCGAGATCGCCGCGCGGCTCGTCGAGCGGATCGTTCCCATGCGCGACCTCCGGCTCGACCGACCACACCTCGTGCAGACGCTGCATCGACGCCATGCCGCGCTGGAAGAGATTGATGACCCATCCGAGCGCGATGAGCGGCCAGACCATCCGCCCGAGGTAGAACTGGAAGGCGACGAACTGCCCGATCGTCAGCTCGCCGGCGATGATGCGCCGCGAGCCGAGAAAGAAGATCACGACGAACATCACGCCGATCATGGCGTGCAGCATCGGATAGAACGTCGCCGTGAGCTTGATGAGCGAGCGGTTGCGGGTCACGTACTCGTGATTCAGCCGCTTGAACGTCTCGATCTCGTTCTGCTCCTGCGTGAACGCGCGCACCACGCGGACGCCGGCGAGGTTCTCCTGCACGCGCGCCGAGATGTCGCCAAAGTAGTCCTGCACCGACTTGAAGCGGACGTGAATCCGCTCGCCGAAGAACTGCACCAGGCCGGCGATGACCGGGATCGAGATCGCGGAGATGAGCGCCATCTCGCGGTCGATGCGCATCATCATCGCGAAGGCGCCGAAGACGACCAGCAGCGAGGAGGCGGAGTGCATCACGGCGGGGCCGATGAGCATGCGCACCGAGGAGAGGTCGTTCGTCGCGCGCGACATCAGGTCGCCCGTCCGCTGCTCGTGGTAGTACTTCAGCGGCAGCTTCTGCAGGTGCGCGTAGAAGTCGTTGCGCATGTCGTACTCGATGTGCCGCGACGCGCCGATCAGGATCCAGCGCTGTGCGTAGAGGAATGCGCCTTCGACCGCCGCCGCGCTGACGAACAGCAGGCCGTACTTCACCAGCACCGTCCGTGAGAACGCGTGCGAGAGGACGTCGACCGCGTTCCCGACGATCAAGGGTTTCAGCAACGAGAACGCAGCGGAGCCGACCACGCAGAGGAAGCCGGTCGCGAGGGAGCGCTTGTAGCGGACAAAATAGGACAGCAGGCGCTGGGCGGGGGACATCGGCCGTGAATTCTATTCGCGCAGCGGAATCCGCCGTATCTCCATCAACGTGATCCGCAAGACCGATCCGAGCGTGAAGCCCTGGGGAAAGGCGTGAGGGATGCGGACGCCGGCACCGACGAGCTCGAGGAAATCGACCGGCGGCTTGCGGCGGCCGAGGACGTGGCAGAGCTTGCGCGGGAGGTCCTCGCGGTCGTCGGCGTTCAGGTGCAGCGGCTGGAGGTAGTAGCCGAAATGCATCGTCCGGAGCGCGGGCGTTCCGCCCGCAAACTCAGGCAGCGTGACACTGAGCTTCAGCGCGCCGAAGATCCAGTTGAGCTGCGCGAACTCGCCGCGCCAGTGGTCTTCTTCGCTTTCGGAGAGATGTTCGAGGCGCACGGCGTCGATTATTGCTTCATCTTCTGAAGCCCGGCGGCGATCTCGTCCATCTTCGCCTGGTGGAATCGCTTCAGCGCCACCTGGAGGTCTCCGTCCCCCTCCGAAATCTCCTCCGTGTAGACCTTCTTCAGCGCCCCGGCGAGGTAGACCTTCGTCTCGAAGCGCCAGGTCGGCCGCGGAAAGAACTCGGTCTGGATGGTCAGCTTCTTCGCGCCGACGTCGAATGCGTCGAGGCATCCCATGGGGGGGTTGGCCGGCTCGCTCACCGGTCCCGCCGCACGCTGCGCCGGCATTTCGCTTCCGCGCGTTGCTCGATCTGGCGGACGCGCTCGCGGGAGAGGCCGAGGATCTCGCCAATGTCGCGGAGGGTCAGCTCGTCGTCCTGCAGCACGCCGTAGCGGAGCTTGAGGATCGTCTTCTCCTCGAGCGCGAGGTCCTCGATCGCCTGCTGCACGGCGCCGCGGCGGCGGAGCGCCTGGAGGTGCCCGAGGCGGTCGCGCGCCATGTCGGACGTCATCCCATCCGAGAGGTCGCCGAGCTCGTACCAAAACCGCGGCCACGCCTTCGAATTCGGGTTCGTGTAGAGGAGCAGGACCGCGAGCTCGCTCTCCGTGATCTCGAGCTTCTCGCACACCTTCGAGGTCCCGGCGCCAAGCACGGTCGCGACGTTCTCGCGCTCGCGGTTGAGGAAGCTCGCGACCTCCAGCAGCGTCTTCGGGACGTTGTCGCTCACGCCGTGGCGGAGCGTGAGGACGAGCCGCTCTTTCGGCGAGAGCACCGACATCTGCGCGAGCAGCTCCTTACGCCGCGACTGCTCCTGCATCGCGTCTTCCGCCGACGGGATGCTGGTCTGCTCGATCATCTCGCCGAGCTCCGTGTGCGAGTCGTCGTCGAGCTCCGTGGAGAGCGAGAAGTTGTCGCTGTTCGCCTGCAGCAGCGTCTGAACTTCCTTCACCGTGACGCCGAGCTCCTGCGCCAGCTCCTCCGGCGTCGGAATGTGGTTGTTGTCGTTCATCGCCGCCGCGATCGCCTTGTCGAGGCGGTACATCAGGTTGGCGCGCTTCGGCGGGAGGCGGAACGCCCCTCCCTGCTCGCTCAGCGCGTGCAGGATCGCCTGGCGGATCCACCAGACGGCGTAGGTGATGAACTTGACGTTCTTGTCGGGGTCGTACTTTTTTGCGGCGTGGATCAGGCCGATGTTGCCTTCGTTGATGAGGTCGAGGAAGTGGACGTGCGCGTTGCGATAGCGCTTCGCATACGACACCACGAAGCGCAGATTCGCGCGGACCAGCTCCTCGAGCGCCGCGCGGTCGTTGAGCTCCTGCACGCGCTTACCCAGCTCACGCTCGCGCTCGGGTGTGAGTCTGGGCACTCGAGAGATCTCCTGAAGATAGTGGTTGAGGAGATCGTACGACTCGTCGCGTTCTTCGTACCGGGCCATGTTGGATCGAGGGAGCGAATTCTACCCGATCCTCGATTCACTCTTACCCCTGTGGAGGCGGAGGCGCGGGATTGAACGGCTCGGGCGTCGTATGGCCCCGGTGGCACGTACCGCACGAGACGTTCGGCGGCGCTTCGGAACCGTGCGGCAACTTCGAGATGTAGTTGCCGTTGATGTCGCGCACCATGCGCATCATCTCGCGCGCGACCTTCTTCTCCGGCTTCGCGTCGGATGGAAAGTCGAACGTCGTCTTCGGCTCGGTCGCGGTCTGCACGTGACAATGCTCGCAGCGAGTGCCGAGGGCGCGGGTGTAGCCGCGCATCGTCGCGATCAGCTCATCGTGCGTGATGTTCGGCGACAACACCTGGAGATTGTGGAACTCCAGGTTGTCTGACTTTGCGGGCATTGCCTTCTGCTGTTGGATGGCGGTGCAGCCAACTATCAGAGAAACGATCGTCACGATGACGGCCACCAGAGCGAAACGGCGCATGAGCAGCTCTCCTCACTTTGTACCGAGCCGCGCGAATGAGTGCGGATCGTTGATGTGAGCGAGCATTGTATCGGCATCGATGACGGCGCGGATGACCACGGTGTCGGAATGATCGTGCGTCGCAAGCATGAACTCGACTCGATTCCCGTCCACCGCCTTGGCGAGGATGTACGTGAACTCCCCTTTCCGCTTCGAGCGCGCCTGCACGAGCGGGTGGTAATCATTGCCCGCCGCCTTGCGGACCGTCGCAGTCAGCTCGTCGAAGTCGACGTTGCGCGCCGCCTCTCCTTCAAAGGTTGCGAGCTGGAAGTCGTAAACCCCCTCGGGATGGACGATCCAGACGGCAAAACGAGCCAGGCCGAGGAGCGGGATGTACGTCGGGTGCATCTGCGTCCGCGCCTCCACGGCGCGGACGACATCTCTGAATGCGGCGTGCAGCGGCAGAGCGGCGAAGAGGACGAGGGCGACGAGGGCCGTGCGCTTACTCATGCTTCCTCTCCTTCTCTTTGTCCTTCTCCCTCTCTCCCTTGCTGAAGTGCGGGATCCCGAACTCTCCTTCGAGCGACGCGAGACGGTCGAGATCGATCGGGCCGACGAGGTTGACCAGCGTCAGCTCGCGCGGCTCGGCGTCGATGACCAGGAGACCGGCGATGTTCTCGCCGCGCATGTCGAGGTAGATGTCGACGTTCTCTTTGACACGGCTGCGTACCGTGACCATCGACTTCCAGCTCGGCCCGAGTTGGGCGCGCACTTTCTCCACGACGCTCCGGTCGTACTCCCCTTCATGCTCGAATTCGTAACTGTGGACGTAGATGCCGGTGAGCGACTTGATGATGTCCCTCGCCTGTTGCTCGTCGTGATCGCTCTTGTCGAGGAACTTGGCGGCGAGGCGGAGCATGGGGCCGTCGAGCGTGACGTCAGTCGACTCGCTGGCGCGCTCCGCGATGGAGGGAAAGTCGAGGTTGAGCCGCTGCGCGTGCAGCGGCGCGGCGAGTGCGGCGAGGAAGATCAGGATTGCGAACTTGCGCATGATGGATTCCCTTTCAATGTGATCCGATTTCGTGAACGTGTTGCTGTGCGACGCGGACCTTCGCGCTGGCGATATGCAGCGCGACGAGCACCTCTTCGCGCGCCCGCTCCCCTTCGCGCCGTTCGATCGCCTTCTCCGCGGCCCATCCGCCCGCAACCGCGGTGAGGACGAGACCAGCGGCGATGGCGCGCCAGCCACGGCGAATCCCTCTTCCCTCTCCCTCCGGGAGAGGGTGGCGCGAAGCGCCGGGTGAGGGGCGTGCCTCCGCGCTAACCGCGTTGACCGCGTTCATGACTCGCTCGGCGAATCCGTCCGGAGCGGACTGCCGTGCGAGGGCGCGTTTGAGGTTGTCTTCGAGGTGCATCAGTGGTCTCCCAGCTTCTTACGCAGCGCGACCAGCGCGCGGTGCAGGTGGCTCTTGACTGTGTTCACCGGCATGCCGACGATGCCGCAGATTTCCGAGGGGTCGAGGTCTTCCTGGTAGCGCAGCGTGACGATGATCCGCTGGTGGTCAGGGAGGCCGGCGATGAGCTTCTGGAGCTTCCGGTCGAGCAACGGATCGGCCGCGTGCGTCTTCGCCGGCACCTCGCCGATGTCTTCGAACGAGACGAGCCGCATACGCGCCCGCCGGACGCCGTCGATACAGCGCCGCGACGTCACCTGCCTCAACCAGAACAGCAGATGCGCGTCCGTCTCGATCTCGCCCATCGACCGGTAGAGCTGCAGGAAAACATCCTGCGCAATCTCCTCGGCACGCGCCCGGTCGTCGAAGAAGTGCAGCGCGATGCTGAACACCATCCCCTCGTGCCGCTCCACCAGCTCGGCAAACGCGTCGTGGTCGCCGCTACGGGCCCGTTCCAGCGGCGTCTCCGCCTCCGCCAGCGTCAAAGCGTTCATCTGAGGGCTCTATACGTAGGATCAGGCGAAAAGGGTGCACGGAGGTAAGCTTGCCGCGCATGCACAACGAGTTCACCGCGATCATCGAGAAGGACGGCGATTGGTTCATCGCCTACTCTCCCGAGATCCCCGGCGCCAACGGGCAAGGTCACACCGCCGATGAGGCGCGATCGAACCTCGGTGAGGCGATCTCACTGATTCTCGAGGACCGCCGTGAAGACGCCCTACGTGGCGTCCCAACCGGCGCCATTCGCGAGACGGTCATCGTCGAGTGAAGCAGAAAGAGCTCCTCGAGTGGCGCGCCAAATTTCGCTGCGCAAGGGCCAGATCTCGCGAGCCAGCGGTGAGTGAGCGGCTCACGGGCGACGCTCAAAAAATTCGGCACTTGGTAGGCGCCGCCGGCCCATTGAGAGACGGCCTACCACCCGATCCCGTAGTCTTCGCCGTGATTGCTGCTGCCGCCCCACATGGTGCCGTGGGCGAAGTCGAAGAGGATGGCGTTGATCGGGCCGGAGGTGCGCTCTTCGTACGTCGCGGTGTAGCCCATGCGCCGCAGCTCGCTGCGGACGTAGGGGGGCGTCTGGTCGTTGAGGAGGATGTGGCCGGGCTCGATGTCGTGGTTGCCGAAGGAGCTGCGCATCTGGAAGGTGTTGAAGTTCGGCGCCTCGGTCGCTTCCTGAACGGTGAAGCCGAATTCGACGACGTCGAGGAAGAACTGGATCAGGTTCTGGTCCTGGCTGTCGCCGCCCTGCACGGAGAAGCAGAGGTACGGCTTCCCGTCCTTCAGCGCGAGCGTCGGTGTGAGAGTGACGCGCGGATGCTTGCCGGGCGCCATGACGTTGAATGGGCCCTCGGCGGGATCGAGGACGAAGCTCTGCGCGCGCTGCGATAGCCCGACGCCCGTGTGTCCCGCGATCACCGCGGGCGGCCAGCCGCCGCTCGGCGTCACGCTCACGACCCAGCCCTCGGTGTCGGCGGCTTCGACTGACGTCGTGCCGGCATAGAAGGATGAGGTGTCGAACAGCGAGGCGCTGGTCGACGCAGCCGCGATGCGCGCCGGCTTGTTCGCGGTCGACGGCCAGTTTTTCAGCAGCTCGAGAAACGGGTTGGTGTCGCGCTGGTATGGGTAAGGATCGCCGGCGGTCTGGTTCGGATCGTTGTGGCTCGGATTGATGAGCTTCGCGCGCTCGCGGGCGTAGTCCTTCGACATCAGACCGACGATCGGCTCGACCGGGGGTGTGTAGATGTCGCCGTAGTAGAAGTCGCGGTCGGCGAACGCCAGGCTCATCGCCTGGTAGAGGGTGTTGATGTAGCGCGAGGTGTTGAAGCCCATCGACTTGAGGTCGAAGTTCTCGAGGATGTTGAGGGTCGCGAGCATGGCCGGCCCCTGCGTCCATTCACGGAGCTTGTAGACGTCGACGCCGCGGTAGTTGGTCGAGAGCGGCTCCTCGATGTGGACCTGCCAGTTCGCGAGGTCGGCCTCGGTGATCAGGCCACCCTGCTCCTGGACGCCGCGCGCGAGCTCCTTCGCGATGTCGCCTTTGTAGAAGCGGTCGTTCGCGGCGTAGATCGCCTCCTTGCGCGATTTCCCTTTCTTCAGCGCCTGCTGCTCGGCGTCGACGAGCTTGCGGATCATCGCCGCGAGATCGGGCTGGCGGAACATCTCCCCCGGCTCGGGCGCCTCGCGGGTGCCGCGTGAGGTGGCCTGCTGCGGACGATCGTGCTCCGGCGTCGGACCCGTGTTCTGTGCCTGGTTCTGTGTGGCGCCGCCGACCTCGGCGGCGTGCGGCGGCGCAGCCGCCGTGGCATTCAAGTGCGGCAACATCACCGCCTTCGAGTACGGCCACTGCTTGATGCGCGCCTTCTCTCTCTCGAACGCGTTCGCGGCCTGTGCCTCGATGGCGTAACCGTCGGCCATCTCGATCGCCGGAGCGAGATCCTCTTTCAGCGAGAGCTTCCCGTATTCGGCGACCATCGTGATGATGCCGCCGGGAGTTCCGGGCGTGATGGCGGCGAGCGGGCCGTACTCGGGGGGGTAGTTGTAGCCCTTGCTCTTGTAGAACTCCGGGGTGGCGCCGGTCGGCGCGACACCGAGGGCGTTGATGCCGATGACCTTCTTCTGGTGCGGGTCGTAGATGAGCGCCTGCGTCTCGCCGCCCCATGAGAGCGTGTCCCACATCGTGCAGGTCGCGGCGATCATCGCCGCGGCCGCGTCGACGGCGTTCCCTCCCCGCTCGAAGATCATCGCGCCGGCCGTTGCGGCCAGCGGCTTGCCGGTAACCGCCATCCAGTGGCTCCCATGGAGCGGCGGCTTTTCGGTCCGTGTCTGCGCGACGAGCGCAGACGACGACACAGACGACGACAAGGCGATGAGAACGAGCGCGAGGAAGAGGCGGTTTCTCATGCGGAGGAGTCTATGGCAGACCCGGAAAACGCGTTTGCCGGCGGGAAAACGGCTTTGTCGACGGGAAAACGCGTTTGCCGGCGGAAAAACGCGTCTGCCGGCGGGAAAACGCGTTTGCCGGCGGAAAAACGCGTCTGCCGGCGGGGGAAACGCGTTTGCCAGCCCGAAAAGCGGGTTTGTCAGCCGAAAAACACGTTTGCCGTCCGAAAAAACGCGTTTGTCGGCGGATAAACGCGTTTGCCAGCCAGGAAAACACGTTTGCGCAGCCGAAAAACGCGTTTGTCAGCGGAAAAACGCGTTTGCCACCGGCGCGACGCTACGCCGGACGCGCTTCCTCGGCCTCCTGCCAGATCTCGGTGCGGTGGCTCTCCGAAAGGAAGAACGTGCCGACGAGAAACGTCAGTAGCGCCACGCCGATCGGCCAGTAAAGGCCCGCGAAGTTGTTGTGCGTCTCGGCGACGACGACGCCGGCCAGCAGCGGCAACGTGCCGCCGAACCAGCCGTTGCCGAGGTGGTATGGGAGCGAGAACGACGTGTAGCGGATCTTCGCCGGGAACGACTCGATGAGGAACGCGGCGATCGGCGCGTAGACCATCGTGACGTAGATGACCTGAACGAACACGAGGAGCGTCAGCATCAGTATGTTCGGGTGTTTCGGATCGGGCGACGAGCTCACCATCGCGTGGTAGATCGGGAGGTAGGTGATCGCCGCGATGAGATTGCCGGCCATCATGATCTTGAGGCGGCCGTACCGATCGGAGAGCGCGCCGAAGAGGGTGAAGAACGGCATCCCGAGGAGTACCGCGATCGCGACGACGATCGACGACTGCACGAGGCTGATCTTCATGATGCTCTGCATGAACGAGAGCGCGTAGAACTGGCCGGTGTACCAAACCACTCCTTGCCCCGCGGTGGCGCCGAAGAGGACGAGAAGAACGATCTTGAGGTTCGCCCAGTTGCCGAA
Organism: Thermoanaerobaculia bacterium; assembly: GCA_036488085.1. Taxonomy (GTDB): domain Bacteria; phylum Acidobacteriota; class Thermoanaerobaculia; order Gp7-AA8; family Gp7-AA8; genus DASXHZ01. The sequence goes on from DASXHZ010000004.1 coordinate 8,927, forward strand.
TGAGTCTCGGAGCGGAGCGGTCGACGTCTTCCCCTGGCTCTTCAGCGCGGCGTAGAGCGGCGACTCGGAGAGCTTCATCCGGATGTAGAACGACATCGCGACAAGGATGATCGAGAGGAGGAACGGGATGCGCCAGCCCCACTGCTTGAAGTCCGCTTCCGGCAGCAGTTGCTTGACGCCGAGGACGACGAGGAGCGAGACGAATAGGCCGAACGTCGCGGTGATCTGGATGAAGCTCGTGTAGAAGCCGCGCTTGTTGTCCGGGACGTGTTCGGCGACGTAGACCGCCGCGCCGCCGTACTCGCCGCCGAGCGCGAGGCCCTGCAGCAATCGGAGGACGAGAAGGATCGCCGGCGCCGCGAACCCGACCGCCGCGTAGGTCGGCAGGCAGCCGATCAGGAAGGTCGAGAGGCCCATGATCGAGAGGGTGACCATGAAGGCGTACTTACGTCCGATGAGGTCACCGACGCGTCCGAAGACGATCGCGCCGAACGGGCGGACGACGAAGCCGGTGGCGAAGAGTGCCCACGTCTTGATGAGGTCCCACGCCGGGTCTTTGCCGGGGAAGAGCAGCGCCGACATGACCGCGGCGAGACTTCCAAAGATGTAGAAGTCGTACCACTCGATCATGGTGCCGAGGCTGGAGGCGAAGATGATCCGTTTGATCGGGTATTCCGCTCGGGCCGGAGTCGCGGGCATGCACTCTCCTCAATTCAATTTGCGGGGGTGGGAGGATTTTATACAGAATCGACCGTGCCCGAGGAACGGATCGCGCCGGTGGAAGTGCTCAGGATCACGCCGGAGAGCACGGTGGAGGCCGAGGACGTGCTCGCGGTCGAAGAGCCGCTCGAGATTCGCGTCGCGGAAAAGCCCATCTCGGTCACGATGCGAACTCCGGGGGATGACTTCGATCTCGCGGCGGGGTTTCTCTTCACGGAAGCGTTGATCCGCTCCGGCGGCGACATCGACAGCATCCGTCACTGGGGCTCGCCGAATGTCGTTCGGGTCTCGCTCGCGGCCGGCGCAACGATCGACTCGTCGAAGCTCGACCGGCACTTCTATACGACGTCGAGCTGCGGCGTCTGCGGGAAGACGTCGATCGATGCGGTACGGGTGATACGCTCGAGCGCACCGCTGCCGGCGTCGCGGATCAGCCGCGCGCTGGTACAGCGCCTGCCGGAGTTGCTCGCGGAGCAGCAGTCGGCATTCCACGCCACCGGCGGACTCCACGGCGCCGCGATATTTCGTCCGACCGGAGAGTTGCTCCGCATCCGCGAAGACATCGGCCGCCACAACGCCGTCGACAAGGCGATCGGATCGCTCGTCCGCGAAGACCCCGCCTCCCTCCCCGGCGCGATCCTGATGGTGAGCAGCCGCGCAAGCTTCGAGATCGTGCAGAAAGCGATCGTCGCCGGCATCGGTACCCTCGCCGCCGTCGGCGCCCCCTCCACCCTAGCCGTCACCGCCGCCCGCGAATTCGGCCTCAGGCTCCTCGGCTTCGTCCGCGACGCGAGGTTCAACGTGTACGCGGGAGAGGTGGAGTAGGGGCGCTCTACGCTAGCTATCGCTCGCGCGAAAAGCTAGTGCGCGGCGACCGGCGTGTCGAGGCGGCGGTAGCGCTTCGTTCCCGGGAGGCAGGCCTTGTGCTCGACGTGGTGGAGGTACTCGTCGCGGAACTTCTTGACGCTCGAGATGACGGGGCCGATGGCGGCGTCGCCGAGGGCGCAGAGGGACTTGCCGCCGATGTTGTCGGACATGTCGAGGAGGAGGTCGGCGTCCTGGGGACGGCCTTCGCCGCGCTCGAGGCGGTCGAGGACTGACTCGAGCCAGTTCGTTCCTTCGCGGCAGGGGGTGCACTGGCCGCATGACTCGTGCGCGAAGAATTTCGCGAGGCGCCAGACGGCGTCGACGATGCAGACCGACTCGTCGAGGACGATGATGCCGGCGGAGCCGAGCATGGAGCCTGCTTTCATCAGGGCGTCGAAGTTGAGGGGAATGTCGATCTCATCGGGCGTGAGCATCGGCGCCGAGGCGCCGCCGGGGATGACGGCCTTCAGCTTCCTGTCGGCGGTGATGCCGCCGCAGTGGTCGTAGATCAGCTCCTTGATGGTGATCCCCATCGGGAACTCGTAGACGCCCGGCTTCTTGACGTTGCCGGAGACGCAGTAGAGCTTGGGGCCGGTGTTGCGCGGCGTGCCGAAGCTCTTGAACCAGTCGGCGCCGTTCTTGACGATCAGCGGCACGCAGGCGAGGGTCTCGACGTTTTGAACGACCGTCGGCCCGCCGAATGCGCCGACGAGTGCCGGGAACGGCGGCTTGACGCGCGGCTGTCCGCGGTGGCCTTCGATCGACTCGATGAGGCCCGTCTCTTCGCCGCAGATGTATGCACCGGCGCCTCGCGCAACAGTGATGTCGAAGTCGAAGCTCGAGCCGAAGATGCCTTTGCCGAGGAAGCCCTTCTCGCGCGCTTCGGCGAGCGCTTTCTCGAGAACGGTGGCGCCGTAATAGAACTCGCCGCGGATGTAGATGTACGCCATCGGATTCGATCCGATCGCGAAGCCGGCGATGATCATCCCCTCGATCAGCAGGTGCGGGTCCTTCTCGATGAGGACGCGGTCCTTGAACGTGCCGGGCTCCGACTCGTCGGCGTTGCAGAGGAGGTAGGTCGGCTTCGGCGCGTTCTTCGGGACAAAGCTCCACTTGTTGCCGGTCGGGAAGCCGGCGCCTCCCCGTCCGCGCAGCTCGGAGTCTTTGACGAGCTGCACGATGGCGTCGGGCGTCATCTGCAACGCCTTGGGCGCGTCTTCGTAGCCGCCGCCATCGACGTACACGTCGATCGAAGTCGAGTTCGGCTTGTCGATGTTGGCGGTGAGAATTTTGATCGGGTCCATAGTCAGAGCGCAGTGCGCAGAGCGCGGAGTGCAGAAAGGCATTCTTCTGCGCTCTGCGCTCTCCGCTCTGCCATCTATTTCAGCTGCGTGAGCAGCTTCTCCATCTTCTCCACATTCATGTTCTCGTGGTAGTCGTTGTTCACCTGGACGACGGGGGCGGTGCCGCAGGAGCCGAGGCACTCGACTTCGACGACGGTGTAGCGGCCGTCCTTGGTCGTCTCGCCCGGCGCGATGCCGAGCTTCTCGCAGAGGCCGTCGTAGATGTCGTACGCGCAATTCACCATGCACGAGAGGTTCGTGCAGACCTGCAGGTGGTACTTCCCCACAGGTTTCTGGTTGTACATGTTGTAGAACGAGACGACGCCGAAGACGGTCGCCGGTGACAAATCCAGCAGGTCGCCGACGTAGTGCACGACCTCGGGCGAAATCCACCCCCACACCTCCTGCGCGAGGTGCAGCGTCGGCAGGAGCGCGGCTTCTCTGGTCGGGTAGCGCGTCAGGATGTGCTCGAACTGCGCCTTCGCGTCAGGCGGAAACGCGACGCTCTTGTTCGAGAGGTCCGCGAAACGGTCCTTCGCGTATGGGTTATCGGGATGGAGATCGGCCATCGGTGATTACTTCCAGTCGAATGCTTTCTTTTTCCAGACGTAGACGTAGCCGACGCCGAGGAGTGCGATGAAGACGATCATCTCGCCGAAGAGGAACATCCCGGGGCCGCCACGCGAGGCGTCGCGGTAGATGACCGCCCACGGGTAGAGGAACGCCGCCTCGATGTCGAAGAGGATGAACAGCATCGCGATCTGGTAGAAGCGGACGTTGACCCGCTTCCGGTTGGTATCGAGCATCGGCACGCCGCTCTCGTACGGCGAGAGCTTGGACGGATTCCGCTGATGCCGGCCCACGACCCAGTTCAGGCCGAGGAACCCGGCCGCCAGGGCGACCGCGAAGAGGAGCATCAGTAGGATGGGGATGAAGCTGTGGGTCATGAGGCGGGGGCGATGCTATTTCGAAACCAGCGCCGGGGCAAGGTGCCGGCTGTGGCACGACCGGCTGCTACGGCGCCGGCTTCGCCTCTGCGCTGCCGGTGGCGATGAGTCGCGCCAGACGATCGAACTGCTCGGTCAGCACCTCGTCGACCCCTCCGGCAACGGAATCGAGGCCGCCGGGGTAATAGCCGCCGACGTTGTACATCAGCGCCACGTCGGTGCCGCCTTCTTTCGGAGTCACCTGCAACGTCATGGCACCGCTGACCCCCGCCGTCTGCAGCGGCCCGAGCCCGCCCGAAAGCGTCAGCCGCTGATTAGGAACGACGTAGACGACCGTCATGTGTACGACTCCCCCGCCGTTCGGGAGCGTCTCGCACCAGCAGCCGCCGGGACGCGCGTCGAGCTTCATGTTGGCGGCGTCGCCGGAGTACGTGTGCTCGCCGGACCACCACTGCTCGACGTGGACGAGGCTGCGCCACGCGACGTCGGGTGGGACGGCGACATGCCGTACCTGGGTGACCTTGAACGCCGCCGGCGCCTTTTCGACGATCTTCGCGCTGAGTTGCGCCGCGGTGAGAAGAGCGGTTACCGAGAGAAGGATCGCAGTACGTTTCATGCCTGTTCCTTTAGCGATGCCACAGGCCGAGGATCAGGCCGTAGATGGTGAACTGAAGCGTGTGATAGCCGGCGTTGATCACGAACTGCGGCAGGCTCTTCCTCTCGAAGAGATAGTTGATCCCGAAACTTGCGGCAACCCAGCAGAGGCCTGCCGATGCGCCGGCGCCAATCCCCAGCGCGAGCGACGGGCGCGGGCCGAGGAACATCGCGAACACGAACGCCGCGATGAGCGATAGGACAAACGCGCCGCCGAAGATCAGCGCCGGGTTCCGCTCCCTGAGGTCGGCGTCGGAAAGGCCGGTTGCGGCCTGCCACCGGCGGCCGAAGAGCGCGGGTGAATACCAGAGACCTCCGAGGACAAAGGCCGACACGGCGGCGGCGAGCACGGCGAGGAAGTTGACGTTCTGCACGGGAGCCTCACTTTCTTCTTTTCGTGGTTTTTCGGGCCGGGCGCTGCACGCGCGCGGCGAGCATCGTGAAGTAGTTGCGGAGCTGTTTCATGGCGTCGTCGAACGGGTCGATGTTGTGATGGGTGCGGGCGAGCATCACCGCCCCTTCCATGGTGGTGAGCACGAACGTGGCGAGGGCGTGGCGGTTGGTCCCGCGCGGCAGGGAGGCCTTCGCCTCGTCGAGACAACGCTCGACGGCGTCCGTCCAGGCGCTGAAATTCGCGGCCAGGAGCACGCGCACCGGCGGGTCGGGCTCGTGGAGCTCCAGCGCCAGGTTGCCGATCGGGCAGCCGTAACGGAACTCGGTGACGAGTACGCTGTTGCGGTAGCGGGCGAGCAGCCGGAAGATCTTCTCGATCGGATCGGTCACCCCTTCCCACGCCGGGTCGAGCAGCGCGGGGTAGATGTTTTCGTGGAAGGCGTTGAGGACCGCGAGCAGCACGTCCTGCTTGCCCGGAAAGAAGTGATAGAGGCTGCCGCTGTTCGCACCGGCCTTCTCGAGGATGTCGGCGATGCTGGTCGAGGCGTAGCCCTTGGTCCAGAAGAGCTGCAGCGCGGCATCGACGATGCGGTGGCGGGTGTCGTCTGTGGGTCGGGTCATGCTCTGAGTTGAACGCTCAATCAACTCTAGCAGCGGACGAGCTGAGCCGCAAGACAACGAATGGTGACGACACGCAGGGAGAATGCGGAAGGCTACGCCGCGGTGTCGGTCAGGTAGGCCATCGCCGTCTCGCGCGAGTCGAAGATCTTGAAGACGGTGTCGAGCTTCGTGATCTTGAGCAGCGCGAGGATGCGATGCGACGGCTTGACCAGCGCCATCTTGCGCTGGCGGTCTTCGAACTTCTGCAGGTAGCCGATCAACTCGCCGAGACCGGTCGAGTCCATGTAGTTGATCGCCTCGAAGTTGATCATCACCGGGCCGGTCTCGTCGTTGAGGACCTTCTCGAGATAGCTCGAGAACTCACGGGCGCTCTCTCCCAGTTTGATGACGCCCTGGATGTCGAGCACCGTCACGTCGCTGACGCGGTTCTTGATGATGTTCATACGTTAGGTGAGCGAAGTGTATTCAAACCTTCACTTTGCGTCTACCCGCGCGCCGATCCGATTCGTGACCAGCGAGACCACCGAGAGCAAGACGGCCCCGATGATCGCCCAGCCGAAGCTCTCGATCCGGAAGCCGGCGACGAAGAAGGCGGTCAGCTCCAGCATGATGGCGTTGATCACGATCAGGAAGAGCCCGAGCGTCAGGAGCGTGATCGGAAACGTCAGGAAGACGAAGATCGGCCGGACGACGGCGTTCAACAGGCCGAGGACGAGCGCCGCGACCAGGAGCGTCACGAAGGAGCGATAGTGGAAGTGGCTCCCGAGGACCGTGACGACGATGAAGAGCGCCAGCGTGTTGGCGAGCCAACGGACGATCAGGCCCATGTCTGAATCACCTCGATCTTACGCTTCGCCAGCTCGGCCATGAAGAGGTCGGGCGACACGCAGCGCTCCTGTGGGAGCGCGCCCTTCTTCGCAATTTCGCCGCGCGCCATCATGAGCGCGACGATCGCGGCTGGGAATGCAGTCGTCCGCATCATCGAGGAGAGGCCCGTCGCTGGGTCGTACGCGTCGATGATGTCGTAACGGAGGCGCTTACCGTCTCCCTTGAACTCGACGCGCACGAGCACGTAATCCGGCTCGTCGTGCGGGAGCGTGCGCACCAGCAAATTTCCGAAGACGCGCCGCGGAACGACGCTCTGTCCATCGACCTCGGCCGGCTTGCTGCTGCAGAGTCCGAGGTCGATCATCGTCTTGAACTTCTCGCAGTGGCCGCGGTAGCGGATCGTCTTGTAGTCGAGCTCCTGCACCTTCCCAAGGAACGTCTCGGGGAGGGTCGAAGTACCGCCGGAGGTCTGGAAGGCTTCCATCGTGCCGAATGGAGCGGGAAACTCGAGCGCTTCGATCTCGGTCATCGACTCGACCTCGACGATCTTCCCGCCGCGGATGACGCGTGCCTGCTCGATGTATTCGTTGATGAGGCCCTCGACGCTGAACACCATCTGGTAGTCGAGCGGAGGCTGCGGGTTCTGCGGCAGGCCGCCGACGCGGATGTGGATCTCGTCGACGGTCGTGAAGCGCTGCGCGCCGTGAGCGACGAGCACGGCGACCATTCCAGGCGCGAGGCCGCAGTCGGGGATGACGTTGATGCTCTTCCCCCGTGCCTCGGCGTCGAGCGCGAGCTCGGCCGCGACGACGTCGTTGTTCCCGCCGAGGTCGCAGAAGTTGGTGCCGGCCTCGATGGCGCACTTCGCGAGGTGTTCGTTGAGCTTGTAGACGACGCAGGAGAGCGCGGCGCCATGGCCGCGCATCAGGCCGATGACGGCATCGCGGTCGCTGACGTCGACGTGCACCGGCCGCGCTTTCGGGCCGACCCGCTCCGCCACCTCACGCGCTTTGGCGACGTCGATATCGGCGACGGTGACCTCGTCGACATCCGATTGCTGGGCGAAATCAAATGCGGCGCCGAGTCCCATCCGTCCCGCGCCGAGTACGAGCATTTTCATGGCGGCGGAGTGTAGTGCGTGATCGGTGATCCGTCATCTGTCACGCGTTATTCGTTACTCGTTACTCGTTATTCGACGATCGGTCGGCGACCAACATCACCTACCGGTTCCAATGACGCATGACGGTTGACGGATGACGTTCCCCGAGTAACGAGTAACGAATCACGCACGATCAATGTACTGCTCGATCGACGTCAGGAACGTCTTCACGTCGATCGGCTTCGAGATGTAGCCGTCGCAGCCGGCCTCGAGGAAACGGTCCTTGTCGCCGCGCATGGCGTGGGCGGTGAGGGCGAGGATCGGGATGCGGTTCGTGCGGTCGTCGGACTTCATCTCGCGGACGACCGAGAGGCCGTCCATGCCGGGGAGGTGAATGTCCATGAGGATCAGGTCTGGACGCTCGGTCTCGCTGCGCGTGAGCGCCAGCGCCTCTTCGCCGCTCGTCGCTTTGACGATGGCGTAACCACCCTCCTCGAGCAGGTACTCGACGAGTTGCATGTTCATGTCGTTGTCTTCGACGACGAGAACCTTCCGGTGATCGACCATTGCTGGAGCGTGGTCAGTGTATCAGCCTTGCGGCTTCGGAATGCTGATGATCGGGGCGCCGGGGCTGAAGAATTTCGGATCCATCTCGACCTTCGCGCTCTTCTGCAGCTTCTCGACCTGCGACGCGACCATGTCCTGCTGGAGCTTGCGCACGATCATCGGCTTCACCTGGTCGTACGCGGCGGCATGGCGGTCGTCGATCCGGAAGATATGGATGCCGAACTGGCTGCGGACCGGCTGGCTGATCTCCCCAGGCTTCAGCTTATCGACGACTCCCTGCAACTCCGGCGGCAGCATTCCGGGCTGCACCTCGCCGAGCTTCCCACCCTGGACGCCGGTGGTCGTGTCGTCGGAGAACTGAGCCGCGGTCGGGCCGAAGAGGGCGCCGCTGCGCAGCTTCGCCTCGATCGCCTCCGCCTTCTGCATCGCCTGAGGTTCCGGCAGCGCCGGACCGCTCTTCGGCGGGATCTGCCCGCCCTGATAGGCGATGAGGATGTGGCTAAGGCTTGCGGCGCCGAACTCGCTCTTGTGCTTCTCGTACTCCGAGCGTATCAGCGCTTCCGACGGCGTGGCCGCGATCTTCTTGAGTGCGTATTCGACGAGGACGTTCGTGTGGCCGAAGTCCATCTTCGACTGGACGTCCGGGTCGTTGTCGCCGCCGAGCTTCCGCCCTTCTTGTTCGACGACCTTCATCCGGACGAACTGCTCGGCGATCTTCTTGCGTGCCTCCGACTGATTCGCCATCAGCCGGATGTTGTCGGGGAGCGTGCCGAGGAAGAGCTGGAACTCGGCCTCGCTCACCGGCTCGCCATTGACGCTCATGATCACATGGCCCTTCGGTACTGCGCCGGCCGCGGTCGCGCCTCCGGCTGAAAGGGAGGTTGCCGTGACCGGCGAGGCTGACGGCGGTGAGAGCAGGTGCATCTTCACGGCGCCGAAGCAGAGCGCGGCGATGGCGACGATGACGGCGGCGGCAATGGAGAGGTCACGACTCATGGCGGGGAGGATAACGGATATCGGATAACGGGTAACGAATCGTTGACGCTCCCCTACCGAATCGATATGCTCCGCCCGCTTGTGAATTCGTTCACACGCTCCTCGCCCAACGGACGCCTTGGTCCGTTCACTGCACGCTGCGAAACACCAAAATGGCCAAAGTCACAATCGACGGAATCGAAGTCGAAGTTCAAGAGGGAATCAACGTCATCGAGGCTGCCAAAGCGGCCGACATTCACGTCCCTCACTTCTGCTACCACCCTTCATTGAGCGTCGTCGGGCAGTGCCGCATGTGCCTCGTCGAGCTCGAAGGCGTACCGAAGCTGCAGGCCGGCTGCGCCACCCCGGTCAAAGACGGAATGAAGGTCAACGTCTGGAACGAAAAGGTCGACAAGGCGCGCAAGGGGCAGATGGAGTTTCTCCTCATCAACCATCCGCTCGACTGCCCGATTTGCGATAAGGCCGGCGAGTGCCCGCTGCAGGACTACTCCTTCAACTACGGCTCGGTGAACTCCCGCTACGGCGAGTTCAAACGGACCTATCCCGGCATGGACCGGACGCCGATCGGGCCGCACGTCGTGCAGAACATGAACCGCTGCATCCACTGCACGCGATGCATTCGGTTCTGCGCCGAGGTGACGAATACGAACGAGCTGGCCTTCTTCAAGCGGGGTGCGTCGACCCAGGTCGGCGTCTTCCCCGGAGTGCCGCTCGACAACTGGATGTCGGCGTGCGTCACCGACGTCTGCCCGACGGGCGCGCTCACTACGCGCGAGTTCCGCTTCGAGTCGCGCGTCTGGAACCTCGACTCGACCGAGTCGGTCTGCAACGGCTGCGACGTCGGATGCAACATCTTCATCGGACACCGCACCGGCCAGATCTTCCGCTACCAGCCCCGCGTCAATCCTGACGTCAACGACCACTGGCTGTGCGACTACGGACGCTTCTCACACGAGCGCTACGACACCGACCGCGTGGTCGTCCCGAAGGTCCGCACCGAGGATGACTACCTCGGCATCTCGACGTGGAACGAGGCGCTGGAGGCCATCGGCTCGGCGCTCGCCGACGCAAAGAAGGTCGCCATGATCGCGTCGGCGAACATGACGAATGAAGAGGCGGCGGCAGCGAAGCAACTGGCCCAAGAGTTGGATGCCTCGATCGGCATCATCGTCGACCCGATCGGGCCGATCAAGATGAAATCGCGTACCGAGTGGCTCCTCGGCACGCAGGCCGCCCCGAACTTCCGCGGCGTCTCGAACGTGCTTGGTGTAGCACCGCCGACCTCGGCGGCGAATGTCGAAGAGCTATTGACCAAGGGCGCCGACGGCATCGACGTCCTCTACGTCACCGACGCCCTCTTCTCCGAACGTACGAACGATCCCGCGGTGGTCGCGAATCTGCGCAAGGCGAAGTTCCTGATCGTCCACTCGTGGGACGCGGCGCATCCGCTGTGCGACGTCGCCGACGTCCTCCTCCCTTCGACGATTCACGCCGAGAAGGAAGGGACGTTCACGAATGTGCAGAACAAGGAGCAGGAGATCTTCCAGGCGTATCCGGCGAAAGGGCAGGCGGTCGGCGACGACGAGATCTTCCGGCGGGTGCTGAACGGAATCCCGAAACCTGCCGCCGCGGCGGCGGACGCATAACGAGACATGCCATTCGATGCGACGGACGTCGCCCTATCGGTCCTGAAGATCGCGATCGTGCTGCTCGCGATCCTGAACGTCACGCCGATCATGGTATGGGTCGAGCGCCGCGGCAGCGCGCTCATTCAGGACCGCCCCGGCCCGAACCGCGTCGGCCCGTTCGGCCTGTTCCAGTCGTTCGCCGACGCGCTGAAGTTCATCCTCAAAGAAGACATCGTTCCCGACGCCGCGAACAAGCTTCTCTACACCCTCGCACCGGCGATCGGCCTACTGCCGGCGCTGACGACGATTGCGGTCGTGCCGTGGGGACGTCCGTTCATGCTGCACAACCTGCATTTATTCGGACGGACGTTCTTCCAGCAGCCGCGGATCTTCGAGCCGATCGTCGCCGATCTGAACATCGGCGTCCTGCTCGTCTTCGCGCTCGCCTCGCTGGCGGTGTACGGCATCGTGGTGGCCGGCTGGTCGTCGAACAACAAGTACTCTCTCTTCGGCGGCATCCGCGCCTCGGCGCAGATGATCTCCTACGAGCTGGCACTGACGCTCGCCGCGGTCAGCGCGCTCCTCGTGGCCGGGTCGCTGAGGCTCACTGACGTCGTGTGGAAGCAGACCGGGTACTTCGTGCTCTTCGACACCGTGAAGATCCCGTCGTGGAACATCTTCTCGCCGGCGATGTGGATCAGCGCCATCGTCTTCATCGTCTCCGGATTCGCGGAGACCAACCGCCTGCCGTTCGACTTCGCGGAAGCGGAGGCGGAGCTGGTCGCTGGTTACCACACCGAGTACTCGTCGATGAAGTTCGCGCTCTTCTTCATGAGCGAGTACATGGCGATGACGACGATGTCGGCGCTCATCGTCACGTTCTTCTTCGGCGGCTGGAGCATTCCGTATTACGTGCCGCCGGCGACGTTCCTCGGGTTTCTCCTGACCGCCCTCGTCTTCCTGGCGAAGGTCTCGTTCATGCTCTTCGTCTTCGTCTGGATTCGCTGGACGATCCCGCGGCTGAAGTACGACATCCTCATGAAGATCGGCTGGAAGCTGTTCCTGCCTCTGGCGCTCGCGAACCTCGTCATCGTGGCGTTCTTCATCGCGAAAGGGTGGATCTGACGCGATGTTCGAATACGTGATCTTCTTTTTCTTCGCCGCCGTGGCAGTGATCTTCGCGATGGTCGTGATCACCAACCGCAACCCGGTCGTGAGCGCGCTGTCGCTGGTCGTCTCCTTCTTCGCGCTCGCGGTCATGTACGTGCTGCTCGACGCGCCGTTCCTCGCGGCGCTGCAGGTGATCGTCTACGCCGGCGCGATCATGGTGCTGTTCCTCTTCGTGATCATGCTGCTCAACCTGCAGCACATGCATGAGCCGGCGACGCATCCGATCCAGCAGTTCCTCGGCTACACCTCCAGCGCGGCTTTCGCGATCGCGCTCGTCTATTACCTGCTCAAGTACGCCGCGTACAACGTGCCGGCGAGCCCGTTCTACACCGACGCGCGGATGATCGGCGTGGCGCTGTTCGAGGCGTACATCTTCCCCTTCGAGATGGTGTCGATCCTCCTGCTCGCCGCGATCGTCGGCGCGCTGCTCCTCAGCGGGCGCGTACCCGGCCAGCGGCCGAATGCCGGCGACGAGGTGGCCTCGTGATCCCGACCAGTTGGTTCCTGATCCTCAGCGCCATGCTCTTCGCGATCGGCGTCTGCGGCGTGCTGACGCGGAAGAACGGCATCACCATCTTCATGTCGATCGAGCTGATGGTGAACGCGGTGAACCTCACGTTCCTCGCGTATGCCCGTCAATTCCACCAGCTCCACGGACTGATCTTCGTCTTTTTCGTGATGGCGATCGCGGCCGCCGAAGCAGCGGTCGGGCTCGCCATCTTCATCTCGCTGTTCCACCACAGGGAAACGATCGATGTGGATGAAGCGAATCTGATGCATTGGTAACCAGCTCCAAGCTGCAAGCTCTAAGCTCTAAGCCGTTTAGAGCTTGGAGCTTAGAGCTTAGAGCTCGTTGGCGTAGAGGTCGCATCGTTGTCTCGCGGAGAACAACGATGAACAAGACCGAGAAGCTCATTGACTGGAAGGAAGACGAGAAGAAAGACCGCGATCGGAACGGTATCGATGACCGCATCGAGCCGCCGATTCCGGACGTCTCGGCAGGTTCGCGGAAGCTCGCGGAGCGCCTGAAAAACGATCCGCTGGCCGACCCCGTCGTGACGGGAGGCGACCTCGACGCTCAGTACGAGTCGGCGCAGTTCAGCGGCGACGAGTCGGCGGTGTCGAGCATGCCGACGCCGGAGGTCAACGTGGTCGAAGACATCGGCAAGGCGATGGGCGTCACGTACGCCGACGACGAGGAGCTGAAGGCAGGGGAAAAGGAACGGAGTCGCGATCGGCACCGCTGGGAGCTCGATCCCGCGTCCGCCGAGGACTATCAGGAACGCGCGAAAGACGAATCGAGGTAATCGCGGCGTGAGGCACTCCTCACGTCGCGGGACGTGAGGAGAATGCTCAATCATCTTTGGTTAATACCCGCCGCGCCGTTCATCGGCTTCCTGCTGAACGGCCTGTTCGGCAAACGCGTCGGGAAACCGTTCGTATCGGTCGTGGCGCTCGCCGGCTCCCTCGGCGCGGCGGTCCTCGGCACGGCTGCGATCTTCCAGTACCACGCCGCCTATCCCCACGGCGAGCGCTTCGTCAACGTCATCTACAACTGGTTCCAGTCGGGCAACGTCGGCGTCGACGTCGCGTTCCAGCTCGACCCACTCTCCATCGTGATGCTGCTCATCGTCACGTGGGTCGCCTTCCTCATTCACGTCTACTCCGTCGGCTACATGCACGACGACGACGGCTACTGGCGCTACTTCGCCTACCTCAATCTCTTCCTCGCCGAGATGCTGATCCTCATCCTCGGCAGCAGCTACCTGATGATGTTCGTCGGATGGGAAGGGGTCGGCCTCTGCTCCTACCTTCTCGTCGGCTTCTACTACAAGACCGACTACGCGCCCGCGGCGGGCAAGAAAGCATTCGTCGTCAACCGCATCGGCGACTTCGGCTTCCTGGTCGCCATGTTCCTGATGTTCGCCTACTTCGGGAGCGTCGACTTCGCGCGCGTGGCGCAGATCGCGTCGGGCGGCGGCATCTCGACCTCGCTCGTTACCGCGATCTGCCTGCTTCTGCTTCTCGGCGCCTGCGGTAAGAGCGCGCAGATCCCGCTGTACGTCTGGCTGCCCGACGCCATGGCCGGCCCCACACCGGTCTCCGCCCTCATCCACGCCGCGACGATGGTCACCGCGGGGGTCTACATGATCGCCCGCACGAACGTGCTCTATCGTCTCGCGCCGGACGCGATGATGGTCGTCGCCATCATCGGCGGCGCGACGGCACTCTTCGCCGCGACGATCGCCCTCCGGCAGTGGGACATCAAGAAGGTCCTCGCCTACTCCACCATCTCGCAGCTCGGCTTCATGTTCATCGGCGTCGGCGTCGGAGCCTTCAGCGCCGGAATCTTCCACCTCGTGACGCACGCGTTCTTCAAGGCGTGCCTCTTCCTCGGGTCGGGCAGCGTCATTCACGCGATGGGCGGCGAGCAGGACATGCGCAAGATGGGCGGCCTGCGTACCAAGATCCCGCAGACCTACCGCACGTTCGCGATCGCGACCTACGCCATCGCCGGACTGCCGCTAGCGGCCGGCTTCTTCTCGAAGGACGAGATCCTCTCGAGCGCCTGGGCGACGCCATACTTCCCCGCCGTCGGGAAGCTCGTCTGGCTTCTCGGGACGCTCGCCGCCTTCTGCACCGCCTTCTACATGTACCGGCTCGTCTACCTGACGTTCTTCGGCGAGTTCCGCGGAACGCACGAGCAGGAACATCACCTCCACGAGTCCCCCCCGAGCATGGTCGGACCGCTGTGGATCCTCGCCCTGCTCGCGATCTTCGGCGGCCTTCTCGGCCTCCCGAACGTGTTCCACTTCATGCCGGGCTTCCTCGGCCATTGGCTCGAGCTTCCGGAGATCGAGATTCCGGCCGCGAGTGAGTGGACGGTCATGCTGATCTCCACCGCGATCGCGATCCTCGGCTGGCTCGTCGCCCGCGCGCTCTACAAAGACAAGCAGCTCGCCAGCGACGCCGCGTTCGAGCAGCGCTCGCCCGCCCTCGCACGTGCGATCGAGAACAAGTGGTACGTCGACGAGCTCTACGGCGCGATCGTCGTCCGTCCGCTGGAGCGGATCTCGCTCTTCTTCTGGAAGGTCGTAGACGCCATCATCGACGGCACGGCGGCGCTCATCGGATGGACCGTCGCCGGTGCGGGCGACCTCCTCCGCTTCTTCCAGACCGGCAACGTCCGCAATTACGCGCTGATGTTCTTCCTCGGCGTGGTCGTCTTCATCTGGGTGGTGGCGTGATGTTGCTCAGTACCGTCCTCTGGCTCCCGATCGCCGCCGCCTTCCTGCTGGTCTTCTTCCCGCGCCGCAACGCCGCCGCTATCAAGATCTTCGGCTTCGCCGCCTCGCTCGCCACGTTCATCATCTCCCTCGGCATCCTGCCGCGCTTCACCGACGTCGCCGGCTTTCAGCTCGTCGAACAGCACAACTGGATTCCGCAGTGGGGCATCCACTACGGCCTCGGCGTCGACGGCATCTCGCTCTGGCTCATCCTCCTGACCACGCTCCTCACGCCGGTGGTGTTCCTCTCGTCGTGGAATACGATCAAGAAGCATCCGAAGGAGTACGTCATCGCCTTCCTCGTCATGGAAGCGGCGATGATCGGCGTCTTCGCGGCGACCGACCTCCTGCTCTTCTATGTCTTCTTCGAGCTGACGCTGATCCCGATGTACCTCGTGATCGGCGTCTGGGGCGGCGCGAACCGCGTCTATGCGGCGATCAAGTTCTTCATCTTCACGATGGCCGGATCGCTGCTGATGCTTCTCGGCATCATCTATCTCGCGTTCCAGAACTATCACCAGACCGGCTTGATCACCTTCACGATCACCGATCTGTACGGCGTCTCGCTCCCCTCGCACATGCAGACGCTCCTCTTCTTCGCCTTCGCATTGGCGTTCGCGATCAAGGTGCCGCTCTTCCCGGTGCACACCTGGCTGCCGGATGCGCACGTCGAGGCGCCGACGGGCGGCTCGATCATCCTCGCCGGCGTCATGCTGAAGATGGGGACTTACGGCTTCCTGCGCTTCGTCCTGCCGTTCTTCCCCGACGCGAGCGCGAAGTGGACGTGGCTCCTGATCGCCCTGAGCGTCATCGGGATCATCTACGGCGCGCTGGTGGCGTGGGTGCAACCGGACATGAAGAAGCTCGTCGCCTACTCATCCGTCTCGCACCTTGGGTTCTGCGTCCTCGGCATCTTCGCCCTCAGCCAGACCTCGATCGAAGGCTCGATCCTGCAGATGGTCAACCACGGCCTTTCGACAGGAGCGTTGTTCCTGCTCGTCGGTGTCATCTACGAGCGGAGGCACACACGCCTCCTCGCCGACTACGGCGGGCTCGCGCAGACGATGCCGGTGTACGCTGTTCTGTTCGTCATCGCCATGCTTTCGAGCGTCGGGCTCCCCGGTCTGAACGGCTTCATCGGCGAGTTCCTGATCCTCAGCGGCACGTTCCAGACGCATCCGACCGCAGCAGTGATCGCGGCGACCGGCGTCATCCTCGCCGCCATCTACCTTCTCTGGCTGATTCAGAAAGTCTTCTACGGGCCGATGACGCATGAAGAGAACAAGAACGTTCCGGAGATCGCCTGGAACGAAGTCGCCGCGCTCGTGCCGCTGATCGTTCTCATGGTCTGGATCGGCGTCCATCCGAACACCTTCCTCAAACGGATGTCGCCGAGCGTGCAGGAGCTGATCAGCGTCGTGAAGCAGGAGAAGAGCGGGCACGTGATGGAAGCGAGCGCGGGGGGTGTGCGATGAACCTCCATCCCCTGATCGAACCGGGATGGATGAACGCCATCCTCCCCGAGTTGATCCTCTCGATCGCCGGGATGATCTTGATCCTGTTCGACGCCTTCCTGCCGCGTGTGAAAGAGGCGTTGGCGCCGCTCGCGATCATCTTCATCACGGTCGCGGCCTGGTCAGAAAACCTCGTAAAGGGTGGGACCTTCTTCGGCGGCACGTACGAGATCTCCGCGATCACGCGTGTCTTCGACATCACCTTCTTCCTCGCCACCATGCTGGCGACGCTGTTCGCCCGCGACTACCTCGACCGCGAGCACATCGAGGGGGGCGAGTTCTATGCGCTCCTGATGTGGGGCGCGGTCGGCATGATGATGATGGCGAAGGGGCTCGACCTCCTCATCATCGTCCTCGGCCTCGAGATCCTCTCGCTCTGCATCTTCGTCCTCTGCGGCTACCACCGCCGTCTCGCGGTCGCGAACGAGGCGAGCCTCAAGTACTTCCTGATGGGGGCCTTCGCGACCGGATTCATCCTCTACGGCACGGCGCTCTTCTACGGCGCGACGCAGTCGACCAACATCACGAAGATGGGACAGTGGTTCGCCACCGGGAGGTCGACGCCGCTCCTCACCGTCGCCTTCGTCCTGCTCATGTCGGGCTTCGGCTTCAAACTGGCGCTCGCACCGTTCCACGCGTGGGCGCCCGACGTCTACCAGGGCGCACCAACGCCTGTGTCCGGGTGGCTCTCCGTCGCGCCCAAGGCGGCGACGCTCATCGCGCTCGTCCGGATCTTCTGGGCGATGTCGCCGATGCTCCCGCACGTCGAGTGGATGAAGATGGTCGCGGCGCTCTCGATCCTCTCGATGCTGGTCGGCAACGCCGTCGCCATCGTGCAGCGTGACTTGAAGCGGATGCTCGCCTACTCCGGCATCGCGCACGTCGGCTACATGATGATTGCCATGCTCACGGTGCGTGACGAGTCGGTCGCCGCCGTCGCCGTCTACACCATCGTCTACGCCCTCATGAACATCGGAGCGTTCGGCGTCGTCTCACTGCTCGCGAAGAACCAGAACGACCCGCAAACGCTCGACGACATCGCGGGGCTGGGTTTCCGGCGTCCGTTCTACGGCCTGGCGCTGGCGATCTGCATGTTCTCGCTCGCGGGGCTGCCGGCCACCGGCGGCTTCATGTCGAAGTTCTATGTCTTCAAGTCGGCGGTCGACTCGGGCCACACCACGGTGGCATTCATCGGCATCCTCGCGTCGATCATCTCCGTCTACTACTACCTCCGGGTGGTCTATTACCTCTACATGAAGGAGCCCGAACGCGAGCCGGTCGAGACCATCGGCGACGTCTTCTCCGCGGGCGCGCTCGCGATCTCCATGATCGGGATTCTCCTGATCGGTATCTACCCGACTCCGTTGTTCGACATGGCCGGCGCCGCGGCGAAAGCGTTGTTGCAGCAGTAACAACGAAGACATGGCATCCAGGACCCCGGATAAAGACGCAGTCTCCGAGCTGACGACGGGACGCCTCTCCGTCTACCTCCGCTCGCTCGCCTATCTCGAGCAGATCGGGCAGAAAACGGTCTCCTCTCACGAGCTCGCGGAGCGTTTCCACCTCAACTCCTCGCAGATCCGGAAGGACCTCGCCTGCTTCGGCGAGTTCGGGACGCGCGGCGTGGGCTACGACGTCTGCAAGCTGAAGACAGAGCTGGCGCGCGAGCTCGGCATCGACCGCACCCGCAACATCGTCATCGCCGGCGCCGGCAACCTCGGCATGGCGCTCGCCGACTACCGCGGCTTCAACGGCAACGGGTTCCACATCGTGGCGCTGCTCGACAACGATGGCGAGAAGATCGGCCGTACTTCTCGGAGCGGCATCCCGGTGATCGACTCGACGCGCATCGAGAAAGTCGTCCGCGAGAATAGCGTCGAGATCGGGATCATCGCCGTGAATCCCGAAGCCGCGCAGTCGGTCTACGACGCGCTCGTGCATGCCGGCGTCGTCGCTGTCCTCAACTTCGCGCCGGCACAACTACGGCTCACGAACGGCGTGAAAGTCCGCAACGTCGATCTCCGCATCAACCTCGAGTCGCTGTCATTCCACTTGAAGAACGTGGAAGACGGCGTGGCGTGACTACCGCGCGGCGCTGAGCCGTCGCTCGAGATCCGCGAGGGCTTCGCTGAGGCGGGGCATGAGTTCCGCGGCTTTCGCGATGTCGCCCGCGCGTGCGGCGTCCTCGATCTCATTCGCGAGCACCGTCGCGGCAGTCCCGAAGTGGCTGACGGAGCCCTTGAGCTTGTGCGCGGCGTCGAAGAGTGCCGACGCATTTCTCATGACGATCGCTTCATGCATGGCATCGACGAGAGGCGGGGTCTGCAGAGCGAAGGCCTCACTGACGCGCGCCAGCAGACGGACGTTGCCATCGACGATGTCCAGCAACGTGTCCGGCTCGATCAGCCGCAACGCGGCCGAGAGCTCCATCATGTCGATCGGTTTGGTGAGAACCGCATCCATCCCCGCTTCGAGACAGCGGTCGCGGTCTTCCTTCCGGGTGAACGCCGTCATGGCGATAACGCGCGTCCGCTTCCCGCGGTCGGTGGCACGGAGGCGCCGCGTCGCTTCGAGGCCGTCGATCCCGGGGAGCTGCACGTCCATCAGGACGACGTCGAACCGTTCGGAGTCGAGCCGCGCCATTGCCTCTTCGGCATTCGTCGCGGTCGCGACGATGTGCCCCATCCGCCGGAGCGCCTCCGCCGCGAACTCCTGGTTCACCGGGTGGTCGTCGACGACGAGCACCCGCAGCCGCGGCCCGCTCGACGAGCGCAATGGCGGGGGCAGGCGCTTCGGCGGCCGGATCAGTCCGACCGCGATCCCGACCACGTCGAACAGCTCGCGCTCCGATACCGGCCGCGTGACGTGCAGCCGGTCGACGTGCGGAGCCGCGAGCGGCGAACAGATCAACACGAACGGATCCGGAATCTCGCGCGTTTCGACGCCGATCGTCAGCGCATAGCGCCCGGCCGGCGCCTCGTCGTACGACTCGCACGCTGTCGCAAAGATCCCGCGCGAACGCAGCATCTCAGCGACGAGGGCGCGCGACTGCGGCTGTGGATCGACCACCAGCATCGACTTCCCCGCGAGCGCGCTCTCCCACTGCCGGCGCACCGCGGCCGCGAATTGGTCGGTCTCGGTCGGGACCGTGAAGCGGAACACGCTTCCCTTTCCCGGCTCGCTGTCGACCGTGATCGTGCCGCCCATCGTCTCGACGAGCCGCGCCACGATGGCGAGCCCGAGGCCTGTCCCGCCGGCCCCGCGTCCGCGGCCGGTATCGCCCTGCGTGAACGGCTGGAAGATCGAATCCTGTTGCGACGGGACGATCCCCGCGCCGGTATCGCGAACCTCGAACGCAATTTGCGCTTTCCCGTCCTGCGGAGGCGCCACATTGGAGACTCGTACAGTGATCTCGCCCGACTGCGTGAACTTGATCGCATTGCCGACGAGATTGATGACGATCTGGCGCAGCCGGAGCGAGTCGCCCCACACGGAGTCGGGGACGTCGGCGTTCACGATGTACGCGACACCGAGGGACTTAGCGGCCGCGGTGATTCCGAGCGGCTTCATCGTCTCGTGCATCCACTCGCGAATGCTGAAGTAGACCGGCTCGAGCTCGATGCGGCGCGCCTCGATGCGCGAGAAGTCGAGGATGTCGTCGATCGTGCCGAGGAGCGACTCGGCGGAGCGCTGGGCCATGTCGAGCTGGCGGATGCGTTGCGGCGACGTCTCCCCGTCGCGCGCGAGCTGCAGCATCCCGATGACGCCGTGCAGCGGCGTTCGCATCTCGTGCGACATGTTCGCCAGGAAGTCGCTCTTTGCGGCGTTCGCCTCCTCCGCGCGCGCCGTCTCATGTTCGAGTCGTTGGATCAGGTCGCGCGACACGTGGATCGACTCCGCCATCTGCGCGCGCCGCTTCTCCGAGGTACGGGCGCTCATCGCGACGTACAGACCGGCCACGCCGATGAACGTCAGCTTCGTGACCGATACCGCGATACCGACCTGCCGGCCGTTCGCGATTTCGACATACGCGAGCATCCCGGCGAAACAGAAGACGCTCCAGACCGTGAACGCCACGCAGCGGCGCACCGTCGTCTGCATCTGATCCGCGACGCGGAGCACCGGGATGAAGAACAGCCAGCTCTTCTCCGCGCCGGTCGCGTAGATCGCATACGACCAGACCACGATGTCGCCGAAGAGAAAGAACAGCGTGAGGTCGTACGAGGCGCGGAGCAGCGTCACCCGGACGACCGCCCACGAGACGAAGGCGTAGACGACCAGCACGATCGCCACGCTCCACCACGTCTGCAGCACCGCCCCTTGCGGCGCGAGAAAGCGGTTGTTCAGGTAGACGCCGAGGGTCAGGAAAAGCGAGCCGACGACGCGCATCGCCGGGATGTCGTAAAGCGCGAGCCGTCGCGCGCGCTCGCCGCGGCGCTCTTCGATTTCAGCGGGGTCGAGAGCGATGGGACGCATGTCAGTTGCCGGTGGTTAGTTGCCGGTGGCCAGTGGCCGGTTGCCGGTTGCCGGATTCCTCTGGCGACCGGCAACTGGCCACCGGCAACTGGCCACCGGCAACAGATTACTCCCCCGTCGCCGTCTTCGCGCTGCGCGCCAGCACCTGCCGGATGCGCGGCAGCAGCACTTCCTTGCGGATCGGCTTGCGCAGGAAGTCGGCCGCCCCTGCCTCGAGGCTCTGCGCCTCGACCTCGGCGCCCGCGGTGCCGGTGATGAAGACGGCAGGCGTCTCGATCCCCTTCTGGATCATGATCTCGAAGAGGCGGAGGCCGCTCAGCGTCGGGATGTTGATGTCGAGGATCAGCAGGTCGAACTTGCGGCGCGCGATCTCCATCAGCCCATCGGCGCCGTCGGCGACGATCACCACCTCGTATCCCGCTTCGTTGAGGAAGCCTTCGACGAGCGCGGCGGAGACGAGGTCGTCCTCGACGACGAGCACGAGCATCGGGCTGCTCGCTTGATTCCGGAACGCCTCGCGCGGGGCCGGGGCGCGCTTGAGCGCCTCGAGGATCTCCTGATGCAGCCGCTCCGTCTCATCGCTCGGTGCGCGTGAGAACTCGCGCCGCAAAACGTCGGCGCACTCCTGGTAACGGCGGAGCGCCGCGTCGGCGCGTCCTTGTTCTAGTTGAAGGCGCATCAGCGTCCGGTGCACGACTTCCTGCGACGGATCGAGTGCGAGGAGGCGTCCGGCGCTCTCGACTGCGTTCTCCCACCAGCCGGCGCGCACCTGCGCCGCGAGCAGGCGGCTGAAGATGATGACCGCGCCGCGCCAGAGCGAAAGGCGGCGTTCGGTGATCCAGTCGTCGAATCGTGTGATCCCGCTCGAGAACCCTTCCAGCAGGTTCCCGCGATAGAGGTCGGCGGCGGCGTTGATGCTGTTGATCGACGGCGACGCCATCAGATCCATGAATCGCTGCGCGTCGACGTCGACGACGTCGCGATTGAAGCGGACGCTGTCGGGTCCTTCCACCAAAATGCCCGGGGGCAGAAACCGCAGCGCCATCTGCAGCTCGCGCACGACCTCACGCGCCCGCACCTCGGCGTCCCCTTCCCCTCCGGCGATCAGCTCCGCGACTTCGCGCAAGGTCGGCCGTCCGCCGATCTTCAGCGCGAGGTAGATGACGAGCGCCTGCGTCTTCTTGTTCCCGATCGAAAGCGCGTTGCCGCGATGGTCGACAGCCGAGAACTCGCCGAGAAGACGGATCTTGAGGAGGTGCATGGATGCTGGACCTGCCTGAGGATAGCACGGCCCAGCCCGACAGCCGGAATTAAGGAGATGCGCTGCCGCTACACCAAAGCCTTGTCGCGCGCGTAGATGCTCAGCTCCACGCGTCCGGAGATGCCGAGCTTCTGATAGACAGAGTGGAGGTGGATCTTGACGGTCGCCTCGCTGATGCCGAGCTTCTCGGCGATCTGTTTGTTGCGCAGGCCGACGCCGACCATCTTCACGAGCTCGATCTCGCGCGGCGTCAGGACGCGTGTGGCTTCGGCGACGCCGGCCTCCCGTCGGAGCATCTTGTCGAGCGCGCGCCGCACCGCCGTATCGTCGATCAGCTCTCCGCCTTCCGCGACGAGCCGCACCGCCTGCAGGAGCTGCCGCGGCGCCGCCTCTTTCAGGATGATGCCGCCGACGCCGAGGCGAACGGCCTCGAGGACCTCCTCGTCGGAGATTTCGGCTGTGAGGAGAACCACGCGGGTCGGGATGCGCTCGCGATGGATCTCGCGAAGCACCTCGATGCCGGTGCGTCGCGGCATGCGGACGTCGAGCACTAGGACGTCGGGACGCGCGCGTCGCGCGGAGCTGAGGGCCTCCTCCCCGTCGCTGCATCGCGTCACGACTTCGATGTCGTTCGCCGTCGTGAAGAGATGCACGAGTCCGTCGAGGATGATCGGGTGATCGTCGGCAATGATGATCCGCGTCGGCACGGAGGCGAGGTTACCTCAGCTCAGATGGGAATCTTCATCTGAATGCGCGCGCCGTTCTCGGACGAATGCAGCATCATCGATCCGCGGAGCGACGCCACGCGCTCGCGCAACGTGACAGGGCCGCGGTGGGCTTCATCGAGCGCGGTGAGGTCGTACGTGCCGCGGAATGGAAATCCGTGGCCGTTGTCCTCCACCTCGATCTCCGCCATACCGTCGACGATGGTGACGTTGACGTCGATGCGTGACGCGTGCGCATGCTTGGCGGCATTCGCCAGCGACTCCGCGACCAGATTGAACAGCTCTCCGCCGACCGAGTCGCGGACGCGTGCGAACGACGGCGTCAGCGTCACGGCCACTTCGATACCCCACTGCTGGCGGAAGCGCGCCGCCAGCGCGGCGAGGCGGTCCGCGAGTGGGAGCGAGTGCGCCGCGAGCGCCCGCGGCCGCAGTTGCGTGATGAAGACGCGTAGCTCCTGCTGGTCGTGCGCGATCAGGTCCTGGATCGCTCGAAGGCTGTCCTGCGCCTCCGCGGCATTGAAGCGGATCAGGTGGTGCACGCGTTCGAGCTGCAGTTTGATCGCCGTGAGCGACTGCAACAGGCCGTCGTGCAGGTCGCGCGCGAGGCGCAGCCGCTCCTCGCTCACCGCCGCGACCCGCATCGACTGAAACAGCGCGCTCTCGTCGAGTTGCGCTGCAATGAGGTGCGCGGCGATGTCGGCGAGCACCAGGTCGTCGAACGTGACGTCGTGTCGGTCGAAGACGAAGAAGCGTCCGTGCGCCTCCTCCGCTTCGACCGGCGACGAGAGTACGGAACGGACGGCGAAGCGCTCGATGATGTCGTTCTCGACCGGGCATACGTCGATGGAGTGCGGCGTCGCGCCCTTCCCCGCGATCAGCGTCGACGAAGGCTTCGAGACGTCGGAACAGTAGAAGGTAGATGACCCGATCGACTCGTTCACGACCCGCAGCTCCGGCCCCTCGCGCTTGATGAAGATCTCACGGCCGTCAAAGTACGCCAGCGTCAGCCACGGCTCGTCGTTCTCTTCCCAGACGAGGAGCGCCCGGGAGGCGCGGAGGACGCGCGCGGCCGCCGGAAGGATGTCGCGGAGCAACGGCTCGCGCTCGCGCGGCAGCGTACGCGGCCAGTTCGCGATGTTCGAGAGGTCGTCCTGCATCCGCTGCTGGTACTGCCTCAGGTACGCGAGGAGGAGCGTCGCGAAGGCGATGTACGTGACGCGCGTGAGAAAGAACGCGGGTTCCGCCTGCATGCCGCCGTCCGCATAGGCGATCGCGGTGTAGATCAGCGTCAGGGTCGCACCCGTCCAGAGGAGGCCGCGGACCGTGAAACGCAGCGTGGCGCAAAAGAGTGAGAAAACGAACAGCGTCGCAAAGGGGCTGACCGGTGTCTGCGTGAACGCCAGGATGCAGCCATAGGTCGCGACATCGATCACATGCGTCGTGGCGCGGGCACGGAGTGACTGCTGCGGGACGCGCCAGACAACGAAGACGACCAAGGCGCTGTAGATGGCGTAAACGGCGCCGAACACGAAGAGCGGACGCGTTCGAGTTTCCGCAACCGTGGGGTCGACGGCGAGCACAACCAGGATCAGGAGCGCGAAGGCCGTGCGGCCGATCGCGATCAGGCGTTCCGCTCGCTGGTGCTGGACGTAGACCGGTTGCACGCCGTGAGGATAGGTGAATACACCTTTGGTTCTAGAAAGATCAATCGGCTGATCGATAGCGGCACCCGTTATCGAGTCCGATACTCCACCCGTCCAATCAATACGGCAGGGTTCAAGGAAGCTTTCGTGGCTGATGATCGGCGGCTGGAGCCGCGATATGCACTCAGTGTCCCCCTTCGCGTCGCAGGCGTCGAGGCGACGACGATCAACGTGAGTCTGAGCGGCGTCTCATTCAAGTCGCCCGTCCCGTTCCCCATTTCGGAACCGATCGCGTTCTCCGTACTGCTCCGCTCGCCGTTCGCGCCGGTGCAGATGGACTGCCGTGGCATCGTCACGAGGGCGGATCCGGAAGATGGCGGCTTCGTGGTGGCGGCCACGATCGACCAGTTCCGGATCGCGAGCGAAAACGCCGCCGGCGTGACTAAAGCGTTTCCTGCCCACGTTTAGACGAACCCCCGCTGCGGTGCGAGGAGTTTCCGCATGGTCACCGCGGTACGGCGGCCGACCGTATGACACTTGCAATACGCAACTTACGGAACGAGTTCAAACACGCATGCGCGATTCGCGGGTCGTGATTACAGGTGTGGGCGCGGTGAGCCCGAACGGCGTCGGGCGCGAGAAGTACTTCGCCGCGCTCGCCGCCGGGCGCAGCGGAATCCGCAACATCACGCAGTTCGACGCCACGGAGCTCCCCTGCCGCGTCGCCGGCGAAGTGAATGGCGACTTCTCGGCCGAGCGTTGGGTCAACGCGAAAGACATGAAGCACGTCTCGCGCGTCGTTCCGATGACCATCGCCGCGGCCGACGAGGCGCTCGCCGACGCGGGCCTCGACCCGAAAGCGGTCGACCTCGAGACGCGCCGACGCATCGGCGTGCTGCTCGGCTCCGGCGGCGGAGCGATCGAGTTCAGCGAGCGGATGTACGACCTCTGGTACCGCGGCGCCGTCAAACAAGCCTCCGTCTATGCCATCCCCTCGGGGACGATCGGAACGCTGGCGTCCGAGGTCTCGATGGCGTACGACCTTCACGGCTTCTCGCACCTGATCTCGACCGGCTGCACGTCGTCCACCGACGCGATCGGCTACGCGTACCGGAACCTCAAGCTCGGCATCGTCGACTACATCGTCGCGGGCGGCTCCGACGCGCCGATCACCGAGGCGATCATGACCGGCTTCTGCATCATGCGGATCGTCTCGACGGCGTACAACGAGTCGCCGGAAGCCGCCTCGCGCCCCTTCTCCGGAAACCGCGACGGCTTCGTCCTCGGCGAGGGCGCCTGGATGTTCGTCATGGAGCGCGAGGAGACGGCACGCGCGCGCGGCGCGAAGATTTACGGTGAGGTGTGCGGCTACGGCTCGACGTGCGACGCCTACCACCGCGTGCGGCTCGACGAGTCGGGCGAAGAACCGGCGCGCGCGATGACGCTCGCGATGCAGGAGGCGCAGGTCGACCCAACGGACGTCGGCTACCTCAACTACCACGGCACGTCGACCGATCTGAACGACCGCGTCGAGACGCGCGCCGTGAAGCTCGCCTTCGGCGCGCATGCGACGAAGCTCGCCGGCTCGGCCACCAAGTCGATGATCGGCCATCCGCAGGGCGCCTGCGGTTCGGCCGGCGTCGCGGCGACGCTGATGGCCTTCCGCGACGGCGTGCTGCCGCCGACGATCAATCTCGACACGCCCGACCCCGAGTGCGATCTCGACTACGTCCCCGACCGCGGCCGCCGGGCCGACGTCGACGTGGCCGTCTGCAACACGATCGCGTTCGGCTCGAAGAACTCCGCGCTCGTCCTCAAGCGCGTGTAGTACGGCATGTTCACGCCGCCGCGAGTCGACGAGCCCGAACTGTTGGACGAGGAGAACGCGCCGCGTGCCGACATGGAGCGCTCCCTGCGCGATCTGCGCCGCATCAACCGCTGGCTCGGCGGCATCGGCGTCTTCCGCCGGCTGTTGAAAAAGCACGGCGGCGCGAGATCGATCGTCGACATCGGGACCGGAACGTCCGACCTGCTGGAGAAGGTGGGCGGGTTTCGTGTCGGCGTCGACATCAACATGAACCACCTCCTCTATCGCCGCTCGCCAGGCATCCGGAAGGTCGTGGGCGACGCGCGACGGCTGCCGTTCCGCGACAACACGGTCGACGTCGTCACCGCAGCGCACTTCATCCACCACTTCGCGCCGGAAGACGCCGCGTCGCTGCTCCGCGAGTGGATGCGAGTCGCGAAGCGCGGCGTCATCGTGAACGACACGCGGCGGCACTACGTCCCGCTCGCGATGGTCGTGTTTCTGGCGAAACTGCGGCTCGTCGGACGCATCACCCGCTTCGACGCTCCCGCCTCCGTGCGGCGCGGCTACACGGTCGAGGAAGCACGGCACTTCGCAGATGCCGCCGGAGCCGCGCGCGCCGAGGTCGTGAAAGCGTGGCCGTTCCGCTTCGGAATCCTCTTGTGGAAATAGACGTCGCGGTCATTGGCGCGGGCCCGGCGGGATCGACGCTGGGTGCGCTGCTGGCGACGCGCGGCGTGAAGGTCGCCCTCATGGACCGCGACGCTTTTCCTCGCGACAAGCTTTGCGGCGAGTTCCTCTCCTACGATGCGCTGCCGATTGTCGAGATCCTTGGTATAGATCTCGGCGATGCGCCGCGCGTCGAGCATTGCCGCGTCGTATCGCGCCATGCGGCGTACGAGTTCGACCTGCCCTACGCCGCACGCGGCGTGTCGCGGATGACGCTCGACGATCTCCTCCATCGCGCCGCCATCCGTAATGGCGCGATGCCGGTCACGGAGACCGTGACATCGCTCGAAAGCATTCAAGCAAAGGTCATCGCGGGCGCGTGGGGACGATGGGGACGGTTCGACACGCAACTCGGCCGCCGCTTCGTTCGCGATCGCGCGCACCGCAACTTCGGGTTCAAGCGCCACTACCACGGCCCCGCGACGAACGTGATCGAGCTGCACTCCTTCCGTCGCGGCTACCTCGGCGTGAACAGCGTCGACGGCGGTGTGGTGAACATCTGCGGTCTCGTCCACGCGTCACGCCTCGCGGGACACAAGGGACGCTGGGATGCGTTCGTAGAAACCATTCGCGCCGAGGAGCCGGCGCTCGATGAGTTGTACGCGAGGCACGAGCCGGCGCAGGAGCAGTTCCTCTCGTCGGAGCCGGTCATCTTCCGCGCGCGATCGGCCGTCGAGGCGGGGATCTTCATGGTCGGCGATGCCTCGGGCGTCATCGATCCGCTCACCGGCAACGGCATGGCGATGGCGATCCAGTCGGCGCTCCTCGCCGCTCCGCTGATCCTTCGGCTGCTGCGGTCCCCGCAAGATCGCGCCCAGATCGAGAGCGAGTATCGCGAGCGGCATCGCGCGATGTTCGCGCCGCGGATCCGCTGGAGCCGCGCCGTCGCTCGCCTGCTGTCGAATCCCGCGCTGCTCGATATCGCAATCCGAACGGTGCGTTCGCGGCGGCCGGGAGAACTGTTTCTGCGGCGCACGCGCGCGGTGCACGACGAAATCGGCCGGATGACGGACGCCTGGCGCGCGAGTGCTACAGTGATCCAATGACGGTGGTACCGGACGGCGAGTTCCTCCTTCCGCTCTTCCCGCTCCCGGACCTCGTCTTCTTCCCGAACACGCGTCTCCCCCTGCACGTCTTCGAGCTGCGTTACCGGAAGATGGTCAGCGACGCGCTCGAATCGGATCAGCGCTTCGGCATCGTTCTCCTCCGTCCCGGATGGCAGGCCGATTACCAGGGGACACCGGCCGTCCACGGGTGCGGAACGCTCGGCACCATCGAGCAGGCGGTGTCGCTCGACGATGGCCGATACAACATCCTGGTGCGCGGCGACGTCCGCTTCCGGATCGTGGACGAGGTGATGCGCGACCCGTACCGCACGGCGCGCGTCGTGGTGCAGCCGCAGATCGCCGCAGCGTCGGAGGATGCGTACGCGCAGCGGGAATGGCTGGCCGATCTGGCGAAGCAGTACCTGAAGTTCCTCCCGAATCAGATGCCGGTGCCGGAGATCGAGACGGTCGGTCTCGAGGCGCTGACAAACGCGCTGATCATGTCGCTCAACGTCGAGCCGGAGGAGAAGCAGAAGCTCCTCGAGATCGACGATCTGATCCAGCGCGCCGAGCAGATCGGCAGCGAGCTCACGAACCTGATGGAGACGATGCAGTTCCTCGAGCCGTATCGCCGCCGTAACGATCCGACCCGGAACTGACTACTTCGTCACGGTCACCGCGTACTCGCACGCGATGTTGCCGCCCCAATACGCTTCGACGCGGTAGAAACCCGGCTTTGTCTGCGCGGCCGGGATGGTGAAGGTCACCACCTTCGCGCCGTTCATCGGACGGCTCTCTTCGAGGACGAGGTGCTTCTTCGCGTCGTACACGCGGATGCTCGCCTGCAGGCCGGCGGGCGACTCTTGGAAGCGCTCGGTCACATAGATCGCCTTGCCGGGCTTGAACTGCTTCTCCTCGCCGGTCACGGTGCCGTCGGCCGCGGGAGTCGAGCCGATCGCGCAGGCCTCCAGGAACGGCGGTACCGGCGTCACGACCTTGTCGATGTCGGCGCGCCGGAGGTCCTGCTTCATGCCGACGAGCGTTTGCTTCGTTTTCCCGGCTGGCACGGGGGTGCCGGTTTTCTGTTCGGCAGTCTTCTGACAGCCGGCGGCGAGGACGATTGCTGCGATGACGAGGGCTTTTCTCACTTCTGCCACCACCTCTTCGATTTGCGGAAGATCGTGTTGTGCGGCGCCGAGCGCTCCGACTCGGGGCGTCCCACGGTGTAGTAGTAGAGCGAAAGCGACTTCCGCGTCACGCCTTCCGGAGCGGCGAGCGGATGCGGATGTCCGTGAAACGACGTGTCGGTCGTCGAGAAGACGACGGTGCGGTTGAACCGCGGCGCGATCTTGACGTGGCACTCATGCATGTCCGTATCCCACAACTCCAGATGGCCCCCCCACTCGTCGCGCCACCCTCTGTTCAGGTACGTCAGCATGTTCAACCGCCGGTCGAGATGCAACTTCGGGTGCACGTTGAAGTCGGCGTGGATCTCCAGGAACCCGCCCGGCTCGATCTGATGGAGCCCGCCGCCGCGGAAGTACGGATCGGGGATGAGCCCCTCGATCCCGGAAAGCGCTTCGAGAAAAAGGAGCATCTCGAAGCCGTTCATGGCGTCGAGAAAACGGCGAATGCCGTCACTGACGACGCTCTCCTCGTGCGAGAAGCCGAGCTTCTTCTCGAGCGGGTTATCGAAACGGACCCACCGCGTCGCCGCCGGCTCCGGAAACTCTTCGAGGACGCGATCGAGATCGGCATCGTCAAAGAGGTTGTCGATGACGAGGTGCGGGAATGGCTGCGCGCTGACGTACTGGTCGCGGAGCGTTGCGGGATCGACGCGCAGTCGGATCATCGACGTTCATCATCTTACCTGCGTACAATCCGCGCGCCGATGATGCGGGTTGCCTATCTAGTTGCGGACACTGATCTTTCGGGCGGCGTCAGGGTCATCGTGGCACAGGCTGACGCGCTCGTGGCGCGCGGGGCCGACGTCACGCTGATCACGACAGCAGGGCCGCTCACCTGGCGGCGCTCCGTCGCGAAATGGCTCCATGTCAGCCGCTGGACGGACGTGGATGCGAGCCGGTTCGATTTCGTCGTCGGCACGTTCTGGACGACCGTTCAGGCCGCCTACGATCTCGCGCCCGATCGTGCGGTTCACCTGACGCAGGGGTACGAGGGTTCATTCACGGCATACGCCGGCGTAAAGGATCAAATCGACACCGTCTACCGCTTGCCCATCCCCAAGCTCACCGTCTCGGCGCCTCTGCTCGAGATCGGTCGCCGGTTCACCGACGACGTCACCTGTGTGGGACAAATAGTGGATGACGATTTCTTTCAGGCGGGCCGGCCTCATTCGGGATCTCCGCGCGTCCTTCTGTCGGGGCAGGCGCAGGGTGACATGAAGGGGGTCGACCTTGGATATGCCGCGGTTCGTCGGGCGCGTGAACGCGGCGCGGTATTCGACCTGGTGCGCGTGTCACCGTGGCACCCAATGCCCGACGAACCGATGGATCTCGCCAGCGAGTTTCACGTCGCCATCGACACGGCATCGATGGCCCGTCTCCTCGCCTCCTGCGACATTTTCGTCGGTCCCAATCGCCATCAGGAAGGCTTCGGCCTGCCGGCTGCCGAGGCTCTGGCGTCGGGGGTACCAGCGGTCCTCACGGCGATTCCGTCTTACCTGTCATGGGATGCGATGCATGACTATGCGATCTTCGCGGAGGAGGAAGACGTCGACGCGCTCGGCGATGGTATCGCGAAGCTCGTCGCCGACTCCGGCTCGCGAGACCGCCTCTCGAAACGTGGCCGCGAGGTCGCCGAGCAATTCCGTTCGGAGAGAGCCGGCGAACGCCTGGAGCGCTATTTCACCGCTCGTTTGGCCGCTCGGACGTCGCGCTAACATGCGATCGGTGCCCGTCACAATCCTTTACCCGCGCTACGACCATGCCGCGGTCGAAGAGCGCTATGCGAGCTGGCAGACGCAGATGCTGCTCCGCGCATCGGGAGCGGAGCTGCTGTTCCACGACGAGTTGGACGACGTCGAGACCGAGCACGTCCTCGTCGTCACCGACCCCCTGCTGCTCCCTTCGCGCAATCTTCCGCAGCGCCTCGCGTCCCTCATTGGTGACGCCGACGCGGCCGTTCCCGTCACGAACGAATCGACCGAGGAGCGGCAGAGGGCGGACGAACGGCCGACGTACATCACGCTCCGCGAGCTGCAGACCGTGTTCGACACATTCGAGAAGGCGCCGGCGCGAGTCGATCGAATCACCTGGCGAGGCGCCGACCCCGGCGCATTCTGCTGCCGCACGGAGCTGATCAAGAAGGTCAAAGGACCGCTCCACAACGCGATTGCGAACCGAAGCGTGGTCGTTTCGCGCAATGACTACATCCACCGCTGGAGCTCGATGCGCGGGCAGGCGCGTCTCGACCTGCTCGACCGGATCCCCGGCCACGCGCAGTCGCTCCTGGAGTTCGGCTGCGGCGAAGCACCCCTCGGCGCGGCGATCAAGGCGCGTCAGAAGTGTCGCGTGGTCGGGATCGAGCTCGACCCGCGCGCGGCAGCCATCGCGCGCAAGCGGATCGACGACGTCTACCAGGGCGACGTTCGGGAGATCGTCAGCCTCATTCACGAGCGCTTCGATTGGATCGTCGGCGGCGACATCGTCGAGCACCTCGACGAGCCGTGGTCGTTCCTCGCTGACCTGCGGCGGATCAGCAAGCCCGGCGGGCACCTCCTGCTCTCCCTTCCCAACCTCGCCAACGTCTCGGTCGTCAACGATCTCCTGCGCGGACGCTTCGACTATGTCTACATGGGACTCACGTGCGCCGGCCACCTCCGCTTCTTCACCCGCCGCTCGATCGCGGACATGCTCGACATCGCCGGCTGGAACGTCGAGTCGATCGAATCGCAGGAGGTCATCCTCACCCCCGACGCCGAGACGTTACTGTCAAAGCTCGAGGCCTCGGGTATGGATTTTTCACGTGAGGATTTGCTCGCGCCCGGCTACTACGTCACCGCAGTGAATCGATGAACCTGACGTACCTCCTCGACGACACCTCGCCCACCGCGCGCAACCAATGCGTGCTGGCGCAGGCGGACGCATTCGTCACACGCGGCATGCAGGTGCGGATCGTGACGACTTCCGATCCCGTGCAGTGGCGGCGTTCGCGCGCGGAGTGGCGTCTCGTCGACGACCTCCGAACGGCGACCGGCGACGTGCTCGTTGCCGCGTCGCCGGAAGCTGCTCGTATCGCGTACGACCTCGCGCCGACGCACGCGATCCAGCTCGTCTTCGGCGACGCCGTCGACCTTCCGATCGCGAAGCTGCCGATGACGGCGATCGTCGACGAGGAGGTCTTTCGCCTCCGCCTTCCGCAACCGCACGCTCCGAAGCGCGTCCTTCTCATGGGTGCCTCGCAGGACGAGATGAGCGGTGTCGGCGATGGTTACGGGGCTGTTGCCCACGCGCGATGGTTCCACCAGACGCTCGACCTCGTGCGCGTGGCGCCGTGGGTGCCGTCGCGTGAAGAGCCGCTCGATTCCGTGCAGGAGTTCCATGTGGCGCTGACCTCGACCGAGCTGACGCGCGTCCTCCACTCATGCGACGTCCTCCTCGCTCCCCTTCGCCGCGAGGCGCCGGTCGGCCTCGAGGCCGCGATGGCGCTCGCGGCGGGCGTTCCGGTCATCGCCACGCAGATCGACGCTCACACCCGCCTTGGCCCGAGCCCGAGCCTCGATTTCGCGCTCTTCGCCCCCGAGGAGAACGCCGTCGAAATGGGCGAAAAGCTCATCGACGTTCTATCGGATGACGCTCTCCGCGAACGTCTCCGCGCCCGCGGCCAGGAGGTTGCCGAACAATTTCGCCCCGATCGCGCCGCCGCCACCGCAGAACCGCTTTTTGCAGCCTGTGCCGCTCGCTTGCCGGTGCGATAGCGCGCCTTACTCGGTCGAACGCTCAGCGCGTTCAGTACGCTCATCGTCGGCGGAAGCCTTGAGAGTGGCGAATCCGTGCTGGTTGGCGTGCTTGAGTTCTTCGTCTGGTCTACCTCGGCCGCTCGCCCGTTCCTTGCATCGTCAAACCGCGGTTACATACAATCGCCATCCCGCCTGCGGCGCTCCAGCCGTACGAGCACGAAAAAGTTATGCCCATACAGAAAGTCGATAACCCTGACTCGATCATTCCGCGCAAAGTGGGATTCGCTCCCGGCGAAGGGGCCGAAAAGGGGCTCACCACATTGCCCGGCGAAGCCGACCGTGAGATCGAAGACCTCGCCGGCGGCACCTACCTCACGACCAAGCTCGACAGCATGGTGAACTGGGCGCGCGGCAACTCCTTGTGGCCGCTCCCCTTCGGCACCGCCTGCTGCGCGATCGAGTTCATGTCGCTCGTCTCCTCGCACTATGACCTAGCGCGCTTCGGCGCCGAGGTCGTCCGCTTCTCGCCGCGGCAGTCGGACCTGCTGATCGTGGCCGGAACGATCGTCGACAAGATCGCTCCCGTCCTCAAGAAGATCTACGACCAGATGCCGGAGCCGAAGTACGTCATCTCGATGGGTGCCTGCGCCACGTCGGGCGGCTTCTATCGCGTCTACCACGTCGTCCAGGGGATCGACGAGATCATCCCGGTCGACATCTGGGTGCCCGGCTGCCCGCCGACACCCGAGGGACTCATGTACGGAATCCTCAAATTGCAGGACAAGATCCGACGCGGGGAGATCAAGCGCACGTGAGTACTCTCACCAAATACTCGGCCATCCCCTACACCGGACCTGCGCCGACGAACCGCGAGCCGTACATCCCGGCTGACGCCGGCCAGTGCGATGCGCGCGGTGCGGAGCTGACGACGCAGCTCGGGAACGTCGAACAAGAGCGGGGGCAGGACCTCCCGACCCTCGTCGTCGACAAGCACGACATCATCAACGTCCTCGCGTCGCTCAAGGCGGCCAGCTACACGCTGCCCCTCGACCTCTGGGGCGTCGACTACCCGCGCCGCGAGAAGCGATTCGACGTCATGTACCAGCTCTACTCGCTCGACAAGAACGAGCGGGTACGCATCAAAGTGCCGATCGCCGAGAACGAAAACGTTCCGACGAGCACCGGCCTCTTCAAGGCATACGACTGGTTCGAGCGCGAAGTGTTCGACATGTACGGCGTCCGTTTCGACGGCCACCCGAACCTTCGCCGCATCCTCACCCACGAGATGTTTCAAGGCCATCCGCTGCGCAAGGACTACGACCCCGCGCAACGCTGGCTGTTGACCGAGAAAGACGTCGCGAAGATCACTCCGAAGATCGATCCACGCTTCCAGAACGTCGACACCGATTTCGAGCGCGTCACGCTGAACCTCGGCCCCTCGCATCCGGCGACGCACGGCACCCTGCGCATTGTGGTCACGCTCGACGGCGAGACGATCATCGGCGCCGAGAGCGAGATCGGATACCTCCACCGCTGCTTCGAGAAGATGTCCGAGACGCACACGTACCAGCAGGTGATCCCCTACACCGACCGCCTCAACTACTGCTCCGCGATCATCAACAACGTCGGGTACTGCCTGACGGTCGAGAAGCTCCTCGGCATCGAGGCGCCGTCGCGCGCGCAGCAGGTGCGGCTGATGCTCTCGGAGTTCATGCGCATCGCCGACCACCTCGTCGCCATCGGCACGAACCTGGTCGATATGGGCGCGCTGACGAACTTCTGGTACCTCTTCCAGCCCCGCGAGGAGATCTACGGTCTCATCGAGTCGTGCTGCGGCGCGCGGCTGCTCCCGTCGTACCTGCGCATCGGCGGCCTCGCCGTCGACGTCCCCTCGAACTTCCTCGCGAACGCGCAGACGCTCGTCAACAGGATGCCGAAGTACATCGACGACGTCGAGAAGTTGATCATGACGAACCGCATCTTCCGCGAGCGGACGGAGGGGATTGCACCGATCTCCACGGAAGACGCGATCAACTTCGGCTTCACTGGCCCTTGCCTGCGCGCGTGCGGCGTGCCGTACGACGTCCGGAAGGCGAACCCATACATCGGCTACGAGACGTACGACTGGGATGTGCCGGTGGCCGAGGGAGGCGACACCTTCGCCCGGTTCCTCGTGCGGTTCGAGGAGATGCGGCAATCGCTCCGAATCCTGCAGCAGGCGATCGATCGCGGACTGCCCTCAGGGCCCGTCATCGTCGACAATCCGTACGTTGCGCTCCCGCCGAAGGAGAAGGTCTACAACGAGATGGAGTCGCTCATCTATCACTTCAAGCTGATCATGCACGGCATCCAGCCGCCGGTCGGCGAGACGTATTTCCAGGTCGAGGGTGGAAACGGTGAGCTCGGCTTCTACGTCGTGAGCGACGGGACCAAGAATCCGTACCGCGTCCGGGTACGCCCGCCGTGCTTCCCGATCTTCGAGGCGTACTCGTACATGATCACAGGCCAGACCATCCCCGACGCGATCGCGGCCCTCGGCTCGTTGAATATCATCGCCGGAGAGTTGGACCACTAATGAGCATCGGCGTCGTCAAAGTCGAACGCAAGCCGCTCAACCTTCGCGAGCGGGCGTACATCCCGTCAGTGCTTGCCGGCATGTTCATCACGATACGGCACCTCCTGAAGAACATGTTCAACATGAAGGGGCTGCCGACAATCAACTATCCCGAGGTCAAGCGCGTCTACTCCGAGCGCTTCCGCGGGCGGCACATTCTGACGACGCGGCAGGACGGTACGACGCGCTGCGTCGCCTGCTTCATGTGCTCGACCGCCTGCCCTGCCGAATGCATCACGATCGAGGCGGGCGAGGACGAGCGGACGCGCGAGAAGTTCCCGGTGCGCTACGACATCGACCTGCTCCGCTGCATCTTCTGCGGCTACTGCGTCGATGCGTGCCCCGAGGATGCGATCTACATGACGCGCGACTACGAGATGGCGATCGACACGCGCGCACGCGCCACCGTCGGCCTGCGCGACCTCGTCGTGCCGCCGAACTTCCCGGTCGAGCCGATGGGCTGGCGTCCGTACTACGGCGCGATCGCGAAGCACGGAACCGCGGGTGGTACCGGGATCGGCCAGCCGTTGCGCGAGGCGCCGTTCGAAGACGACGAGCCGCCGAATCCGGACCTGTTCCGCGGCGGTAACGCGTAGGCGCCACGCGAAGCGATATCATCCCGGCGGGCCCCCATGAAACCGCTAGAGACGACGGTCGAAGAAGTTCTTCGCGACGCGATTCAGTCGGAAGTCGAGACGCGCGCCTACTATCAGAAGATGGCGCAGCGGACGCACGAACCGGCCACCCGCAAGCGGATGATGGAGCTCGCCGACCTGGAGCTCGTGCACCGCGCGAAGCTCGAGAGGAAGTTCCGCGAGACGCTGCACAAGGATCCGCCCGACCCGCAACCGGTGAACATCGAGCTGCCGCCGGAGATCAGCGACCTCGATCTCAGCCGCGCGCTGAAGCTGGCGCTGGAGCGCGAGCGCGACAGCGAGTCGTACTTCCGTTTCCTCGCCGAGCGTGTTCCGCCGACCACCGAGCTCGGCAAGCTATTCGTGGAGCTCGCCGAGATGGAGTGGAAGCACAAGACCGACCTCCAGGCCGAGTACGACAGCACCCGCGTCGACGATCCCGAGAAGTTCCTGCTCGACATCTGACTCAGAAGTACCCAGAAACAGTCAGGCCGATGACGCCACGCGCGCCATCGGCCTGCCTGTCTCTCTCTCATACAACACGCTGCCGGTTCTCGACGATGCGTTGTATGAGCTCAATGTAGGCGGCGTTCATCAGCAGTCCGCTGGCGCTCCGTGAAAAATCAGCGCGGGTTACGGCTGACCTCGCGCGATTCGTGACCGGTACGCAAAGGTGTCGTGAAAGGAACGCAAAAGCGTCACAACACGATCGTGTAGCCGAGCGTCGTCAGATCCGGCATCCGGTCGAGGTAGACGTGTCCGTCCGTGTGGTCGACCTCGTGCTGGAAGATGCGCGCAGTGAAGGCACTCACCTCCGCCTCGACGAGGTCGCCCGTGTGGTCGACTCCGCGGATGCGTAGCTTCTTGTAGCGGGCGACCTCGCCGCCGAGGAATGGGACGCTGAGGCAGCCCTCCCAATCGGTGATGCGTTCTTCGCCGATGCCTTCGTACGTCGCATTGAAAAACACGCCGGCTGGCAACGGCTTGCCGCCGCGCCTCTTGGCGACCTTCTCCTGCACTTCGAAGACGAAGATGCGCAGCGAAAGATGGACCTGCGGCCCCGCGAGGCCGACGCCTTCGTACGCGTGCATCGTCTCGATCATGTCCTGGATCAGGTCGTTGAACCTCCCCGCCTTGATGTCCTCGATCTCGACGTCCGACGCGCGTTGCCGCAGCACCGGATGTCCGAGTCGCGCCACCTTCAGAATCGCCAATCAAGCCTCCCGGAGCGGCATGCGGCGCATCCTCATGGCGATGAGAAACGCCGCGAAAGTCAGCACCGCACCCCCGTAGAACGCGCCGCGCGCCTGCGCCTGATCGTACATGAAGCCCATCGCGATCGGCCCGAAGAAGCGCGCCAGCGAGCCGGTCGCCGTCCCGATCCCGAGCATGCTTCCGTGCTCCTTCGGCGGTGCCACCTTCGTGATGAGCGACGTCAGGCAGGGATAGCAGAGTCCCGTCCCGATCGAGATGAAGAACGCCACGAAGTACAGCAGCGGAACGCGCCAGATCGACGGGACCAGCGCGAGTCCCAACGTGTACGACGCCGTGCCGACCGCGACGAGCGACCGCTCGCCGAACTTCTTCGCGAGACGCCCGACCAGACCGCCTTGGATCGTCGCGACGATCACTCCCATGAAGAGGAAAAAGTACGCCAGCTGGAGCTGCGTGAAGTGGAACCGGTCGCGCGCGTGCAGCGTCACGCTCGTCTCCATCCCGGCCACCGCTAGCAGCATCAGGAAGAGCGTCGCCATGATCGCCGCGAGCATCTTCTGGTCGCCGAGCTCGGCCCAGACGCGGCGGTCGAACTGCGGCGGCAGGCCGGTGCGGACCGTCGCATCGGGCTTTTTCGACTCGCCGAGGACGAGGAGCGCGATGAGGAGTGCGATGAGCGACATCGAGCCGGCGACGAGGCCGGGAAGCAGGTTCCCTTGCCACCCGTGATGGATCCCCACCGCGGACAGGACGCCGCTGAGCGGCGGGCCGAGGATGAAGCCGAGCCCGAACGCGGCGCCGATCAGGCCCATCCCCTTCGCGCGGTTCTCTACCGTGGTGCTGTCGGCGATGTACGCCTGCGCCGTGCCGACGTTCGCACCGCCGATGCCGGCGACGATGCGCGACACGAAGAGCAGGAAAAGCGAGTGCGCGAACCCGAAGAGAAAGTACCCCGTACAGCTCGCCGTGAGGCTGATCAGGATGACCGGACGCCGCCCGATGCGGTCTGACACCCGCCCCCAGACCGGCGCGAAGAAGAACTGCATGATGGAGTAGATGCCGACCACCGCCCCCACCGTGATCCCGCTCGCGCCGTATTCGCGCGCGTAAAACGAGAGAAACGGGATCACCATCCCGAACCCGATCAGATCGATGAAAACGGTGAGGAAAAGAACGAGGAGCGACGCCCGCTTCATGTGCGGCGCGCAGTGTAATCCAGGGCGGAGAGCGCAGAGGGCAGAGCGGAGACCGGAGATGTATGCTTTTTCTGCGCTCTGCGCTCTGCGCTCTGTCCTCTGCGCTCTGTCCTCTACGCAATCATGCGAAAGCTCGTCCTCTTCGACATCGACGGAACGCTCATCACCGACGGCGGCGCGGCGCGGCAGTCGTACGGGCTCGCGTTGCGCGAGACGTACGGTTTCGACGGCGACCTGACGCGCTACGACTTCTCCGGCCGCACCGACCCTCAGATCACGTCGATGGTGCTCCACGATGCCGGCTTCGACGACGAACAGATCGCCGCTCGCGTGCCGCGACTTTGGGAAACGTACCTCCGCGAGCTCGCCGTCCACGCCACGGCCGAACGCGTCCGCGCACTACCGGGGATCCCGGAGCTGCTCGAACGCCTGGTTGCGGCCGACGACATCACGCTCGGCCTTCTCACCGGCAACATCGAGCGCGGCGCGCGGCTGAAGCTCGCTCCGGCGGGGCTCAATACCTACTTCCCGTTCGGCGCGTTCGGAAGCGACTCGGCTCATCGCGAGGAGCTGCCGC
The DNA here is from genome assembly GCA_036488085.1 of Thermoanaerobaculia bacterium. Classification (GTDB taxonomy): domain Bacteria; phylum Acidobacteriota; class Thermoanaerobaculia; order Gp7-AA8; family Gp7-AA8; genus DASXHZ01. Next base: position 48,406 of record DASXHZ010000004.1, read on the forward strand.
CGATTGCCGTCGAACGCGCTTCGAGCGTGGACGGCCACCGTTTCAGCGGCCGCGAGGTCGTGATCATCGGCGATTCCATCTACGACGTCCGCTGCGGCGTACCTCACGGCGCGACCACCATCGCCATCGCCTCGGGGAAGACTCCGGCCGAGAGACTGCGCGCCGAAAACCCCCACCATTTCTTTCACTCCGCCGAGGAGATTGGGCCGCTACTGAACGCAATTACTTGGTAGCTTCCGTTTTTGACGGTAGGGACCGATAGGTTCCGCCGCCCTCCTTCCATACATCGTCACTAATGACGGTTACCTAAAGGAGGAGGTCTCCACCATGCGTCTTCGATTCTCGACGTGTCTCTTCGCTCTCCTCGTACTACTCGCAGTTCCGCTGATGGCCCAAGACTGGCCGCAATGGGTCCTCAACGCCCAGCACACCGGTCAGGTCACCTTCACCGGCCAGAATCTCAACCGAAACATCGTCAACCTCGTTTACGACCCACTCGTGCCCGACGAGCAGCAGGGTGCCATCACCGTCTACGGCGAAGCCGACCTCCTCGCGCACTACCAGGCGCCGCTGGTGGACGGCAACGATGTCTACATGATGTTCAAGTCGGGCTCGTTCAACTACCACAACTACTCATCGCAACAATGGGGCGAGACGAAGTACACGTGGAACGGGTCGCACACAGCCCTGAACGTGATCTGGCAGTTCACGAGTGATTGGAACGCGCCCGGGAATGTCCTGACCGATTGGGAGCCCGTCTTCCACCCGGCGCTCGCGAACGGCTCGCTCTACGCTCCAGGCAAGGGCGGCTCGGTTTTCCGCGTCAACAAGCTGACCGGCACGTCCGTCCGCCTCAATCCGTTCCCGACCGATGACGGGGGCACGAAGGCGAACCTGGACGTCACCAGCCCGATCACGGTCGATGGCTCCGGCAACATCTACTACACCGCCGCGTACTTCACGGACGACAACAACTTCTTCCAGCACGACGTCCAGGGCGCGTGGCTCGTGAAGATCACGCCGTCGAACACGATGACTGCCGTGCCATGGTCGACCCTGACCGTCGGCGCGCCGGGCGCGACCGACCAGTGCTCGAACGCGTTCGGGACGAACGCAGACGGCACGATCGTCAATGGCCCGTGGCCGCCGTCGCCAACCGCCGTCGCACCGACCGTCGCATGCGGAACGCAGCGGCCGGGCATCAACGCCGCTCCTGCGGTGGCATCGAACGGTACGATCTACCTCATCTCTCGCGCGCACTTCATCAGCCGCGAGGCGTACCTCCTTGCCGTGAATCCGAACCTGACGCAGAAGTGGATTGCGACGCTGCGCGACCGCTTCCATGACGGCTGCGGCGTTCCGGTCTCCCTCGGCGGAACGCTTCCGCCGAACGGCGCGCCGGGCGGCTGCCGCGTCGGCTCGCTCTACGGCGTCGATCCCGCCACGAACCGTCCCGGTGGCGGCCGCGTCATCGACGATCAGTCGTCCACCCCGATCGTCGCTCCCGACGGCTCAGTCCTCTTCGGTGCTTTCTGCCGTTACACCTACGACCAGGGCCACCTGATGCGGTTCGGCGCCGACGGCTCGTACCTCGGCGGCTACTTCTTCGGCTGGGACGTCACCCCCGGCATCTACAGCCACAACGGGACCTTCTCGATCGTCACGAAGGACAACCACTACGGCGAGGTCGGCTCGTATTGCGACGATCCGACGTTCTGTCCCGCCGACGACAACCTCCGCGCGTATCCGGAGCAGTACTTCATCACGCAGTTGAGCCCGACCCTCCGCTCGGACGCGCTGGCCGACCGCGGCGACAAGGTCATGACCGTCCAGTGGCAGTACCTCAGCACCAACCACGACAGTTGCACGCGTGACGCGAACAACAACGTCACCTGTACCACCGACCACCCGAAGGGCTTCGAGTGGTGCGTCAATGCGTTCGTCATCGACGCGCAGGGGAACGCCTACGCGAACAGCGAAGACGGCTGGCTCTACAAGATCCAGCAGGGCGGCGTCGTGAGCGTCTCACCGGGTTGCGGTACCTCGACATTCAACTGCGGAGGCAAGATCTTCCAGCAACTCGCCCTCGGCGCGGCCTACACGCCGACGTCGATGGACAGCGCCGGACGGATTTACTCGCAGAACGCCGGTCACCTCTTCGTCGCCGGGAACTAGGGCAAGTTCATGTATGGGGCCGGCTCTCAGCCGGCCCTATTTTCCGCTACCTGTTGTGCCGCGTCGGAATGCTCACGTGTCCGACGACGCGCGCATAGTCGATCGAGCCGCTTCCCTTGTGATCGACCGTGAAGTCGCCGCCGACGTCGGTCACATAGATGCTCCCCGATCCCTTGCTGCCGATGGAGACGCTTCGCTTTACGTTGCCGATCGTGACGGCGCCGGAGGTGTCCTCGTCGATCGTCACGCCTCCGCCGACGCGCCGGACCTCGATCTCGCCGCTGGTATCCCTCGGGATGTGCACATCGCCGGCGACGTCGTCGACATAGATCGCGCCGGAGGTATCGCGGATCATGAGACTGCCATGCACGCGGCGGACGTCGATCTCGCCCGAAGTGTCGTCGATCGAGCATGTGCCGACATTCACGACCGTCATCGCGCCGGAAGTGTCGTTGATGTCGACCGACACATTCGGAGGGAGCGTGACGGTGAAGTCGAGCGCGGCACTGTTGCCGCCGAAGAACGACCAGCCGTCGATCGACGGTACGTGCGCTTCTACGGTCGCCGTCGAGCCGTTCCGCGTCGCGGTGAGCGTGATGTCGTGAAGCAGCTCCTCCTCCGAGGAGCAGGCCTCGCCTGACGCGGCGATGGCCCGCGTCCCGTCGCGTCCTTCGACGCGGAGCGTTCCCGCTTTCGCGATCACGATGACGTGCGTGACCCCCGCCATGTCCAACTGCGCGGAGCGATGCGCGCGGTGGTCGCATTCGCCGAAGAATCCGGCGTGAGCGGCGCCGGCAACGAAGAGAAACGTCACCACGAACGCTGCGTTCTTCATTCCCGGTTGTACGTCCGCCGCCCGGGAGAGTTGCGCGCGGACCTTACTTCGTCCCGATCTTGACGGTCTCTGCGGTCTTGCCGTCCGTCGTCATGTCGATGACTACACGCACACCTTCCACCAGGTCGGCGCGCGTGGCGGCCGCGTCGCCGCGTTTGTAGAGCGTCGCCTTCGTCAAAGCGACCGTCGCGTCCGTTCCTTCCTTGGTGTGCACCAGCAGCGCATCGCCGCGCAACTGCTTCACCGTGCCGAACACGTGATGGTGCCCCGCATGTGCGTACGCGCTCGCGGCGAGAAGGAAAGCGAATACCAAAGCGATCGTCTGTCTCATTCGTGCGCTCCTCCACCGTTCAGGAAATCGCGCTCTTCCTGCTGCTCGCGCATCTCCATCGGACTGACCGGATTCAACGCCTTCATCGATTCCGCTTCTTCCTTCGTCATGTGCGGGACATGGCGGATGAAGAGGACCAGCTTCCAGTCGTCGGCCACCGTGTGATCGCCGGCCCATCCCGGCATCCCCGTCAGCCGCACGCCGTTGCGGATGATCGCGAACAACTCTCCATCCGAAAGGTCCTGCGTCTCCGCCAACGTCATATCGGGCGCTTTCGGGTCGAGACTGCGTCCCATCTCCGTCTGACCGCGTCCGTCGTTGCCATGACACTGCGCGCAATGATCGGCGAAGTGCTCCCGCGCTTCCTGCAACGCGGCCGGACTCACGGCGATCGGATTCTTCATCGCGCGCAACTTCGCCGGCACCGCGAAGTGTCGCAACATCCGCGCGATCGCCACCTCGGCGTGCGTCGGTTCTTCGCGCGTGCTGATCCCATGCACAAGTAGACTGCCCACGACGGCAATGCCGCCGACCACCAGCAGCAAAACGATGACCGCGACTGCGCGCCGCACGACCGTGAGCGTAGTGCAAAATGCCGCCGTGGACGAGCTTCAACGCTTCCTCCGCCCGCTCTTTCTCGACCTCGACGGCGTCTCGCGCCTCGAGGACGTGGAACGGATCGCGCGCATCGCGTATCAGCTTCATTTCGAGCGCACACGCTCGCTGGAGCTCCTCCTCGCCTTCCACCTCCTCGGCCACTGGCTCGACAAAGTCGGCAACGCCTCACGCACGGCGCTCAACACCGGGATCAGCGAGGCGGAGCTGCGAAAGACCGCGGCCTCCATCCGCCGCCTCGGCGCGCCGCTGACCGACGAAGAACGCGCCGTCGCCTCGGCCATCCTCATCGACGGCGCCGGTGTCCGCGGTCTCGCCGAGAAGTTCGCCCGCGCGCGCCGCGAAGGCCACACCGTCCTCGACGTCGCGCGCGAAGCGCTCGGGGATACGGACGTTCCGGAGTGGATGAATGACGATGCGAAAGAACTGCTGTTGCGGCGCCGTACCGCCCGCGACACCTTCGCGCGCGCGATCCTCGATGAAACCTAGGTCCGCAGCACGCCGGCGCGCTCGTAGACTTTGGCCTCGGTGAAGATCGTCACGAGCTCCGCGTCGAGCAGGCCGTCATTCACTTCCATGCCGAGGATGTCGATGGCGCGGTCGGTCGAGATGGCGCGTTTGTAGGGGCGGTCGCTGGCGGTCAGCGCGTCGTAGATGTCGGAGACCGTCATCATCCGCGACTGCACCGGGATGTCGGCCGCGTTGAGCTTCCGGGGATACCCGCGGCCGTTCAGCTTCTCATGGTGCTTGTACGCGATGTCGGCGACCTGCGAGAGGTCCTTCGTCCAGGGGATCTTCGAGAGGAACTCGAACGTGTGCGTGACGTGGCTCTCGATCTCGCCGCGCTCGACCGGATCGAGATTCCCCTTGCGGATCGAGAGGATGCGCGCCTCTTCCGGATGCAGCAGCGGCTTCTTCTCACCGCGGAGATCCGCATACTCGCGCGCCGCGAGCTCTTGCAGATACTGAAAGTCGCCCTCGGGAAGCACGGTCGGCTCGTTCGACTGCGCCACGAACGCAAAGTCCTTCTGTGCCTGCGCGATCGACGCGGCCGTCTCGGAGTCGACCTGGGCCGCAAATCCGTCGTAGCCATCGCGCCCGTATCTCAGAAGATGATCGAGTTTGCGGCGGTGCGAATCGCTTTCGATCGACTTCATGACGAACTCGAAACGCGCGCGCACGCCCTCGAGCTGCATCGGATAGAGCTTCTTCTCCTTCACCAGCACCTGCTCGCGGACGCCGACCTTCCCGAAGTCGTGCAGCAGCGACGCGTAGCGGATCTCGCGAATCTGATCGGCGTCGAACCGCACCGGCGCATAGATGCCCTCGTCGAGGCGATCGACCACCTTCGCCAGCTCCACGGTCAGCTCGGCGACGCGGAACGAGTGACCCGAGGTCGTCGGATCGCGTTGTTCGATCGCGGAGACCGCGGCGTTGACGAACCCCTCGAACAGACGCTCGATCGAGTCGTAAAGCTGATTGTTCTCGACCGCCACCGCCGCCTGTCCGGCGAGCGCGCGCATGATCTCGATCACCTGGCTCTCGAACGGGATCACCTGTTCGGGCACCGTCCCCGCCGTCAACTTCGACGGCGCGCCGCGATGCTTCCGGTTGATCAACTGCAGGACGCCGATGAGGTCCCCGTTGTGATTCGTCATCGGGAAGACCAACATCGACTTCGTGAGGTAGTTGTTCGCCTCGTCGAACGACGTATTGATCGAGTACTCCGCGCCGGCAGGAAGGTTGTACGCGTCGTCGATCACCAGCGTCTCACCGGTCATCGCGACATAGCCCGCCAGGCTCTTGCGGGTGATCGGGAGGACGCGTTCCTCGAACCCGACGACGTCGATCGAGTCGTTCTGCGCCAGCTTCCAGCGCAGCATCGCCTCGCCGCTGCTTTCGTCCAGAAGGTAGAGCGACCCGGCGTCGGAGCGCGACAGCTCGCGCGCCTTCGTCAGGATCATCGTCAGCAGCACCTGGTGATCGCGGACCGTGGCGAGCGCCGCGCCGACCTCGCTGACCTGCCGCAGCTCGCGCGTCCGCTCACTCAGTTCCCGCTCGAGCTGATCGGCGCGCTGCTTCTGATAGAGGAACTGATACGAGCGCTTGACCGCGTTGAGCAGCACCGGCGTCGAGGGGTTCTCGGTCAGGTGAAAGTAAACGGTTTCATCGGAGAGCCAGGAAGGCTGCTCCGTGAGGCCGATACCGACCACCGCGGTCCGCGCATCGGGCGCGAACGAACGGCCGCCGAGAATGGCGGGATCGACCAGCACCACGCGCAACGACGACCCGTCAGGGCCGATGTGCTCCAGACTCTCCACCGGGCGGGGCGAGATCGACGCCGCCTGGAAGGCGTCCGCATAACGCCCGATCGGGAACGTCTGCGAGTGCAGCAGCGTCAGTGTGGCCATGGGAGAGGTTGTATTACGCCGGATGCAACCGGGGTACCGCGGCCATTCTTCCAGTTTCGGTGCGTCGAAGTACACCCAAAGTCCGACCAGAGTACATCGAAAGTTCTATTCCGCTCCCCTCCGGTGGAACCGACAATGCCCCCAGTCCATTACTTCTCGATTGTGAGGTCGTCTTGATGCGGCATTCGTCTGCTCTCGCTCTTGCCCTGTTTCTCACCGGTTCCGCGGCGTTCGGCGCCAACACCCTGACGGTGACCACCACCGCCGCGAGCGGCGCCGGGTCACTCGCCGACGCCATCGCGCAGGCCAACAGCGGCTCCTGCGGCTCCGGCTGCACGATCAAGTTCAACGTCGCCGGAACATTCGCGACGGCCGGCTACACCATCACCGCCGACAATCTGTCGATCGATGGCTACAGCGCGCCGGGAGCCACGCCGAACCACGGCGGCTTCCCGCAGCCGAACGACGCCACCATCACCGTCAACATCGTTCCGAACGGCAGCGTCAACACCGCGTTCCTGATCCACGCCGACGGCGTCACGCTCGACGGTCTCGGCATCAGCGGCTTCTCCTCGGACGCCGTGGTCATCGACGGCAGCATCGCCTCGTCGAGCCAGAACAGCGTCAGCGGCTGCTTGATCACCGGCAACGGCGGCGGCGTTCGCATCCAGGGCGCGCAGGCGACGAACAACCTCGTCGGCACCGGCCGCCCCGCGTCGAACCCGGTCGCCGGCAACGGCACCGGCCGGCCTGCGGACCGCAACGTCATCGGCAACAATACAAGCTACGACGTCGTCATCGCCGACGCCTCCAACAACGCCGTCGCCGGCTGCAACCTCGGCGTCGCCGCTAACGGCACGTCGGTCATTCCGTCCCCAAAGGGCATCTGGATCACCGGTACCTCCTCCACCAACGCCGTCGGTGGCAGCTCGCCCGGCAACACCAACGTCATCGGCGGACACGCCGAGGGCATTCGCGTGGATGGGGTGACGGGAACCCTGATCAACGGGAACTGGGTGGGCGTCGACATCAACGGCACCGGCACGGTCGCGAACACGATCGGCATCCACGTCGTCAACGGCGGCAACGCCACCTCCATCGGCGCGCTCCGCGCGAACGTCGTATCCGGCAACACTACCGGCATCCGGATCGAGAGCGCCACCGGCACCGTCAGCGTGCAGGGCAACCTGATCGGCACCGACGTCAATGGCGTCGGAGCGATCCCGAACACCGGCAACGGCATCGAGACCGCCAACAGCGCCGGAAACGTCGTCATCCAGACGAACACCATCGCGTTCAACGGCGGCAACGGCATCGCGCCCGGCGGAACGGGCGTGCAGATTCGCGCCAACGTCATCTACGGCAACACCGGCCGCGCCATCAACCTGACGGGCGGCGCCGCACCGGTGAACGACGTCGGCGACGCCGATACCGGCAACGACAACATCCAGAACTATCCCAACGCATCGACCGTGCGCATCGTCAGCGGCGTCCTCATGTTCGACGCGACGGTCGACTCGAGCTTCACCGCGAACGGCTCAATGGCGCTCGACGTCTTCAAGGCCGATCCGAGCGGACAGGCACGTACATACATCGGGACCACCGGCTGTATCGCCGGCAACGCGCTCACGCTCTATCCCGTGAGCATCCCGACCGGCCTCATCGTGGCGGGCGACGCGATCGTCACCACCGCGACGACGTACGGCAACTCGACCTGCTCGTCGGCCGGCGACGGAACCTCCGAGCTCTCCCCCCCTGCCTTCACCTGCGCGGCGCCTCCGGCGGTCCTCTCCGTTCCGAGCTTCGTCTGCGCGAGCTCCACCGGCAACGTCGCCTCGGTCGGCGCCACCAGCGGCGCCACCTACTCGTGGAGCGTCAGCAACGGCAGCCTCACCGGCGGGCAGGGCACGCCGTCGATCACCTTCACCGCCGGCGCGTCCGGCAACACGATCGTGCAGGTGGTCGCGGCCTTCGGCTCCTGCGTCAATCCGAACTCCGTTTCGACTCCGATTCGCGCGATTCCCGACGTCACGATCAGCGCCCCCGCCGACGTCTGCGCCGGCACGACCGGCGTGGTTGCGTCGATCCCGCCGGCGACCGGCGTCACCTTCTCGTGGAGCGTCGCCGGCGCCACGCTCACCGGCGGCCAGGGAACGAACAGCATCACGTTCGACGTCCCGTCCAACTCCGCCGGCGTCTCGCTGATCGTCAGCGCCACCGCGAACGGCTGTTCCGCCGGCAACTCGGCGACCGTCATCGTCGACAACCTCACGACGCCCGCCGTCACCGCCCCCGGCTCCATGACCGCCGGAACGAGCGCAAGCGCCTCGGCGCCCGCGAACGCAGGCGCCACGTATCTTTGGTCGATCTCGAATGGCACGATCAACAGCGGCCAGGGCACGTCCTCGGTCAACTTCACCGCCGGCAACGGCGCCCAGACGATCCTCTCCGTGACGGAGACGCTGAACGCCTGCACGAAGAGCGGCAATGCACACATCACCGTCATACCGCCGGTCGTGATCACCACGCCGTCGCTTCCGATCGGAGCTGTCGACAACTTCTACTCGCTGCAGTTCACGGCGACCGGCGGCAGCGGGCCGCTGACGTGGTCTTTCGCGAACGGCACCATTCCGGCGCAGCTGCAGTTCACCCCCGGCGGCCTTCTCGTCGGATTGCCGAAAGTGACGTTCGACGGATTCATCGACGTGACCGCGACCGACGGCGTCCGCAGCGACACCGAGCACTTCCACCTCGTCGTCGTGAGCGGCCTGGTGGTCTCGACGACGTCACTCCCGAACGCCGGCTACGGTGCGCCGTACCACGCCACCGTCACCGCGGTAGGCGGCACGCTTCCGTACACCTGGTCGCTGAAGAGCGGGTTCCTGCCGGGAGGCCTCACGCTGAATCCCGGTGGAACCATCACCGGCAATGCGATGAGCGAGGGCGTCTTCACGTTTGATGTGAGCGTCGTCGACCAGAACAACGTCGAGGCGCACCGGCCGCTGTCGATCACGGTCGGCAACGCGTTGAAGATCGCGACCCTGTTCGTTCCGGGCGCGACGATCGACGTCGACTACGCCTTCGCGTTCCAGGCGGCCGGCGGCACGCCGTTCACCAGCGGTTCGCCGTATACATGGTCGATCATCTCCGGCTCGCTGCCGCCGGGCCTTTCGTTCGCACCCGACGGCACGATCAGCGGTAAACCGACCACCACCAACGGCTCCTTGTTCACCGTTCGAGTCACGGACGCCGTCAGTTCCGTCTCGCAGCAATTCTTCATTTCGGGCTCCTGCGGCACGCCTGACCTGGCGTCGCCCAAAGCGTCGGCCGTCCGCGAGGTGACGACCGATCAGCGCTACCAGATCCTCTGGCACGAGGTTGCGGGGGCGAGCGGATACGAGCTCCAGGAGTCGATGGTTCCCGACTTCGACGACAATCCGACGCCGGTCGACCTCGCCACGCCGGGGTACGAGACGCGGCACCACGCCGACAAAGCAACTGCCTACTACTACCGCGTCCGCGCGATTTCGAGTTGTGCCGGCGCGACCAGCGAGTGGTCGCACACCAACCGCGTCGTCATCGTGCCGCTCCCTTCGCCGACTGACCGTCCGCTGCACATCACACTCCCCTACGGCAACGCCGACCAAGTCATCCTCGGCATCTTCATCCCCGGCTCCGACAACTTCCCGGCGCCCCCGTCGAACGTCGTCAACACCTTCGCGGGCGTCCCGGTCGCTCCGTCGCCGAATGCGCCCTACACCGTGACCTCGACGAACCCCGGCGTCGTCAGCGTGACGCCTCAGACCGGCACCATTCCGCCCACCGGCGTCACCATCACCGCGGTCGTCGGCCCCGCGACGCTGCCGCCGGGAACGACCACGACCACTATCAACGTCGCGAACGCGAATACCGGCGCGCCGGTCGCTTCGGTCCCGGTGAGCGTCTCGCTCGTCACGCCGGTGCTCCCGGTCAGCAACGCATCGATCGCTTCCACGTCACTCGTCATCCCCGCCGTCGCGCACATCGACGGCAGCGGAGCGACGTTCGAGTCCGACCTCCGGGTCGGCAACGTCAGCAAGCAGAGCACGACCTACGAGGTCACCTTCACGCCGTGGGGCAACGGCGATTCGGCGCATACGACGGAGTTCCCCGTCGCCGCCGGCACCACGGTCCTCCTCGACGACGTCGTGCGCCACATGTTCGGCTTCGGTTCGCTGCCGTCCGACGGACAGGCGGGAACGCTCTCGATCCAACGCCTCGACACGAACACAGATCCGCACGCCACCGTCGCCTGGACGCACATGTTCAGCGGCGATCTCACCAGCCGGGTCGGACAGTTCATCCCATCGATCGGCCTCGACAAGTTTGCCGGCGTCGGTCAGACGCTCTCGCTCCAGCAGGTCGCGCAGTCGACGGCGACCCGCACGAACCTCGGCATCATCGAGTCGACTGGCAATCCGGTGACGCTGCTCGCGACCGCGTTTGGCGCGAATGGCGCGCAGCTCGGCCAGTTCCCGATCAACGTCGCCGCCAGCGAGCACGCCCAGATCAACAGCATCCTCGCCGCAAACGGCATCACCGCGCCCGACGCCCGCCTGCAGCTTTCCGTCACCGGCGGCACCGGCAAGATCTCCGCGTACGCCTCGGTCGTCGACAACGGATCGACCGACGCCTCGCTCGTTCCGGCCGTCGACCCGAACGCCGCCGCGTCCAATCACTACGTCATCCCCGGCGTCGCCCACACCGACTCCGTCGCCGCCAACTGGCGCAGCGACGTCCGCATCTTCAACCCGTCCACGGACGTCGTCCCATTGGGTCTCGGTTTCGTCCCGCAGAACAGCAGCGACGAGCAGCACAGCACCGTGACCGTCGGCCCGGGCGAGGTCGTATCGCTCGACGACGTCGTCGCGAAGACGTTCGGCCAGTCGACCGTAGGGGCGCTACACGTCACGACCGCCACGGCTCTTCCGCTCGTCGTCACCGCGCGCACCTACCGCAACAACGGCGACGGCACCAACACCGGCGGCACCCTCGGCCAGTTCATCACCGCCGTCACGCCGAACGACGTCGTCGGCACCGGCGGCCGCAGCCTCAACATGGTCGGCGTCGAGGAGTCGCAGTCGATGCACACGAACCTCGGCATCTACGAGACCTCCGGCAACCCCGCGACCGCCGAGGTGACCATCTCGACGGCGGATGGCCGCGCGTCGGCCCGGTTCCAACTCGACCTCCAGCCGAACGAGTTCCGCCAGCTCTCATCCGTCATGTCGCAGATCGGCATGTCCGACGAGTACAACGCCAGCATCGCCGTCCGCGTCACCAGCGGCACCGGCCAAGTCGGCGCCTACAGCTCCGTCATCGAAAACGCCAGCGGCGACCCGCTCTTCGTCCCCGCCCAGTAACCGCCTCTGTGTGGCGCCGGCAATCCTGCCGGCGCCCGTCGAGGCCCCATGTGACTGAACGCCCGCGCCATCCGCTGACGCCGCCCTCGTCTCTCAGTGGGGAGCCGGCGGCCTCGCCGGCGTGGCCGCGCGGCAGCGCGGCTGCTTCGTCGCGATAACAGCGCGGCTGACGCCGCGCGGCGAGGCCGCCGGCTCCCCCACCGAGGCCCCCACCCGCCACCGGCTCCGCGGCCACACTGTCCAGACGTGGTGCCATGCATGTCCCGGCATGGCCCAAGGTCGTCCGACGTGGTGCCACGCATGGCCCCACGTGGCCGAGGGTCGTCCCGACGTGGTGCCACGCTGCGCCCACGTAGCCTCAGTTTGTCCCGACGGGGTGCCACGCATGTCCGCGCGTGGCCTCAGTTTGTCCCGACGTGGTGCCACGCATGTCCCCGCGTGGCCGAGGGTCGTCCCGACTTGGTGCCACGCTCGCCCCGCGTCGCGCGCGCGTGTCACCACGCCGGGGCACGTGTGCCGCCACGTCGTCCGGCGTTGTCCGCACGTAGAGCCACGCCATCCCCGCGTTGCGTCATCGATGCAGCCAAGCCGCGCAAGGCCGTCGCCACGCCGTTCACCGAAGTCCGCATCGGAGTCGAGTGTGTCACCAAGTTGGGCGGACCTGTCTCCATGCCGTCGCACACTTTTCCCGCGTGGCGGCACTCCTTCCTCAGTGCGTGACGCCGCCGGACCAGCCCGTAACTAGGTGAACCGCAATACCGGGATGGCCGTCGGTGCCTCGAGACCAGAAGGCTCCGCCAGCGCAATTCAGCTTCGCGTGCCGACCGCGCGATGCCGATCAACGATCGCGCTGAGGCGAGGGCTTTCGATATTCGCGGTCCCTCTGCGGCGGGAATCGGGCGCTGCAGGTATCTCTCGCCTCGCCGCCATGATCCGAAGAGCGTTAGCACGCGATGTTCAGTCGAATTAACACCGTCTGCGGCATATGTTTCTGCGATCACAGTAGTTAGCCGAACCGCAGAGCGGCCGTTCTCCGTGCTGGAGATGAGGAAGTCCATGCCCGAGGACGTAGCCCTCTTGTTGGCGCAACCCGAGGAACGCAAAGAGGGGTAGGGAAACCTGACTTCCCGTCACTCCTTCAGGTAGACAAACACGTCCAACAGAAAAGAACTACCTGACAGCGAACGCGCTGCAAAACGTCGCGCGGCGAGAGGAATCCCGTCAGGACGCTGCTGAAAGCAAAGCCATGTCAAACCATCGATCGTTGTTCTTCGCGATGCCGGTTCTGGCGTTCGCACTTTTCATGGCCCCTGGTGCGGAGGCGGATTGCCGGCTCCCTGACCCCGTGCGCCAACAGATGCGCCAGGTCTCGTCGCTGCCCGACGGCCTTGCGCACTACAACCGCGGCCTGGACTACTACGATTACCACTGCTACTCAGAAGCCTCAGCGGAGCTACGGAGCGCGGTGACCGTCTTGTCGGCGTTGCCGCAGCCGAGTACGAAAGAGAAAGAGCTTCTGGGGCTCTCCCGGAGTGCGCGTGCACTCATGGAGGCGCACCTCCGTTTGAGTTCGGATCGTGTGACGGCGTTGGACGACATGCTTGCCGTAGCGCAGCACACGTTCCCTTCAGTAGTCAAGGTTGACGCGACGATGGACCTCACCCGCCTTTTGGCACCGGATGCGCCGCAGTGGGCGCAACTGGAGCGCGTCCTTCTAACGCTAGCCGATCAAGGCTACTGGCAAGCCACGAAGGTCGTAGCTCATCGAAAATTGGCTCGCGGCGAGGACGCAAGCGCGTACCTCCAACAGCAGCTCGCGAACGCTAGGCGCGTCGAGTTCGGACATGCCATCCGTATCATCTTGGCTGATGTCTGGCGCGCATCCGGACGTACGCTCGAAGCTTGGCTGCTCATCCGTTCGATCGAGCGTCCGGTAGGTGAACAAGTGCTCGACCCCGAGCTCCGCCTTGAGTTCTTGCGCGTCGCTGCTGCCGTCGCGGATGGGAGGGGACGCACCGGTGACACCGAAGCTGCAAGTGCCGCCGCGATTTACGAGATGGCGCGTCGAGACGTCGAAGCGGGTCGGCGATGAAGCGGGTTCGCGTACCCGTTGCCGTCTCATTCACCGCGGTGTTCGTTGTCGCGATGCTCCTCGCGACCATCCTGTTTCGCGCAGCGCAACAGCGCCTGATGAACATGACGGGCGCGGCACCCACGGTTACTGCCCTAAACGAAGCGCAGAAGCTATATCTCGAAACGCGCGTTGGCACATCGGAACTCCTGTTCAACATCTCATTCGCACTCATCGGTGGCTTACTCGCGTTGCATTTCGGCGCGAAGCGCCGTTCGCCTCTCCACAGCCATGCGATCTTGAGTGCGTGCGCCCTGCTACTTGCCTCGATCTACAGTGCGTTCCTCTTCCACGTCGGTGTCAGCTATTGTCTTGAGGCATCGCCGAACGACCTGTACTCACCGATCACAAACTACCCGATCGTCGCGCAGTTCTGGTTCCTTTTCGGCTCCGTCATTCTCCTCACCGTGTCTCTTCTCCGGCGGATGCCGCAGGCGGGCATCGGTCTCCTCGCTGCAGTCTGTTTGCTTGGGTCACGTCCCACATTCGCGGCATCCGTCGAAGGCGACGGGTACGCGCAATGCGCCCGTAAGTGGTCTAGCGGGCGCAGCCTCGAGCTCTCCGCCCAGGCGATTCGGGACGCCGTCACGGTGACGCAGTTTGTCGTACAGCGCGACGCGCTCGAACCAGCGAAGGAGGATCGGTGCACGGTGACAGCGACGCTTCTCGACCGTATCCGTTTCGAGGCGTTCGAATCCGAATCGGTCGCGACCCAGCAGCAAGTCAGCGTGGCCGTCGCAAAGCAGCTACGCAGCGCAGCAGCAGCTACACGGACGACAAATGTCTCGCTCGGCGATCTCCTCGACGATCTCGTCTCGATCGGCGAGATTTGGCGCGTGAAAGCAGGCATCGTCGAGTTCGTCGATGAGGTAGCCCAGCAGGCGCTCTTCATTACAGTCGTGTCGGAAACGCATCCGCCGGTACAACGAAAAGGTCGCGCACGCTGGATCGTTCGCCTTCCTCCCGGGAAGTATGACGTCGCGGCGTCCAGCGGCGCGGAGGAAGTCTTCAGCGATACCATCGAAATACACGACGGTGACCGGGCGACGGTCGTCGTGCGAGGAAAGAAGCCATGAGGGTGCAAATTCTCCGCACCATTGCGGTCGCGCTCCTTCTAGTAGGTCCGATGAACGGTCAGCAGCTTTCCGAAGGGCTGCGCCGCGAGCTTGCTCAACTGAACGCAAAGCCACAGGAGCAGTGGTCCGCAACTGACCTCCGCGCGATGGAGCGCCTGACGTTCGCGATCAGCCGCGAAGTGATCTTGAGCGGCATGACGGAAGCTGAGCGAAACCGCGTCGCGTCATTGCGGATTGAGGCCGTTGACCAAGACGCCGGCCCTCCCGCATGGCTCGAACACGGCACGATCTTCGTGTCGCGGTCGGCACTCCTCGACTTCACGATGTTAGGGTTCGTCCTTGGTCACGATGTCTTCGTCGACAACGGAGATGAGTTCCCCGTGCCCACATCGCTTCTGACGCGGCCGTACGTCACGACCAATCTCATTCCGCTGCTAAGTCCGCTCGACGTCTCGGTATTTTATCGTGTGGCCCAGACGCTACTGAAGTGTCCTTCGTCATACGCGAAGTGCGCGGAGCCGCAAGGCGCGGCAACGATCGTCGGCGTGATCGGGTTTGTAATCGCGCACGAGATGTCACATGAGATTCTGGGGCACGGCGAGAGTGTTTCACGTTCGCAAGCTGAAGAGCTCGCGGCGGATGAGCGCGCCTGGCACATCCTCATGCGCATAGCTCCGGACGTCGCGGCCGATGACGAGGATAGCCTCAACTACCGGGTGCGCGTCGGGATCGCAGCAGGCCCGCGGGTTTTCCTTCGGTGGCTGCTCGACAGGACGACCTCCGATGCGCTGAAGGAACAGTATGATGCGCGCCTTTCTGCGTTCACCGATGGGTTGCCGGATAGCCTTGGTGCCACGGTGTTCGTGTTGACCGATCCAGCTATTCCCAACGCACAGGTACGACGCGTCGTCATCCGCTGGTCGGAGACTCCCGGCGCCCTCTTCATCAACGGCGTGCCGGTGCGGCCGGAGGAAATCGAAGGGAAGCAAGTGACGCTTGCAGTCGATACGCAAATCTTCGCCCGCAGCCAATCCGGCTTCGCGTATGCGAAAGTTGCAAAGGAAGGCGAGCTTCCGCCACTCGTCTTTGTTTCACCGGTAGCCGGCGTAACAACCACTGAACTGAACCAGCTCAGACGGCAGCGGAAGTGGTTCGAAATCATTCTCCGAACCGCGAATAACGATCTCCGGCCGCGGCGCAGTTCCGACGCGGGCCGCCTTCACGATGCGCTACGCCGTGTGGCCATGGCACGTGCGATCAACCCAGCCGACGCCGCTGATGTCGACCGGCGGCTTGCGGCGCTGTGGCGCCGCGATAGCGAACCGCTAGAAAGCTGGAGAGCACCCTAGCAACGTTGCCGGTAATCGTCAGCTTCGATCAATCTAAGAATCGGCGAAGACCGTCGCCAGGATCTTTATCTCCTGTCAAGCGTGCTCGAACGCCTAGCAACTGAATTCGGGTGAACATTCGTAACGCCAAGAGTATCTCGACTGGGTTCTGACCGATCGGCCGCTCCGCAGGGGCCGTTATCGTACTTTCGCAGCCGCGTATACGCGGCGCGAGAAGTTACTGAGCGATGTGTGAGTCGAACTCACGACTTCCCGAATGGCCGGGGCCGCCTCATCTCAACCTTACCACTATCGGTGGTCTCGCTCCTGTTCCCAACCCTTTTTCGCACGCTCGTCATGCGCATGTCTTTTCAAGGGTTACAAACACGACCTGTGAACCTCGCACCGGGATATGTGCAGGTGCAAAGGGATCCTAGCGGCAGATGCCCGGATAGGTTCAGCGGACATGAGTCTGCGCCGTATGGGCCGAGAAAACAGCAGTAATCGCCCTTTCGAACCGCTGCAATCATGCCGGTCTGTCGCACGGCGAAACTTTCCGCCCAATGCAAGCGGTCGCGAAAGGCGGCGTAGTCAATCCAATATGAGCCGTCGCCGTTCGGCTCGGCTCCCACAGAAACGTACGGATTACTCGCGGCAAATGGATAAGGATCGTTAACAAGCAGACGCGTCTGGTCACTTTCATCGTTGTAACCAACAATGAGCGCCACGTGCTGCGAGCCGGCGAACGGTGACGGACGACCACTCGGCGAAATTCCTGCGATTACAGGATGTCCATCATCAATCTCTCTTCGGACGGAGTTGAATGGGAGAGCCCCGGAATGATAGGTCGCTGCCAAGCGAGGAACGTCTTCGTCGCCGACCGCGGCTACGCGCCGTGGGTATTCTTCGATCATGTTGCGTACGCCGGCGGCTGACCCGGCGGGGACGGTGCAGTTCTGGCATCGAAATGCGCAGTCCTGACGCATCGTGCCAGCTGCCAATAAACCGATAATGCCGCACTGGTAATCACCGCCCGGATTCACATTCGGCACGTCGAAGTGCTCGAAGACCATCTCTCCAACCGCAACCCAACACCACACGTACGTTTCCTGCACGCGCGGAGTAATGTTCAGGTCCTCGGCGTAGCCTCGGCCGCAAGTAAAGATGAACATGAGGACCGCCGCGTGCGACATCGTCTTTCTTCTCATTGTTAGCCTCCATCTATTAAGAGGAGTGCCACATCTCGGAACTTCCCTACCTAGGCGTAACTAGGAAGCCATCGTGCGACCGCCAGGCTCGTACTTGGAAAGGCCATGGAAGAAGTCGAGGTCGTTAACCGGTGGTCCTTGGTTCTCCCGCTCGTACTTCGCCTCCGCCGCCGCGATGAGCCGCACGTCTTTCCGCGTTTGTGCCATCGGGTCGATCCGGAAAGTCATTGCCGTCGTAGGTCATGCGGTCTTAAGGGCGGTCGTAAAGCGCGGTGCCGCAATCGCGTTTCTATCTACCCTCGCCTCACGGTAGTGTCCTAAGTTGCTACGTCCCCTTTTTAGGACAACCAGGATGCGAGGACGGCGGATCGCCCGATGATGTCGTCTTGCCACCGCGCGGCGTAGCGGTACCGGCGCAGACCGGAGTTGCGGCGCTCGGGACTGTGCTGCTGATCGCGGCGCTGGCCCTAGTAAGCACCTACTTGCTACCCACCCGGAGTTCGATCAAGCCGCCGCTCTGCCAATCTTCCAGTTGCGGGCGAATCTCGATGCCGATGCGCGCGAAAACATCGATGAGGCGGCAGGCGGCAGCACGAGCGCTGCGTTTAGCGGAGGTTTGGCAGTTGACGGGAGGACTCCGGCCAGGTGCATCTCAATTCCACGAAATGGTCCGCCAGCCGTTAAGATGGCGCCGCTGACTTGGCCCTTGTTCCATCCAGCCTCTGCTAATACGATGGCGATTTGCCGAGCGAAACGGCCCGCCTCCGGATCATTGCTTAAAGATGAGAGTCCGACATTTTGTTGAGGCTCGCCTCGTAGTTCTTCCACAAGTTGGCGTTCAAACGGCGACAGGTCGCGGTCGGCAACCTTGTTCTGTAGTTCGAGCAACTTGGCTTCCGCGCCTGCCGCCTTCTCTCGCTGCGCAGCTAATTCCGTCTGCTGCTCGGCCACTTGTAGTTCCAGTTGCAGTTGTGCCGCTTTCGCTTCGGCGGCATCTTTTTTCAATCGAAAGTTGGCACTCTCTAGGTTCGCCGCGCGCTCATTCGCGCGACCCGCCTTCTCGTTAGCATCACCGGCAGTGTTCTTCACCTCCGCTAAAGACTTTTCCGCTTTCGCTGCGCGCTCCTGCTGCTTGCCTAATTCAATACGCTCTTCTGTCAAACGTTCATCGAATACGCGCAATTCGCCCTCTTGCCGCTTATTGAGAACATTCGACGTGACCCACGCGCCGCCCCCGAAGACGAAGGTAAGGAAAATCGCGATCAACCCGCCTATCTCGCAGACTAACTTCCACGATTCAACTGACACAGAAAGAACCCTTCAGAGCATTTTGCTTTTTACCATCGCCGTCGTAAGTCTCGGCGGAGCGGCATACTCGGTCCTTTTAATACTCTTGATGTTCGGTTGCACCGCAGTACCGATGACTAGGGCAGCTACTCGCTGCCCTGCTCCTCCGACTTCGGTTCGCGCTTGCTCATGGGTGGATGATACCCCCCCACTTCGTTCAAGCCGAACATCTCCAATCGGCCGGTTCGCTAATCCGCTGCGTCGCGTGGGGACTCGGGCCGCGTGATCTCCGGATAGGCGTCTTCCAGGAGGATGTGCTGCACCGCGAGGTATTCGTCGAGCGGCGAGAGCGGTTCACGCGGCGTACGGCGCGGTGGCGCCATTCAGTCCGTCCGCTGGAACGCGGAGGTACGCACCGCGCCGAGGCATTCGGTGACCGGCGCGAGCGCGCCCTGTACCTGCTCCACGACTTCCGTCACCGTCTCCGTGGCGTCCAGCACGTCGCCGTTCGTGAACTCGATCCGCGTGATGGTTTCGTCGTCGTTCACCTGCTCGCAGATCGGACGGACCGAGCGGATATGCCACGCGACGATCGCGACCGGGAGGCCGGTTTCGTGGCTGACACTTCGACGAACGGAGGAGCATTCCTGCCCATAGTGCGGCGGAGTGCACTACGGCACTATGGTCAGGTGTCAACCGAGGTTTCCACCATGTCACGTCGCAAGGTTCGGAGCGTCGAAGGGCCCCGGTTTGGGGATGCGATCCGCCGCCTCCGGAAGGAGCGCGGCATGAGTCAGGAACCTCTCGCGGAAGCGGCACACCTGACGGACGACTACGTGGGCTTCGTGGAACGCGGAGAGAACGTGCCGACACTGACGGTGATTCTGAAGCTGGCAAGGGCTCTCGGCGTGGACGCTGGCGATCTGCTCGCGGAGTTCACGCTACCGACGTTGAAGCGGCTGAACTTGTAATACAGCAATCCCCGGAGCGGAGTAGGATTCGGGGATGTCAGAACAGTCACGTCTGTCAGATGTCAGGCGGCGCATCAGGGAGCACCTGTCGTGAGTGCAATCAGTGCGCTGTTCACCTTCGGCGGCACGCTCTTTCACTGGGCGAAAGACATCCTTGACTGGATTTCACGGTGGGACACGTGGAATGCCCATGCGCGAGGCGATTCGGCGCATGCACGGTGCCGACGCTACGCACGTCGAGAGCGTGCCGGTGAAAGAGACATTCAGGGGTGAGACGGTGTGGGATGGAGTAGTGGAGGTGTTCGACCTGCACGGCCATCCCACGGCGAGCAGGGTCTACGCATGGGCACACGACACGGATGACCCGCACAAACCGAGGCGGCAGGTAACCGTGCTGCAGCTATCCCATCGAATCAGCACGGCATGCGGTGAGAGCCGCGATCGTGGAGGAGTTCAAGACCAGTGAAGCAACCGAAACCTAAGAAGCCGGGCCGTCGGAAGTTGCCGAAGGGCCACGCGAAGGCGCACATCGTGCCGGTGCGATTCAACCCGGAGTTGCTCGCGCGTGTCGAGCGAGCGGCAAGGACGAGCGGAAAGAACGTTTCCGAATGGATCAGGAGCACCCTCGATGCTGCAACAAGCTGAGCCGATCAAATTAGGACACTACCCGCTCATTTTCCGCTTGACAACCCCATCCGCGCGGGTGTAGCGTTTTCGCACAAGGTCAGAGTTCGAAAGAACGAAGACTTTGGCGGCTGTCGGCGGTATGGGCTTCCCGGATGGGATACCAAGTCTGTACCGGTGCGGGAGTAAGAGCTTAGCTCCTCCTGCCGCGAGACGCCCGAGGTGTACATCTCGGGACTAACACCAACCGGAGGTGTCGGCGCGTGGCCGTCCCTTCCAGCCGGTGGCCGCCTCGCACCTATGCATGGGTCGTCGTTGGTCCTCCGGCCTCAACCATGAGGGTAGAGAACAGGAGGAAATATGGCAGTCATCAACACGAATAGCCCCACCACCACCCAGGCTGTGGATACGCCGCAGCCGCCCGCGAAGATCACTCCCGAGGCGGTGTTCGAGCAGCTTCGCACTCTGCATGAGCAGATCAACGAAGAGCTGGCGCCGCTGACGAGCGGTCAGCGCAGGGGGATCAAACGCCGGAACCAACGGCAGACGAATGAAGTCGTGCAGTCGTCGATCAACATCATCGGCGTCGCGGACCTCATCTCGCAGGCCGTCGGCATGCCGGCGGAGGCAGTACGCCAGAAGTGCGACGATTCGAACCGCTGGACGGCGGTCGCGGACGAGCTGCGGGCCATGCTGAACGGAGTCGAGGGAGCAAACCTCGTCCGCCAGCAGCAACTCGCGGATATCGCGAAGCGCGCCTACACGATCGGCTCGTCGCTGGCGGGAGATCCCGCCAACGTCGGTCTGGTGCCGCACGTGGAGGAGACGAAACGGCTGAAGAAGCTCGCGCGCCGCAAGAAGTCGGCGGCGCCGCAGAATCCGCAGCCGGCTCCGTCGCCGGCCACGCCGGCACCCGGCACGCCGGCGCCGAAGGCGTGAGGTAGACAGGCAGTCAGGTAGACCCGACCGGGCGCGCCGAAGCGCGCCCGGTCACTTCGCCGGTGTCATCCACGTCATGGAAGCTCACCGTCACCGTGACGCTAGTGAACGACCGTGGGAGGAGAGGCGTCTAGCTGGAGAAGCAGCGCCAGTGCTCGGCGCTCCATCGAATCGAGGGTCCGGGAGAAATGCGTTTTCTGGGTCGGCGAGAGCGGTAGTCGGGCCACCTCCGCCCGGAACTCCGCGAGCTCGAACAGCGCGAAACGGAGCCTCGGCAGAAATTCTGAAGGTTCGCGCGCCGCGACATGAACAGACATCAGTGGACGCGCGCCTCAGCACTGGTGTCGCGGGCGCTCGCGCATGCCAGCACTTCATCCATCAAGTCTTCCATGTCGAACGGTTTTCGCATCACGCGGCGTACAAGACCGCCGTCGCGGAAATCGCGCAGCGTCCGATCGGATGCGGCCGTCAGCACGACGACGTGCCGCAGGGTTGGCAAGTCGCGGCTCTTGATCTCGCGGATCACCTCGAAACCGTTCACGAGCGGCAGCATCAGATCGAGCAGGATGGCGTCGTAGTGCTGGTGGCGAATCTTGCGCAAGCCGGCTTCGCCGTCGCCGGCAGAATCGATGACGACGTTGGCGCGTCGGAACAGCGCCTTCATCAGCGTCTGAATCGCCTCGTCATCGTCGATGATGAGAAGACGCAGCGGCGATAGCGGTCGAGTGGCGTCCATCGGAACCCTCTGCTGGGGAAAGGCAGCGTGGACGCTACGCCGCGCGGCGAGCGAAGTCTGTACGCTATCGGACCATCCGTCGATGTAGAATGCAATCGCCTACTTCGGCATCCGGTCTCCAGGTATCACCCCTCTGATGCCAGCTCTCCGAGTGTCGTCGCGGTTTTAAACCCGACGCAAGGAGAGAAGATGACTCGGATTGGGGTCTCTGCCCGTTCCGGCGGCAGCGCGCTGCTGGCCGCCTTCCCGCCAGAGGTGCGAGCGCACCTGGCGGCCACCGACGAGGACCATGCCAGCCATGACGTGCTGATCAACGCAGGCGTCGCGCCCAAGTGGCTGTACCTCCCCCATCGAAACGCGGTCGTATCGCTGACGCGCTCGAGCGAAGCGGGAGGAACGGTAGAGGTGGGAATCGTCGGCTGGGAAGGTTTGGTGAGCGCGCACGTCCTTTTGGATCCGGGCGCCACCGGGATGGACGCCGTCGTGCAGATCGCCGGCATGGTCTCGCGCGTCGACATGGGGGCGATGCGTGAGGCGTTGGATGGGGACGCGAACGTGCGGAAGCTGCTGCATCTGTATATCGGGATCTTCCTCACGCAGGTGTCGCAGCATGCGCTCTGCAACCGGCTCCATTCGATCGAGCAGCGCCTCGCCAAATGGCTGCTCGGAGTGCACGACCGCATCGATTCTGATGAGCTGGGGCTGACGCATGACTTTCTGTCACACATGATCGGCATCCGTCGCTCCGGCGTCACGGTGGCCATCGGCGCTCTGGCACTCGACGGGTTGATCGTCCATTCGCGGCAAAGCATCACGATCATCGATCGCGAGGGCCTGGAAGCCCGGACCTGTGAATGTTATCGGGTCATCGCCGCCGCATTCCGGCCTCTGCTCGAGCGGCTTGATCCGGACGGCACTGCACCTGCGGCGGGAATCGGCGCCGGAGCGTAGCTAAGCCTCTGGAAGACGTTGGCCGGCTGTGCCGCCTGGACTCGCGGCGCGTGGAAGCTCAGATAGAATGCCCGCCCCTCGTCGCGCGTTCTGGCATACGAGCCCCAGGAGGAGCGCTTTGGCCGCTTACACCACCGAGAAGATCGAACCGAAGTACCACGACGCCCTCGTCGCGTGGCAGAAGAAGAACTTCCCCGAGCTGCAGTTCCTCGAGGACAACTGGACGAAGTACTACGCCGCCCAGACGCCCTTCCAGTTGACCGCGAAGATCGGGAAGCTCAACTCCGAGACGATCAACTACGGACGCATGGCCGGCCAGCCGCGCTTCGAGAACGCCGGCGACATGGTCGGCAACATGTTCTACTCCGCGCGCGACATCGTCCGCGCCCAGGCGTCGACCGAGCTCGGCTCGATCCAGCAGCACCGCCTGACGCTCGAAGAAGCGCCCACCGATCAGATGAAGATGGCCGTCCTCCGCATCATGGCCGAGGAGCTGCGCCATGCGTATCAGATGTTCTGGGTCCTCAACCACGACCACTCGTGGAAGAAGCCCGGACATCCCGACATCGCGCAGGAGACGATGGACGAGCTGCTGCACATGGAGCTCGGCAACCACGTCCTCGATGCCTTCAACATCCCCTTCTCGAACTTCCTCGACAACGTCGTCTTCGCCGCGGTGATCGATCTCGTCGGCAAGTACCAGCTCGAGATGCAGAAGGTCTTCTCGTACGCTCCGATGGCGCGTTCGATGGGACCGATGCTCTCCGAGGAGGGCTTCCACATCGGATCCGGACGCGGCTTCCTCAAGGAGCTCGCCCTCGGCGCCATGAACGGGAGCGGCAGCTATTCGATCGACGACATCCAGCGGGCGCTCAACGCCTGGATCCCGCGCGGCGTCGAGATGTTCGGCAACGAGCGCGGCGGCGAGACAGCCCTGGCGTTCGGCTTCAAGGATCGCAACAACGGAACCGCGCAGGCGGAGTACTACGGTGAAGTCCGGGAGGTGCTGGAGCTGGTCAACGTCGAGATCGTGAAGAGCAAGGTCAAGGACCTCTCCGCTCCCGACGCCCGCTCGCTCGTGCGCGAAGTTCAGGACACCGGCGAGACGATCAAAGGCATCAAGCCGGAGGATCTCCTCTTCGTCCCCGATGTGAAATTCTTCCGCAAGCGCGGCGTCGAAGAGGTCGCGCTCATGCCGTACGACGTTTACGGCTCGCTCCTCATGGAGGACGGCAAGCCCCTCTCGCCAGAGAAGTACCTCGGCTACCTCGCGACGGTCCTTCCCGACTACTTCATGAAGACGCACGAGTTCGAGAAGTACCGCGCCGCCCTCCTCGGCAACAGCGCGCCGGCCCCCGGTTCGTACGGCTGGTAGTTGGGAGCGGACGTCTCGTCCGCTCATGCGCGGCGTTAGCCGCGCTGTCGCGCGGCATGAGCGGACGAGACGTCCGCTCCCCTAATGCCGCACCGCGCGGCGGCGCGGCGGTGAGGTTGGCGAGTTAATGAACACCGGCGTCACCAGGCTCACGCTCGGGGACGCTGACCCGGCGGTGGGCGTCAGCGCGATCGCTTGCGTGGCGCCGGTGACGTTGTCGATGCTGATGGCGGTGGCGGAAACACGCGCGCTTCCGCTCTGCGCGGTCACGACGCACTGAACGTTCGTCCGGTCCTTGCGGCGGTCGGGCGAGTCGAGGCCGAGGGCGCTGAAGACCGTGTCGAGTTGAATCTGTGTCAGCGCGGAGATCGAGAAGTTCTTCTCCGCGATCGGGACGCTGCGGTTCGCCGCCTCGTACAGCCGGACGTTGACGACGCCGCTGGAGCCGGCGACCTCGTTCAACAGCAGCATCCATCGGGTACCGCGCGCCGGATCGATTGACTGTTCCAGTCCGTCGACGAACAACGGACGCTGCGCCACGCTGGCACTGGTCAACGCCTCGGACAGCGTGTTCGGAAGCGGAATCGCGGCGGGAGGAAGGGCGATCGGTCCCGGTCCGAGGGGCTGTGCGAGCGCGTAGACGCGCGAGTTCGTCGGCGCCTCCACCACGAGGCTCCCGGCAGCGGTGAGCGGTTGCCCGAACAGGTCGCCGAGGACGTCGTTGACCACGCGTGTCGCGCCGGCGGAGACGGTAAACGTCTGGCGGATGCTGTTCAGCCCCGCGCGATAGAACGTGCTGATGAACGTCGCCGCTCCTCCGGCCGGCGCCGCGAAGCCGACGAGCGTTCGATAGGCGGGTGACGAGCCGCTGCTCGTCGGTGTGCCGATGAGCGGCACCACGCTCGTGAGGGTGACACTCGGCGTGTCCGCGGGGTGCGCATCCATCAGGCGTGCGAGAGCGCTGGACGCCGTTGTGTCGACGACGGGCCGGCTCGCGATCGCCGTGCCGCCGTCGAAACCGACGGATTGCAGGATCGCGGTCCCGCTGACGACGCCGCCTCCAGTGTCTACGCTGATCTCGAGCGTCGCCTGATCGATGTTGCCGGCGTTCGCCGACGCCACGACGTCGTCTAAACGGACGTAGCCGTAACGCGGAACGTCGGCCGTCACCGGCGCGCCGAGGAGGTTGCCGGAGGCGTCACGCAACTGCACGCGAATGGCGGCGTGATCGTTGCCGCTCGTCTCGGCAAGAACGAGCGCGGTCGTGAGCGTTGCGGATTTCGTGATGCCGGGGATCACCTGCGTCTCCCCCGTACGCGCGCCGCTGCCGCGGTTCACGACCGGCAGAGCAATCGCGCCGAGGGCGGCGGAGACGTTGATGAGACCGACGCGCTCGGCCGGCAGGCGCACCTCGACCTGGCCGCTTGCAGGGCGCGAGAGTTTGAACACCTGGACGGCAGGGTCGGTGAACGTGACGACGTCGTTCGCCGGGACGGAAACGTTGACGCGGCGGATCCCCTGCGGATCGAAACCGTCGGTACCGGATGGAGTGAAGATGAGCTGCGCCTGCACGGCATCGCTGCCGACGTTGCTGAGGCGGAGCCGCGTCGCGACGACGCCGTTTGTCCCCTGCCGGCTCTCGACGTCCGTCACGATGAACGAGCGCACTCCGGGATCGAGGCGTGCGGGACGGCCGTTGGCAACGGCGATGTCGTCGTTGTCCTGAACGAGCAGCCGTGCGGCGGTACCGTCTTTCGTGCGCACGGTGAGGTACGTGTACCGCGGGAGGGCCGAGCCGTTCGGCGCGCGGCCGCGGCGCGTGAAGAGGCTCACGGGCCGCGTCGCGTTCGGCGGAATGGTCGTCGCGTTCCAGGTCGCGTCGGTCGCCAGCCACAGCTCGGGACCGATCTCGAACGCCACGTCCATCGGCGAGGAGCCGTTGTTGCGGACGCCGATCTGCAGCGGCGGGCGGTTCGTGTCATCGCCACCGAACGCCGGGAAGGCGGCGTAGTCGGCCGGCGCGCCGTCGACGATGAACTGCGGCGCGGTAGCCGGCTCGCCGCCGATCTTCAGGTTGACGAACGCGTACGGCGTCACCGGAAGCGCCGTTCCGATCGCGGCAACGAAGACCACGCCCTGGTAGGAAGCGGGAACGATGTTCGACGGTCCGGAGTAGCGGATCGTGAATGGATGCGGCGTGTGCGGCTCGAGCGTGAAGAACGCCGCGTCCTGGCCCGACGGATCGACGACGCTGAAGAACGGCGGCGAGTTGTTGATCTCCTGACGTCCGACGATCACCTGCACCGCGGCCGAGCCGATGTTCTCGAGCGTGAACGAGCCCGAAGAATCCTCGAGTCGCTCTCCGAGCGCGACGATCTTCGCCGCCGGCTGCACGGTGAAGACGATGTTCGGCGGCGACGCGACGATCGTGACCATCGCCGCGTCGGAGACCGGTCCGATCTTCGACGGATCGCAGCCGGAGACCGCCCGCACGCGGTGATAGACGACGCCCGGCGTTCCGGCGATCAATGACGCCGCGCTCGTGCTGATCACCTGGCTGTCGATGATCGACTGGAAGTCGGCTCTCGACGACCGTTCGAGCAAGTAGGCACCGGCGGCATCGAGTCCCGCGGCCGGCGACCAGACGATCGAATACGTCGAGCCAGAGATGACCGACTGCGGCGCGAACGTGATTGACGTCGCACCGGGCGCAGTACAGCTCCGCGTGGTGAACGTCGCGATCGGCGACGAGACGGTTCCGGTGCCGCAAGGTGTGTGCGCGACGACGCGCCAGCGATAGGCCGTACCCGCGTCGAGGCCGGTGACGAACTGGTGGGACGAGACGAGGTTCGCAGCGTAGAGCGGCGGATCGGTCGCAGCCCCGTTTGCAGCGCCGAGATAGAGATCGTAGCTGTCGGTCGACCCGTTGGTCGCCCAGACCATATCGAGCGACTGTGCGACGTCCGTCGCAGCCGCGGCCGGAAATACGAGCGAGACGTTGAATTGCGCCGGGCAGTTGTTCGCGGCGCTCACCGTGAACGTACGCAGCGGCGTGGAGCTGCTCTGGCCCGCATTGCAGCCGGCGTGCGCCACGATGAACCAGCTATACGTCCCCGCCACGACGTCGGCGCGGAAGGA
This sequence comes from Thermoanaerobaculia bacterium, assembly GCA_036488085.1. Lineage (GTDB taxonomy): Bacteria > Acidobacteriota > Thermoanaerobaculia > Gp7-AA8 > Gp7-AA8 > DASXHZ01. The sequence continues at coordinate 75,939 of DASXHZ010000004.1, forward strand.
GGTCGTAGTGACTCCGGCGGCGAGGCGCGCCGGCGGGTTGAACGACGAAAGGAAGACGTCGTAGCTCGACGCGCCCTCCGAGGCGTTCCACGTCAGGAGGACGGACGTCGTGGTGATCGTCGCGCCGGTGGCCGGCGAGACGGCGTCGAATGCGGCGGCGGCGCAGTTCTCCAGCGTCGTGAACGAGGCCACCGTCGAGGCGGACGACGACTGCGACGGGCAGAACGGATCGCCCTTCGCGACGACGCGCCAGTAGTACGTCGTGTCTTGCGCGAGGTTCGACGGCGTGAACGTGGTGTTGTCGAGATTCGACGCCACGAGCTTCTGCGGATCGGGCGCCGTATCGAGATAGACGTCGTAGCGCAGCGCTCCCGGCGTCGCCGTCCACGACAGCGCGGGCGAGGTCGGGGTGCCCTCGAAGTCGTCCGCCGGCGCAGTGAGTCGCGGCGCTGTCACAGACACGCAGCCGTAGACGACGCGCACGCGATGATTGACGGTATCGGCGATGTAGAGGCTCCCGTTGGCGTCGAGCGCCAAGCCCGAGGTGTCGTATTGGAAGTTGAGCCGCGCCTCGGTCGCCTTGCCGTTGTCGCCGGAGAAGCCGGGATCGCTCTCGACGGAAGCGCCGGCGACCGTTGTGATGATGCCGGTATGGCCGTCGATCTTCCGGATGCGATCGCCGTAATTGTCGTCGGCGACGTAGAGATCGCCGTTCCTCCGGTCCGCGACGAGCGCGCGCGGCTGCAGGAGCGCGGAGGTCGCCGGCAGTCCGTCGCCACTTCCGTCCGGCGGATTGCCTCGGCCGGCGTACGTCGTGATGACGTTCGTGGTCCGGTCGATGCGGCGGATTGCGGAGTTGCCATCGTCGGAGATGAAGATGTTGCCGTTCGCGTCGACGGCAAGGTGTGACGGCGAGCTCAGTTGCGCCTTCGATGCATCGGCGCCGTCGCCCGAGAAGCCTGCCGTCTCGCCGCCGGCGATGGTCTGGATCGTCTTCGTCTGCGCGTCGACTTTGCGGACGCGGTGGCGCTGAGGATGGCCTTCGCTCGGAAAGCTGTCAGTGTCGGCGATGTAGAGGTTCCCGGCCGCATCGAGCGCGACGCCCGACGGGCTTATCTCGGCGCTCGTCGCCGCTCCACCGTCGCCGACGTGGTCGGTGGGCGCGCCGCCTCCCGCATAGACCACGACCTTCCCATGCGAATCGACTCGCCAGACCTTCCCGGAGCTGTGGCTGACGATGTAGAGATTCCCGCCGGCGTCGAACGCGAGGTCGCGAACATCGCCGACGACGAGATCGCCGGCATCGGCTGCATCGCTGTCGCTGTAGTACGTGTTCAGCTTTCCCGCGAATGTGGAGATCTTCCCGGTCGCCGCGTCGACCCGCCGCACGAGCGAGTGGTACGCGTCGGCGATGAAGAGATTGCCGCTGCCGTCGAGCGCGACGCCGCGCGGCCCGCTGAGGAGCGCGCTCGTCGCGACGAGGCCGTCGCCGATGTAGTCGCCGCCGCCTGCCACTGTCGTGACGATCGTCGTCGCCGCATCGATGCGCCGCACCGACTCGTTCGAGCCGTCGGCAACGAAAAGATCACCCTTCGGATCGAACGCGATCGCGAACGGCGCGTACATCCCGGTCTGCAGCGCCGGCATGCCGTCGTCGTCGTGATAGTCGCCGTTCCCCGCAAACGTCGTGATGACCTTCGACGCCGGGTCGTAGCGGCGGATGCGGCTGTGGTACGTGTCGGAGACGAAGAGCGCGCCACTCGCGTCGAACGCGAGCGCGACCGGGAAGAAGAGCGCTGCCGACGTCCCCGGCCCGTTGTCGCCGATCTGATCGGAGGGTGTGCCGCCGCCGACGACGGTCTCGATGTTTCCGGTTGAGACGTTCACGCGGCGGATACGATCGTTGCCGCTGTCGGCGATGTAGACGTTGCCGCTGCCATCGACCGCCACGGCGGCCGGAACCGACAACTGTGCCGCATTCGCCGCGGCGCCGTCGCCCGTGGACCCTTCCGGGCCGGTACCGGCGACGGTAGTGATCGTTCCGTCGGAAGCGATCTTTCTCACTCGATTCTCGTTGTAGCCGTCCTGGGTGACATAGAGATTGCCGTGCGACCACGCCAGTCCGTGCGGCTGGTAGACCCAGGCCTGAGTAGCTGGGCCGCCGTCGCCGAGGCTTCCGGGATAGTCGGCGACTCCGGCAATGGTCGAGATGACGCCGGTCGTTGCGTCGACTCTTCGGATGCGGTTGTTGTCGTGATCGGCGATGAAGAGGTTCCCGTGATCGTCGAACGCGATTCCGAACGGCCTCTTGAGCGCGGCGCGCGTCGCCGCTCCGCCGTCGCCGGAGAAGCTTCCGCCGCCGTTCCCGGCGACCACGGTCAATGTTCCGCTTTGCACCTCGAGACGGTGAACGAAGTTGCCGGAGGTCTCGGAGAAGTAGACATTCCCCTGGGGGTCGGTGGCCATGCCGCCGATGTCGTGGAGCGACAGCGTCGTCGCAGCGCGTCCGTTCGTCGTCCCGCCGCCCGCAATGGTGAAAATCGATTGGGCGTGCAACGAAACGGCAACCGTTGCCGCGGCGAGCGCGGCCACGACGGCAAGAACGTGACGCATGTCGCGATTGTATGCGAGCGGATCGGATAGGCTTCGCCGTCATGAAGCGTGCCCTCCCCTTCATCGTCGCCCTCGCGTTCATGTTGGCGTGCGGGAAGTTGAAGGAGCCGACCTCGCCCACCGGCGGCGGTGGCGATCCGATCGACCCTACCGCCACGTTCACCCGCGTGCAGAACGAAGTTTTCACTCCGACTTGCACGAAGCTCGGCTGCCATGACCTGATCGGACGGCAGTCGGATCAGGTGCTGACGGCTTCACAGAGTTACAACCAGATCGTGAACCATCCGAGCGTTGAGATGCCGTCTCTCAGCCGTGTCACCCCACTCGATCCGGCGGGCTCGTATCTCTACCGGAAGATCACGGGGGCCGGAATCACGGGCGACCGGATGCCGCAAGGCGGCCCATTCCTGTCCGACGCGCAGATCAAGCTCGTGAGGGACTGGATCCGGCGAGGAGCACCGCATGACTGAAAAAGCTGAGGTTCAAGGTTCGAGGGCAGAGGTTCGATGCCAGAGATCTCGGACTCTCACCTCTCCCCTCTTCCTTCTTCCCTCTTCCCTCGTTCTCCTAGCCGTTCTCGCGCTTCCGATATCGGCGCAACAACCCTCCCCCTACACCCCCACCGACCCCATCCCCCTCGGCGACGTTCTCCTCTCCCTCCCCACCTCGCACATCCCGACCAGCGGCGCGTGGGAGATCAAGTTCACGCATCGATTCAATCAGTCGATCGACCAGGGGAACGTGAGCGACCGGATTCACTCGCTCTTCGGCCTCGACAGCAACGCCGACGTCAGCATCGGAGCATCGTGGGCCGTCCGGCGCGACCTGGAGCTTTCAATTCTCCGCAGCAACGTTCTCGACGACATCGAGCTCGCGGCCAAGTACGTCGTCTTCCAGCAGGCGCCGGCCCTCCCCGGCTCGCTGGCGATCCGCATCGGCGGCGACGTCCGGACCGAGAAGGACGTCACCGACCGCAGCTCCCTCTTCGTGCAGGCGATCCTTTCCCACCAGTTCGGCAAGCGGTTCGAGCTATTCGCGATCCCGAGCTACGCAACGAACGCGGGACGCGCAGTCAGCGGGACGACCTCGAATTCCCTCTTCAGCCACGCCGTGAATGTCCCCGTCGGAGGGGCATTCGTCATCAGAAATGGTCTCAGCGTCGTCGGGGAGCTGGTGCCGAAGAATCGCGACCTTCCGGATGGCGTCAAGGCGGACATCGGCTGGGCGTTCGGCCTGAAGGAAGCCATCGGCGGCCACTATTTCGAGGTGCTGCTGACGAACAACAACGCCACTCACGTCGACCAGTACCTGACCTCCACATATCAGGGTTCACCGTTGAGCCGAGGGGACTTACACCTCGGGTTCAACATCGAGCGCCGCTTCGGAAAGTGACTGGCGGCCCGTTTGCAGTTCCAGAGGTGCAATGCGGTGCCCGGAATGTCACACCCACAACGAAGATAACGCCCACGCATGTGCGACTTGCGGCTTGATCTTCCTCGCCAAGCCGGAGCCCGAAGCTCAGGAGCGAAGCCGGCGCGCGGAAGACCTTGCGCGTAACCGCCGCCGTTCGAGCGATCGCAGCCTCATCCTTTGTAAGTACTGCGGCGGCGAGATCTTCAGCGACGTCGCGCGTTGCCGCCACTGCTCCGAGATCATCAACGACGACTACTACCGCGAGCGTGCCCAGAAGGTACGCGCGCGCGTCAATTACGCGAGCTGGGTCGCGTACATCTTCGGACTCGGCGCGCTACTGGTCTTCCGCCCGGTCGGCCTCGTCTCGATCGCAGCTGGTCTGCTGCTCTCGATCGCCTACTACGCCATTCCGGTCGAGCCGCCGCGCGGCGCGCGCGAAAAGCGGAACTTCAAAGCGTTCCTGAAGAAACAGTTCAAGATGGAGCGCGTCCAGGTTCCGATCCCGGCGTTCAAGAACAAGAAGCTGGTCTTCGTCGGCACGCCGCTCATCGCGGCGATCGTCGGCTACTCGGCGAACGTCCTATTGCTGCAGGAGCCGATGAACGACGTCCTGAAACAGAACAGCGCCTTCCACGGAATGAACGTCTCGGCACACTACGAGTACTGGGTCGTTCCGGGCGTCGTCGAGTACGACCTGCAGTCGCTGACGCTCCGGCAGGCACCGATCGACGTCCACACCGCGCTGCTGGAGTTCGCGACGAAGCTCAAGAACAAGCGCTATTCGCGCGTCGACCTCTCGTTCCGCGGCGTCCGGAAGTTCTCGATCGACGGCGCCTCGTTCCAGCGCCTCGGCGTCGAGTACGCGAAGCACAACTTCGACTTCGTCCTCTACAAGGCGCCGGAGCTCTTCCGCACCAACAGCGGGCAGACGCTCAAGAACACGTCCGACCATGACGCGCTCGTCCAGTTCCATCGCCAGTGGTACGGCGACGACAGCATCACGCAGCCGCTGCAGAACGGCGCGTTGATCCGCTAGCCGGCGAACGCACGGCCGATGAGCACCGCATTCGCGACGACGAAGACGACGATCGATACGACCGCTGCTCGCTGATCGATTCGCCGCGCGCGCTCCGCTTCCGTTCGTCGCATCGCGAGCGCCAACACCGCCGAGACGAAGATGAAGAACGCCACCAGCAGGTGAATCTGGTCGACCAGCGTGAACGAATCGGTCCGGCCGATGACCGACTCGCTCGCGCGCATGTTCACAACGGTCGCGAAGAGGCAGCCGACCAGCATGCTGATCCGCGAGCTGAACACCGACGCGTCCATCAGGAATGACAACATCACGAGCGCGAACGCGATGTACGCGACCATGATGATCTTGAAAAAGATGCCGAAGCCGTTCCGGCGGACGTCGATGTACAGCAACGCCTCCGACCAGTGCGAGTTCGACGTTCGAGGGTCGGGATCGCCGAACCGGGTCGGATAGGTGATGATGCGCGTCCCGAGCCGCACCCCGGTGACGCGCCACCCGGCGACGCGGATGTTCGGATCGAAATGCGAGCCGACGCCGTCGGACACGTAAGTCAGCGCATTGGCGTCCCAGATCGTCTCGGCGATCCGGATTGTGAGCGTGTGGTGGTCGAACGGAAACTCGCGCGTGTCCCAGTCCTTGTTCATCACCGCGGCGAACTCGCGGTAACCCCATCGGACGCCGTTCTGGTCTGCCTCCCCCGGGACGTCGGCGGTAACCGACTTCGTGTCCTGCAGCCGGAGGGTCTGGATCGGATGAAGCGGCGACTTGTCGCTGGAGAGCGTCCACACCCAAAGGTCGGTCGAAAAAGAAGCAGTCGCCGGATTCAGGTCGTTGAGGCGCATGACGTACGCGCCGATCTTTACGTGCTCAGCGGCATGCACATTGGCGGCGAGGAGGATCAACGTCGCAAGGATGCAGCGTCGCACGGCGTCACTCCTCCAGCAGGCCGTCGCGTTCGAGCTCGCGCAAGAGTGTGCGGCTGTCTCGAAACTGGTAGGCCCTCATTCCGATGCCGCGAGCGGCGATGACGTTCTCCGCGAGATCGTCGACGAACACCGCGTGCTGCGGCAACGCTCCGACGACTTCGAGCGCGCGGCGGAAGATCTCCGGATCGGGCTTGGCGACGCGGAAGCGGTGCGAAAAGATGAACCGGTCGTCGCTCTGAAACAGCGTCGCGAAGACCCGCGGGATCACCTCGGCGTGGATCTCGTTCGAGTTCGACACGAACGCGACGCGGTACTTCTCGCGCACGCGGTCGAGCACCTCTTCGATCCCGGCAATCGGGCCGTCGAAGAAGTCGCTCCAGATCGTGTGAAGGTCGCGGATCGAGCCGCGATAGCCGGCGTGCTCGGTGAGGAACTCGTAGAACTCCCAGAACGTGATCGCACCGCGCTCCATGTCGCGGTACCCGCCGGCGTCCTCGAGAAGGTCGACCAGCTCGTCGCGCGAGATCGCGGCGTCGCGGCAGATCCCCGCCAACACCCGCTCGTAGCCGAGCTTGATCACCGTGTTGCCGAGGTCGAATAGAAACCAGGTCTCCGAAGGCATGTCGTCACATCCGGAAGACGCCGAACCGCGGCTCTTCGATCGGTGCGTTGTAGGCGATGGAGAGGCCGAGGCCGAGGTAATTGCGCGTGTCGGCGGGGTCGATGACGCCGTCGTCCCAGAGGCGCGCGGTCGAGTAGTAGGGACTCCCCTCCGCCTCGTACTTGGCGAGCACCGGATCGGCAATCTCGTGCTCCTCGGTGGCGCTCAACTCCTTCCCCGCTCGCGCGAGCTGATCGCGCTTCACGGTCGTCAGCACGCCGGCCGCCTGCTCGCCGCCCATGACGCTGATGCGCGCGTTCGGCCACATCCAGAGGAAGCGCGGCGAGTACGCGCGGCCGCACATACCGTAATTCCCCGCGCCGAACGAGCCGCCGATGATCACGGTGAACTTCGGCACGATCGAATTCGCGACGGCGTGCACCATCTTCGCGCCGTCCTTCGCGATTCCACCGCGCTCGTACTGCTTGCCGACCATGAAGCCCGTGATGTTCTGCAGAAAGACCAGGGGAATCCGCCGTTGGTTGCAGATCTCGATGAAGTGCGTCGCCTTCAGCGCCGACTCGGAAAAGAGTACGCCGTTGTTGGCGAGGATGCCGACCTTGTAGCCGAAGACCCGCGCGAAGCCGGTCACGATCGTGGTCGCGTAGCGCTCCTTGAACTCGTGGAACTTCGAGCCGTCGACGATTCGCGCGATCACTTCGTGTACGTCGTACGGTTTGCGCACGTCCTTCGGGATCACGCCGTAGAGCTCCTTCGGATCGAAGAGGGGATCCTCCGGTGCGATCCGCGTATCCGGCTCGCGTTTGTCGAGCCGCAGGTTCTCGACGATGTTTCGGACGATCGCGATCGCGTCTTCGTCGTCCTCGGCAAGGAAGTCGGCAACGCCGCTGATGCGGGTGTGGACATCCGCCCCACCCAGTTCCTCGGCCGTCACCTCCTCGCCCGTTGCCGCCTTCACGAGCGGCGGGCCGCCGAGGAAGATCGTGCCGGTGCCTTTCACGATGACGGCTTCGTCCGACATCGCGGGGACGTACGCGCCTCCCGCGGTGCAGGAGCCCATCACGGCGGAGATCTGCGGGATCTCGCGGGCCGACATGATCGCCTGGTTGTAGAAGATGCGCCCGAAGTGCTCGCGGTCGGGGAAGACCTCGGCCTGCAGCGGAAGGAACGCGCCGCCTGAGTCGACCAGGTAGATGCACGGCAGGTTGTTTTGCAGCGCGATCTCCTGGGCGCGGAGATGTTTCTTCACCGTCATCGGGAAGTACGTACCGCCCTTCACGGTGGCGTCGTTCGCGACGATGAGGCACTCGCGCCCTTGCACGCGTCCGATGCCGGTGATCAAGCCGGCCGCCGGCGCCTCGTCGTCATACATCCCGTTCGCCGCGAGGGCGGAGAGCTCGAGGAAGGGCGTGTCGGGATCGAGCAGCGCGGCGATCCGGTCGCGCACCGGCATCTTTCCCTGGTCGCGATGCCGCTTCATGTACTTCTCGCCGCCGCCTTCGCGCGCGGCCGCGAGCTTCGCGTTCAGCTCAGCGACGGCCGAGCGCATCTGTTCCGAATTTTGGCGGAAAAAGTCTCCCGCTTGATCCAGGTGCGTATCGAGCGTTTCCATTGAGTGGGAGTATAAATTGTGCGATGCGATCGCTACTCCTCGTCCTCTTCCTTGCTACCACGGCGTTTGCGTCAGAAAACGATCTGTCGGTCGCGTGGATCGCGCGTACGCCGCGAATCGACTACGTCTGGAACAGCAGCAATCCGACCAGTGAGGGGTGGCCGCGCCGGGAGCGGACGTGCAGTGGGTGGCGAACGTCCGCTGGCTCGGGGCGGATCCGCTGCACGGAGTGGCCTACAGGTGGTTCATCGACGGCGACGTGGTGAAGAGCGGCACGCTCGATTTCAATCCCGAGAGCATCGTGCAGACGGCGCTTCCGTGGACGTGGACGTTCACCCGTCATGAGATCGCGTTCGAGATCAACCCCGACAACGCGGTGCCGGAAACGAATGCACGCAACAACCGCCTGCTCGTCTACTCGAACGCTCTCGGCCTCGGCATCTACGTCGAGCGCTCGTTCTGGAACGGCATCGCGCCGCAGCTTAAAGAAGCAGGCGACACCGGCATCACGACGTTCGACGACTGGATGCAGCGCCTCGCCCGGCGGTTCAACGAGGCGGCGCGGTACGCGCTGTACGCCGACACACCGAACGGCGTGAACGACCGCTGGCGCATCGACGAGATTCATCTGGTCGACGATGCAGCACTTCCTCTCAGTTCCCCGTACACCGAAGCACATGACTGGGGCGCGCCGGCGACGAGCTTCGGAACGCTCTACCCGAACGTGGCGGACCACACGGTCGACATGCAGTGGGGATTCCCGGCGTCGAGTGTGACCTTCTGGCCCGACCACACGTCGTGGAGTTTTCTCGCCGGCAACTCCGAGGTCCATGAGTGGTCGCATGCGCGGACGATGATCGACGTGTATGCGTGGAACGTCTCGACCGATAACGACGAGTTACACATGTCGTCGCCGCCCGTACCGGTAGCGCCGTCCGTCTCGCTGTATGCCTCTCACTACCAGGGGATGATGCAATTCAATTGGGGCCGCATCGATCCGTTCACCGCGGCGGCGATGAATCAGATGACGGGACGGCGCGCCCTCCGCGGCAACTACAACGAGCCGTGGGACATCGGTTGGTTCCTCGACGACCTGCCGCAAGTGAACCGCATCCATCTCATTCACACGGACGGATCGCCCGTTGCGAATCGAACCGTGAGCATTTACATGCCGCAGCCGGATCCCACCAAACAGAACTACAACATGTCCTATCGCGACCCGGCCAGTTTGACGGTCACGACCGACGCGAACGGCGTCGTCTCGATTCCGCGCACGGCCTTCCCGAGCCACATCACCGCGGAAATCGACGGCGCGAACGGAACGGCGATCGTGAAAATCAACGACGGCGGAACGGTGCGATGGGCGTACATCGAGTCGCTCGCTCTGAACATGGCGTTCTGGCGAGGAAACCACGACGCCGCGGACCTGACAGTCATGGCCGGCGCACCCGTCTGCTTCGATTCGCTCGGCCCCGCTCAGGTCGCACCCGATATCGAGGCGCTCGTCACCACGGCCGACGTGACGTTCCAATTTCCGAACACGGCCGGGGACCACTTCCAAATCCACTACGCGGTCGACGGAGGCGACCCGGTCACCGTCTCAGTCACCCCGCAACCTAAAAACAAGCCGACGCTGACCACCACACTCACGCTGCCCCGCGGGCGAATCGTCTGGTGGTTCACCGACCAGGACCCGCCGCTCTCCTGTCCGACCATCCAATCCACCATCTACGCCTTTGATCATGCGGCCGGTGCACCACTCGTGCGGCGCCGTTCGGTGCGTCACTGACCGTAGACGGCGGCCAACCTCTCGGCGAGCAGCACCAGTTCCCGCTGACTCAGCCGCGGCCCGTGAATGGTCAACTCCTTGACCATCCGGACGGTGGCCGGATCGAGCGCGGCAATCGGCGGAACATCGCCGATGGCGTCGATCAGGCCGAGGACCATGGCGTCGGAGGCGGAGAGAACGTCGTTCGCGAGGAAGAGGCGGCGGGCGGCGCGGGAGTCGATCACATTGCGCCAGCGCGACGTGCCGCCGAAACCGGTGACGATGCCGAGCTTCGCGCCCGGATGTGAGAAACGGGAGCGTTCGGTGGCGAAGCGGAGGTCGAACCCGAGAATCAGATCGAGTGCGCCGCCGAAACAGTCGCCGTCGATCGCCGCGATGGTGAGGCACGCCATCCGCTCGATCGCCGAGAACGTCTCCTGCCCGAGGCGCGAGAACTCGGCGGCTTCGGCGGGAGTGAAGCGCGCCATCTCGTTCATGTCGGCGCCGGCGGCGCGTTCCACGCGATAGACGAAGACGGGACCGGTGAACGCGTCGACTTCCGCGCGCAACTCGCGCAAGGCGGCCGAAGAGAGAAGGTTCGGCTTCGAGGCCGTAGACAATTCAGCGGGCAACGGCGTTGCGGATCGCCGCGACGGCGGTGGTGGTCGGCGTTCCGGGGAGGAAGATCTCACGGATGCCCATCTCCTTGAGGCGCGGGATGTCCTTCTCCGGAATGATTCCGCCGGCGAAGACGACCACGTCCTCCGCTCCCTCCTCTTTCAGCATCCGCATGATCTCCGGGAAGAGCACGTTGTGCGCGCCGGAGAGGATCGAGAGGCCGATGGCGTCGACGTCCTCCTGGATCGCGGCCGCCACGATCTGCTCGGGCGTCTGGCGGAGGCCGGTGTAGATGACTTCCATGCCGGCGTCACGCAGCGCGCGGGCGATCACTTTCGCGCCGCGGTCGTGACCGTCGAGGCCGGGCTTGGCAATGAGGACTCGGATCTTTCGTTCGTCAGGCATTTGTCGTTATTCGTGACTCGTTATTCGTGACTCGAGTAACGAGTCACGAATAACGAGTAACGCTCTCATTCATGCTCATTTCGCCCCTCTCGAAATGCCGAGAGGATCACGATATCGTGATACGTCCCCTCGCGATAGAAGTCGCGCGCCAGCTTCCCCTCCTGAACGAAGCCATGTCCGAGGAGCACGTGCTTCGCCTTCTCGTTGTATTCGAAGACGTTGATGCGGAGCTTCACGAGGTTCATCTCCTCGAAGGCGAAGCGCGTCAGCGTCCCGATGGCGTCGGTGCCGAAGCCGCGGTTCCACGCGGTCGGCTCGCCGATGAAGAGGCCGAACCACGCCGTGCGCGACACCCAGTCGACGTCGTGAATCGAAGCGTTCCCGATATGCGATCGGTCGTCCTTGCGCTCGATCGCAAAATGGCGCTCGTTCGGCGAAGGATTCATCGCGCGGTCGAGCCACTCCGCCTCGTTCGTGAACGCGATCGGGTAACGCGACTTCAGCGTGCGGACGATGTTCGGGTCGTTCATCCAGCGGTAGCAGCGTTCGAGGTCTTCCCGCTCGAAGGCGCGAAGGATCGTGTGCTCGCCGGCGATCATGAACCGCCGCCGTCCCTCCCGACTTTCCGGCGCGAAATCGCGCTCCGTACGCATCCGGGCCGGATTATAAGTGGCCGGTTGCCAGTTGCCGGTGGCTAGTTTTCTACCGGAAGTCGAATGCTTCCTGACTTTCCGGCAACCGGCAACCAGCAACCGGCAACTCCACTCCCGGCGCATCACTTGCTTCGTGCGCTTCCCGTGAAGCTACAGGGCCTCCTCTTCGACATCGACGGCACGCTCGTCGACAGCAACGACCATCACACGCGATGCTGGATCGAGGCGTTCGCGCATTTCGGCGTGCCGGAGCCGCGGCTCCACGCGGTCAGCTCCCCGATGAAGAGCCCGAACCACGCCGTGCGCGACACCCAGTCGACGTCGTGAATCGATGCGTTGCCGATGTGCGATCGATCGTCCTTCCGCTCGATCGCGAAGTGCCGCTCGTTCGACGACCCGTCCATCGCGCGCCCGAGCCAGGGTAGGGAAACGCCCATCCACGTCACTCCCTGGGTGTAGCTTTCTTTCCTCCTGAGTCACGTATAGGCCCGGCGTGACCGCATGTAGCGGTCGAGGCAGCATGTCTGACATTCGGCAAAGCTTCTGGGACGCTCGAAAGTACCCATTGATCTATTTCGCGGTCGGGTATTCGTTAGCCGTCTCCTCCAACCTCGCGGTTGCGGTCGTGCAGCAATCGAAGGTGGCTGTGTGGCTGTTCGGTGTCGGCGCGCCGCTCGTCGTCGTGCTGGTAATCCTCACTCCGCTGTTCGGGCGGCTCGTTTCCCGTCTCCGCCTCGAGATTGCGCCCGAGCTGCTACAGAAAGCTCGGCATTATCGCGGCGTCGTCGTTCTCATCAGCGTCGGTCCCGGCGTGGCGACCGCGGAGGCGGCCGCGCGTTATCACGCTTCGATATCACCCGATCTCTACGTCTGGATGCTCGCCTCGGACCAGTCGCGGAACCTTGCGCTCGATCTGGAGCGAAAGCTGTTCACGGAAAACGTGGTGAAGCGCGGTCACGTTTTCCTCATCGATCTGAGTGACGACGATTTCGAAAATCCTGAAAGGGTCCGCGCGGCAATCGAAGATCGCGTCTACGGGGAGCTGCCGGAAGGCATCGAGGAACACGATGTCGTGATCGACGTGACGGGCGGAAAGAAGACGACCACCGCCGGAGCGTTTCTCGCCGCTCTTCCCGCCGGCCGGCGGATGGAAGTGAACAACCCGCGTGTCGTCGGCCCCGACGGTCGCGGCGTGGAACCGGGCGTCCCGATGGAGATCGTCGTCGATTACCGGCTGAAAAAGATCGCCCGAAAACCGTCACGATAGGAGGCAGCGTGCCGACGCTCACTGCAGTCGATGTCCTCGGGATTCAGCGTTTCGTCTTTGCCTCACGCCGGCTGCGCAGCGTCGTCGGCGCGTCGTGGCTGGTCAAGCAGGCGACCGAGAAGGGTCCGGATTCCGCTCTCGCCGAATTGAACGCGGAAGACAAGGCTGTCCTGTGCGCCGGCGGCAACCTCGTGCTGCTGTTCGAGAACCGGGACGAAGCAAGGAGATTTGCCGCGGAATACAGCCGGTGGATTCTCGACCACACGCCGGGGCTGGAGGTGGTGATCGAGCATCGCGACTTCGCGCCCGGCGAATTCGCCGCCGCGCTGCGACGATTGTTCGGCGATCTCGATTCGGCGAAGGCGGAGCGAAGCCCGTCCGCACCTCTCCTCGGCCTCAGCGTCACGGCGGTTTGCCGGGAAACGGGACTCCCGGCCTCGACAACCGGACGCGATGGTGCGCCCGTTTCCACGATGATCGCAAACAGTGATCGGGACGACGTCATCGAGAACGCCACGACCCGGTGGAAAGAGCTCCTGCGACCCGATGATCACGGCGAACCGCGCTTCCCCATCGACCTCGAGAAGCTAGGAGCCACACGCGGCGACACCAGCATGATCGGCGTCGTCCACATCGACGGAAATGGCATTGGGCAGGTCGTCACGAAATGGCTCGACGCGGTCAAAGGGTCCGACAAGGAGGTTCGCCAGCAGTACCAGGACCTCGCGAAGGGAATCAACGCCCTCGGCTACGCGGCGATGGAGGCGATCGTCCGTCGCGTTCAGGACGGCGTTGACACCGACGGAGACAAGCTCAGATTCGGCGCAGCCGATACCAACGATCTCCGCTTTGACGTCCATCGCATAGGGGGAGAGTTCTCTCTGCCGCTGCGCCCTGTGTTGCTCGGCGGCGACGACCTCACATTCATTTGCGACGGACGTATTGCGCTCGACCTCGCGGCGACCGGGCTTCGCGCGCTCAGGAAAGCCGCCGAAGAGAGTCCGATCGAGGGACTGCGGAATGTCGGAGCTTGCGCTGGCGTCGCCATCGTCCACTCGCACTCGCCGTTCCACCGGGCCGTCACGCAGGCGACGAAACTGTGCGAGTCGGCCAAAGTGAAGGCGCGGGATTCAAACGCTCCGCTCGCGCTCGACTGGCACATCGGGGAGACGAGACCGGGCGAATCGATCGACGACATCCGGACCCGTCAATACAAGAACGCGGCGGGAGGGCTCACGCTTCGACCCTATCTGGTGGCTGGTCCGCTGGGATGGGAATGGCTCGAGCGCGACCTTCTTGGGGCGCTCAGGAAGGATTGGGCCGCATCGCGCAACAAAGTGAAAGCGCTTCCGCGCCTCGCTCGAGACGGACCCCTCGAGGTCATGCGCAACCTCGAAGCGTGGCGGGTCCTGGAGAAAAAGAACCTAAGCCTTCCATCGCCGATCGAAGCCAATGGCTTTAGCGCCAGTGGCAACACTCCACTGCTCGATGCGGTCGAGTTATTCGACCTGCATCTCGCGTGCATTGCGTCGCCGGAGGTGTCACGATGACCCGCGATCGAATCGCCATTGAATTATTGTCCGACACCACCTTCAGCGGCGGCTCCTCGACGGCGGGAGAAGTCGACATCGAAGTCGACCACGACGATCTCGGGTTGCCTCGTTTCGGCGGTAAGACCATCCGTGGAATTCTGCGCGATTCGTGGCTGAGCATGGCCGAGCACTTTCCGGACCTTGCCGCGGCTGCCGAGAACATACTCGGCGCCGGCGCCGCATTTGCCGATACCGTAGTCCTTCGCATCGATGACGCATCGGTCGACGCTCACGTTCGCGAGGCCGTTCGGCTCGCTCTGACCCGGACACCCCATCCGCTAGGCACGGACGAGATCCTCCGCTCGCTCTCCGACATCAGGTATCAGACCGCGGAAGAGCGCGCCACCGGCGCGCCGGCTCGAGCGAGCCTTCGCGCGAGCCGAGTCTGGCTCCGAGGACTCGTGCTGTTCAGCAACTTGCGCTGGCTGCGGCCGCCGACGGATGCGGAGCTGCGCTGCCTCGCGCTCGTTCTCCTCGGTTCCCGGCACGCGGGTCTCTCACGCAATCGAGGCCGGGGATTTCTGCGAATGACGCTGATTGCACCTGGACAGAACGCCCCCGATCTCCAATCGACGCGCTTGCTCGCGACGGAGAAGGCGCGATGAGATCGATCTATCTGCCGTATACGCTGAAGTTGCAATCACGCGCGGTGGTCACCGGAATCGGCGGTGATCCAAACAGCGCCGTGACCCTGCACTACATACCCGGCTCGTCAATTCGGGGTGCCTTCGCCGCGCGTGCAAACGCCAGTATCGACGGCGCCCAACTGATCGAAACGCTCATCCTCTCGGACCACGTGCGATATCTCAACGCATATCCGGTCGTAGGAACGACGCGTAGCTTTCCCATCCCTGTGAGCTGGCGTTCCGAAAAGTATGACCGAGCTGCCGTTCACGATCTTGCAGCGGTTCGCCGCTCGGATCCCGAAAGACCGGCGGTCGCACTCGGCGGCGGGCCCGCGGAGTTCGTTTCGCTCGGCGATGCACTGCCGCGAACCGTCAATGTCTCAACGTCGGCGCAGGTCCACCAGCAGCGAGACCGCGTGCGAGGGCGTGCATGGAGAACCGAGGACGACGAGGGCCTTGGCGCCGTCTTCGTCTATGAGTCGATCGACGCCGGCCAAATGTTTGGCGGCGTCATTCAAGTCCGCGACGAAGCAGCGGTCGCTGCATTGCGGGAGTTGCTCCCTGCTGAGTCGATCGTACGCGTCGGCCGCTCACGCCTTTCGGGCTACGGGGGCGAAGCGATTCTCAAATGGGGCAAGCCGCGCGGCCGTGAGGTCGAGGACCCCTCCGTCGTCATCCGAGCCGGCGATCGTTTCCGCGCCGTGCTCACCTCCTCTTACATCGGACGGAACGAAGAAACCGGGCAGGTCGATCCGGAGGCACTGATGACGGAGCTCGCCGCACGGTGCGGTGATTTCGCGAGAATTGCGGGTGTCCATTGGACTTTCGACCGTGTCGCCGCCTTCGACCGGACCTGGCAACTCCGATTGCCCGAGGTCCCCGTCGCGCGTGCGGGAAGCGTCGTCGTCCTGGAAGCGCTGAAGGATATCGATGAAGATCTCCTCGCGTCTTTGGAAGACCAGGGGCTCGGCGAACGCCGCAATGAAGGGTTCGGGCGCTTGCTCGTCCTTCCGCCTGCCGTCCCGAACGTAAACGTGGCCGCTCCCGAAGACGTGCGGCTGCCGGCGTTCCGGGCCGAGCGGTATGAGAGTCTGACGGTGTCGAAAGAGGCGGTGGCGCTGCTCGGTACGATGGGAGACCACATCCTTGCCGAACACGCCCATCGCTCGATCGAGATGGCCGCCGCGCAAATCCGAGTGACGAACATCCCGCCGAGAAGCCTTCTCGGGCGCCTCCTCGTTCCTCTCACGCGTGATCCTCGAACCGCACTCGACACCCTGACGACGTGGCTGCATGACGGCGACGAACACGCGCTGAAGGAGAAGGCGCGCAAACGTCTCGATCAGTGCCGCGTCACTGTCTCCCATCAAACGATGAACCTGCGCGACGCGCTCCGGTCGCTCGCATCCGGAGATGCGACCGAGTTTGAGACCTTGATCGGGGCCGGCGAGGTCATTCGTCGCGGGTGCCTTGTCGACGAAAAGGCGGCGCGGCGCTGGTTCCACGACCACCTTCCCGAGCTTCGCAGGCAGCTCATCGTTCGACTGCTCGCCTCGATGCAGAAGGAGAGCGTGCTGCGCGAGCGGGGCAGAAAACCACCAGCCCAGGAGGTGGCTCGATGAGCCTCTCCGATCCATTCCTCGTCAGGCGTCTTTCCGCGCGGCTGGTCTTTCGCGGCACCCTCCGACTCGAGACCGCCGCGCATTTCGGAGGCAACGAAGAGGGAGCCGCCGACATGATGCTTCTGCGGGACCGGGTGGCCGGTGCGCCGCTGCTTCCCGGCACATCCATCGCCGGCGCGTTGCGCGGCCACCTCGCGGACAGGCTCGCCGGCTACGGCCGCCCGGAGAGTGCCGCGATTGCCTCGCTGTTCGGCGTACAGCGCGAGGAGCGCGAGCGTGGGGGACCGCAGAGCGCCGCGATCGTATTTGACTGCCTCGGCGCGCTTCCCAATGCCCGCGGCACAGAGATCCGCGACGGCGTCTCCATCGATCCCGACGGGATCGCGACCGAACACTTCAAATATGACATCGAAGTTCTACCCGCCGGGACGACCTTCCCGCTGCGCATCGATCTGCTCGTGCCCGACGAACCCACTTCAGCCGCATTGCGACGCGTCTTCACGATTCCCCCGAGCGCCGCTCTCGAAACCGTCCTTGCGACGCTGCTCTCAGCTTCACTGGAAGGATTCTCCGGAGACATCTCCCTCGGAGCGAAGCGGTCGCGAGGTCTCGGCAAGTTGAGTCTTCAGAATGTCTCCGTTCAGCGCTTCGGCCTCGGCAGTCGTGAGGGGTGGCTCGCGTGGCTCCTCTCCGATCACGAGAGCCCAGCCGGCGGCGAGCCGCTCCCGTGGCCGGTTGGGGATACCTCACGCGTCCTGGATGACCGGCAACGCGTCGTCTTCCAGGCTTCATTGGGACTCGATGGGGGAATTCTGATCGGGAGCCCATCAACGACTCCCGATGGCGTCGACAGCGCACACCTGCAGTCGGCGGGAGGGTCCATCATCTCCGGGACCAGCGTTGCCGGTGCCTTGCGAAACCGCGCCCTCCGCATCGCGCGCCTCGTTCACGGAAACGAGGGCGATCGATGGATCGATGCGCTCTTCGGCCCGAAGGAGACGAGAAACCTCGTCGCCTCGCGCGTGCGCGTCTCGGAGTCTCATGTTTCGGGAGGGACGCGTCTGCGGCCGGTGCGTATCCAGATCGACCGTTTCACCCAGGGCGTCGTCGATAGGGCGCTCTTCGATGAAGAACCGCAGTTCGGCGGAACGACGGACATACGCCTCGAGCTGCGCAACCCGCAACCTGGGGAAGTGGGCCTTCTCTTGCTCGTTCTGAAGGACCTCCTCACCGGCGATCTCCCGCTCGGCGGCACAACTTCCGTCGGCCGGGGCGTCGTCCGCGGGAGCGCAACGATCAAGATCGCTGGAGAAACGTTGTCGATTCATCCACAGGAGACGACTGCTCAGGCCGCGGGGGAGCTCAATGGATGGGTCGATCAATTCACGCATGCGACGGTTCCCGGGAGGACTGCATGAGCCTGTTCGGCGGTTCCATCCAATCCCTCGACGAAGATGCGGCTTTCAATGTCATCCGTGACGTGATCGGCGAGACGCCTCAGGCGACGACTGCCTATCGCTGGCTGCTCATGCATTGCGACAATGGAGTGGTGTGGGGACGCCGCGAGGAGACTGCTTGGGTGCTTTCAGGAAGCGCCTTCCCCGAGGTTTCGCCAACGCCGTCTGTTCGGAAGATCCAGCAGCTTCGCCTCTTCGGTTCGCAATCGGAATTGCTCGTGTGGCGTACGGTGCGCGATCCGGAGCCTCAATTCCGCGGGAGGGTTCTCGCGGACCAGGAGACCGATGCGGATCGCGCTCCTCTATCCGAGAAACTCATTCTCATCGGCGACCGGCTGCTGGCATCGGCCGGCGGATTCTCACTCATCGGCGATGCCACCGGCTCGCGCCACGCCGTTCCGCTGCTCTGTCGCGCCGACGATTTCATCGCTGATGGAAAGCCCCGCTCTCCGCTCCAACTGCGCATCCGCCACTACCTTGCCGAGGTACCGGCGCGCGCAAAAGAAGGCAGCGGCGCGCTTCGCATCGCCGCGACGCGGCTGTGCGGAATCGCTCTTCACGGCAAGGAGGTCGAGTAGTCATGTCGCCTCACGTCAATCCGACGAAACCCGAACGCACGTTTTTTGCGGCCTATAACTTCATTCCGCTCCCCGACAAGGTGCTCTCCGTCTCGGAGGACACGGCATTCGACTGCGATGCCGGCGGCTCGAAGAAAAAGGTCTGGGAGGTTCACGACCGTTTTCTGCACGGGACGCTCAGCGGCTGGATCGATCTCGACATCAAGACTGAAACGCCGTTGTACATTCGTTGCGGCGTGGCTCCCGAGCATGCTGCCGATCCCGAGCCGAGGAGCAATCCCCACCGGCAGGAGTTCTTTCACCACGGGGAGCCACCAGCGGGAGACCCGCTGCCGGTCATCCCCGGCAGCTCGTTGCGCGGAATGGTCCGCGGTCTCGTGGAGATCGCCAGCTTCGGGAAAGTGCAGTGGTTCAGCGGCGCCGGCGAGCCGAAGAGACTCGCTTACCGCGGGGTCGCCGATTCCTCGTCGATGGGGAAGGAGTATAGGGCTCAACTGAACAGGGCGAGTCTGCGCGGCGGATACCTTCACATCAGTGGCGATCAGTGGTCGATTCGGCCCGCAACGACAATCAACAATGCGTCGTTCGTTCGCGTCCGGTACACGGATGTGCCGCAAGTTCTCAAGGGCACGCACCAATGCCGATCCGTGTTCGTGAAGGCGCCACACGGATCGGGTGATCACGCATTCCCAGTAGCGGAGGCCGTCCGTCTCGCCGAAGAAAAGGGATTCGAACCAGCGACACTTGTGGTCTCGGGAGACATCAAGGGCAAGACCATGCACTGCGCCATCTATGCGGCCCAGCCGGGCGCAGCGGAGCTTCCGATTCCGGATGAGATGCGCCGGACCTACCTCGATGATCATCGTTCGATCCACAAACGTTCCGTCCCCGGCTCGGCCCCGAGGGAGCTGGGCAATGAGGGTGATCCGCTCTTCTACCTGGTGGGGAAGAAAGGTGAACTGGTCTATTTCGGCCCGACGCTGATGTTTCGCATGTCCTACGCGCACACGATCGGCGATTTCGTACCGGCGGGTTTGCGCAGGGAAAGCGACATCGATCTCGCCGAGGCAATCTTCGGCCGGGTCGGCAATGAGGGCGCTATCAAGGGACGCGTCCGGTTCGAGGATGCGAAGGCGACCGCCGCGACGTTTCTCGACACAGACGGCGGCCGGCGATCGCCCTTGATCCTCGGCGCGCCGAAGCCGACCTCGTTTCAGCTCTATCTCGAGCAGGACCAGCCCGACGACCCGCTCAAGCTGCGTCATTGGGGGAGCGATCCCAAAAACACCCGGATTCGGGGGTCCAAACGCTATTGGCATCGCCGGAACGCAGGCGAGAATCGCTTTGAAAAACAATTAATGCCGGCGAGCAAGCAACACACGATCATCCGGCCTGTTGATGCATCCTCCCACTTTGCCGGCCGAATCCAATTCGACAACCTTCTGCCGGTCGAGCTGGGGGCGCTGCTGTTCGTCCTCGAGCTCCCGGAAACGATGCGGCATCAGCTCGGCATGGCGAAAGCACGCGGGCTCGGCAGCGTCGAAATTCGTCCAGCGCTCACCCTGATCGACAGGGACGGCCGGTATCGGAAGATGTTCGGCGGTGATGGGGCGATCCACGAGGCCGTCATCGGCGCGGATGAAGCGGGGAAGCTCGCCAAAGACGCACGGAAACAATTTGTGCGTTGCATCACGGCGTTTGTGGGCTTACCACGAGTGGAGGACATCGATCTCTGGCAGCTTCCGCGGCTCGCCGCCCTCGGCGTAATGCTTCGATGGGAAGGTGCGCCGCTCGAGAACATCACCTCGCCCAAGCTCGGCGATTCACTCTGGCGCCAACGCGCCGTGTTGCCGACCCCTTACGCGGTTGCCGGCGTCGAGCCACCTCGTGAGATCGGACCGGTGGACATCAAGACCGGAGCCACGATCGAAGTGCGGCTCCGAAGCGACACGACGCGCAAGGGTGGTCCAAAATTCGACATCATAGGGACCGGCCGCGTTGGCGTTCTTCACTCTCGGAGCGACCCTCTTCCGGAGAACGTCAAGCCTGGAGACTCGCTGCTGCTCGTCGTCCGCGCCGACGACACGATGCCGCAACTCGCCTGGATCGATCCGGAAGCCCCCCCTGCTCCTCCACCGAAAACAAGGCCGCCGAACCGGGGGCGGTGATTCGATCGATGATTCTCGATCTCTCTCTGAAGAACGAGGTGCTGTACGCGGGGCTCGATATCGTGACCGAAGGCGGAAAGCGGAATCTCCGCACTCCGCCGGCGGATGCAATTCCGCGCATTGCGGCAAACCTCGAGAGCATCGAAATCGATGCCGTGGAAGTCGTGCTCACCGGCAGCATGGCGATCTGGGCCTATCTCGTCGTCTTTCACGCACTACACGGCCGGACGCGCCGAATCTACTATCAGGATGGAGTGGGCAATCGCCTTCTCGTCGCGGCGCACGGGTGAGACTCCGCCCGTGTCGGTGCCGGGAAGTGGCGAGAAACGCGGCCTTCGACGTCGGGAAAGCGTGTAAGTCTTTGGAATCTCATTCTTCCGGGCCGGAAAGGACCCACGAGCCGTCGTCCGCGGGGTGAGCTTCGCCGATGCCGAAGGCCTCGGGCTGGCATGCGCGGCAGAGACGGTAGAAACGAATGCCGCCATGGGAGGGGGCGACCTCCCGGCCGAGGACGGTTGCCAGAATACGGACCTCTTCCGCGTCGAGCCGGCACTCGAACACCGACTTCTGAACCCGCCGTCCATGCCGCAAGAGGATGCGGGCGACGCGGTCGCGTACGTGGTCATTGTCGATGTCGTAAGCGATGACCCATTGCATTGCGAGACTCCTCGACGCGGCGCTGGCCAGCAGAAACGAAGGACCTGTGTCGCGACGTACGGCAAGATCGTGATCCCGCCCTTCGGGAACCCAATCGTTTCAAAGCCTCTGTGCCCACGGGCTGTCGCGACGTCGCTTCGCGTTCGGCGTCGTCTTGTCGAACGTGGCTGGTTTCAAAGGCTCTGCGCCTAAGGGCTGTCGCGACCCGGCAAGAATCCCCAACAAACAGTAGTTCCGCGCAAGTTTCAAAGGCTCTGTGCCCAAGGGCTGTCGCGACACCTGATTCACTACTTCCGGGTGGTGTTTCTCAAGTTTCAAAGGCTCTGTGCCCAAGGGCTGTCGCGACTCAGTCGTCCGGGACCCCGACATTTACGTCGAGGAAGAGATCGTTTCAAAGGCTCTGTGCCCAAGGGCTGTCGCGACGAGGTTGGCGTACGGGGAAGAGGCACGTCTGGAAGAAGTTTCAAAGGCTCTGTGCCCAAGGGCTGTCGGCGCGGCGCAGCGTCGCACTCTTCACCATCGGCGGCTACGAGAAGTTTCAAAGGCTCTGTGCCCAAGGGCTGTCGCGACGCGACGGCAACACCGGCGGAGCATCTAGCATCATTCCGCTGTTTCACAGGCTCTGTGCCCAAGGGCTGTCGCGACACGACCTCGATCGTTCTACGACGCTCAACACTGTTTCAAAGGCTCTGTGCCCAAGGGCTGTCGCGACATTGCAGGAGTTTTCTTCCTGTTCGTGGTCGGAAACGGCCGCTTCAAAGGCTCTGTGCCCAAGGGCTGTCGCGACGACGGAGATCGACGAAGCTTGGTTCGGCATCCATGTGGAGAGTTTCAAAGGCGCTGTGCCCAAGGGCTGTCGCGACTGCCGCTAAGGTCAACGGCAGCATTACCGTTAACGGCATCCCTGTTTCAAAGGCTCTGTGCCCAAGGGCTGTCGCGACGTATGGGTTGCCAGCTACCATTGGAGGCATTGGGCTTGTTCTGTTCGTTTCAAAGGCTCTGTGCCCAAGGGCTGTCGCGACTGTGACTATCAGAACAAGGGGTAAATCTCCATGAATCATCGTCCTGTTTCAAAGGCTCTGTGCCCAAGGGCTGGCGCGACCAGCCAGTGCTGGGATGACACTTTCGGTGCGCAGGAGTTTCAAAGGCTCTGTGCCCAAGGGCTGTCGCGACCGACCCTCGCAGGGGTTATGGCAACCTGTCTTCTCGCCCGTTTCAAAGGCTCTGTGCCCAAGGCTGTCGCGACGCCTTTTTGTCGACTTGCCGTTCCTCTATCACAATGTTTCAAAGGCTCTGTGCCCAAGGGCTGTCGCGACTTTCCTGACGGTAGCGGAAGCGGACGAAATCAGGGAAAAGTTTCAAAGGCTCTGTGCCCAAGGGCTGTCGCGACATCGCGTTGGTTTTGGCAATGGGCTCCTGTGTTTACCAAGGTTTCAAAGGCTCTGTGCCCAAGGGCTGTCGCGACGACCACTGGCCTGTGACTCAGGTGGGTGTCGATCAGTGTTTCAAAGGCTCTGTGCCCAAGGGCTGTCGCGACTTCGGGTGCCCAATCAGGGGCGTGCTGTTGCCGGCAGTTTCAAAGGCTCTGTGCCCAAGGGCTGTCGCGACCGTCAGGTCTCTACGCGGCGACCGGCGTCGCAGAACTCCGTTTCAAAGGCTCTGTGCCCAAGGGCTGTCGCGACGCCATGTGGTCGATGTTCACCAGGACGGGAATTAAAGTTTCAAAGGCTCTGTGCCCAAGGGCTGTCGCGACGGCTGAGTCATGATCGAACTCCGTCAAACCTTCCTCGAATGTTTCAAAGGCTCTGTGCCCAAGGGCTGTCGCGACCGCGGCATTACGATACCACGTGGAATCAATGACTTACGGTGTCCTCTGTGGGGGACCTCGCGAACCTGGCGATCGGCGCCCTCAAAGTACGTGAAGAATCGGACCGTAACCCACGCTGGCACAATGATTAGCGGGTCGTTTCCGCTTGCCAATTGCCAAAAATCGCCGTAACTACCTTGTCGCTCAACCATATACCGCGGTGGCATGCCAAAATCGCGCGATCCGCCCTCCGATCCCCCACGGTGGGATGCCTTTGGACTCTCCGGCGGCACGTAGGGCTTCCACCGGCCATGACAAGTTCGTGTACTCGCTGCGCCTGTCAGTGACGAACTCGCGTACCTGCGGTCCTGATACCACGATGATAGTGTCGACTCGATCGCGGGTCATCCCATTGTCCAGCGTGTTGCCGGGGGATCCGACTCTTTCCAGAAATGTATGTCGCCGCAGCCACAGGACGGCATGGCGGCGCCTCGGTCGACCTTGTCCGAACGCGGGACGGCGTGGCGGCGGCCCGGACATCGATGTCCGCGGCGCGGGACGGCGTGTCCGAGGTACGGACAGGGATGTCCGAGGCGTGGGACGGCGTGCCGGCGGCACGGACATGGATGTCCGAGGCGTGGGACGGCGTGCCGGAAGCGCCGGACATCGTGCCCGCGTCGCCGGACACGATACCGAAGGCTCACGACGACTGCCTGTCCCGTGCCTCGGACGCGCCGACCCCAAGCCTCCACCACGCCGGCCTACGGTCGGGACACCGGGTCCGAACCGGCGAACGCAGCCGAGGACGGGGCCGACGCGTTTGATCGAAGCGCCCGCCATTTCGTTCTGGTCGCGGACGTCACATATCCGAGCGTGGAAAGCTTCGACTCCTCGAATAGCGGGTGTGGCGCTCGGCTAGAGCCGCCGGATTGGAGCCTTTCTTCATTCCTCGGGGCCGGAAAGCAGCCACGAGCCATCATCCGCGGGGTGAGCCTCGCCGATGCCGAAGGCCTCGGGCTGGCATGCACGGCAGAGACGGTAGAAACGAATGCCGCCGTGTGAGGGGGCGACCTCCCGGCCAAGGACGGTTGCCAGAATACGGACCTCTTCCGTGTCGAGCCGGCACTCGAACACCGACTTCTGCACCCCCCGTCCATGCCGCAAGAGGATGCGGGCGACGCGGTCCCGGACGTGGTCATTGTCGATGTCGTAGGCGATGACCCATTGCATTGGAACTCCTCAGTCGTTTTGCCGATGCAGTCTCGGGCGTCGGCCTGGACCGAACGGCGGCGCGTTCACAATCCGGAACGTCGTGATTCAAGAAGGCGAGGAAATCCTGGTCGTCCTGCTTCTCGCTTTCGTTTCAAAGGCTCTGTGCCCAAGCGCTGTGTGACTCGCTGACGACGCGTTGACGATCACCAACAGCGGCACGGGTTTCAAAGGCTCTGTGCCCAAGGGCTGTCGCGACTCGCGGGGTCCGCTGAGGCCCAGACTTCCAGGAAGTATTTCGTTTCAAAGGCTCTGTACCCAAGGGCTGTCGCGACTCAACAGTCAATCCTACAACAATGGCTTCATCATTCCAGTTTCAAAGGCTCTGTGCCCAAGGGCTGTCGCGACTTTCGCGACCGACGGTCATCTAATCCATCATTTCACTATGTTTCAAAGGCTCTGTGCCCAAGGGCTGTCGCGACTTCCGAATTCTACCGAGAAGCTAGCAAACAAGGGCTGTTTCAAAGGCTCTGTGCCCAAGGGCTGTCGCGACGTCGCCGGCGTCCGCAATCTGGACCTACTGGCGCGAAGTGAATGTTTCAAAGGCTCTGTGCCCAAGGGCTGTCGCGACGGCGATCCGGAACCTGACGCGCTGACCGGGCGGATCGAAGGTTTCAAAGGCTCTGTGCCCAAGGGCTGTCGCGACTGTACGAAGAGTTTCCAACCGGGATGTACGAGAAGTTTCAAAGGCTCTGTGCCCAAGGGCTGTCGCGACTTTCGATGCTCGCGGTCGACTGCTCGGCGTGAATAGCACCGTTTCAAAGGCTCTGTGCCCAAGGGCTGTCGCGACCGACGGCAAGGAGAGCATTACTATCCACAGTCCGGAAGGGTTTCAAAGGCTCTGTGCCCAAGGGCTGTCGCGACCGGCGATGTCATCGCCGAAGCGAAGAAAGTACCCGTCAAGTTTCAAAGGCTCTGTGCCCAAGGGCTGTCGCGACCGCGGCATTACGATACCACGTGGAATCAATGACTTACGGTGTCCTCTATGGGGGACCTCATGAACCTGACGATCGGCGCCCTCAAAGTCCGTGACGAATCGGACCGTAACCCACGCTGGCACAATGATTAGCGGGTCGTTCCCGAGCTCCGGGCGCCAGAAACGGCCGTAAGCCCCTTGCCGCTCAACCATATACCCGCGTGGCATACCAAAATCGTGCGATCCGCCTGCCGATCCCCCCACCGATCTACGACCGCTCATTTCGGACTCTCCAGCGGCACGTACCGCTCCCGCCGTCCGGTGACCAGCTCCCGTACCTGCCCTGCCTGACGGGCGATCGCCTCTCTCCACGTCAGCGTCACCCCTCCTCGGGCGTGAAGGTCACCGACAACCGTCTCCCCATCCCCTCGGCGCTTATGGCGGAGGACGAAGCACTTGGAGAGTTTCTCGGAGGCCGAGCCCCAGACCGAGCCGTCCCTGGGGTGGAGACGGAGCTTGACTGTTCAGCGACCATTACAACTCTGGCCCACCGCATGTTTGCCGTGATCAGGTTTCAAAGCCTCTGTGCCCAAGGGCTGTCGCGACTCAAGTCGTTCAACTCGAAAGCAAGCGTGACGAACAGTTTCAAAGGCTCTGTGCCCAAGGGCTGTCGCGACGTAAGACTCCTTGGCGCTGGTGCGACAAGAACAACAGTTTCAAAGGCTCTGTGCCTAAGGGCCGGCGCGACTTGTTGAAGGGGATCTGCGAAATCTTCAACATCCCTCTCTTCACGTTTCAAAGGCTCTGTGCCCAAGGGCTGTCGCGACCGGAGAACGCGCGAAGTTCTGGACCAAGGTTGACGAGAGTTTCAAAGGCTCTGTGCGAGGGCTGTCGCGACGGTGACGCGTTCTACGGCGATGACCCGATCCCG
>DASXHZ010000048.1:0-10464 GCA_036488085.1 Thermoanaerobaculia bacterium
CTTGGGAAACGCCGGCAAGAAGCCGCCGGCGTTTGCCACAGCTCCCACAGCCCCTGCCGCTAGAAAAAGAGAGCAAAACGACGAGGAGAACCGACCGGGGGCGAATAACCCTATCTGCTGAACTTGACGGACACAACTCCGCAACAAGACGAACCCGCGTCGCCCATCGTTCGCCCCGCGCGTCCCCGTGAGGCGGTGCCGCGTAGCGTTGAAACCAGCCTACGTCGCGCTGAGGCGGTCTACCGTAGCAGTGAGACGAGCCACGCGTCAGAGAAGGGCACTACACCGTAACAGTGAGGCAGGCGATGCGTCGCCGTGAAACGCTCGCGCAGCACATTGAGGCGTTCCAACGTTTGCAGTGCGGTGCTGCCGCGCCGGAGTGAGACGCCGGCAGGATTGCCGGCGCCACACACGAGCATCGGACCCGCGACGGATTCGCTACGGTAACTTCCCAACTGAGCAGGAGTTACAGGCGCTGTCCTCGAATGACGACTCGGTGAAGAATTCAATGACCCGGGCCGACGATTGAAACCCGGCACCCCGCGCCACGCGTGATTCTGTGCTCGAAACATGTCTATCGAAGTCCCAGGTTCACAAATAACGAACTCGGGACTTGACGAATGGCCGAGTTGGCCTTAAATTAGAAGCGCCCGGCCGAAATGGTTCGACCGGGCGCCGAAAAAAAACACCCCGCGTGGTATCGCGAGAGCTTGGCAGCCGAAGGATATCACGCGGGGCCTCCGCGGCGAGAGCCGCAGAAAGGTCTTACAAATGCTGAATCCAACTGACGGTCACATTATTGCAGGAGTCGTGCTCGACGGACATCGCTTCTCGGGCAAGATGCGGGGGGCGCAACTGCTGCAGCTCGCCGTCGATCCGCGGAAAACAGAAGACTTGAGCCAGGTGGCGACGAGTACCGAGCTCGAGGCTCTTCGGAAGATGCGGACCGAAGTTCAGCGGCTCTTTGAAGGCGCAAAGGCAAAGAACGTCGAGCCCTACGCCAACTACATTGTGGCCGTCAACACCGGGCAGAACGGAATGACGCCGCCGATCATCCTCTTCACCGAGCACGAACTCCCTGTGCACGAGAAGGAGGACGGAACGGCTTTCCTTCAAATCCCCTACGGAGCGCAGGTCGTCGCGATCGACGGCGAAACTCAGCTCGCCGCAAGATTCCTTGCCGCGAATATCAACGCAGGTACCAAGACCGAGTTCGTTCCTGTCCTCGTCTGCCACGGCCGGAACACCGAATGGGCCCGACAGGTGTTTCACGATCTGAATCTGCTCGGGGTGAGACCCAATGCTGCCGTAGGCATCTCAATGGATGCGCGCGACCCGCTTACTTTCGTAGCGCGGCAGGTCGAGCAGAAGGTGGCGTTCTTCAAAGGACGCATCAACACTGTTCGCCGGCAGCTTCGTAAATCAGACCCGCACGTTGTCACGATCACCGGTCTCCGCGGCGCCTGCGTCACGCTCGCCGAGGGGATTGGCGGCGTGAAGTACGGCGCACGTCCCGTGTACATTTCGGAGAGTGAAGTGCCAAAGATCGTGGATGTCGCTACGGAGTGGTTCACAGCCGTCGCCAACGTGATCGGAGCGGCCATCGAGGATCGCAAACGCACAGTGGCGGGCGCGCCGCCCGTACTCGCTGCAATCGGCGCGATGGGACATGAGCTCGTGAAAATCGATGACGCTGACGCACGAGCAGCGCGGCGCGAGGAGCTTCTCAAGAAGTTGAGCGCAGTTCGCTGGGACAAGTCGAAAGCTTGGGAGGGTATCGCTGGCAAGTTCAGCCCGAAAGGGAACTTCTCGACGGGCGGGTCGAAGGAGACGGCGTATGCGGTGTACAGCGCTCTCACAGACGGCAGCAGCGATGGCTACAACCAGATTCGCATGTCGGTAGCCGCGTAGTTTTGGGCAGTGACCTGGTAGGCGCGGCGGCCTCCGTCGCGCCATCTCTCTCTGGCGGCTAACGTTCGTCACTCAGCGAGTCGGCTGCTACGAAGAGTTGAGCAGTGGGTCATTCAGCGAACCACTCGAGCTGCGTGGTACGTCGAATGACAATGATCTACCCGCTTCGTGCGAAGAATACTGCTGCGTACCTTGAGATCCTTCGCTGCGCTGCGCGGCTTCGCCGCTCCGCCAGCTCAGGATGACGGGACTAGATTCGTCTCACCCGTTCAGGCCGATAGAGGGGTCGCTTCTTTTGACGCGCGGCGAGGATCTCGAGGACTGCGACGATCGCGAAGGCGATCGCCCCGGCGAGTGTCGCCCACCACCATCCGCGGCCGATGATCCGCGAGAAGACGACGCGATGCTGTCCGGCCGGCACCTGGACCGCGGCGAAGAGCGCGTCGATCTCGACCGGTTTGACGCGCTTGCCGTCGACCGAGATCGCCAGCTCCGGCGTCAGCTTCTCTGATGAAGCGAGTAGGAACGGCGCCGGCGCGTCGGTCGTGATCCGCTGCTCGTCCGCGGCGTAGCGCGTCAGCGAGATCGATGCGTCTCCACCGGTCGCGCGCGTCTCACCGTTCGTGACGACCGCTGTGTCGGCGAGGTCGATGTCGCGGCGTGCGAGGAACTGCTCGGCCGTCAGCGAGACGACGTGCTTCGCGGGACGGAAGCGCGCTACTTCGGCGAGGTTGAGGAAGAGCCGCCCGTCGGGCAGCTCGCGATCGAACACCACCGGCGTCGTCACGCGCCCGTAGAAGATCGGGTACCCGTCCTGCGACGCGACGCTCTCCAGCAGGCGTGCTTGGACGCCGGTCGTTTGGATGCGGAGCGTCACCGACTCGCCTTTCCGTGCATAAGGACGAATCGGGATGTAGACCTTTTCGAGCACGCCGATCTCGTCGGGCGTGTAGGTCCGTTCCCAGACAATGGCGCCGTAGTTCAGGAGCTGCACGTCGACGTTCGCGTTCTTTCCGAACGTCTGCTCCACCGCGATCGGGAGCTCCAGCGCGTAGAACGGCTCCTGATCGACGTGCACGACGCGCTGCACGACCGTCCCCGGCTTCATGCGAAACGCGCCGCTCTCCTTCACGCCCGGCACCGTGCGCTTGAACGTCGACCACTTGATGATGTCGATGTCCTTGTTCTCGACGAAGTAGCGAACGCCGAGCATCCCGACGACCGGATCATCGAAGTTGAAGTTGAGGGAGTTGAACGTGATCACCGTCGACGAGCCGCTCCACGACGTCGGATCGACCCGCTGCAGCATGCGGCGATAAATCGCCTCGCTGCTGAAGTGGCTGCGGATGTCCTCGAGCTGGAAGAGCTCCGACGAGTTCGGCCAGAGGTCGATGAAGAACGGCGCGATGCGGAAGGGTTTCGGCTGCCCGCGCAGGTACGCGATCGTCGCCGTCTCGGCCACGTTCGTCTTCGCCGGCTCGAGGTATGGATAGAAGCGGCCGGCGAAGAGGCCGAGGTCCCACGCGGCGAGCAGTGCGATCGCGGCGGCGATCGTGTTGCGGAAACGCCATCGCGTGACGAATTGCGCGCCGGCGCCTGATAGGTAGCCGGCACAGAGCGGCAAGAGCATCACGCATCGGGCGAGCGGCGTGTAGCGAAAGCCGGGGAGCCGTCCGAGGACGGCCACCACCGGCGCGAAGCCAAACATCGCGCCGAGGATCACGAGCGTCATCGCAATCCAGAACCAGCGCGAGCTCGGGCGGCGGTTCGCGAGCGAGAGCAAAACCAACGGGATCGCGACGAGGCCAAGGTAGACGGTGGCCTCGTAATAGTTGTTCAGCATCCCGAGGGCGGGATTGCCGACCCAGTCCTTGTACGCGTTGTTCCCGAGGAGATTCGGGTGCAGAAACATCGCAAAGTGCGAGAGCGGGAAGAAGACCGTGGTGCTGAGATTTGCCCGCGCGCCGAGGTAGCCGGTGCGCTTCACGAAAGACGCAAACGCGGCGAGCGAGGGAGCCGCGATCGCGAGGCCGATGACGACGGCGAGGATACCTTCCCCGAGGCGAAGGACCGGAAAACGACGTTCACGGACCAGGAAAAAGACCGCATACGCCACCGCCATGTACGCGCCGTACGACATCGTCGACGGGAACCCGGCGAGTGCGTACGACAGCGCGATCAGCGTCATCAGCGCGATCGAGTTGCGCTTTCCGTGAAAGACCCGCGCGATGAGCCACAGCAGCGCCGGATAGAGCGCCGTCGCATTCGTCGCTTGCCACATCCAGCGCACGGCGTAGACGCCCGCGCCGGCGAAGATCAGCGCTCCGATCGCCGCGCCGCGTTTGCCGAGGCGCTCTTCGCGGAGCCAAAGATAGGCGAAGAAAAACCCGACGTTCAACTTGAGGAAAAGCAGCGCCGTGTAGAACCAGGCGATCGGGACGCAGAACGTCGAGAGAAGAATGAACGGCGAGATGAGCGCGGCCCATCCGGCGCCTGGAATCCCGCTGCCGACGTACGGATCCCAGTGGAACGCCTCTCCGCGGCGCAGCATCACGACCTGGGTCAGAAGCGAGGTCGGCGGATCGTTCAGGAGCGAGTTCTGGACGCGCTCGTGGGGGATCAGCGTCCAGGGGTCGTAGTTGTAGAAGACGTCGTTCGGCGAGATGACCCGGCCGAGAAAGAAGGTCGGGAAGAAGAGGACGAAGTTGAACGCCGCGGCGGCGATGAACGCGGTGCGGTGCTTACGGATCAAGTCGCCCTCAGTTTATCGGTAGACTCGCGCCCCGTGAAAAACGTCTTCATCGCTGCCGCCGCGGAACGCGCGCTCGTCGAACGGCTCGAGGCCGACCCCCGATTCACGATCGTCGACCGCATCGAAGAGGCGCACGTGCTGATTACGCGGACGATCAACGATGTGTCGCGCGACATGCTCGCGAAAGCGCCCGCTCTCGAGCTCGTGGCGCAGGGGACGAGCGGCATCGACAACATCGACGTCGAGGCGTTGCGCGAGCGCGGCATCCCGCTCGTCCACCTTCCGGGAATCAACGCCAACGCCGTCGCCGAGATGGTCATCGGGCAGATCATCATGCTGACCCGCACGCTGCCGCTCTACGCACGCCAGATGGTGCAGGGCATCTGGAACCGAGACGACTGCGCCACCCGCCACGAGCTGCGCCACTACGTCCTCGGCATCGCCGGCTACGGCAACGTCGGCTCGCGCGTCGCGCGCCTCGCCCGCGCCTTCGGTATGCGCGTGGTCGCCTTCGATCCCTACGTCTCCGATCTCGGCGAGACCGAGCGCGCACCGTCACTCGACGAGCTACTGCGCATTGCGGATGTGGTCACGCTCCACGTCCCACTGACATCCGAGACCCGCCGGATGATCGGCCCGCGCGAGATCGCCGCCATGAAACGCGGCGCCATCCTCATCAACGCCGCCCGCGGCGAGGTGCTCGACCTCGACGCCGCACTCGCCGGTCTCGCCTCCAACCACCTCGGCGGCCTCGCCGTCGACGTCTTCGCCGTCGAGCCGCCCCACCACGCCTGGCCCAACGACCCGCGCCTCATCCTCACCCCCCACATCGGCGGAGGAACGCACGAAGCGAAAAGCACGGCGGCCGAGGTGCTCTACCGGAAGATTTGCGAGTTCTACAGCCACTCTCGCTAACGGCGATGCGAGTAAAATCCTCGCGATTGCCTGGTTAACTAGCCCGCACGTCGCTTGACGGGTTTACCGCTGATGCGGCGCTCGGAAATGACCTTGCGCAGCGCTTGATTGACTGCCTCAGAGTCGCGAAATGATTTCGCAACGTCTGGAGCGAGGAGAACGAGATTCGTGCCTTTCTGAAAATCCGCGAAGTACTTCCCCCGGACCCCCCCTTTCAGGTCGTACTCAGGACGCATCTCGTCCGGTGCAGGTTTTCTAGTCGCCTTCTTCGTAGACATGCCGTTCTGCGTTTATTGCGAGCCGCGCGCTGATAATGCGCACGCGGCGCGCACGATAGGTATGGGAGACGATCAGCACTCGACCTCGGCTCGACATTCCGGTGGTCAGATGCCTTTCCTCCCGAGTTGAATGATCAGGATCGTCGATAGTCCATGCCAGCGGATCACCAAAGACCGAGGCTGCTTCTTCGAACGTGACCCGATGAAGTGCGCGATTGCGCCGATCCTTCGACGGATCCCACTCGAACTGCACGTCTGAAGTATATGCCGCGACCGATGGATGGCCGTGCGCCGCGCGTGCTTTCGGCGCGCGGTGGCGGGGTCATACCTTCGCTTTTCGCATGGTGGGCGCCAGGGTTCGTCATCGATACGTCCGCATCACCAGTGTTTCCAATACGTTGCGGGCCGAAGAAGCCAAAAACAACGAAGGTTTGACCCCAATGGCCTCACTTCACGGCCTCACTTCACTGCACGGCCGCCCGTTCCAAGCGATGTTCGGCCCCTCGGAGCGGGAGGCCGGCCCGTCGGTGGGGGCGCGCGCCGCTTTTTGGTGAGCATGTGGTCAGTCGGAGCTGGCGGCGTGCCCCCTGAGGTGAAGAGTGTGCCCCTCGCGGTGGCTCGCGTGCCCCTCGGGGTGGCTTATGAGCCCGTCGTCGCGGTGACGCGGCCGTTTCATGGTGAGAGGCGTGCCCCTCGGAGGGGGCGCGCTTCCACATCGAGGGGGCGCTTCGCCACTTGGGGTGGGCGAACGCCCGCAAGGCGGTGACGACGGCGCCCCTCCGAGGGGTCGCGGTGCCGCTGCGTGTGGCCGTGGCGCCGCTCGATGCGGCGCGCCTTCAGCTTCGAGTGACCGCGGTTCCCCTCGCGGGGGCCGCGTCGACACCGGCGGGGGCAACGTCGCCCCTCGCGGGGGCCGCGTCGACACCGGCGGGGGCAACGTCGCCCCTGGCGGGGGGGGGCCACGTAGCCCTCGCGCTCGCGACACCCGCCACATGGGGTCGTGGCGCGCCAGCGGGGTCATGCCTTCGTTTTTCGCACCGCCAGCTACGTCGACCCTCAAACGACGCGCTGACCGTCGCGGAACACTGCGGTCACGAGGTTGACGCCAAAGTGGTAGACGAGGTGGAGGTAGTTCGGCGCCTCGATGAGGACGAAGTCGGCGCGCTTTCCGGGTTCGATGGAGCCGATTTCGGACGCCATTCGCAGCGAGCACGCGCCGTTCAGCGTCGCGGCGGTGAGGGCCTCCTCGACGGTCAGCTTCATGCGGAGGGTAGCGAGCTGGACGACGGTCTGCATCGACTCGGTCATCGACGAGCCGGGGTTGCAGTCGGTGGAGAGGGAGACGATGGCGCCGCGGTCGATCAGCTCGCGCGCGGGGGCGTAGCGGTCGGACATGAGGAAGAAGCTCGTCGCGGGGAGGAGGTTCGCGACGGTGTCGGAGCTCGCGAGCGCGTCGATGCCGCGGTCGCTGATGAACATCAGGTGGTCGGCGGATGCGGCTCCGAGCTCCGCGGCGAGCGACGCGCCGTCGGTGTCTGAGAGCTCGTCGGCGTGGAGCCGCGGGATCAGTCCGAGCTTCGCGCCCGCGCGGAGTACCGCATTGCCTTGCTCGCGCGTGAAGACGTTCCGCTCGACGAACGCGTCGCAGAACGTCGCCAGCTTCTCGTTCGCCACCGCGGGCAGGATCTTCTCGATCACCTCGTCGAGGTACGACGCGCTCCGGTTCTCCGGCGGAAACTCGTGCGCCGCCAGGCACGTCGGCACGAGCCGCACCGGCGATCGATTGCTGACACGGCGGATTGCGCGAAGCTGCTTCAGCTCGTCCTCGAGGTTCAGTCCATACCCGCTCTTTGCTTCGGCGGTCGTCGTTCCGTACTGCGCCATGGTCGCCGTCCGCGCGAAGACGTTGGCCGCCAGCTCTTCTTCCGACGCCGCACGCGTGTGGCGGACGGTGGATGCGATCCCTCCGCCGGACGCCGCGATGTCCGCATACGTCTCCCCCTGCAGCCTTCGGTTGAACTCCGACTCGCGGAAGCCGGCAAACGGGATGTGCGTGTGCGAGTCGACGAATCCGGGGACCGCCGTGGCGCCGCGGGCATCGAAATCTTCGTCGATCGGATGCGGGTTGTCGCGCTCCGGCCCGACGTACGCGATCCGCTCGCCGTCGACGACGATCACCGAGTCGTCGTAAACGCGCAGCACCCGCATCGCCTCGCCACGAACCGGCCCGCGGCCGAGCGGCGTGGCTATCTGGCGGAGGTTGCGGATGAGGAGCATGGTCAGAGCGTGGAGCGGAGAGCGCAGAGCGCAGACCGCCGCCCGCCCGTTCGCTGATCTGCGCTCTGCGCTCTGTGCACTGCGCTCTGCTTCATTCCATCCGCTTCCGGAACACGCTCGTGATCGGCTGCTCGGTCGCTTCCTGCTCCGCGTCGAGCGCGATGAGGTGCTGCGCGCTGTCGAGCGTTCCCTGAAGGCGGGAGCGGACGGCGGTGCGTTCGATCTTGAGGTCCTGGATCGAGCGCTCGATCTCGGAGACGCGCTGCATCGCCTGCCCGATCACGCGTTCGCTGAGCAACTCGGCGTCCTTGACGATCAGCTCCGCCTCTTTACGCGCGTTGCTCTTCACCTCCTCCGACACCTTCTGCGCCGAGAGGAGCGTGTCTTTCAGGATGCGCTCGCGCTGGGAGTGGTCGTCGAGCTCGTCGCGCAGCATGGCGTTCTCGCGCGAGAGGCGGTCGACGTCTTTGACCAGCCGCTCGATCTCTTCCGCCACCAGGCTGAGATAGCCGCGCACCTCGTCCGGGTTGTACCCCTTCAGCGCGCGAGTGAAGACCTGCTTCTGGATCTCCAGCGGAGTGAGATTCTGCATCGACGCCCTCCCATCACCTTAGGCGCGGGCTGGAAGCCCGCGCCGCACGACTACGACTACGGGGTGAGTATAGCGGCGATGAGGAGGCGGCGAATGAGGAAGATCGCGAGCAGGAGCAGCAGCGGCGACCAGTCGATCCCCGCCGTGTCGACGCGCCGCAGCAACCGGCGGAACGGCCGCAGGAACGGATACGTGAGGCGCGTGAAGATCTCGTTGAGCTGGCTGAGAACGTTGTAGAAGCCGCGATACCGCCACCGCGCCGACGACTGCGAGGCGAAAAAGAGAATCCACGAGATGATGACCCAGATGAAGACGGTCCACTGCAGGAGGTCGAGAACGATCAGGACGACGTCGACGAAAGGCGTGACGAATTTCATCCGCGCGCCCCGAAGATAGCGCGTCCGACGCGCACGATCGTCGACCCTTCCTCGATCGCGATCTCGAAGTCTTCGCTCATTCCCATCGAAAGCTCTGCAACTCCGATGCGCTGCTGCAGCTCCCGCAACGCCCGGAAGTGCGGCCGCACGTCGTCATCGAGCGGCGGGATCGCCATGAGTCCGCGCAAGTTCACCCCGTCGATCGCCGCCATCTCGGCCGCCAGCGCCGGCACGTCATTCGGAGCTGCCCCGCTCTTCTGCTCCTCGCGGCCGATGTTCACCTGCAGCAGGATCTCCTGCCGCTTCCCCGCCGCGATCGCCGCCTTCGCGATCTTCCCCGCGAGCTCGACGGAGTCGACGGTCTCGATGACGTCGAAGATCCGCACCGCGTCCTTGGCCTTGTTCGACTGCAAGTGTCCGATCAGATGCCAGCGCGCGTTTCCATCGACGAGCGGCTTCTTCTCGCGCGCTTCCTGAACCTTGTTCTCGCCGACGTGCGTCGCCCCCGCGGCGATCGCATTCGTCACGGCCTCGGCCGGAAAGGTCTTCGACACCGCGACGAGCGTGACCTCTTCGCGCTTCCGTCCCGCTCTGGCGCACGCCGCTTCAACGCGTGCGTCCACCACCCCGAGGTTGGCGCGAATCTCGTCAGACGTCAGCACGGCGTCTCTGCTCCCACCGCCCGTCCGCCCGGTCGACGGCAACGTTCGCGAGCCGGTCGGCCTCTTTGTTTCCGGCGCGCAGGGTGTGGCGGATCGAGAAGCGGCGGAACCCGCGCGCCATCGTCCGCGCCCGCTGGAACAGCGGAATGAGGTTCGGATGCTTCACGCGGTACTCGCCGTTCATCTGTTTCACGAGCAGCAACGAATCCGAAACGACGTCGAGCTCCGTCGCCCCCTCGGCCGCCGCGACGCTCATCGCTTCGAGGAGTCCCGAATACTCGGCGACGTTGTTCGTCGTCGTGCCGAGGTAGCCGGCCACTTCGATGATCTCGCCGTGCTCCGTCCGCATGTAGACGCCGTAGCCCGACGGGCCGGGATTGCCGCGCGAGGCGCCGTCTACGTATGCGGTCGCCTTCAGGACGCCGGCCTCTCGATGTAGAGAATGCGGTGACATCCTTCGCACTGCACGGTCTCGCCGCGCTTGAGCTGCTGCGCCACCATGGCGCGCACGCGCGTGCGGCACATGCTGCAACTGTCGTTGTCGACCCGTGCCACAGCGACGTTGTTGCGCTGCTTCGCCACCCGCCAGAACTCGCGGCGGAGGCGTTCCGGGATCTGCGCCTCGATCTCCGCCTGCTTCTTCGTGAGCTGTGCGATCTCGCCGCGGAGATCGCCGAGGGAGGACTGCCACGCGGCATGT
>DASXHZ010000054.1:0-39580 GCA_036488085.1 Thermoanaerobaculia bacterium
AGGGCTATATCGAACATCTCGGTTCCGGGGGCAAGATGTTCGTCACGCTCGCGGGCGCGATGAGCACCGCCGAGCTTGGCCTTTCCCTGGCCGAAATGATCCGTCAGGACAAGATTCACGGCATCTGCTGCACCGGCGCCAATCTGGAAGAGGATGTCTTCAACCTGGTCGCGCATGATTTTTATGAGCGGGTTCCACATTATCGGGATCTGACCCCGGCGGATGAAGCCAAGCTGCTGGCTCGCCACATGAATCGCGTCACCGACACGTGCATCCCCGAGATGGAAGCGATGCGGCGCATCGAGAACGAAGTGCTGAAGGAATGGGTACGCGCAGATCAGGCGGGAGAGCGTTTTTTTCCGCATGAGTTCATGTACAAGATTCTGCTTTCGGGCGACCTGGAGAAGTCGTACCAGATCGATCCCAAGAACAGCTGGCTTCTGGCCGCGGCGCAGAAAAATCTTCCCATGTTCGTGCCGGGGTGGGAAGACGCCACCCTGGGCAATATGTATGCGGGACACTGCATTTCGAAGGATGTGGAGAAGGTGCACACGGTGCGCACCGGCATCGAGTACATGATGGCGCTGGCCGACTACTACACGAAGACCTCGGCGAATTCGTCGATCGGCTTCTTCCAGATCGCCGGCGGTATCGCGGGCGATTTCCCGATCTGCGTCGTACCTATGCTTCACCAAGACTTGCAGCGCCCCGAGGTCCCGCTCTGGGGCTATTTCTGCCAGATCAGCGACTCGACGACGAGCTACGGGTCGTACTCAGGCGCCGTCCCGAACGAGAAGATCACCTGGGGCAAGCTCGGCGCAGACACCCCGAAGCACATCATCGAGAGCGACGCCTCGATCGTCGCGCCGCTGGTGTTCGCCTACGTGTTGGGTTGGTGAACGGTAGTTACTGGAGTGTCACCGACGCCGACGCCGCCTGCGCTTCGCCGCGCTTGTGGACGCTGACGTTGAGCACGGAGCCGGGTGGGTTGACCGGAAGCTCGTAGACGAGTTTCGAGCCGCTCTCGCTCCGGAGTTGGGAGATGAGGCGCGCGTTCGGGTGCGTCTCGACCGTTAGCTCTTCCGGCGTTGCGTTCTGGACGAACACGACGAAGCGTTGCGGCTCGCCGTTCTTCACATGCGCCGACGCGCTCGGGACGAACGACGCGCCGTTCAGTTGGAACGGATAACCGGCGTGAGTCCGGTCGTGCGAGCCGCCCTTGACCATCACCCACGACACCCCCTGATCCTGAAAGAGCGGTTGCGAGACCGCCATCTCGCCTTTCGAAGGAACGACCACGTCGCTCCGGACGTAGCCTTTCCTGTCGTTTTCGACGATGCGGACCAGGGTCTTCACCGCGTACTTTCCAGGCGGGAGCGACAAGGTGGCGTAGTACTTCACACCGCTGGATCGCAGCGTCGCGGCGAGCTTGTTCAGGTCGAGCGCCGCACGTTGGTAGAGCGAATCGCGAACCTTGCCGTCGTCGTCGAACGCATACGTGAAAATCTCCAACGTCGCCGTCGTCCCGGAAACCGTCTCGAGGTCTCTCCCTTCGATCTCGAGAATCACCGGGACCTGAGCGTTCGTGCCGGCGGTTGGGAAGGAACGGCCAGCGACGCGACGTGCACGGCATCCTGCGGGAGATCGCTCATGATGATCTCGGCATTGCTCAGCGTCCGCTCCTCGGTGCCCTCGCCGCCTGCTTCGTAGTAGCCGCTGCGAGCGATGACCCTCCCGCCAGGTACGTCCACGAGCTTGACCTTGACGTCGTGGAACTTCCCCGGTTTCGACGTCGGAGCCTGGAACGCCAGGACATACACGACCTCCTCCGACTTCATCACGCGCTGGAAGTCGGCGGCGAGGTCGTTCGAGTTCTTGAACACCGTTCCGCCCGTCACGTCGGAGAGGAGGTGGAGGCCTTCGTTCGATTTCTTCAGTGACCCGGTCAGGTTCCCCTCTCGCGCATCGACATTCGAGCGGATCCCCGCGATATCGATCGTATCGATGACGACTCCGCTTCGTTTCGCCGCGTCGGCCATCCGCTGGACGAGCGACATGCTCGCCGCCGATCCATACCGCCGGTCGTTGTCGACGAGCCAGAGGTGACCGCGCTCGATGGCGGCGTTCTCTTCCACCGTTTGCTGATCGAGTGACGCCTCGCGCCCCTGGACGAAACGGGCGTCGAAGCCCTCGGACAGGAGCACGAGGTGCTTCTGGCCGCGGACCGCGCGGAGCATCGTGGCCAATCCGGCGAGGAGATTGATCTCGCGATCGACGTTATCCCCGTTGTACGCGTCGTTCATGCGACGTTGCTGAACGAGCATCGCGTCCGTTTCTTTCGGTCCGGCGCTGCCGGTGCCGCTGGCACCCTTCCTCGAATCGTCATACAACGCGTCTTCCGCTTCCTTCTGCATCCCGGCTCCGGCGAGCTGCAGCGGATCGAAGGCGCGGAAGTTCTTCGGATCGGCGATCGCGGCATCGACGATCGCGCGATCCGTCGTGAAGGAAGTGAGGACCCGAAAGCCATGAGCGACGTCGACCGTCGCGACACCGATGAGGTCCTGTTCCGACGCCATCTGCGCCACGAACTTTCGCGCCGCATCTTTCGCGCGGGTCATCGCGTTTGGCGACGAATAGCTCATGTCGAATACGAGGAGGAAGTTCCTCCGTGCGGACGGATTCATGGACGGCACGTTGAGGGTCGGGGAGCTCGGCAACTCCGCTTCCGGCGACGCGAAGTCGACTGCCTCGAAACCGTTGATCGCACGCTTCGTCCCCTCGTCGACGATCTCGAAGTTCGCCTTCGTCAGTCCGCGAACGGCGTTGCCGCTCCGGTCGACGACCGTGACCGGCACTTCGACGTAACTCACAGTGATGCTCTCCTTGACCTGGGCCGACAGGCTCGCGGCCAGCAAGAGCAGGGGAGCGATCAGCGCGGTTCGCATGAAGGTTCCTTAATGCGCGCTGATCGGAGTGCTCGCCGTTCTGGAATCCTCGCTCCCGCGCTTCGTCATCGTGACGTTCAGCATCGAGACCGCGGGGGCCACTTTGCCGAGCTCGAAGACCAGCTTCGACCCGTACGGAGTCTTCACCTGCGAAAGCATCTTCGCCTCCGGGTTCGTCGCGAAGGTGATCTCGTCGGGGGACGCGTTCTGGACGAACACGACGAAGCGCCGCGGCTCGCCGCCATTCACGTGCACGGAGGCGCTCGGGACGAACGGCTCGCCGTTGATCACGAATGGATATGAGCCGCCGCTCTTGTCGTGCGACGGCCCCTTGATCATCAGCCACCTCGAAGGCGCCTCCACGAAGAACGGCTGGGAGACGGCGACGTCGTTCTTCGCCGGAACGACGATGTCGGTTCGCGTGTAGCCTTTCTTGTCGCTCTCGACGACGCGAACGAGGTTCTTGACAGCGTACCTGCCCGGCGGCAGCGAGAGCGTCGCGTAGTACTTCACGCCGGACGCCTGCAGCGCCGCGCCGACCTTGGCGAGGTCGAGCTCCACGCGCTGGTAGATCTGGTCGCGGACGAGACCCTCATCGTCGAATGCGTAGGTGAAGAGATCGAGACTGACCTTCTTGCCGCTCACCGCCCCCGCGATGTCGCTGCCATTCACTTCCACGATCACCGGCACCTGCGCCTTATCGCCGTCCTCGTTGAAGGGCGCGACGAGCGCAGCGATGTGAAGCGCGTCCTGGGCCACGTCGTTGACCACGATCTCGGCATTGCTCAGCGTCCGCTCGGCCGCCGTATCGCCGCCCGCCTCGTAGTAGCCGCTGCGCGCAATCGCGCGTCCGCCCGGCACGTTCACGAGCTTCACCTTCACGTTGTGGAACTTCCCAGGCTGTGAGACCGGCGCCTGGAACGCGAGGACGTAGCGCACTTCCTCGGTCTTGATGACGCGCTCGAAGCTGCCGGCAAGATCGTTCGAGTTCTGGAACACGGTGCCGCCGGTCGAGTTGGCGAGCAGGTGCAGTCCTTCGTTCGATTTCCGTTGTAGTCCGTCGCGGGCGTCGAGGTCGGTGCGGATGCCGTGAATGTCGACGGCATCGAGGATGACGTCAGACCGTTTCGCGAATTCCGCCATCTTGCGCACGAGGTCCATGCTCGCCGAAGAGCCGTACCGGTTGTCGTTGTCGACGTTCCAGATCTGTCCCGACTCGGTCATCGACTGCTCTTCCTGCGCCTGGTCGCTCGAGCCGGCGTCGCGGCCCTGGATCAGCCGTGAGTCGAACCCCTCGGAGAGGAAGATGAGGTGCTTCTGTCCGCGCACCGCCCGGAGCACCTTTGAAAGCCCGGTGAGCAGGTTGAGCTGCCGGTCGATTTTGTTCCGGTTGTACTGGTCCTGCTGCCTATCCATCATCCGCGCGATGTCGCGCAGCTCGCTCGGCGCCCTGCCGCCATCCGAAAACTGGTTGAGCGTCTCCTTGTCGAAACCGGCCCCGGCGAGCTGTAGCGGATCCAACGTCTGGAACGTTCCCGGATTCGCGATCGCGGCGTCGACCAGTTTGCGGTCCGTCGTGAAGGAGGTGAGAAGCCGGAAGCCGTGAGACACGTCGACCGTGGCGACGCCGACGCGGTCCTGCCTCGTGATCATCTTCATGACGAAACTGCGCGCGGCGTCCTGCGCGCGGGTGATCGTATGGGGGGATGAGAACGTGAGGTCGAAGACGATCAGGAAGTTGCGCCGCGCGGCAGGGTTCAGCGGCGATACGTTCTTCACGGAGTC
Source organism: Thermoanaerobaculia bacterium (assembly GCA_036488085.1). Classification (GTDB taxonomy): domain Bacteria; phylum Acidobacteriota; class Thermoanaerobaculia; order Gp7-AA8; family Gp7-AA8; genus DASXHZ01. The sequence continues at coordinate 4,731 of DASXHZ010000054.1, forward strand.
GAGGGACGCAAAGTCGACGGTGTCGAAGCCGGAGATGGCGCGCTTCTTCCCCTCGTCGATGATCTCGAAATTCGCCGCGGTCAGGCCCCGCATCGCATTCCCGCTCCGGTCGACGACCGTGACCGGCACCTCGACGTAGCTGACGGTGATGCTCTCCTTCACCTGCGCCGCCGCCGAACCGGCGGCGAGCAACAGCAACAGCGCAAACCGCGTCGCAGAGCGCATGGTCTCCCCCCCTGTGAAAGCGTCATGGTACGCCGCCGCGGAGGCGAATTTCAGCGCCCCACGTGGAGAGCAGACATTCGTGTCTGCTCTGTTACGCGCTTGCCCGCCTCAGCGGTAACGCCTCACGTTCCCATCACCAAACCGCCATCCACCGAGAGCACGGCGCCATGGACGAACTTCGCGGCGTCGGACGCCAGCCAGGCGTACGCATTCGCGATGTCGGCGGGCTCGCCCATACGGCCGAGCGGCGTGTGCTGCGTCATGGTGTCGAGGATCGTCGGCGGCACCGCCTTGGCCATGTCGGTCGCGATAAACCCCGGCGCAACGGCGTTGACGCGGATTTTGTACTTCCCCAGCTCGCGCGCCCACGTCTTGGTGAAGCTGATGACCCCCGCCTTCGTGGCGGCGTAGTTGGTCTGTCCGAAGTTGCCGTAGAGACCGACGATCGACGAGGCGTTGAGGATCACCCCGCCACCGCTGCGGATCATGTGCGGAACGACGGCGCGCGTGCAGATGAAGACGGCGCGGAGGTTGACGTCGATCACGGCGTCGAACGCCGCGTCGTCCATCGTCGACACCACCTCGCCGTCCTTGTACTTCACGAGCTGTGCGTCGCGGGTGATGCCGGCGTTGTTGACGAGCACGTCGATGCGGCGGTACTTCGCGATGACGTCATTCGTCGCCGCCTCGACCATCTCCTGGTTCGTAACGTCGACGCGATCGTCGCCCGTGACGTCCCAGACGACCACTCGCGCCCCTTCGCTCGTGAACCGTTCGACGGTCGCGCGTCCGATTCCGCGCGCGCCACCGGTGACGATGACCACTTTGTCGGTGAGATTCAGATCCATATCAGCGTTCGACGGCTAAGCCAGCTATCGTCAATGAGATCGTCGCAGAAACGAGGCAGAAGAAACAGCCGGCGTGGATGACGAACGCCTGCAGACCGATCAGGGCGAGGGCGGCAACGGCGAGCGCGGCGGTGTTGAGGCCGAAGAGAAGCGCGACCCAACGGCGTTCGCGATACCGCTCTGAAGAGCCCAGCAGCGCGAAAAACAACTCCGACGCGTAAGCCGTGGCGCCGAGGAGCGAGTCGGGGACGATCGTGAAGCGGCGGATCGCCTCCGACACCTTTGAATCGAGCACCAGCTCGGAGCCGCGGCCGAACAACGGATCCCACACCGACACGATCATGCGGAGTTGGTAGAGGCCGAGGTAGGCGGCGACGCACATCGCGACCGCAGCGAGCGCCGCGATGACGAGCCGCCGCGACCGGCGCGAGGGGCTCACACGTTGCATGGGCATTCAAGTATGGAACGACAAGCAATTGGCGCGCGCACTTGGGCGATCGCGGAGGGTTACATCCCCGCCTGGAGCCATGGCCCCGAGCCGGAGTTCACCAGCCACGAGACCGCGTGCATCCTGAACACCAACGACGCCGAGGCGCACGTCGAGATCACGATCTACTTCTCCGACCGCGATCCCGCCGGCCCGTATCGCGTCACCGTCGGCGCCCGACGGACGAAACACGTCCGCTTCAATGACCTCTCCGACCCCGCGCCCGTCCCGCGCGGCACCGACTACTCGAGCGTCATCGTCTCGGACATCCCGGTCGTCGTCCAACACACCAGACTCGACTCGCGGCAGTCGGAGAACGCGCTGATCACGACTATCGCGTGGGCGGCTGTAGGGCAGTGATCGACATTACCTTCCGGGATCGTCGCGAACGACGCGGAATCCGATACTGAAACCGCGCCATTGCGGCTCGTGCGTGTAGCGCAGCGCGCTTCGGGCGCTGCCGGCGTCGAAGTACCAGCTCCCGCCACGGATGACTTTGTAGCGGCTGCCGCAGCGGTTCACCGGATCCCGGACCTGGTGGTCGGGATACGGGCAGTACTCGTCGGCGCACCACTCCCAGACGTTCCCGTGCATATCGTACAGACCCCAGCGATTCGCGCGGTACGACGCGACGCGCATCGGACGGTGGCCGTTGTAATTCGCGGCTTCAGTCGAGAGGCGACCGCCGAACGCATACTCGGTGCTCGTCCCGGCGCGGCAGGCGTACTCCCACTCGGCCTCGGTGGGCAGACGGAAGTGCCCTCCGCCGTGCGCGCTGAGCCGCTGCAGAAAGGCCTGCACGTCGTACCACGTGACGCGTTCAACCGGCAGCTCCGGCACGCCGTCCCGAAAGAAACTCGGGCTCGAGCCCATCACGGTCTTCCACTGCGCCTGGGTCACCTCGGTGGCGGACATGTAGAACGACCGCGAGATGACGACGCGATGCTGTGTTTCGTCGTTCCGCCGTCCCGCCTCGCTCATCGGCGAGCCCATCACGAAAGTCCCCGCCGGGATGCGCACGAAACGCATCCGCGTCCACGGCTCCGTCCAGCCCCGACTGGGGTGGCACGAGGTGCAGAGGAGGACAACGAAGCCGAGGATCGCCGCGCCGCGCACAGAAACATCGTACCGATTCGCGCTGATTACCACGATGGCGTGGGCGGTGGCATCATGAAGGCGTGAATGGCTACGCCAAGGCCGGCATCGTCGCGGTAGGGTACGTCGGCGCATTTGTCGTCGCCTCGTTAGCGACAGCGGCGCGTATCGCCGCGACAGACAGCGCTCAAGCGAGCGCCGCGAGCGGCATGTACGCGTTCGGCGACCTGATGCTGTTCGTCGGCGTCTTCGCCGTCGTCGCACTCCTGCCGACCGGCGCGGCTATCTACTTCCTCTGGTCGGGCCGCCCCGGCGCTAACCGGAGCTAGAATCTCCGAACAATGTCTCTCCTCCTCGAACGCAAAGGCACGCCGGCCGCACTTCCGCGGCTCGACGGAAAGGAAGTACTGGTCGGACCGAACCCGGATGCCGCGAAGGTGAAGGGTGTGATGTTCGGCGGCCGGAAGCAGTTCCTCATCGACTCGGCGGGCGAGCAGGGGTTCTACAACCTCCTGGCGCACCTCTCGCCGCGAACGATGACGTACACCCGCACGCCGCTCGCCTCGAGCTGGTGCGAATTCGAGTCGCTCATCGAGCTCGATCGCACGATCCACGAGACGCTGAAGGCGAAGTATCCGAACGTCCTGGCGCTCATCGGCGCGGCGTCGGCGGAGCTCGGGATCGGACGCGTCTACAAAAGCCTCGACTCGGTGGAGCTGCTCAAGTTCCTCGAGAACAACGCCCTCTTCCACAGCCAGTACCAGAAGTTCGGCAACGTCCGATTCGAGAAGACCGCGAACGGCGGGAAGATGATCTATACCGACTACCCCTGCTACAGCCCCATCTACTGCGCCAGCGCCCACGGCTACTTCATCGAGTCGATCCTCCGTCACGGCGGGACGGATCCGAACGTCAGCGAGACGAAGTGCCAGACGCTGGGCGACGTGAGCTGTACGTTCGAGATGACCTGGAGGTAGCGAGGTTCCGGGGTTGCGGGGTTGCCGAACCGCTCGACCTCGAAACCGCGTAACCTCGTAACCATGCACTTCCACCAGTTCTACCTCGGCTGTCTCGCGCACGCGTCGTACCTCGTCGGCGACGGCGGCGAATGCGCGATCGTCGATCCGCAGCGCGACGTCGATCAGTACGTCGAAGAGGCTGCGAAGCTCGGGATGGCGATTCGCTACATCGTCGAGACGCACCTGCATGCCGACTTCGTCAGCGGCCACGTCGAGCTCGCGAAACGCACCGGCGCGGAGATCGTCATGGGGGCACAGGCGGGAGCGACTTTCCCGCACCGGGCAGTCCACGACGGCGATGTGCTCCCGCTCGGAGGCGTATCGCTTCGGATCCTGGAGACGCCCGGCCACACGCCGGAGTCAATCTCGATCGTGGTCGTCGAGAACGGCGAGCCGAAGAAGGTGCTCACCGGCGATACGCTCTTCATCGGCGAAGTCGGCCGCCCCGATCTCGCGGGCGGACGCGGGTTCACCTCGGCCGAGATGGCGGCGATGCTCTACGACTCGCTGCACGACAAGCTGCTGAAACTCCCCGACGACGTGGAAGTCTGGCCCGCACACGGCGCAGGGTCGGCCTGCGGCAAGAACATCTCGAAGGAACGGTCGTCGACCATCGGCGTGCAGCGCCGGACGAACTACGCGCTCGCGCCGATGCCGCGCGACGAGTTCGTGAAGATGCTCACGACCGACATCGCCCCTCCGGCTCCCTACTTCGCCAAAGACGCCTCGATCAACCGTAACGGTGCGCGTCCGCTGACCGATGTGCATGCGCCGCATCTGACGCCGTCTGCGGCGGTCGCGTTCATCCAACAAGGAGCGATCGCGATCGACGTCCGCGATCCGCTCTACTTCGGCGCCTCGCACGTCCCGGCCTCGCTCAACATCGGCCTCGGTGGCCAGTTCGCGTCGTGGGCCGGGACGCTCCTGTCGTTCGACGAACGCCTGGTGGTGATCGCCGAGGATAACGAACGCGCGGACGAAGCTGTGATGCGGCTCGCGCGCGTGGGACTGGAGAACGTGATCGGCTGGATCGCATTCAGCGAATGGCCGTTCGAGACGCGAGCGCTGGCGCAGATCACGCCGTCGCAGTTGTCCGACGAGCGGCAACAGCTCCAGGTGCTCGACGTCCGAGGCGCCGGCGAGTACGCGTCGGGCCACGTGCCGGGCGCGCAGTCAGTCCCGCTCAACGAACTGGAGAAACGGATCTCCGAGATCGAGGAGAACGCGCCGCTCGCCGTCATCTGCGCCGGCGGCTATCGCTCCTCGATCGCCGCGAGCCTCCTCGCCCGCGCCGGCCGCGCGTCGCTCGTCAACGTCATCGGCGGCACCGGCGCGTGGGTGCGCGACGGGTTCGACGTTGAGCGCTAGGCACTAATCGCCTCCTGGCTCTTCCGGGCGGCGCTGCGCTCCATGAGGCTGAGTCGGGCCAGAATCTCGGCTTGTCCGCGAAGGAGCGCCTCGATCTCGATCTCTGCTTTCAGGTTCACCTTGTAGTCGTTCTCGGCGAGGAGCTTGTCCTTCATCGACTGCCGGTTCTGACTCATCATGATGATCGGCGCCTGGATCGCCGCGATCGTCGAGAGCGCGAGGTTCAGGAGGATGAATGGGTAAGGATCCCACGCGCGCTTCTCCCCTTGCCAGATGTTGATCGCCATCCAGAAAACCATGATGAAGCCGAAGATGCCGATGAACGGCCACGAGCCGCCGAATTTCGCGACGCGATCCGCGATCCGTTGTCCGAACGTCAGCGCCTCTTCCGCCTCGGAGACGACGTCCCGCGACACGCGGCGCGACATCAGCTCGTTCGTCTGCCGAAGCCGCTCCCCCATTTCCGCGATGATGCGCAGCGCGGCGGCCGGGTTCTTGTTGACGAAGTCGACCAGATCGTCGCGGTCGAGGCGGATCAGCTCCGAGTGCTTGAGCGCCGTCGCAGTCGCGGATCGTGGCGAGCCGTCGAACAGCGAGAGCTCGCCGAAATACTGGCCGTTGAAGAGCGTGGTGAGAACCACCCTCCCCGTCCCTTCGCCGTACCAGATCTCCACCGCCCCTTCTTCGACGATGAAGAGCGACGATCCCTCATCGCCCTGACGAAAGACGTCGTCGCCCTCCTCGTACGTCGCTTCCTCGAGGTGGAGCGTGAGTGTGTCGATGTCCTCTTTCGTGAGCGACTCAAACAGCGCGATCTTCGACAGTAGCTCCCTGTGCCGGGGATCGATTTGTTGCATGGAGCACAGGATACATGCGCTACACCTCTTCGCGTAGCCGCTTGGCGTGCGCGGAGATGAGATCACTGCGCGTCAGGATGCCGATGACGCGGTGCTGGTCCTCGCGGCTGACGACCGGGAGCCGTCCGACGTTCTCGCGCACCATGTGATCCGCCGCGTCGCGAAGCGAGTTGTCGAGGAAGACCACGGACGGCGACCGCTGTACCAGATCGCCGATGCGCGTCTGCGGCGGCTTGCCGAAATAGTCGCGACGCGTGATCACACCGATCAGACGATCCGACGCATCGATCACCGGGAACCCCTGGTGCGTCTCCAGCGTCTCCTGCGCCTCGGCGATCGTCGCGTCGGCGCGGAGCGACTTCACCTCGCGCGAGCACGCATCCGCCACCTGCACGCGGTCGAGATAGTCGGCGTGATACTCCGCCGGGACGCGAACGCCGCGGCGCGCGAGCTTCTCGGTCATGATCGTGTTCCGCATCAGCAGGGCCGACACGAGATACCCCGCCGTACAGCCGGTGAGCAGCGGCAGCAGGCCGAGCGGCTGCAGCGTCGTCTCGAACGCGAAGACCACCGAGGCGAGCAACGCGCGCGAGGCGCCGGCGAACATCGCCGCCATCCCGACGAGCGCGCAGATGCGCGGATCGACGCCGAAGTGCGGGAACTGCATCGCCGCCAGCTCGCCGAGAACCACCCCGGCACCGCCGCCGATCGTGAACAACGGCGCGAGCGTGCCGCCCGACGTGCCGCTGCCGAGCGCGATGCACCACGAGATGAACTTCGCGATACAGAGAATCAGTACCGTCTCGCCGACCAGCTTCCCCGAGACGATCCCCTGGACGTTGTCGTAGCCGACGCCGAGCGTGCGCGGCGCGAAGATGCCGACCGCGCCGACCGCGAAGCCGCCGATTGCCGGCCACCACATCCAATGGATCGGCAACTTCTCGAACAGGTCCTCGATCCAGTAGACCGCGCGCGTCACGTACACCGCGAGCCATCCGACGATCGCGCCGATGACGGCATACGTCGCGAGCGCCTCGCCGCTCGGCCGCGCCAGCAGCGGCATCGCGAAGATCGGCTCCGTGCCGACGTACAGCATGCGCACCGCCGTCGCCGCGGCGCTCGCGAGCGCCACCGGGATGATCGACCGCGGGCGGAACTCGAACAGGAGCAGCTCGATGGCGAGCAGCACCGCCGAGACCGGACTTCCGAACGTGGCCGCCATGCCGGCCGCCGCGCCGGCCGCGAGGAGCGTCTTCCGCTCCGACGCGTTCATCTTCGTGATCTGGCCGACGAGCGAGCCCATCGCGCCGCCGGTCGCGATGATCGGTCCCTCGGCGCCGAACGGTCCGCCGGTGCCGATCGCGAACGCGGCGCTCAGCGGCTTGAGGAACGTCACGCGCGCCGGGATGCGGCTCTCGTTCAGGAGCACCTGCTCCATCGCCTCGGGGATCCCATGTCCGCGGATCGCCTTCGAGCCGTAGCGCGCCATGAAGCCGACGATCACGCCGCCGATCGGCGGGATGAAGAGCACGAGCCAGCCGAGGTGATTGCCCGCCGGCGACGTGAACCCGAACGAGGCGCGTCCGTAAAAGCTGACGTTCGTCACGAACGCGATGATCGCCATCAGCGCCTGCGCCACGAAACCGGTGACCAACGCCAGGGCGATGGACCACGCGCAGACGATGAGGACACTCCTGTCGATGAGCGCTCGCTCGACAGGTACGCGGCTGTTTTCAAGGGATGGGGCGAGAGAAGGAGCGATCGGCACGCCTTCGGTGGTCGCGCCTCGCTCGATGTCGGATTGACTCAACTCTTCTTCTTTCTCGATTTCGGCTTTTCGTCTTCGAACAGCATCGGCGCCTTCCCCTCGGCGCCAATGTCGTCGAGCAGAGTGTTGAACGTGTCCGCGAAGCGTTTCTGGTCCTTCGCCGTCATCCGCTCCATCGCCTGCACGATCTTCTCCTGCGCGACCGCGGGGGCTCGCTGCACGACGCCGCGGCCGGAGCGCGTGAGCGAAAGCTCGAGCCGGCGGGCGTCTTCGCCTGCACGATCGCGCTGTACGAGACCGGCGTCCACGAGGCGCGCCACCACGACCGAGACGGAGCTCTGATCGGTGTGGGTCCGTTCAGCGAGCTCGCCGAGGGAAATCGCCGGCGTCTTGCCGAGCTCGTTCAGGACGAAGAGCTGGGCGGACGAGAGTCCGAGCTCCGTCTGGGCGGCGCGGTCGGCCACACGCAGATGGCGGACCAGACGCCGGATGGCGTCGAGAACACGTTGGCTGTCGGTCATATCGGTCCCGGGGTCCGGAGCGGGAAACCCGGGCGGAGCAACGCGCGAGAGATGGTCAGATCAGTACGCGCTGCCCCAGTCCCCGGTCCGGAGAGGTTACATGGGCTCCCATTCGTAAGCAATACCAAAGTTTCGAAGATGTAGAATCTTCGCATCCGGTAACCGAGATTCGCAATGGGGCGTTATCTGCAAAAGATCTCTCTCCGGCCGTACAGCGATGCCGAGATCTGGACGGGGTGGGAGCTCGAGGGGCGGACCGACGAGATCGAAGGGTTGCTGCGTGCCGACGGCATGACGGACGAAGAGCTGTCAACCACCTACGGCGTCACGGAGTTCCAGACCATTCCCGCCGAGTATTTGGAACGCGAGCGAAGGCCGCGGCGATAATTGCGCCACATGTCTAAACGTTACGACCGCGCCTATTTCGACAAGTGGTACCGCGACGAGCAGGTGAACTCGCCGGCCGAGGTGCGCCGGAAGGTGAACCTCGCGGTCGCGGCGGCGGAGTACTTCCTCCAGCGGCAAATCGGATCGGTGCTCGACATCGGCTGCGGCGAAGGGCAATGGCTGCCTCACCTGCGCACTATGCGGCCCCGCCTCCGCTACCTCGGCCTCGACCCGAGCGCCTACGCCGTCCGGCAGTTCGGGAAGACGCGCAACATCCGGCGCGCCTCGTTCGGCGACCTGCCGTCGCTGGAGCTCACGCAGAAGTTCGACCTGGTGATCTGCTCCGACGTCCTGCATTACGTCGACGATGCCGAGATCAAGCCGGGCATCCGCGAGATCGCGCGCGTCTGCGAAGGCATCGCGTTCCTCGAGGTCCTGACCAAAGAGGACGACATCATCGGCGACCTCGACGGCCTCATCTCCCGCCCCGCCGCCTGGTACCGCAACACCTTCAAACGCGCCGGCCTCCTCCACGTCGCCCCCTACCTCTGGCTCGGCACACCGCTGCAGCCCATCGCCTCCGCGCTGGAGAGCGTGTAGCGCAAATTGAAGGTTCGCGCCCAATACACCCGCGAAGCGGCGTAAGGAACCTCTCTTGATTCACGATCCTGGTTCCCAGAGCTGACGCGCTGGGCTAACGGAATGTCGCCGCTCCGCGGCTAGAAGCGAAGCCGCTGGATGAACGACGGCCACCGCGAGGTTATGAGTGGTATGCGCCGGCTGAAACCGAAACCTGTTCTCTTCGCATATGCGGTCGTGATCGCGGCCATCGCGGTGTCGTTCGGATGGCAGATGCTCCATGGCATCTGTCCCGTTCCCTAGCCGCGGCGGCCGGTGGCTTATAGCGCAGGTTCGAATTTCCCTAGGGTCTGGCGGCATCGGCGGCTTAGGGGCAGCTCGGTGCCGTTACGGAGGATCACCCGTCCGCGGCCGAAAAGCGTCTGGATCTCCCGGATGCGATCGATCTGAACGAGCGCACCGCGGTGAATGCGCACGAACTTTCGGGAATCGAGCCGCGACTCGAAGGCACTCAGAGTTCCGCGATGCACGAATTTGTCGGTGCCGGCGTGAATACCGACGTAATTGCCGATCGACTCTACCCAGTCGATGTCGAGAGCCCGAATGAAGGTGAGAGTCTCGCCGCGGCGGACCAGAATGCGGTCGAGCGGCTGGCCCGAGCGCTCGGCCGCCATCGCGCGCATACCGGGGCGTTCGGTCGAGGCGTTGCCACCGAGAAGGCGGCGAATGCGGTCAAGGGTATGAGCGAAGCGGCGGTCCTCAACGGGCTTGAGCAGGTAGTCGAGGGCGTGGCGGTCGAACGCGTCGATGGCGTAGCGATCGAACGCCGTCACGAATACGGTCAGCGGCATGCGGTCGACACCGATCGCTTCGACCACTTCCAGACCGCTGATCTCCGGCATCTGCACGTCGAGGAAGACGACGTCGGGTTGGTGGCGTGTGATGCTTTCGACGGCACTGAAGCCGTCGGCGCAATCGCCGGCAACATGAAAGTCCTGCTCCGGTGCCAGCAGCTGCCGAATCCGCCTCCGCGCCAGAGGCTCGTCATCGACGATCAGCGCGTCGATCATGCTGCCGCCTCCGCGTAACGCAGTGGAATGGCGATCGTGGCGATCACGCCGCCACCCGCCCTGTTTCGCACGCGGAAACTCTGGTCCGGCCCGTACAACTGCTCGAGGCGTGACCGGCAGTTGCGAATCCCGATCCCCGACTCCGAGTGATCCGGCGGAAGGCCAGGGCCATCGTCGCCGACCTCGAGGCGAAGGCGATCGCCGGCGGCACTGACGCTCACGACCACCCGCCCTCCGTCACGCCGCGAGCTGACGGCGTGGCGGACGGCGTTCTCCACGAGGGGTTGCAGCAGCAGCCGTGGCAGCATGGCCCTTCGCGTCCCCGGGTCGATGGCCAGCTCGAAGCGGAAGCGCTCCGCCAGCCGGGCCTTCTCCACCTGCACGAAGTCGTCGAGCAACTCGAGCTCGCGGTCGAGCGTGATCTCAGGCGATCCATTCTCTTCGAGCAGCGCCCGGAGAAGATTCGACAGATGCAGCAGCATCCGGTTTGCCGCGGCGACGTCATCGTGCATCAGCGACGAGATCCCGTTGAGCGCATTGAAGAGAAAGTGCGGCTGCAATTGATTCTGCAACACCGCCAGCTGAGCCACCGCAAGCTGCCGGTCGCGCACCGCCGCCTCTTCCCGTTGATGCCGCTGCCGAAGCAGCGCTTCCCTGGCGATCACCGCCGCCGAATAGGTGATCAACCCGCCGAAGAAGGTTCTCGAGAAGGTCGCCACAAAGCCGTCCACGATCACCGGCAGAGCCCATTCGTGATGGATCAGCGTCTGGTCGAGCACCGCCCGCAAGGCAATCTGCGCGAGGGTGATGCCCACCGCCGCCCCGCCATGAATCAGAAGCGAGACCGCGTTCGCACGCAGTTTCACCGAGCGAATGACGCTGAGCGCCAGCGGCAGCACGAGCACCCAGGCCACCCAGTGCACCGCCGATTCTGCGAGCTCCTCCCCCCACGACGGATCGCCGCCGTGCAGCCGGTGAAAGAGCATGAGGTGAATGGCGTAGGTCAGCGTGGCGAAAACCAGCACCAACGCCGCCACCAGATGCGGCAGATGGTCCGCTCGATGTTCCTCCGCGCTCATCAGCCGTCACTATGCCGGAGGAAGCGATACCCGTCCACGAATGAGGGAGGAGCGGGCGCAGACAGGGATGAACGGCGGCTGCGGCATGGCGGCGAATTCATCCCGCCATCCCACCACTCATCCCTCCCACGAACCACCGGTCACTCGGCGTGAGCGCGGCGGCGGTTGTCTCCGTAGTGTCGCGAAGTGCGTCCCCACTTCTTACTCGTCGCTGCCGCCGTTCTCCTGATCCCACGCGCCGAAGCGCTCGAGATCGCTCACGTAACCAGTCCGATCGTCGTTGATGGTGCCCTGAACGATGCGCCGTGGGCTTCGATCGCACCGGTGACGGCGTGGTACGAGGTTCAGCCGGGCGACAACTCCACCCCGAAGATGCGCTCGGAGGCCAGGCTCGCGCTCGACGATCACAACCTCTACATCGGCTACCGCTTTTTCGACCCTGACGCCACCCGGATCCGTGCGCCGTTCGCCGCCCGCGACAGCCTCGCCACCGACTCCGACTACGGCGGCGTCATTCTCGACTCGCAGGGCGACGGCAGGCAGGCCCAGGTCTTCTACGCCAACCCGCGCGGGGCGCAGTACGACGCCACGCTCAATGACAGCACGGGGGACGAAAACCCTACGCCCGATTTCTTCTGGGATGCCGCCGCGCGCATCGACGCCGAGGGGTGGACGCTGGAGATGCGCATCCCGCTGACCACGTTGCGCTATTCGGCCAACTCCCCACGCTGGCGGATCGCCCTGGTGCGCAACTTCGCGCGCGACCAGCGCTATAGGATCTACTCGATCCGCATTCCTCGCGGCTCGGGCTGCGTGCTCTGCCACGCCGACGTCGTTTCCGATCTCGCACTCCCGCCGGCCGGCGCTCACTTCGCCGCCGTTCCCTATGCCGCTGCCAGGGGCGCCAGCAACTCCGCGGCCCTCCGGCGGTACGACCTCGGCGGCGACCTCAAAGTGACGCCATCAGCCAGCACGGCGATCGATCTCACCCTGAATCCCGACTTTTCGCAGGTGGAGTCCGACACGCCTCAGGTCAGCGCCAACCAGCGCTTTGCCATCTTCTATCCGGAGAAACGGCCCTTCTTTCTCGAGGGAATCCATCTCTTCGACACGCCCCTTCAGCTGATCTCCACACGGACGATCACGGCACCCGACTGGGGTGCGCGCGCCACGGAAAGCTCCGAAAACGGCGGGTACACCGTGCTGGTGACCTCCGATCGCGGGGGCGGGAGCGTGATCATCCCTCATGAGAATTCCTCCGATGCGGCGCCGCAGGATTTCCGCTCCCGCGACGTGATCGCCAGGGTCAAACGCAACTACGGGAATCTCATGTTGGGCGGGGTCCTCACCGATCGCGAGGTCGCCGGCGGCGGCAACAACCGGGTCATCGGCCCCGACTTCCTGTGGCGCCACGGAGATCTCGACCGGGTGAGCGGAGAGCTCGTGTTCAGCCAGAGCAGGACGCCCGGGAGGCCCGATCTGGCCGCTGAGTGGGACGGCCGGACGCTCCGCTCCTACGCCGGCCTGCTGATCTGGAGGCACACCGGGCCGAAGTGGGACTGGTATTACAGTTACAACGAGATAGGCGACGACTTCCGCAGCGACCTGGGATACACACCGCAGGTGGGCTTCCGGGAGGTGTATACCAATACGGGCTACACCATCCGGCCGGCGGGCGCGCTGACGTCGATTCGCTTCTATGTCACCACCGACTATCAGCCGTCCATCCGTGGCAATCTTCTCTACCATGTCGATACGACCGGCGCCGACGCGACCGGCGCGTACAACTCCACGTTCCGTGTTCGATTCAGCAGCGGAAGGCTTCTGGCCGGCAGCCGCCTGATTCCTCGGAACCAACTTCTCTTCATCGCTCAGGCCAGCCCGACGAGGCGTTTTACGCTGATCGGTATCGACGGCTCGGTCGGTCAGCAGGTCGACTTCACCAACGCACGGAGGGGAAGCGGCGCCGAAGTGCATTTCTTCGGGTCGGTTCAGCCGCTGGACCGCCTCGATCTGTCCCTCGACGGCAACCTCTCCTGGATCGATAACGGTCATCCCGGCCGCGTCTTTACCGCCCAGACCGAGCGCCTTCGCGCCGCCTTCGCCTTCAGCGTCGCCTCGTCGTTACGGGTGATCGTGCAGAACGATCACACGAGCCGGTCGCCGCTGCGTTACGACATTCCCGTGAGCACCAGGAGCGGCTCGGTCAACGCATCGATCCTCTATCAATACAAGCCGACCTACGCTACCGGAATCTATGTCGGCGCCGGCGACAGCCGCGTCATCGATGAAGTCACCGGCACCTATACGCCTCCGGACCGCTCGATCTTCATGAAGATGTCGTACGCCTTTCAGCGATGAGCAACGCTCACCTTAGCCGGGCGGAATGGACACTCGGCCCTCGAGCTCGACAACGATGTTGATGATCGTCGTGAGGATGCTAGAACCATAACGGTCCAGTTGCCAATCCCGTAAACTCCGAACCAGCCCGGCCCGGCGACAACGCCTCGCCCCGCAGTCGAAATGATGCGAGCAACGATCTACCAGCGACCGACCGGTGGTTCGTGGCCGCGACTGCGGTTGGTCGCACGTACGCTGGGCTCGCTGTTGCTGGGTTGGGCGGCGGTCTGGGGCCCGGTAATCTTGGTGGCGAAGGGCCTGACGCCAGTGATCGATGCAACGTTCGATTTAAGGCCTGAGTTGCTCAGCGCAATCCGACGCACCTCCATCAGCCTGGCGTCGGTGGCTGGCTACTGGGCGTACGTGCACTGGTACGAAAAGCGCGACGCGAGCGAACTGCGGCTGCGGCCGGTTTCGTTGCTGCTGAGCGGCGCCGCTGGCTCAGTCTTGATGGCGATCCCGATCGCCGCTTTGTTCGCTGTCGGCGCCTACGATCTTGTGTTGTTTCGCGGCATTTCGTCGGCACTGGTTGGGCCAGCTGTCCTCATAGCGATAGCAGCCACCTTGGAAGAACTGGTCTTCCGCTGCCTGATCTTTCGTGTGCTGGAGCGCTCGTGGGGAACGTGGTTTGCCTTGGTGGTGCAGGCGCTGTTGTTCGCCCTGCAACATCTAGGGAACATGGAGAGCGCCGGGGCCGGCGATGTCGTAGTCATGCTGGTGTCGGTAACGCTGGTCGGTCTGCTGTGGGCCGTCGTCTTCATTCTCACGCGGAACTTGTGGGCGACCGCAGCGAATCATGCGGCTTGGAATTTCACGATTCTCGTATGCGGCGTACCGCTTTCGGGCAATGAGGACTGGCGCACCATTTCACCGCTCACGAGCCGCTATGCCGGGCCTGACTGGCTGACCGGCGGCATGTTCGGACCGGAAAGTTCGCTACTGGCAATCGCCTCGACGACGGTCGCGGTAGCGTTGTTGCTGCGCGTGGCGCGACGACGCGCCCCGTGGTTCAATCGCGAGGGTCTAGATTACAGCCGTGCCCTAGCCGGGCGGAAGCGAGATGCGGCTCTCGAGATCGACTAGAGCGTTGAGGATCGTCGTCACAATGTCGTCGTCGAAAGTGGCGCGCGAGTGATGCCGGATCGGTGCGTTCTTTCCCGCGCCGATCATCATTGCCGCACAGAGAGACACCACGGCCAGACCATTCCTGAAGCTCCGCATAAATCCTCCTTGGGGCCGGCGATGCAGCCGGCGTTAGGAGGGCGCCCTCTGTCCAGGAAGTACCGCGAGAGCCGCGAGCTATAAGTGAGCGCGGAAAATAAATCGCGCGTCGGGGTGCGAAGGCAGGAACTCGAGATATTTTCGGACTTCGGAAACGAGAGTCGGCGTCGCGGTCCCGGCGGCGAGTGCCTCGTGCAGGTGCGCCAGCGCGATGCGTGCGCTCTTCATCATTCCTTCGGACTCGAAGCGCACCACGATGCGCCGGCAAGCCTCGGCAACATCGGCCGCTTCTCCGACGGCCAGGCGCGCCCACGCCCAGTCGAGCGTTGACAGCGCGTGGTCGTTCACGAGGCCGAGTCGTTGCAGCTCGGCACGCGCCGCATCGAGACGGGTCGCCCCCTCGGCCAAGTCGCCGCGCCGGACGTGCAGGAGTGCCAGCGACCACGTAACCCTCGCACGTTCGGTCGCGAGATCGAGTTCGTCGAAGATGACCAGTGCTTCGATGAGCGACGATTCGGCCTCATCGAGTTTCTCGAGCTCGAGGCAGGCGTTGGCCACGCCATTCAGCGCGCGAGCGAGAACGCTGCGATCGGCGTCCTCTCGCGCTTTCGCCGCCACGCGCTCGTAGACCTTCGCCGCCTCGGAGTTCCGGCCGCCGAAGTGCAGGGAAGTTGCCTCCGCCAGCAGAGCAGTCAGCTCCCGTGGCCGGTCACCGTATTGGCGAAAGATGCGCGCCGCGTCGCGCGAAGCGACGCGCGCCTCTTCCAAACGGTCGATCTCGACGAATACCGTCGCGCGTATGTACTGCACGATCGCGATGTCGTGGGGATCCGCCGCCGGCGCCTCGTCGAACAGCTTCTCCGCCGAATCGAGAGCCTCCAACGCCTCGGTGAACCGGCCGAGGTATCGCAGTGCATTCGCGCGCTCGCGAAGCGAGAGAGCCATGCAGAAGTGCTGCGATGCCGATGTCTCCGGCCCGAGGGAGAGCGCTACGTCGTAGGCGCACAACGTCAGCTCGAGGCTGAACTGCGGCCGCTTCTCGTGACGCTCGTGCGCCGCCGCACATAGATAGCGGACGACGCCGGCGGTCTGCGCTTGCGGGTTGTGGGCTATGGCCGCATTGCGGAAGCGGAGCGGCGAACGGAGCAGCGGCGAGAGGAGACGCGCGGCGGCGTCATCCTCGGCGTCGATCCTCGCCTTCAGCGCGAGCGCCTGCTGGAATCGGGCGGATTGGCCGCGTAGGGCATCGACGTTGGCCCACGTTTGCGGATCGCGCAGCACTTCTTCGAGCATCTCTTCGTCGTAATGCTTCATTCTTGCCTCCCCGAGAGGCTGCGCAGGATTTCCTGCGCGCGCTTGCGGCATGTCACCAAGAGCTGGAGGACATAGGCGGGCGAGGTGTCGAGGTGCTCGGCGATCGCCTCCTTCGACTCCTCGCGCAGGTAATAGCGGCGCAGCGTCTCGCGGCACTTGTCGCCGAGGCGCGAGAGCATCGCGGCGATCGTGACGTGGCGCATCCACCCCTCGATCCGGGCCTCGGCGCTTCCGTCAATCGCCTCTTCATGCTCAGGCAGGAGCTGCGCTTCCGGCCTCCGCTTGCGGATGTAATTGCTCGACGCATTGCCGATGGCGCCGATGAGCCACCCCTTGGCGTCGCGGACGTACGCACTCCGCTCCAGATACGCGGCGAAAATGTCGTGGACCAGCGCCTCCGCGTCATCGGGCGGAACGTGATAGCGCCGCATCGCGATCGTACGAAGGAGCAGGCCATACTCGGTATAGAGCGACTCGAATCGATCGGTCGCGCCTGACTCCTGAGACACGATGGACCTCCGAACCCAGTCCGTGCGTTGATCGGAGCCTCCCGCCTGCGGCTCCAGCTCGAACAGATCCGACGGCCGGAAGAGAAGCCCCGTCACCGAACGCATGGCGGCGACGATGATGTAGATCTTGTCCTCGGTCGCCGCGGATCGGCCGGTGCGGCAACGAAGGAAATGCTGTCTGCTGATGGACGGCCGCTCGAGCGCCACCGCCAGACGCTGCGCCTCGCGGACGATGTGCAGCGGCTTGAGGCCGAGCGTCTCGATGACCCGCTGCAAACGCGTCTCGCGGTGCATAGGTCAATCGATTATAGGAACGCAAAAGGGCGAAATAGACTCTTATACGCGTCGCATCACAAAAAATCAGCTTGGTATGACTCTTATGCGAGTCAGTTGCGACAGTGACGTCTCATAAGATAGCGACGCATGCGTTCCTGAAAGCGCTCGCTGACAAATGACAATCGTCGAATTGGGTAAGCAGCTAGGGCGCATCATCCGGCAGGCGCGGGAACACCACGAGCTCTCACAAGAAGAACTGGCGCGCCGTTGCGGCATGAGCCGCCGCCACCTGATCGAGATCGAACAGGGACGAAACTTCAGCGTCGCCGTCCTCGCCGCGATCGCGCGAGAACTGGAAGAGATCGGACCGGCGGTCGCCGACTTCTTATCATCCGGCCGCTCCGAGAACGAACGACAACAATAGAAGGAGAAGCACGATCGTCGTGATCGACGTGTAGAGGTGGTCGCGCTCCACCGTGAAAATGCCGATCGAGAGCGCCACGCGCGCGACCGGCGTGGCGATGAGCAGGAGCAGGCCGAGGGTGATGAGCGCCTGGCCGCGGGCCTGTTCCGCTCCGCCGATCACCCCGCGCACGGTGTGCGGAAACGCCTGCTCCGGCGCGGTCAACTGGCGCAGCGCAATCTGAGAGCGGACGTAGCTCGGGTGATGGACGAACGTGAGCAGGACGCCGCAAGCGATGACGATCGTGCTCAGAACCACGCCGCCGCGCAGGACGCGCGAGATGGCGGTGTCGACCCATCGCGGCTCGCCCTGAGCCGTCATCCGCGCACTCCCCGAACGAGCATCTGGATCGACACAAGAAGCAGCACGGCGACGAACGTCATCCTCACGGCGCGGCTGCTGATCTTCCCGAGCATCTTCGATCCTGCAAACGCGCCCGCGAGCACGCCGAGTGCTACCGGCGCCGCGACGAACGGATCGATCTGGCCCCGCGCGAAGTAGAGACCGGCGCTCGCCGCCGCCGTGACGCCGATCATGAAGTTGCTCGTCGCCGTCGACACCTTGATCGGCAGCTCCATCGCAAGATCCATCGCCGGAACTTTGAGCGCTCCCGAGCCGATCCCGAGCAGCCCGCTCACCATTCCTGCGATGTACATCAGACTGAGACCGACGATCGGCCGCGTCGGCTCGTAGACCACCTCCTCGCCGCGCGCGTCGTCGAAGTACGACTCGCCGAGGCGGAGATGACGCGCGAGGCTGCTCTCGACGTGATGCCGCTCGCGAGACCGCTTGCGGCCGCGCAGCATCGCGAGCGCCGAGTAGCCGAGGATCGAGCCGAAGAGGACGAACAGCCAGCGCGGATGCAGCAGGCCGGCGATCCAGGCGCCCGTGATCGCGCCGGACGTCGTCCCGATCTCGAGGAACATCGCCACGCGGATGTTGGCGAGATGGTCGCGGACGTACGCCGCGGCCGCGCCGCTCGACGTCGCGATCACCGAGACGATCGACGCGCCGATCGCCAAGCGGATGTCGATGTGCAGAAGAAGCGTCAGCGCCGGGACCACGATCATCCCGCCGCCCAAGCCGAGGAGCGACCCGAGGAATCCGGCACCGAAAGAGATCAACGACACCGTGACAAGAAAAAGAAGCGGTGTCATTGCAGATGACGAGATGTATTGGAACGAATCATGCGGTTGAGCTTACCCGGAACATGGCTAGGCCGGACGTACTCATCGTCGAGGATGAGAAGGCGCTACTGAATCTCATGGCGACCGCGCTGCGTCGCGAGGGAGTCGAAGTGGCAACCGCGACCGACGGCGCCGAGGGGATCGAGTGCATGAGGCGCGACAAGTACCGCGTCGTGCTGCTCGACCTCATGATGCCGCGGGTGAACGGCTGGGATGTGATCGACTGGCTGAAAGAGCACCCCGAGCGCCGCCCGTACTCTCTCATCGTTGTCTCGGCCGCCGACCGGAACATCTTTGCCGAGCTCGACCCCGGCATCGTGAACGCGATCATCCTCAAGCCGTTCGACACGTGGGAGCTCGCCGGTTACGTGATGCGCTGCTGCGAACAGGGAAAAGATCGCCGCCACCGGCGCGTGGTCGGCCTCACGCCGTGAGGCGCGTTACTCGGGCGCAGGCGCCGCTCGTCGCCGGAACTGCTCGCGGTTGTCGAGGATCTCTTTCATGGCATCCGCGGCGTTGAGGCCGAGGGCGTGGGTGATTGTGATGAAGCTCTGGAGGCTCGGCGTGTTGCCGCCACGCTCGATGACGCCGAGGTAGTTCGGGTGCAATCCGGTAGCGCTGCCGAGTTGCTGCAACGTCCAGCCGTGCTGCATCCGCAGCTTCTTCACGATTAGTCCGAAGCAGATGGCGTCTCGATCGCGGGAGGCTCCTCTTTGCTCTGTCATGCTCCCGAATTGTACTTCAGGTCGTCTATGGATTTGGTTCGTCACTGATGGAAGGCCGCTGAGCAACTCTATGGAGTTGTCGACGTTCCTCAGTTGATGAAAGAGTGGCTTCCCGATGCGCGATGACTAAATTTATAGAGTTAATTGACACAACATAAAAGCACTTGTGCAAATCCTTGGAGTTAACCAAGTCGCTCAGGGGAGTGGCAAAGCACTCTCGCGAAGCTGTCGAGTGCATCTATGGAGATCATCCGATGCTCTTCATGAGAACATTTTAAATCCAAGGATTGCTGACGACGCTCGGTGGAGCGTGCCTGCGCTCATGGAAAGCTCCCCAGCAAATCTATGGAGATCACCCAT
The DNA here is from genome assembly GCA_036488085.1 of Thermoanaerobaculia bacterium. Lineage (GTDB taxonomy): Bacteria > Acidobacteriota > Thermoanaerobaculia > Gp7-AA8 > Gp7-AA8 > DASXHZ01. The sequence continues at coordinate 24,489 of DASXHZ010000054.1, forward strand.
GACCAATTTGAAGATCAAGCTAACTCCATAGATGTGATGGCCCTCTCCTTGCCACCTCATTCGTCGTGGCATTCGTGGTCTTCGCAGTCGCCGCGATCGCGTGGGCGCTCTCGCTGCTGCGCTGGGCGGTCGCGAAACGAGGTCGTGGCACCACGTTGATGTGGGTACTGGCGACCGTCGCGGCGGTCGCCGGGGCAATCTCGGTCGCCGGAGACGTGCGTTCGATCGCGGGCGTGGTGCGAGCGCCAGACGCGGACGTGCAGATCCGCATCATCCGCAGGCCGACATGGTGGCAGCTCGACTACGCGCGCCGCGGGGTCGCCTTCACGACCGCGAACGAGTTGCACATACCGGCGCATGAACGCGTGCGCCTGTCGTGGGTCGGCATCCGCGTCCCCTCCTCGGAGTCGATGATCGTCGCCGACAGACCGTCCGTCACGCGCATCGAGAATCTGCGCGTCATTGCCGATGTGCCTGACGAGTTCGATCGCTGGTTCGCGAACGAGGCGCGGCCCGCCAGCGCCGCGGAGGCGCAAGGTTTCCTCTTCCGCAACGCCGGCTGCGGCTACTGCCACGTCGTCCGCGGAGTCTCGAACGAGGCGTTCTTCGTCGCGCCCGACCTGACGCACTTCAGCTCGCGAACGACGATCGCGGCGACGCGTTACCTGAACGACAAGGGCATGCTCTCCGGCTGGGTGGTCCATTCGCGCGGCCTGAAGTCGCGCAGTGAGATGCCGGGCAATCCGCTCGCTCCCAACGATCTGCACGCGGTCGTCGCGTTCCTCGAATCGCTGCGCTAGAGCCATGAAGCCGGAGCTGCCACCGCACGACCAACTCCTCATCGGCTGCTTCCGGCTCTGCGTCCTCGCCTCCCTCGGCATCTTCGCGGCCGGCGCTCTGGCGCTGCTCCTCGCCTGGCGCCACGCCCCTGCCGATAATCCACCCGCCGGCTACCTCGGCTCCCCCGCGCACGGTTGCGCTCTCGTCTCCCAGTACGGTTGCATCGCATGCCACGACGTTACGAGCGAGGAGCCGCGCGGAATGGTCGGCCCGCCGCTGACCGGCATGGCCAACCGCAGCTACATCGCCGGCCGCTTCCCCAACGAGCCGATCGACGTGCAGCAGTGGCTGCGACACCCGCAGTCGATGAAGCCCGGCACCACGATGCCCGACCTAGGCGTCAATGAGCGTGACGCGGGGGACATGGCGGCGTATCTCGCGACATTACGGTGACGTGTTAATAAGAAACGACCTTGACGGCCTTCGCCACAATCCCAGCGAGCAAACATGACGCGAGGCCGGATGGGATGGATCCTATCGAGCCACTTAGTGCCTCCAGCAAGGCCAGCGCGGCATCGTGCTCCGAGGGCGCCAACAGCGGCACAACGCTCTCGCCTACCCGTTCGAGCAGCGAGCCGTTGAGCTCGAGGTCGCCCTGATCAAGTTCGCGCAACTCGCCCAAAATGGATGGCACATGATCATCATCCTGCGATACCGCCGAGTCAATGTTCCGCAAATCGACGCTGAAGCTCTTCATATCCTGAAGCAACGCCAACTCCCGGCCGTGACGGCCCGCACTGATAGCAGCAGCAGCAGCCCTGAACTGCGCCATCGGGTCGTGGATACTCTCGGTCGCCTCTTCGAGCCATCTTAGAACCTTATAGCTACGGTTGAACACCTCGCGGACCGTATGTATCACCTCGGCCAGATCCGCGTCGCGAAAATGAGCGAGGCTGTTCCGAAGATCACCCAGTATTCGAAGACTGTCGATGATCCCCGACTCGACTTTGAATACGTGCTGCAACAATGCATGACCATTCCACGCCGGATAAATTCGCTCGCCCCATACTCTCAGGCCCCATTTTCGCCAATTGGAATCGGACGCCTTCAACACCGATTGCCATTTCTGCGCGTCCCCGCCAAATATCGAATCCGTAACATAGGACGCCAATGCGAGATTTGCGCGCTCCACATGGTCACGAATCACAGTCACCCCTGCATTTGTAACGCGCGAGGCGTTCTGCTCAATCAGGCCGGTGACCAATTCAATCACCGCCGCGTAAAGCGGATTCGCCGAATAGGACGTCAGATACAGCGAGTCGACAGTCAGCTCCTGGTAAAGATTGAGCACGCGAAGCTGCAAGTACGGCTCCAGATCGGCAAATTGACTGGCATGCAGCTCTGACACCTGCGCGAGCAGTTCATCGGAAATCGGCCTCAACACCTGATCAACAACCTTCTTCATCTGGCGTCGCCGCTCGTCGAGTGCGATGTCCGTCGTCGAGTATCGCTCTTTCGCCACGACATAGCGCGCAACGACTAACGTCTCAGTGTTCTCGATTGAGTGATCCACGGTCAACAAGCGGACCGTGACGCTATCCAATTGCGCCTGGTCATCACATATCAATTCCAGTAGATATTGAGGACGGCCTTGAAGCCTGTAGAGAGCCACGACCGGCATCCCATGGCCTGCCTGCGCGTCTTTGTTGAATGCGATCAGTTTACGTTCCAAGGCCGCTTTGGCGACAGCGCTCAATTCGCGAAGCGATATCGTCACAAACGCCCGCAGCCGGCCGGTCTGAAGATGATTCTCCCTTACGACGACGCCGACAACCAAGCCGTCGCCAACCAGACGCCTCACCTCGTCATCCGAGGCCCTGTCAGCGGATTGCGACAGGATTCGATCCACATATTGAGCATCGAGTGACGAGCGAGACACCGGCCGCAGCTCTTCGTGGCCGAGATAGTATGGAACTGTCACGACCGACAATACGGTCGACGTCACACCTATATCATCGAGCTTTTTCTCGAACTCACGCGCTTGGTCCTCCGTGGCGCTTATCCGAATGACAAAGTCCGTATCGCCATAGCAGGTCGCGTAGGAAACGTTGCTTTTTTCCAGATACTCCAGCAGCTCATGAAAGCGCGACGGCCGGCTATGCACCAGATAAAACCTGACATGCCGGTGAAGGTATTGGCTCCAATAAACGGGGTTGGGCACCAGAGACAACGTAAATACCGAGCCAACATCCGCCTCGCTGATTACCTGCTCGATCTTCTCACTTGGTATTCCCACGGCCGAAAGAAGTGGTCGTACACGCTCAATCGCCTTTGGCAGATAATCCGACGGCCGCGTCTCAGACGTTGGCTCGAGAGCCAGAACGTCGAGCTCCTGACTCATCGCCAGCAGAACGATACGCTCCAAAAGGTCTTTCATGACAAGACCGCACCACTACCTTTCTGCGACATCTGCGAATCGTACCATCAATGGCGCCGGCGTTTCGCTAGATCCCGATGGGACTCGCCGTATCCATAGATTGGGGAGAAAAGTATTCGAGCACCTTCGAGTGGAGAATTAACCCGTACGAAATACTGCCCAGCCGCGACAAGCTGTCGAGGAGCTTGGTGATCCCACCATCCCAGTTGTATTCGAACCAGCTCCATCGCTCATGATGAGTACCGTCGTCCGCCGTGAACCGCCGATGGGCCTCATCCCGAGTCAGAAACGCGCCGACCAGGTCGGCCGCCGAAGCCGTTAACGGAACCGCTGTAACTCCGGCAATCCCGGCCTCCCATAACAGATCGAGGGCGCGGACGACCGGTATTTCAATCTCGTCCATTCGCCGCTTGAGCTCAGCCTTGTCGAACGGAATCGAGAGGCCGTGCAGACGGCCGACGATCGCGCCCATCTCAGGGTATCGGCGGCTCGCTTCGATAATGAGGTCGTCGGAGGCGCGAGGACACTCGCGGTGGAAGGTCTCCCTCACGACGTCCGCCTTGACTCTACCGCCGCTCCCAAAGAGCACGTCGTCGACGTCACAGGCCAGTTTTTCAGCTTGGGCCTCGACGCTTAATCGAGCCAGGCGCTGTAGGTCTCGCGCCCGGTGGTGGGTGTGTCGCAGGAAATAGTCGAATGAATCTTCGACAATGCGCGGTCGGCAGATACCGTTCGGTATTCCGGTCTCGAAAAGAGTAGACCAGGCATCCACGCCTTTTTCGGTAAACCGCCGTCCAACGCGACGGTACTCAAACTCGATTCGCCGGTTGATGAATTCTCTGAGCTTGGCGCGCGTCCACTGGACGTTGCCGATGTACTGCCTCAGCTTCTGAGGAAAGTCGAGCGACTCCGGTTGGAAGCGATGCCACGGCAATGTGATTCTCAGGTTGACACGGTTTGCAGCAGTGGGCTGGAAATGGCTTTGAAAGACATTCAGTAGCGATCCGACCATGTTGGTCGCGAGACTCTGCTGGCGTTCCAGCATCGAATGAGGCGTCTCGATCGGCTCGACGGCTACACCCGGTACAGGCTCACCGTGGCGAATGTCGGCGAGGCAGCGGAGTACATTGAGTAGGGCCTCGTCATCAATGACTGCCGTTACTGATTCCTGTACCTCGTGAACGGCTCTGGCGCGGGCACTCTCGCCTGTAATGGCCGCAATGACGTTGGGGATTTGTGACCACAAGGTGCGATGCGCGTGTTTGGCAGAAGCAACACGGTGGACGAAGCGCCAGTGGTCCCCGGAGTTTTGAACGTATTTGTCGGCCAATCGGGAGAGAACATTGCAATATGTCCTGATCAGCTCGCCCTTCCAGAGATGCTCGAGCGTTCTGCGCACAAAACGAGGATCATCACTGAACTGACGCTCGAGCTCCGCTAACGCGTTGAGGTCCAGCGTACGCTCGTCGATGTACCAGATACGTGAATAGTCGGCCTCAGGCGGCAGGAGCTCCGACATCTGCTTGTTATTAAGCAGAAGGAGCGCGGACTTGCCGGTCCCCCAGCGTCCTGTGAGGATCGGCTTCTGGGTTTCAGGACTGTTGATTCGGACGAAACACTCAGAAAGAAGTTCGTCGAGCTCGGCATTTTCGTTTCCGAAAATCGGATCTTGCATAGCTCCCTCGGCCACCCCTTGCCAAGGAGTGTCGCTCGGCGGTAGTTTCCTACCCGCTATTTCCGCGGCGCCGTGCAGCCTGTTACAATAACCACCGGTCCATCCCGATGAAACGACAGCTACCGTGGCTCGCAGCGGTCATCCTTCCGTTTTGTGCCGGCGCATCGGCGTACGTCGCGCTGTTGCCCGATGAGCCGATGCCGGCGAGGCCGCCGGCCATCCGGCAGGCAACGATCGACACGGAGCCACCCGCCGCTCCGGAGCTGCCGCCATCCGAGCCGTCGGCCGCCGTCCCGACGCTGAGCGAGTCGGCGAAGCATGAGATCGATCAGCGCGAACATGCGCTGGCCGCCGAGCTGCGGAAGATGTGGACGACCGACCCGGAAAAGCTCGTCAACGTCATCGACGACGCCTCGATGAGCGCCCCCGTGTCGCCGTCGGTGTCGATGCTCCTCGCCATCGCGCACGCGGAGACGAACGGACACATCCTCGATGTCTCGGAAGCGGGCGCCGTCGGCCTCGCCCAGGCGACGCCGGTCGCGATCCGCCAGGAGAACATGTTCGACGGCGGGAAGATGTTCGTCACCGCCGACTATCTGGCCGGCTCGCGCGCGTACATCATGAAGAAGCCGCTCGGCGACGCCGACACGATCGCGTCGCTGATCGTCGCGCACGACTCCGCCGAGACCCGCGCGAAGGCGCTCCGCCTCCTCGACTCCGCGGTCACCTTGCGGCGTGAAGGCGTCGACGAGCTCGCGCTCCTCGAGATCTTCGCGTCCGAGCGCTATCCGAAGTCGATCGAGAATGCCGACCAGCACAATCAAGAAGTCTTGCAGCGCCTGAAGACGTTGCTGAAGCGCGGCACGCGCGCGCAGCTACGCACGTTCCGCGACAAGACGCGGCGCGAGTATCGCGCGCTCAAGCAGACGCAGGTCGTCACCTGGGCGCGCTATCAGCACGACCTCATCGCAAAGCGCGACCGCATGCTGGAGCAGCACTTCCACGCGCCGGCGAAACGGGTCTGGAAGGAAGCGCCGTACGAAGCCGGGGAGTACCTCGGCGACGCGCTCGACGTCCGATTCTCCGCGCGCAAGCAGGCGGCGTTTCTCGTTCGCCATCTCGAGCGCAAGGCGCAGGAGGCGAAGAAGCTCGGCGGCCACCGTGATCTCAACGAGATGACCGCCGCGCTCTACAACGGCGGCTCGCACAACGTGAAGCGGATGCTGGCCGGTCTCATCGTCTCGCTCCCCGAAACGCAGCGCTACATGAAGAAGGTCCCCGCCACCGCCCGCCGCCTCGAGCTCGCCGCCGGCACGTACGACGTCTCGCACGAGCGCACGCTGCGGTAACGCCGCTCAGCACCGTTCTTGCTCCGCCGCGTGTAATGCGGGATGAGAAGGTGTTTTCGCTGGCGATTCCGGGAATTGGGGTGGAGAAGTGGACGCCCTCGGTGTGCGGGCTCTGCTCGATCGGATGCGGTGTCGAGATCGGGTCGAGCGCGAATGACGTGGTTGCCGTGCGCGGCCGCAACACGCCGGTCGGCTTCGGAAGGCTCGGACCGAAGGGGCTGAATCAGTTCTTCGCGAACGGTCATCCGACGCGGGCGCGGCATCCGATGATCCGCGATGCGGCCGGCGAGATGGTGCGCTGTACTTGGGACGAGGCAATGACCGCGATCGTCTCGAAGATCAGCGAGACGCTCATCACCGACGGCCCCGACGGCATCGCGTTCTACAACAGCGGACAGCTGCTGCTCGAGGAGTACTACACCCTCGGCAAGATCGTGCGCGGCGGACTCGGATGCGCGAACATCGACGCGAACACGCGTCTTTGTACCGCCACGACCGCGGCCTCGCTGATGGAGAACTTCGGCGCCGACGGCCCTCCCGGCGCGTTCGAGGACATCGAGAAGACCGAGTGCATCGTCCTGCTCGGCCACAACGCCGCCGAGCAGTCGACCGTGCTCTGGATGCGCATCCTCGCGGCGAAGCGCGGGAAGCACCAGCCGAAGATCATCGTCATCGACCCGCGGCGGACGTTCACGGTCGACACCGGCGCCGATCTCCATCTCCAACTCCGCCCCGGCACGAACGTCGCGCTGATGAACGGGATCTGTCACCTCCTCATCAAGAACGACTGGATCGATCACCGCTTCATCCGCCGGCACACGACGAAGTTCGACCAGTTCCGCGAGATCGTCGACCGCTACACGCCGGGCGTCGTGGAACGGATCACCGGCGTGAAACGGCGCGACCTGCAGAAGGCCGCCGAGTGGATCGGAACGTCGAAGTCGACGGTGACCACGTGCCTCCAAGGCGTCTATCAGTCCAACCAGGCGACGGCGACCGCGTGCATCGTCAATTCGATGCACCTGATCATGGGGAAGGTCGGCAAGCCCGGCTGCGCGCCGTTCCAGTTCGCAGGCCAACCCAGCTCGATGAATACGCGCGAGACCGGAGCCGACGGAACGTATCCCGCCTATCGCAACTGGGAAGACATCAACCACATGCGCGACCTCGCGAAGCGCTGGAACGTCGCGCCGGAGCTGCTCGGGAAGAAGCCGGTGAGCGCGCCGGAGATCTTCGAGCTGGTGGAGAAGGGGTTCGTGAAGGTGCTCTGGAACGTCTGCACGAATCCGGCGGTCTCGTTGCACGACCGCGCGTCGCGCTTCCGCGCCCTCGGCGGCACGTTCCTCGTCGTACAGGACGCCTTCTTCAACACCGAGACAGCGAGCTTCGCCGACGTCTTCCTCCCCGCCGCGATGTGGGGCGAGAAGACCGGATGTATGACGAACGCGGAGCGCCGCTGCCAACTGCTGACGAAGGCGGTCGACCCGCCCGGTGAAGCGCGCTCGGACCTCGACATCTTCATCGACCTCTCACAGCGGCTGAACCTCCGCGACCTCCGCGGCAAGCCGCTGGTCAACTACTCGACCGCGGAGGAAGCGTTCGACGAGTGGCGCAAGGTCTCGAAAGGGACGATTCCCGACTACAGCGGCATGACGTACGAGAAGCTCGCCGATCGCGGCGGGATCCAGTGGCCGTGCAACGACGCGAATCCCGACGGCACGGTGCGGCTCTATCGGAAGCCGCACTTCCCGACCGAGTGGGAGATCTCGGAGTCATTCGAGAAGGACCTCGAGACGGGGCACGAGCACACGCTCCGCGAGTACAAGAAGAAACGCGACCCGCGCGGCAAGGCGGTGCTGATCGCGACCGATCACCGCGAACCGATCGACGCGCCCGACCGCGACTTCCCGTTCACTGCCATCAGCGGACGGCAGGTCTATCACTGGCACACGCGGACGAAGACGGCGAAGTCTCCGCTGCTGGCCGAAGGGGCGCCGGGCGTGTTCGTGGCAATCAACGAGACGGATGCGAAGAAGCTGAAGGTGAAAGATGGCGACATCGTGCGCGTGGTCTCGCGCCGCGGCGCGGTCGAAGGACCGGCGCGCGTCGGCGACCTCGTGCCGGAGCGCGTCGTCTTCATCCCGTTCCACTACGGCGAGCTCGATCAGGACACTTCGCCGAACAACCTGATGCCGAAGCTGCACGACCCGGTATCGAAACAGCCGATTCAGAAGAGCGCGGCGGTGCGTGTGGAACGCATCGGGAACGCTGACGCGCGGACGTGGTGGAGCGCGCGATGAAGTCCAACGAGCTGATCTCGCTCTTCAATCCGCTCATCTACCGCGAGCTGGCGTCGATCGGCGCGATCGACACCGCGATGCCGAGCGAGGACGGTCCCGGATACGTCCTGCTGCACCGCGCGGCCAAGCAGGGAAAACAGGCGAACGTGGAGCAGATGTCGGCGCTGATCCGCAGCGTCGGCGGACAGCCGGTCCAGAGCGCGAAGGCGCTGCAGACCATGCTGAAGATGCAGACGACGGTGACGAAGTGGATCGGCACCATCCCGACTCTCCTGACGATGCGCCTCTCGCAGCTCGAGGTGACGGCGGCGTACGAGCGCACGTTCTCGAAGCTGGCGGAGGAAGAGATGCTCGCACGCAAGTGCGTCGAGAAGTGCTGGCACCGCGCGACGAGGCAACTGATGATCCTCACCTCACACGTCGAAGGGAGGTACACGCGCGCGTGCATGCGATGTCACCTCGACCGTGAAGGCCACCTCGGCGCGATCGAGCGCACCGATCCGCATCCGTATCAATTCATCTGCGCCGGGTGCCACGACGAGGTGATGCGCGACTTCCCTCCGGACCTGGTCGATCAGGTGAACGCGCTCGACGACTACGACCGGCAGTCACTCGTCATCGAGAAGGCGCTCAGCCGGCCGTCGGTGCTGACGTGCGAGCACGAGGTGCTCTCGAAGCTCGCCGATCTCCCGCCCGACATGCCACCGCCTCCGATCGCGCGGAAGGTGGCGAGCTACGCGAGGCTCGACGTCACGCAAGATCCGCCGCCGGAGGTCGATCTCCAGATTCACGCCGACGCCGGCTCGCTCGACGAGCGCCTCTACATCGAGCTGCTCTTCGATCTACGCAGCGTCCGTCGCAACTGGTGACGACTTCAACCACACCTGAAACTCCGCGCCCCCTTCGGGGCGGTTTGCGAGGGCGTACGCGAAGCCGTGGTTGGTCAGAATCTCCTGCACGATCGTGAGACCGAGGCCGCGCCCTTCGCGCTTGGTCGTGAAGAACGGCGTGAAGAGATCGTCCGCGGCGTCGGGAGCGATGCCGGAGCCGGTGTCGGCCACCGTCAGCGTCTTGTCGCGGAGCGTCAGGTGGATCACCCCATCGTGATCGATCGCGTCGATCGAATTGCGAGCGATGTTGATGACGACCTGCTCGAGCTGCGACTCGTCGGCGTCGACGATCGTCTCGTCGACGTCGAGCTCCAGCTTGACTGCGCGCCCTTCCAGCTCCGGTTTGAGGAGCGCGGCGACGCGCTTCACGAGGTTCCCGGCGTCGATGCGCGTTCGATGAGGCCGCGGGATCCGAACGACGTCGGCGAACGCGCTCATGAAGCGATTGAGCGCGTCGACGCGGCCTGACGCAATCGTGAGCGCCGTCGTGAAGTCGCCGCGATCCTCCTCGCGTACCTGCGGCGCGTAGCTCAGCGACGACTCCAGCAGCGACCGCACCGCGCCGACGGAGTTGTTCACCTCGTGCGACATCATCCGGATCAGTTTCTCGTACGCCGCCTTCTCCGAAAGCCGCAGCTCCTCGGTCATCTCCTCGATCAGATAGAACGTCTTCGCGAAGCCGCGGTCGCGGAACTCGCCGCGCCACACCTTGAGGCGCCGCGGACCGGCGTGGCTGACGAGTCGCGACTCGCCGGTGTGCAGCGCGCGCATCTCGGCGAGCAGCTCCGGGGTCATGAGCGCGCTCGCGGCGGGATTCATCTGTTCGACGTTCCCGTCGAAGTCGCAGATCACGACGCCGCTCGGCGAGGCGCTCACGATCCTGCCGAGGAGCTGATGCCGCTCCTCGGCGGCAAGCCGCTCGTCGCGCAGCCGGTCGATCATCTCGTTGTAGACGGAGATGAGCGAGTCCATCTCCGGCTGCCCGACGGCGACGAACCGCGACGTGAAGTCACGCTCGGCGATCAACTCGGCCCCGGTCGCGATGAGGTCGAGCGGCACGAAGAGCGCGCGCACGAGCCGGTAGCTGACGAGTATCGATACGATGAAGATCGCCTCGACCACGAACAGCATCAGCCGGTTCTCCATCAACACGAACACCGCCGCCGCCGCGAGGATGAGATGGAGGACGACGAAATAGAGAACGATCTTGGTGCGGAGCCTCATGCCTTCTCCGCCGCGAGCCCATACTTCTCCAACCGTCGATACAGCGCGGCGCGGCTGAGGCCGAGGGCGTCGGCGACGCGGGAGACGTTGCCGTCGTAGGCGCGCATGCACTTCTCGATCATGGCGCGCTCGATCTCGTCGAGGGTCATCGCACCGACCTCGGGGAGCGAGTCTTCAGGTGCAGCCTGCGGTGCGATATCGCGCACGGCGGCGAAGTCGTCGACGTCGAGCTCGCGCTTGCCGCGGACGAGGACCGCGCGTTCGATGAGCTGCCGCAACTGCCGGATGTTGCCCGGCCAGTTCTGTCCGCGCAGCCACTCCATCGCGCGCGGCGTGATCGACTCGACCTCGACGCGGTACGCCTGCCCGGCGCGACGGAGCGAATGCTGCGCGAGCGCGGGAATGTCGCCGCGTCGCTCGCGCAGCGGCGGCAGATGAATGGTGATCAGGTTCAGGCGATACAGCAGATCCTCGCGGAACTGGCTGCTGGCAACGAGCGACTGCAGATCGCGATTCGTCGCCGCGACCACGCGCACGTCGACGCTGCGGGTCCGGCTCGAGCCGAGGACCTCGAACGTGCGGTCCTGGAGAACGCGCAGCAACTTCACCTGCGAGGCGGGATCGAGCTCGCCGATCTCGTCGAGGAAGATCGTTCCGCCGTCCGCCGTCTCGAAGCGCCCCTTGCGGTCCTGCCGCGCGTCGGTGAACGCGCCGCGGACGTGGCCGAACATCTCGCTCTCGAACAGCGTCGACGAGATCCCGCCGAGGTTCACTTTGACGAACGGCTTATTGCGCCGCGCGCTGTTGCGATGCAGTGCCTCGGCGATCAGTTCCTTTCCGGTGCCGCTCTCGCCCGTGATGAGCACGGAGGCGTCGGTCGGCGCCACGCGGCCGACGAGATCGAGCATGCGAAGGAGCGCCGGATCGCTGCCGATCATGTTCGAGAAGTCGTAGCGCTCATCGAGCTCCGTGCGCGAAGTTGCGCCGGCGCCTTGTTTCGCGTCGATCAGCCGGAGCGCGGTCTCGACAGACTCGATCACCCGCGCGTTCGACCAAGGCTTCGTGATGAAGTCGGAGGCGCCGAGCTTCATCCCCTCCACCGCCAGCTCAATCGAGCCCCACGCCGTCAGCAGGATCACCGGAACGCTCGCGTCGATCGCCCGGAGTCGCGACAGCAACTCCAGCCCCTCGGCGCCGGTCGTCTGGCGCGAGAAGTTCATGTCCTGGATGACGAGCGAAGGACGCTCGCGACGGAATGCGGCGAGCGCCTCGTCCGGCGTGCTCGCCGACGACGACCGGTGCCCGTGCTGCTTCAGCAGCAGCGCGAGCGACGCGGTGATCGATTCATCGTCGTCGACTATGAGAAGCATCTTCGCGGCGGCCCTGGGTCGGCTAAGAGCCGACCCCCACACACAGAGTACAGAACCACTTCGAGTGTGCGGGGCCGGCTCTCAGCCGGCCCGGGTCAACTACGAGCCGACCCCTCACACAGAGTTGCCCCTATTCGTAACGCAACGCCTCGGCGGGCTCGATGCGCGACGCCAGCCAGCTCGGGTATGCGCCGCAAAGTAGCGTGATGCCGTAGATGACCGCAAGCGCGCTCACGAAGCCGGCGGTGAACTCGGCGGGCGTCACGAGCTGCATGAACCCGAGGAGCGGAAGCTGCAGCACGATGACGACGCCGAGAGCGACGGCGAGCGTCGCCAACAGCGCCACCTCGCCCATCACCTGCGCGCGCACGCCGGCGCCGCTGGCGCCGAGAGCGCGACGGAGGCCGATCTCGCGCATGCGCCGGGTCACCGTCTGCCAGAGAACGCCGGTGAGGCCGAGGCCGACCATGCAGATGAGGAAGAGGGCGACGATCGTGAGCACCGCGAGCGGCGTGAAGCGAATGCGTAGATTCAGACGGCGCATCTGTTCCATGCGGCGGATGCGGACCGAGGCGTCGGGCGCGATCGCGTGCAGCCGATTGCTCAGCTCCGCCTCGAAGGATGCCGGCGTCCCCGGCCGCACCGCGAGCACGATCGTCCCTACCTCAGGCGACTGCGGTTTGAGGACGGACCACCGGAAGAAGGCCATCCGCGTTTCCGGCCCGCTCAACTCACCCGCTTTGCGATAGGGCGCGATGACGCCGACGATACGCATCTCTTTCGGGCTGCTCGGATCGGCCTGGAACCCTCCGGCCGGCATTTTCTCCCCGACCGCCCTGTCGATCGAGCCGAACATCGCGTTGGCGGCGTCGGCGTCGACGACGATCGGCATGAAATCGGCCGCCTCGTCGTCGGGCTGAAACCAGCGTCCGCGCAGCACCTTCAGGTTCATCACGCGCGCGAAATCATCCGACGCAAAGTCGGCGGTGACGTCGGTGCCGTGGCTCTTGTCGCCGAGGTCCGAGGTCCACGTGCCGTTGGAGTACGCCGGCATCGAGTCGGCAGCGACCCCCGCGATCTGCGGTAGTCCGCGGAGCTCGCGCGAGACGCGGTCGAGCAGCTGCGCCTCGTCGAGCAGCTTCGGATCGATGGTCGTCGGCGAGTCGGGCTCGGTGTGGCTGGACGACATGTTGTGCGGCATCGTCGAGCCCTGCTCGACATTCACGACCCACACGTTGCGCCACTCGTATCCGAGAGGCGCGTTCCAGCGGCGCAGCATCGAGACCGCCATCGTCACGACCGCGAAGACGATCAGAAACGAAAAGAAGATCTCGATCATTACGAGCGCGTTCGCGCGCTTGCGATGCCATACGAGCTTGAGCAGATGACGGATCATGCCGCACCTCCACGCAGGGCCAGGACAGGGTCGAGGCGCGACATGCGCCAAGCCGGATAGACGCCCGAGAGGGAGCCGAAGAAGACCGCGATGAGCATCCCGTACGCGAAGACGCGCGCGTTCATCTCGAAGACGGCGCCCGGGACCACGGAGAAGTCGTTCGCGATGCGGAGCGCGACGATGGCGAGGACGAATCCCGCCAGGCCGCCGATCACGGTCAGCACGATGTTCTCGATCACGAACTGCGACACGAGCGCCGGCCGCGAGGCGCCGAACGCCTTCCGCACGCCGATCTCCGGCGCACGCTCCATGATCCGCGAGAGATTCAGCGTCACGAGGTTCAGAATCGGCAGCGTCATGAAGAGAAGCGCCGCGAAGATGACGCCGGCTATCAGGATCCAGACGCCGTTGTCGGTGCGGTTCTGCGTCAGATCGCGCGCCGTCGACTCGAAGGGTGTGTCGAGGCCGGTGCGAATTTCGGTGTACGTCTTCTTGTCGAGCGGAAAGTTGCGGAGACTCGCCTTGTACTCCGCCTTGAGCCGCGGAAAGTCGGACCTGCTGTGCGCCAGGACGAGGCCGATGAATCCGCCCATGTAGTTGTGGCGGTAGTCGGACGACTTGAGCGCGCCGATCGGAACCCAGGCGTCCGAGTACGCCGCGAGCCGCGTCAGCGAGACCCGCGGCACGACGCCGATGACCGTGTAGGTATCGCCCTCGAGCGTGAACGTCTTGCCGACGGCGTGCACGTCATCGAAGAGCTTCTTGCTCAGGTAGTCGGTGACGACGGCGACGTGCGCGCCCGACGAGTCTTCGTTCGGCGAGTAAGGCCGGCCATCGAGGAAGTGAAAGTCGAGGATTTTCCAGTAGTCGCCGTCCGTGTGTTTGACGTCGATGTCGATGCGGCTGTTGCCGCGGTAGATGGCGGTCGACTGGACGTTGGAGAAGATCGACGTCCGCTCGACGTTGTGGAGCGGCCGCATCCATCCATCCAGCAGCGCGTAGCCCGCCTCGCTCGACTGGGTATCGTGCGGTCCCCGTTCGGTGACGCGCGTGATCGCAAGCACCCGGCCGAAACGCGACTCCGGGGCCCGCGGCGCATAGAAGTTGTCCAACACCGCGGTCGCCACCATCAGGACGACCAGCGTCATCGAGATGCCGAAGAGGGAGATGAAGGTGAAGAACTTGCGGCGAGCCAACACCTTGAGAGCGAGTTTGAAATAGCTTTTCATGTCGGTCCTCTGTCGTTATCCGTTACCCGTTATCCGTTATCTGAGTCGGGCGCACGGACAACGGATAACGGATAACGGATAACGGATAACGGCTTCTAAGCCACCTGCCGGCCGTCGAAGAGGCGCACGATCCGGTCGGTCTGCTTCGCTAAGCGCTCGTCATGGGTGACCATGACGACCGTCGTCTTCTGCTCGCGGTTGAGACCGTGGAGGATCTCCATGATCTCGTCGCCCATCTGCGAGTCGAGGTTGCCGGTCGGCTCGTCGGCGAGGAGGATGCGCGGCTTGCCGACGTTGGCGCGAGCGATGGCGACGCGCTGCTGTTGGCCGCCGGAGAGCTGCGTCGGGAAGTGATGGACGCGCGAGGCGAGGCCGACCCGGTCGAGCGCAGCGAGCGCCATCTTCCGCCGCTCCTTCGCCGACATCTTGCGGTAGAGCAGCG
>DASXHZ010000037.1:0-5548 GCA_036488085.1 Thermoanaerobaculia bacterium
GCATGATCTTGTCGAGGGCTTCGCGCGGGGAGCGGGTGCGCTCGAGAGGCAGCAGGTTGAGCGAGTCTTCCGTGACGTTGAGCATCTCCATGAAGCTCTTCTTCTGCGGCTGCAGGAAGACGAGGCCGGTCAGCATGTGTCCTTCGTCCGTGGCGCGGTGGAGGCGCTGGAGGGCCTGGACGGTGTTCGACGGGTCGTAGTCCTCTTCGAGCTTCTTGAGGACGATGCGCGAGCCGTCGTGCATCTCGACGACCTTCACTTCGCCCGGCTCGTAGTCGACGGTGATCTGCTCATACTCCTGGACGAAGCCGATCTGGTGGAGCAACTCGTCGTTCTCTTTCGCGAAGGTGTAGCTCTTCGTCGAGCCGTCGTGGTTGTTGAACGTGACGCACGGCGAGATGACGTCGATGACCGCCGTGCCGTTGTGCGCCACGGCGCCCTTGAGAATGTTCACCATCTGCTTCGGATCGCCGGCGAAGCCGCGGGCGACGTAGCCGCATCCGAGCTCCACGGCGAGGGCGCAGAGATCCATCGGCGTCAGGTCGTTGATCACGCCGGTCTTCAGCTTCGAGCCTTCATCGGCGGTGGCGGAGAACTGGCCCTTCGTGAGGCCGTACACGCCGTTGTTCTCGATGATGTAGATGATCGGGATGTTGCGCCGGACCATGTGCATGAACTGGCCGAGGCCGATCGAGGCGGTGTCGCCGTCGCCCGAGACGCCGATCGAGACGAGGTGATGGTTGCCGAGAATCGCGCCGGTGGCGAGCGCCGGCATCCGTCCGTGCACGCCGTTGAAGCCGTGGGCGCGTGAGAGGAAGTAGGCGGGCGTCTTCGACGAGCATCCGATGCCGGAGAACTTCGCGACCATCTCCGGCTTCACGTTCATCTCGTAGAGCGCGCGGATGATCTGGTTGCTGACGGCGTCGTGGCCGCAGCCGGCGCAGAGGGTCGACTTCCCGCCGGCGTAGTCGAGCGCCTTCATTCCAAGGCGGTTTTCTTTCGGAACTTCGGATCCGACTTTGAGAACACTCTCGGGCATTTAGTCCTCCACCACCGCGGCGGCCGCGGAGGCGCCGGCTTGCGGGATAAAACTGATCTTGGCGGTCATCGGGGCGTCGGCGCGGACGAGCAGCAGCGGCTCGGCCAGCTCCGCCGTCGCCTCCATCTCCAGCACCGCGTCGGTGATCGTGCGGGCGTCGCACGGCAGACCTGTGTAATGCAGGATCTTTCGGATCTTCTCCTGCGCCTTGCCGAGGTCGAGCCGGATCATGTCGGCCATCTGGCCGTCGCGATTCTGCTCGACGACGTAGACGCGGTCGTGCGCCGCAACGAACTTCTTCAGCTCGTCCGTGAAGGGCAGCGCGCGGAGGCGGAAGTAGCTCGTCTCGATCCCCTTCTCCGTCCGGAGCTGGTGGCGCGACTCTTCGAGCGCGAAGTCGGTCGTGCCGTAGGCGATGAATCCGATGCGCGCACCGTCGCGGGTATCGACGACCGGCTTCGGCACGTACTGCTTCGCCGTGTCGTACTTTCTTTGAAGCCGGTCGAGCGTCGCCTTATGGTTGTCAGGCTTCTCGCTGTAGCGGGCGTGATCGTCGTGGCCGGAGCCGCGCGTGAAGTAGGCGGCGTCGGGATGGTCGGTGCCGGGCAACGTGCGGTACGGGATGCCGTCGCCGTCGACGTCGGCGTAGCGTCCCCACTTGCCCTGCAGCTCGGTCAGCTTCTCCGCGCTCAAGACTTTTCCGCGATGGATCGGCTTCTCGGGATAGGTGAACGGATCGGACATCCAGTTGTTCATGCCGAGGTCGAGGTCCGAGAGGACGAAGACCGGGGTCTGGAAGATCTCGGCGAGGTCGAGCGCCTCGATGGCGAAGTCGAAACACTCGCTGACGCTGGAAGGGATGAGCACGATGTGATTCGTGTCGCCGTGCGAGAGATACGCGACCTGGTTGACGTCGCCCTGCGACGTGCGGGTCGGCAATCCCGTCGACGGCCCGACGCGCTGGATGTCCCAGATCACGCCGGGGATCTCGGCGAAGTAGCCGAGGCCGACGAATTCCGCCATGAGCGAAACGCCGGGGCCGGCGGTCGAGGTCATGGAGCGGGCACCGGCCCAGCCGGCGCCGAGGACCATGCCGACCGCGGCCAGCTCGTCCTCCGCCTGCACCACCGCGAACGTCGCTTTGCCGTTCTCGATGCGGTACTGGCGGAGATAGTCGATGAGCGACTCGCAGAGCGACGACGACGGCGTGATCGGATACCAGGTCACGACCGTGACACCGCCGAACATCCCGCCGATGGCGGCCGCGGCGTTGCCGTCAATGATGATCTTGCCGGCGGTGGCGTTCATCCGCTCGATGCGCCACTTCGACTGCTGCGGAAGGTTCTCCTTCGCGTACGCGATCCCTTTATCGATGGCCGCGACGTTCGGGTTGATCGCCTTCGCCTTCCCTTTGAACTGTTTGTGGAGCGCGGTGAGGATCTCGTCGCGCTCGATGCCGATCAGTTCCGCGAGGACGCCGACGTAGACCATGTTCGTCAAGAGCTTGCGCATCTTGGCGTCGTCGGCCAGGGTCAGGGCGATCTTCTGGAACGGCACCTCGAAGAAGACCACATCGTTCCGGAACTGCTTGCAATTCAGCGGAGCGTCGTAGAGGCAGAGCGAGCCGGGCGGCAGCCCCATGACGTCCTCGCGCGCGGTCTGCGCGTTCATGCAGACCATCATGTCGACTTCCTTCTTGCGCGCGATCCATCCGTCTTTGTTCGCCCGGATGGTGAACCAGGTGGGGAGTCCGGCGATGTTGGAGGGGAACATGTTCTTCCCGCTCACCGGAACGCCCATCTGAAAGATGGATCGCATGAGGACATTGTTGGAGCTCTGCGATCCGGAACCGTTGACAGTGGCGACGTGGATGGTGAGGTCGTTCACTACAGGCTGTCCCGACGCGACCCCTTCGTCGAGGACGGCCTCTGCTGCTGGGCTATCGGACACTCAGTGCTCCTTTTTTGGGGGTTATTTGGCGAGTGCTCATTCTAACAGCGGCGGCGCGACTATCATTCGCGCTCGCATGCTGCGAACGATCTGGGCCGCCCTGGCGGCTGTGCTCGTCACGATCCCCGTTGCGTCATCGGTGATCGTGCTCGCCTTCTTTTCGTCGTCGGCAGACGTGATCGATCGGTTGATCCGGCTGTGGGCGCGTTCGCTGGTCAAGGCAGCAGGCATCGATCTCCACATCGAGAACGACGCGGTGCTCGATCCGAAGCAGCGGTACATCCTCGTCGCGAATCACTACTCGTATTACGACATCCCGTGCATCCTCGCCGCGGTGCCGCAGCCGATCCGCTTCATGGCGAAGGTGAGCCTCTTCAAGATCCCGATCTTCGGCTGGTCGCTGGCCCGTGCCGGCTTCATTCCGATCGACCGCAAGAACCGGCGCACCGCGGTGAAGTCGTTCGACCTGGCCGCGGAGCGTATTCGCCGCGGCAACACGATCGTGATCTTCCCGGAGGAAGGCCGCTCGAAGAATCGCGAGATGCGCCCGTTCCAGCGCGGCGCGTTCCTCCTCGCCATCAAGTCCGAGCTTCCCGTCGTTCCGATGGCGATCGACGGGACGTACGGCGTCTTCCGCGTCGGCGCCAAGCGCATCACGCCCGGCCGCGTCACGATCAAGGTCGGCACGCCGATGCCGACCGAGGGAGCGAAGCTGAAGGACAAGGAACGGCTCGCGACGGAGTCGCGCGCGCAGATCGAGCAACTACTCGGCGTGTTCGGGACGAGCGAATGACGGCGCAGACGAGAATGTCTGCGCTCCACGTGGAGAGCAGACATTCTTGTCTGCTCGTCAGCTCCGTAACGCGCGCGCGACGGGCGGCAGGTCGTCCTCGAGCAGCGTTCGCACTTCGATCGTGAAGCGGTCGTTCACGATGCGGCCGACGATCGGGGGATCGTTCGCCAGAAAGCGCTGCTGCTGTTCGGCGGCGTTGCCCTGAACTTCGATCGCGAGCGATGTGACGGTCTCCGTCGGCGTGGTGCCGCCGCCGAGGGCGCAGTCGCTGACGAGTACTCGTGCGTCGGTTCCACGCACCAGCTCCTCGGCGCGGGCGCGCAGCGTTTCGATCGGCATCGACAACATCCGATAGATGGCGATGCGCTCTTCGTGCTTGCCGGTGGCGAAAGCGCGGAGCGTCGCGGCGATGACGGCGTACGACTCCTTCCCCGCCCGCAATGCGCGCATCAGCGGGTGTCGCCGGCAACGCTCGACGAGATCGGCGCGCCCGAGGATCAGGCCCCCCTGCGTGGCGCCGATCAGCTTGTCGCTCGAACAGGTGACGACGTCGACCCCGTTCGCGATCAGCTCGCGAATCGTCGCCGCACGCTCGAAGCCGTAGCGCGAGAGGTCGACCACGCGGCCGCTCCCCTCGTCGTACAGCATCGGCACTTTCTTGTCGCGTGCAACGGCGACCAGCTCCTCGATCATGGGCGTCTCGGTGAATCCGACGATGTCGAAGTTCGAGCGATGGACCCGTAGCAGCGCCGCCGTCTTCCTCGACACCGCTTCGGCGTAGTCGCGCGCGCGGGTACGGTTGGTCGTCCCCACTTCACGTAGCTTCGCGCCTCCCTGCTGGATGACGTCGGGAACCCGGAACGCGCCGCCGATCTCGACCAGCTCGCCGCGGGAGACGATCACTTCCTTCCCCGCCGCGACCGCGGCGAGGAGGAGCAACGTGCCGGCCGCGTTGTTGTTCGTCAGGATGGCGGCCTCGCATCCGAAGAGCGCCGCGCAGAGCGCGCTGAGATGCTCGTCGCGCGCGCCGCGTTCGCCGCTGCCGAGGTCGAACTCGAGATTCGAGTAGCCGCGGACGATCTCCTGCGCCTCGTCCCAGATCGCAACGTCGATCGGCGAACGGCCGAGGTTCGTGTGGATGATGACGCCGGAACCGTTGATGAGGCGGCGTAGCGTGGAGGCGATGTCGCGCGAGAGCGCCTCGTGCACGGCGGCCACCGCCACACTTTCGTCGTACGCCGTTTGCGAGTCGCGCAGCGTGCCGAGGTGCGCGGTGGCGGCGTCTCGAACACGGTCGCGGCCGAACTCGCCGATCAGCGGCGCAAACGCCGCGCTGGTGAGAATCCGCTCCATCGATGGTAGGGTCCGCAGAGCGGAATGCGAGGCCGGAGAGGCTGCTTTAGGCATATGACCCCGCGAAGTTTATGCCCACCAAACTCGAAGACGATCCGCTGGAGAAGCTGGAAGAGGACATCCGCCGGCTGAAGAACAAGTACGACCAGTTCTTCGCCGGGATCCAGAAGATGCCGCCGACGCAGGAGCGGCGGAACATCGACGTCTTCATTCACGAGCAGAGCAAGCAGAAGATCCGCGACAACACCCGCCGCTTCCGCTTCAACACGCTTCTCACCCGCTACAACCAGCTCCGCGAGAACTGGGGCCGGCGGATGCGGGAGCGGGAGGAAGGGCCGCTGGAGTTCAAGCGACGGCAGACCGCGATGTCGGTCGAGCCGCCGGTCGCCCCCCCCCCCCCGCCCCCCCCCCAA
>DASXHZ010000052.1:0-7967 GCA_036488085.1 Thermoanaerobaculia bacterium
GCTCCGCAAGAGCGGCGTCCGGACCGCGGGGATCGTTCGCCAGCTTCTGCTCCGCATGCGCGCCGTCTCGCCCCGCGTTCCGGTTGATGCACTGGTTGGAACGACGCTGGCCGTCGAGATCGCCGATTCGCTCGCGGTTACTGAATACCCATCCGACTTTGTCATCACCCTTCGCGCGCAGGCATTGCGCGATCAGGCGTGGGGCCTCTCGGTCGTCGGCCGTCTGCGCGAAGCGACGGTTGCAGCCGATCGCGCCGAGCGGCTGCTGCTCCAGACCCCGATCCCAGACTACGAGCTGGCGCGGCTGAACCTGGTGCGCGCCAACTTCTATCGCTGGACCGACCGCATCGACGACGCCATCGCGCTCTCGCGCAAGGCCGCCGAGATCTTCGAACGCTTCGGCGATCGGCGGATGTTCGTCACGGCGCGGAACTACGAAGGCGTCACGCTCTTCGGCCGCAATGAGTACGCATCCGCTCTCGCCGCGTACCGCTCGGTCGAGAACGATCCTGCCATTCCCGACGACGCGACCCGGGTCGCGATCCGCTTCAACATCGGCCTCTGTCACCGCGAGCTCGGCCACATCGAGGACGCGATTCAGGCTTTGACCGCCGCCACGGCCGAGTACGAGATGCTCGGCATGGACGCGAACCTCGCCAAGTGCTCCTGGACGCTCGCGACGACCATAGCCGTCGCCGGACGTCACACGGAAGCGGTTCCGATCTTCCGGACGGCGTGGAACAAGTTCGAGTCGCTCGGTATGGAGTCGAACGCGGCTCTGGCGGCGCTCGAGCTCGTCGAGAATCTGCTCGTGCTCGGCCGCACCGATGAGGTGCCGGCCATCTGCCGCACTCTGATCGACCGCTTCACGCGCGCCGGGATGGGAGGGAGCGCGATGACCGCGCTCGCCTTCCTTCGCGAGACCGTGGCAACCGGCCACGCTACGCCTTCCCTGGTCCGCCATGTGTACGGATTCCTACGCGACGTTTCGCGCAAAGACGCCGTCGCGCCGGATCTAGTGACTGGTGACTAGCGACTGGTCACTGTCGATCGCCGCGCTCTTCATCACCGGCAGCGTGACCGTGAACGTGGCGCCGCGGCCTTTGCCTGCGCTGTCGGCGCGGATCTCGCCGTGATGAAGGTCGACGATGTGCCGTGCGATCGCCAGCCCGAGGCCGAGGCCGGAGCGTTTGGTGGCTCCTTCGCCCTGGCGGAGGCGCTCGAAGACGTGCGGCAGAAACGCCGGCTCGATCCCCTCGCCGTGATCGCAGACCGACAGGCGCAGGTCGGCGCCGGCGCGTTCTAGCTCCAACTCGACCGGTTTTCCCTCCGCCGAGAACTTGATCGCGTTCGAGAGGATGTTGTTGATCACCTGCTGCATCCGGTTCGGATCGGCGCTGATCAGATCGTCGTCGTTCTTGGCCCGGATGTCCGCGATGAGCCGCACGTTGCGCTCCTGCGCCGCGGGACGCGCCGTCGTCAACGCCGCATCGATGATCTCGTTCAGATGCGTCGGCCGGAGATCGACCTGGAACTTGCCGAGGACGATGCGCGAGACGTCGAGCATGTCGTCGATCAGTGCGGCCTGGAGGCGCGCGCTCGTCTCGATCGTCGCGAGCGCCTCGTTCAGCTCATCCTCCGAGAAGCCGCCGTAGCGGAGGAACTGCACCCAGCCGAGGATCGACGTCATCGGCGTGCGGAGCTCGTGCGACAGCGTGGCAAGGAAGTTGTCCTTGGCGCGATTCTGCGCCTCCGCTTCGCGATACCGCCGCTCCGCGTCGGCCGACGCCGCCGCGATGCGCCGTTCCGTGACGTCGCGGAACGTGATGACCGCGCCGACCGTATCGCCTTCGTCATTGTGAATCGGCGACGGGGTCAGCTCTGCCGGAAAGCTGCTGCCGTCGTCGCGGAAGAACGTCGCTTCGTCCGCCTCGCGCGTGAAGTCGTTGTGCAGCGCCGCGCGCAGGTCGCACGTCGCCGGATCGCACGTCATCACGCCGGGAAACAGCGGATGGACGATCCCGTGCAGCTCCTCGTGAACCACCTGCTCCGGCTCGCGGCCGAGCATCAGCGCCGCCGCCGGATTCATGAAAGTCACCTTCCCCTGCAGATCGATCCCGACGATCCCCTCGGCGGCCGCCGTCAGGATGAGCTCATTCTGTTTGCTGAGCCGCGCCAGATCGCGGGTCTGCCGTTTGAGCGCTTCGCGCTGCCGGAAGAGCTGGACGAAGACGTTGACCTTCGAGCGGAGGATCTCGGGGTGGAACGGCTTGAAGATGTAGTCGACGGCGCCGAGCTCGTAGCCGCGGAAGACGTTCGTCTCGCTGCGCGAGAGGGCCGTGAGAAAGATGATCGGCGTGTCCTTCGACCGCTCGCGTTGCCGGATGAGGCTCGCCGTCTCGAAGCCGTCGAGGTCCGGCATCATGACGTCGAGCAGGACCACCGCGAACTCGCGGTCGAGCATCTCCTTGAGCGCTTTCGAGCCTGACTCGGCGCGCACGAGGTTTTGGTCCATCTCCGCGAGGATCGACTCGAGCGCGAGAAGGTTCGCAGGCTGGTCGTCTACCAGCAGGATGTTGACTTTGTCGTTTTCTCCGGTCATCTCGGCGTGGGCCTGCCACACATCTCGATGAGAAACGGGCCTATGCGGTCCAAAGGCAAGATTCGATCCACAGACGTGCTCGCAATGGCCGCCTTCGGCATCTCCGGAGCCTCGGCGGTTTCGGGGTCCTGCACGATCACGAGTCCGCCCTTCTTCTTGACGCGGTCCACGCCGCGCGCGCCGTCGGCGTTGGCACCGGTGAGAACCACGGCGATGAGCGCGTCGTGATAGGCGTCGGCGGCCGACTCGAACAGGACGTCGATCGACGGCCGCGAATACGCTACCGCCTCGTCGACCGAGAGACTGAACTCCCCGTCCTCGACCAGCAGGTGATAGTTCGCCGGCGCCAGGTAGACGTTCCCGGCCTTGATCCACTGCTTGTCGTCGGCGTCGACGACGTTGAGCTTCGCGTGGCGCCGGAAGTAGGACGGGAGGCCTTCGTTCGAGGTGCGATAGCGATGTTGCACGACCGCGATCGGCACCGGAAACGACGCCGGGAGCTCACCGATGACCTCGACCAGCGCATTCATCCCGCCCAGCGAACAGCCGATCACGATCAGCCGGAAGTCGCGCTCGACCGTCGTTCGCGGCGCGGCGCGGCGCTCCGCCATGACGGCGTCCGTGCTGTCTTTCCAGCGGGTCATCGCACCCTGCGATACAACCGCTCTTCCTCGTCCAGCACGTCAAAATGTTCCGCCACGCTCGTGTAGCGGATCGTTTCCTTCTTGCCGAGACCGAGGATGCCGAACATCTCGAGACTGTTGAGGAAGAGCTGCTGGACGCGCTCCTGGAGGGCGTTGTTGAAGTAGATCAGGACGTTGCGGCAGAGGATGACGTTGAAGTGATTGAACGAGGCGTCGGTGACGAGGTTGTGCTGCGCGAAGACGACATTGTCGCGGAGCTGGGGACGGAAGATGGCGTAGTCATAGCGCGCCGTGTAGTAGTCGCTGAACGTGCCGTGGCCGCCGCCCGCGATGTAATTCGAGGTGTTCTCCTGCATCGTGTTGATCGGGAAGATCCCGCTCTTCGCCTTCTGCAGCACCGCTTCGTTGATGTCGGTCGCGTAGATCCGGCAGCGGTCGTAGATCCCCTCCTCCTGGAGCAGGATCGCCATCGAATAGACCTCTTCGCCCGTCGAACACCCCGCGTGCCAGATGCGGATGAACGGGTAGGTGCGCAGCAGCGGCACGACCTTGTGGCGAAACGCGGCGTAGAAGGTTGGGTCGCGGAACATCGCCGTGACATTGATCGAGAGATCGAGCAGCAGCCGCTCCATTGCCTGCGGCTCGTGAAGCACCTTGTTCGTCAGCGCTGAGACCGTGACGAGCCCCTCCGCGAAGACCCGCTTCCAGATCCGCCGCCGCAGCGACGGATAGGAGTAGTCGCGGAAATCGAAGCCGTAATGCTCGAAGACGCCTTCAGTCAGGAGACGGACTTCGAGCTTCTCGAGCTCGCGAATCCCGGGATCGGTATCTTCGAGAGAGAGAGACATGACGAGGTTACGAAGTTACGAGGTTGCGGAGTTACGAAGTTACGAGGTTACGAAGTTACGAAGTTACGAGGTTGCGGAGTTACGGGCGAACCTCGTAACCCCGCAACCCCGCAACCTCATCGATACAGCCATACTCGCAACAAAGACACCAACTGCTTAAGTTACGAGGTTACGAAGTTACGAGGTTGCGGAGTTACGGGCGAACCTCGTAACCCCGCAACCCCGCAACCTCGTATCCCCGCAACCCCGCAACCTCATCGATACAGCCATACTCGCAACAAAGACACCAACTGCTGGGCATCGATCGGCTTCGTGATGTAGTCGCTCGCGCCCGCCTCCATGCACTTCTCGCGGTCTCCTTTCATCGCCTTCGCGGTGAGGGCGATCATCGGCAGGCTCTTGAACTCGTCGATGTCGCGGATGCGCCGCATCGCCTCGTAGCCGTCCATCTCCGGCATCATCACGTCCATCAGCACGACATCGATATCGGTCGCGTTTCGCTGGAGCTGGTCGATTCCCTCAGCCCCGCTCTCGGCGTACAGCACCTTCATCTTGTGGCGCTCCAGCAGCGAGGTCAGCGCGTAGATGTTGCGCATGTCGTCGTCGACCACCAGCGCAGTCTTGCCGGCGAGCACCGGATCCGACTCGTGGAGGTGCTCCAGCATCTGGCGCTTGTGCGCCGGCAGGTTCGCCTCGACGCGGTGGAGGAAGAGGGCCGTCTCGTCGAGCAGCCGCTCCGGCGAGCGCACGTCCTTGATGATGATGGCGTCCGCCATCTTCTTGAGGTCGGTCTCCTCCTTCCGCGACAGCTCGCGGCCGGTGTAGACGATGATCGGGATGTCCTCGATGTGCAGCTCGTTCTTCAGCTTGTCGATGAACTCGAAGCCGCTCATGTCAGGGAGCCCGAGGTCGAGCACCATGCAGTCGACGCGGCGGTGGCGGAGGACGTCGAGCGCCTCCTCGCCGGTCGATGCCGACACGATGTCGACGTCCGACTCGCCGCCGATCAGCTCCGAGATCGCATTCCGCTGGTCCTCGTTGTCCTCGATCACCAGCAGCGACTTGTTCTGCCGCTCGACGAAGCCCTTGATCTTCGCGAACGCCTCGTCGAGGGCCTCCTTCGCCACCGGCTTCTGCACCTGTGCATAGGCGCCGAGGCGGAGAGCGCGTGACGACTCTTCGTCGCCGGAGATGATGTGCACCGGGATGTGACGCGTGGCGCGGTCATGCTTCAGCCGGTCGAGCACCGTCCACCCTTCCATGTCGGGGAGCGCGATATCGAGTGTGATTGCGTCCGGCTTGAAGCGCCTTGCCAACGCCAGGCCGCTCTCGCCGCGCGTGGAGACGATGCCCTTGAAGCCCTTCTCGCGGGCCATTTCGAGCAGGATGCGCGCGAAGTTGACGTCGTCTTCGATCACCAGCACCGAGCGATCGCCCGGCTCGATCGAGTCGCGGTCGTCCGGTACGGTCTCTTCGATGATGACGAAGCCGTCGGTAGGTTGTTCCACGGTCCTGTGTGGCGCCGCCGACTCGGCGGCGATCGCCGGCGCAGACGCCGCCGAGGTCGGCGGCGCTACACTGGTTCCCGGATCCGTGTTCCGCTCCCTGCGCGGCGCCACATAACTCACCGGCAGATACAGCGTGAACGTCGACCCGACGCCCGACTCGCTCGACACCCGAATCTCGCCGCCGAGCAGCCGTGCGATCTCGCGGCTGATGGAGAGGCCGAGGCCCGTGCCGCCGAACTTCCGCGTCGTCGACGGGTCGGCCTGTTGGAACGACTCGAAGATGATCCCCTGCTTGTCGGGCGCAATGCCGATTCCGGTATCCGAAACGCTGAACGCGATCACGTTCTTGGCGCGATCGAGCGTGTCGTGTCCCGGCGTCCAGCCGCCCGTCGCGGGCTCGATGCGCATCGACACTCCGCCGCGCTCCGTGAACTTGAACGCATTGCCGAGCAGGTTCTTGAGCACCTGCTGCAGCCGCTGAGGATCGGTGTGGATCGACTGCGGGAGCGTCGCGGCGAGATCGATGTTGAAGTCGAGCTGCTTGTCGTTCGCCACCTGGCGGAACGTCCGCTCCATCTGATCGCTCAGCTCCTTGTACGGCAGGTCGCTGAGCGCGACGGTCATCATGCCGCTCTCGATCTTCGAGAGGTCGAGGATGTCGTTGATGAGCGTCAGCAGGTCCTGACCCGACGCGTGAATCGTCTTCGCGAAGTCGATCTGCTTGTCGCTGAGGTTCTTCTCCGGGTTGTCGCTGAGCAGCTTCGCGAGGATGAGCAGCGAGTTGAGCGGCGTCCGCAGCTCGTGCGACATGTTCGCCAGGAACTCGCTCTTGTACTTCGACGTCAGCGCGAGCTGCCGCGCCTTCTCCTCGAGCTGCTTCCGCGCCTGCTCGACCTGGTCGTTCTTCCGCGCCACTTCTTCGTTCTGCGCCTGCAGCAACCGCGCTTTCTCTTCCAACTCCTCGTTCGACTGCTGCAGCTCTTCCTGCTGCTGCTTGAGCAACTCTTCCGAAGCCTGCAGCGACTTAGCCTGCTGCTCGAGCCGCTTGTTGGTCTCCGTCAGCTCTTCCTGCTGCGCCTGCAGCTCCTCGGCGAGCGACTGCGACTGCGCCAGCAGCTCCTCCGTCCTCATGTTCGCCTGGATCGTGTTGAGGACGACGCCGATCGACTCCGTGAGCTGATCGAGGAACGACTGGTACGTCTCGCTGAAGTGCTGGAACGTGGCGAGCTCCATCACCGCCAGCACCTGCCCCTCGAAGACGATCGGCAGGATGATGATCTCCATCGGCTTCGCTTCGCCGAGGCCCGAGTTGATCTCGACGTAATCGTCGGGGGCGTTCGTGAGGAGGATGCGCTGCTTCTCGAACGCCGCCTGTCCCACCAACCCTTCGCCGACCTGGAACTGCTTGCTGAGGTTCTTCCGCTCGCGATAGGCATACGTCGCCGCGAGCTTCAGGACCGGGTCCGCCTGCGCGTTCGCCTGATCCATGATGTAGAAGACGCCGTGCTTGGCGCCGACCACCGGGGCCAGCTCGCTCAGGATCGTCTGCGAAACGGTGGTCAGGTTCTTCTGCCCCTGCATCATCCGCGTGAACTTGGCGAGGTTCGTCTTCAGCCAATCCTGCTCCGCGTTGCGCGAAGTCGTCTCGCGCAGGTTGCGGATCATCTCGTTGATGTTGTCCTTGAGAGCCGCGACCTCGCCCTGCGCCTGAACCGTGATGTTGCGGGTGAGATCGCCCTTCGTCACCGACGTGGCAACGTCGGCGATCGCGCGCACCTGGTTCGTCAGGTTCGCGGCGAGCTGGTTGACGTTGTCCGTCAGGTCGCGCCACGTGCCGGCGGCGCCGGGGACGTTCGCCTGGCCGCCCAGCTTCCCTTCGACGCCGACCTCGCGGGCAACGCCGGTGACCTGATCGGCGAACGTGGCGAGCGTGTCGATCATCTCGTTGATCGTGTCGCCGAGCTCCGCGATCTCGCCGCGCGCCTCGACCGTCAGCTTCTGTTTCAGATTGCCGCGCGCGATTGCCGTCACGACCTTCGCGATGCCGCGCACCTGGTTCGTCAGGTTCGACGCCATCATGTTGACGTTGTCGGTCAGGTCCTTCCACGTGCCGGCCACGCCCTTCACCTGCGCCTGCCCGCCGAGCTTCCCTTCCGTACCGACCTCGCGCGCCACGCGCGTGACCTCCTCGGCGAAGGAGTTGAGCTGATCGACCATCGTGTTGATCGTGTTCTTCAGCTCCAGGATCTCGCCCTTGACGTCGACCGTGATCTTCTTCGACAGATCGCCGTTCGCGACCGCCGTCGTCACCTGCGCGATGTTGCGCACCTGATTCGTCAGGTTCGACGCCATCATGTTGACGTTG
>DASXHZ010000085.1:0-65599 GCA_036488085.1 Thermoanaerobaculia bacterium
CGGGGTTTTTCTTTTTTTGGGCCCCTTGACAAACTCATAACCGATCGCAATATTGATATTGCGATTTGCTATGACGCGCTTTTGCTTATGACTGTAGGTGAGAAGCTCCGGTATCTCCGGACGATCGAAGGGACGCTCCGCGGGCTCGACCGCGAGATGACGCAGCAGGCGGTCTCGGACGCCATCGAGGACGAGCTGAGCGTCAGCATCAGCCAGGGCTACCTCTCGCAGATCGAGCGCGGCCAGCGCCGGCATCTGACGAACACGACTCGGATGGCGCTCGCTCGCTTCTTCAAGGTGCACCCCGGCTATCTCGTTGACGACCCTGAGGGTTACCACGACGAGCTGACCTCGGACGTCCGCACGCTTGAGGACAATCTCGATCTCTGGCTGATCAGTGGCGCGGAGCGGTTTCACCACGATCCGGAGACTCACGACGCGTTGATCAAGCTCGCCATGCATCCCGACACACGCCGCTGCCTGGCGCTGGTCGGCGCGATCCTTGACACCCCTGATCTCGCGCAGCGCCTCCTGCAGGTACTGCGACCGGAGCTCGCGGACGAGACGCTCGTCCGCCGGAGTGTGCGCTCATGAATTGGGAATCGTTCTATCTGACGTGTTTCCTGGTGGGCCTGCTGCTGACGATCACGTCGTTCGTCTTCGGCACGCACTTTCATCTG
This sequence comes from Thermoanaerobaculia bacterium, assembly GCA_036488085.1. Taxonomy (GTDB): domain Bacteria; phylum Acidobacteriota; class Thermoanaerobaculia; order Gp7-AA8; family Gp7-AA8; genus DASXHZ01. The sequence goes on from DASXHZ010000085.1 coordinate 681, forward strand.
CCGACCGTGCTGCATCTGCATTTCCACCTGACGACCGTGCTGATGTTCCTTACGTGGTTCGGCGGCGCCGGCTACGTGATGACGCACTCGCGCAGCGCTGCTGTGGGCGTCGCGTTCACGGCCGCGATGGTCGCCGGCTTCGCCGGCGGGGCGTTGATGTATCTCTTCATGGCGCGCGTCTTCATCGCGAACGAGCACCCGCTCCGCGAGGAGGACTACGAAATGATCGGACTCCTCGGCCACGTCAGCAGTCCGATCCGCGACCGCGGCACCGGCGAGGTGATCTACACGCAAGAGGGGACGCGCCGCAGTTGCGGCGCGCGCAGCGAGGACGGTCGTGCGATCGAGCGCGGCACTGAAGTGGTCGTGATGCGTTACGAAAAAGGAATCGCTTACGTGCGGCGCTTCGATGAGCTGCACGCTCAAGCGTAGGAGGACAAATGTTTCAGCCCACAGGTCCCATCATCATTGCCGTAGCCGCTGTTGCGGCCTTTCTGATCGCGATGTCGATCATCGCCACGTGGTTCCGCAAAGTCGGACCGAACCAGGCGCTCATCGTGTACGGCTTCCGCGGTACGCGCGTCATCAAGGGCCACGGCACGGTCGTACTCCCGATGCTCGAGCACGCGCACGAGTTGTCGCTGGAGCTGATGTCGTTCGACGTCGCGCCGCAGCAGGACATGTACACGAAGCAAGGTGTCGCTGTGACGGTCGAAGCCGTCGCACAGATCAAGGTCAAGAGCGATCCCGCCTCGATCCAGACTGCGGCCGAGCAGTTCCTCACGAAGACTCCCCAGGAGCGCGAGGGGCTCATCCGCCTCGTGATGGAAGGCCACCTGCGCGGCATCATCGGACAGCTCACGGTCGAGGAGATCGTCAAGCAGCCGGAGATGGTCGCCGACCGCATGCGCTCCACATGCGCCGAGGACATGACGAAGATGGGCCTCGAGGTCGTGTCGTTCACGATCAAGGAAGTCCGCGACAAGAACGAGTACATCACGAACATGGGACGCCCCGACGTCGCGCGCATCAAGCGTGACGCCGAGATTGCGGCCGCCGAGGCGGAGCGCGATACCGCCATCAAGCGCGCGCAGGCGCAGCGGGAGGCGGCGATCGCCAAGGCGCAGGCCGATCAGGCACGCGTCGAGGCAGAGACGGCGTCGCTCGCGAAACAGGCCGAGGCGCAGCGCGAGCTCGAAGTGAAGAAGGCGCAGTACAACGAGGCCATCAAACGCCAGCAGGCGCAGGCCGACAAGGCGTACGAGATCCAGACCAACGTCATGCAGCAGCAGGTCATCGCCGAGCAGGTGAAGGTGCAGCAGATCGAAAAGCTCGAGCAGGTGAAGGTGCAGGACGCCGAGATCGCGCGCCGCGAAAAAGAGCTCATCGCCACGGTTCTCAAGCAGGCGGAGATCGACCGTCAACGGATCGAGATGCTCGCCGCCGCCGAACGGCAGCGCCTCATCTCTGAGGCAGAAGGTCACGCGGCATCGACGCGCACTCAAGGTGAGGCCGAGGCGGAGATCATCTTCAAGAAGGGTGAAGCCGAGGCGAAGGCGATGAACGTCAAAGCGGAGGCTTACCAGGAGTGGAACCAGGCCGCGGTCGTCGACAAGCTGATCACCCAACTTCCGGAGGTGGTGCGCGCGATGTCGGCGCCGCTCTCGCAGGTGGACAAGATCACGATCGTCTCGACCGGCGACGGCAATGCCGCCGGCGCGAACAAGATCACCGGCGACATGGCGAAGATGGCTGCCCAGGTCCCGGCGCTGTTCGAGGCGCTGAGCGGTATGGACCTGAAGGAGCTGATCTCGAACGTGCGGAACATCGGCGACAAATCGCCGAAAGCCGTCGCGGCGGACGCTGCGAAGGTTCCGATCAAGCAACCCGAGGCGTAGAACATCGGAGGTAACTCATGGCTCTCATGGAACGCGTTTCTGCCCTGGTGCGAGCGAATCTCAATGACCTCGTCGACAAGGCCGAGGATCCCGAGAAGATGCTCAAACAGGTCATGCTCGACATGGAGAATCAGATGATGCAGGTGAAGACGCAGGTCGCCATCGCGATCGCGGACGAGCACCTGCTCGCGAAGAAGCAGAAGGAAAACGAGACCAACGTGGCCGGCTGGATGCGGAAGGCGGAGATGGCGGTCGACAAAGGACAGGACGATCTCGCCCGCGGCGCGCTCGAGCGCGTCGAGACCTTACGGAAGATGGGGGAGGCGCTCGAAGAGCAGGTGAGCGATCAGCACGCTCAGGCCGAAGCGCTCAAGACCGCCCTGCGGAAGCTCGAGACCAAGCTCGCGGAAGCGCGGCATCGCAGCGATCTCCTCATCGCGCAGCACCGCCGCTCGCGCGCCGTGAAACGTGCAGCCGAGGCGCATCTTGCGATCGCGTCCGACAACCACGCCGCAACGGTCGACCGGATGCGGCGCAAGATCGCGCACGGCGAGGCCGAGGGCGTCGCGACCGCCGTCATGGCCGAGACGCTCGACGACCGCTTCGAGGCACTGGAGCGCGACGACCGGATCGAGCAGTTGCTGTCGGAGCTGAAGTCGCGGCGGCTAATCGCTGGGTGACGAACGATGGGCGGGCTGAACCCCGCCCTACGTTTTCTATGTTTCCACATTGAGGAACATGTAGACGGCGGCAATCGAGAAGAGGATGTTGGCGCTCCAGGCGGATAACAACGGCGGGAGATTGCCGACTTCGCCGAACTTGGTGAAGATCGCGAAGACCATCCAGTAAGTGATTCCCAGCACTAGGGCGATGCCGACGCCGTAGAGGGCGCCGCGTTTCCCGATCTTGAACGCGAACGGCAATGCGATCAGCGCCATGACGAGGCTGAGCACAGGCCACGACGTCTTCGTGTACAGCTTCACCGTCAACTGCTCCGCGGAGTAGCCGGAGCGCCGGATGGTGTCGATGTACCGCCGCAGCTCCGCGTACGTCATCTGGTCCGGCGTCCGAACCTCGGTCTCGAAATCGTCTGGCGTCTCTTTGTAATAGAGCTCCAGCGGCGTCACGATCGGCGCGTAGGTCGACTCGCCATTGTCGAGGAACGAACGCACCCATCCGTCCGTGAAGACCCACGCGTGGCCGTTCCACCGCGCGCTCTGGGCGTAGACGCGGCGCACGAGGCGGAATTCGGTCGGGTGCAGCTCGAAGATCTGCACCTGTGCGAGCTCCTTCGCCGTGTGATCGTATGAGAGGAAGTTGATCAGGTAGCGGCCCTTGCCGACCAGCCACAGTTTCTGCTGCATCGCGGCGGCGGTCGCCGCCTCCTTGCCGCGTTTGATGCGGTTGTGGATCGAGTCGACGCGCTGGTTCGAGTACGGCAGCACGAAGTCGAGGAGGAAATAGGCGAGAACGCTGATGACGATGGCGATCGCGATGATCGGCATCGCGATGCGGTAGAGCGAGACGCCTCCCGATTTGATCGCCGTCACCTCGTTGTTCTTCGACAGCATCCCGAACGTGACGAGCGTGGAGACGAGCACCGAGATCGGGAGCGTCCAGTTGAGTACCTGGAACAGGAGGAAGCGATAGTAGGCGAGCACGACATGCAGCGGGATGTGATTCGCCCGGATGTCGTTCGCGATCTCGGTGTAGTCGATGATGATGATCATCGACGCGGTCGAGATGGTCACGAGCGCCAAGACCTTCAGGAACTCCCGGAGCACGTAGCGGTCGATGATGTTCGGAAATGTGATGTCGAGCCGCGAGAGGATCTGCGGCTCGTCGTGCTCGGTGACCGTTTCGCCCCGCCGCGTCAGCGCCCGGCCGATGCCGGACTTCATTCTCGCGAAGACCGAGCCCTCGCTCCGCTGCGCGCCGGCGTCACGGTTCGCGCGGATCAGGAGATAGATGCCGACGATGAGCAGGACGATGTTTGCCGCCCACATGCCGACGAACGGCGTGATCTTTCCGGCGGCCGCGAGCGCCTCGCCGTTGTTGATTGTGACGTAGTAGAAAAGGATGATCGCGATACTTAAAGAGAAGCCTGAGCTTTTCCCGCCGCGCCGGTTCGTGATGCCGAGCGGCAAACCGAGCACGCCGAACGCGATACAGGCGAACGGAATCGAGAACTTCTTGTGGATCTCGACCCAGGCTAGGTTGTAGGTCTCGCGGTCGGTCGTCCGGGCCAGCAGCTTCTGCTGCATCCAGAGCTGCGGCAGGTCCATCTCACGAAGCGAGTGCGCAAGGCGATTCGGATCGGTCTGGTACTTGTCGCCGAGGAAGATGCGCTGGAGCGCGTTGGAGTTGACATCGTAGCGGTCAGGGCGCCGCGGGTCCCAGACGTGAGTCGCGGCTGTGTAGAGGTTCAGCCAGAGCTGCTGCTGCGGTTTCACGACGACGATCGCGCCGCGCTGGGCGACACTGACTCGCTGGCCGGACATCTGGCCGACCGCGCCGGACGCCGCGTTCGGGCGCTCGTGGGCTGCCGCCGCGGCGATTCCGGCGGGCGTCGTCCCGTACTTGGCGGTGGCATCTTCCGTCCGTGTATCCGCCACGAAGACGCCGCGCCATTCGCCAGTGCGAGGGTCGACGTCGTTCACGTAGACGATCACGTTCTCGAAATCGTCGTAGAAGACCCGCGGGTGGATCTCTTTCTGTGCGCCGCTGGTGGCGATCTCGAGCCGCATCCGCGTGAATTCCGCGTTGGCGCGCGGCAGCCACGTGTTCATCAAGTAAAGGTTCAACAAGAAGATCGCGAAACTGAAGATGAACACCGGCAGGTAGATCGTCCGGGTCGAGATGCCGAGCGCCCGCATGGCGATGATCTCGGAGTCGGCCGACAGGCGGCCGACCGCGATCAGGATTCCGAAGAGGAGCGACATCGGGATCGTCAGCACCACGATGTGAGGCATTGAAAGCCCGAGAAGCCGCATGACGGTGCTGAGAGAGAGCGACTGCCGGATGATCATGCCGGCCAGATCGAAGAGCTGCTTCATCAGGATGATCGACGTGTAGAACAGCAGACCCAACAGGGTCGGCCCGAAGATCTCCTTGAGGATGTAGCGAGTCAGGATCTTCATGAATCGCAGCGGATTCTAGGTGCAAGGCGGTGTCCCAGGCGTTTTCCTCAGCGTCTATTAACGGCGATTATGTAATCTGAAGTATGCGATGCAACTCGCGGCGATGCCCAAGCGTTTGCCGGGGCTCGCCTCGCAATCTCTATTACGTCCGAAAGGACCGCCGCAGCCGTAGGCAGCGCCCCGGCACCCTTCCCGGCCAGCGTCAGCTCTCCGGTGGCCCTTCCTCGGATGACCACCGCGTTGTTCTCGTCGCGCACGGTCGCCAGCGGATCGTGCGCGTCGAGCTCACGCGGCTCGACGCGCAATACGACGCCTAGCGGCGTCTCCGCAGCGCTCGCCACGAGCCGGATGACGTTGCCCCCACGCCGCGCCCTCTCGAGGGCCTCGGATGTGACGCCGCGGATTCCGAGCACAGTCTCATCGATGACCGGTCCGTCGAACGCGATCGCCGCGAGGATTCGTATCTTTTGCGCGGCATCCTCGCCGTCGACGTCGAGCGACGGCTCCGCCTCGGCGAAACCGCGCTCCTGAGCCAGCGCCAGCGCCCCATCGAACGACAGTCCGTCTTCCATCCGCGACAGGATGAAGTTGCAGGTACCGTTCACGATGCCGCGGATCGACTCGACGGAGTCGCCGGCCAGACATCGTTGCAGCGTGTTGATGACCGGAACACCTCCGCAGACACTCGCCTCGAAACCGATCGTGACGCCTGCGGCGGCCGCAGCGCGAAACAGGTCGCTGCCGGCAGCCGCCAGCAGCGCCTTGTTCGCGGTCACGATGTGTCGTCCGCGGTCGATGGCGCGACGAACGAACGCGCCTGCCGTATGCACGCCGCCGATCAGTTCGATCACGATATCGGCGTCGCGGTCGATGACGTCGATCGCCGAGGTGGTCAGCAAGGAACGGTCGACGCCGCGCCGTAGCCGGGTCGTCACTCGCACCAGGATTCGATCGATGTCGATCAGGACGCCGAACCGGGCCGCGATTCGGGAGCGCTCGCTTGCCAGGAGCGCGACGAATCCCTGCCCCACCGTTCCACAGCCGAGAAGCGAAACTTTCACCCGTTTCATACAGCCACCACCGCGGTGGTGACCGTCGCCAGCGCGCGATCGAGATCGTCGATGAGATCGCGAACGTCTTCCAGGCCGACCGAAAGACGAATCAGACCATCGCCGATTCCGACCCTCCGCCGTACCTCGGCCTCCACCGACGCGTGGGTCATCGTGGCCGGGTGGCAGAAGAGGCTCTTCACGCTGCCGAGCGACTCGGCGAGCGTCCAAAGCTCGAGCTTCCTCGTGAACGCGCGCGTCGCTTCGACGTTTGCATCGAGATCAAACGAGATGATTGCGCCGAAACGCTCCATCTGCCGGCGCGCGACGGCGTGGCCCTCGTGATCGGCGAAACCCGGCCAGTAAACGCGCGTTACGGCCGGCTGGTCGCGAAGCCACTTCGCGACGATCTCGGCGTTATCGCAATGCCGCTGGACACGAAGCCCGAGCGTTTTCGTCCCGCGGAGGATCAGATAGCAGTCCTGCGGTCCCGGGACGGCGCCGATTGCATTCTGGAAGAACTTCAGCTCGGCCGCGAGCGCCTCGTCGTTCGTGATGACGACTCCGCCGAGAACGTCCGAATGGCCGTTGATGTACTTCGTCGTCGAGTGAAGGACGATGTCGGCGCCGAGGGCCAACGGATGCTGCAGCAGCGGCGTCGCGAAGGTGTTGTCGACGACTGTACGCACACCGGCGCGGCGCGCAATGGCAGCACACGTCGCGATGTCGATGATCTTCAGCAGCGGGTTTGACGGCGTCTCGAGCCAGAGCAGCTTCGTTTCAGGACGAATGGCGGCGGCGACGTTTGCGTGATCGCTGGCGTCGACGAACGTGAACTCGACGCCGAACTTCGCGAAGAACTTCGTGAAGATGCGCCACGCGCCGCCGTACAGGTCCTGCGTCGAGACGACATGATCGCCGGCCTTGAGGAGGGACAGCACACCGTGGATGGCCGCCATTCCGCTGGCAAACGCGACCCCGTATCGCGCGCCCTCGAGTGCGGCGAGATTCTCTTCGAGCGCGCGCCGGGTCGGATGATCGGTGCGCGCGTAGCAGAAGCCTTTGTTGATTCCGGGCTCAGTCTGGCGAAAGGTCGAGGTCTGGTAGATGGGGAACGCGACGGCGCCCGTCGCCTCGTCGTCAGGCTGGCCGGCATGAATGGCAAGGGTGTCGAAACGGTAGGACATGAAATGAGCTCCTCATGCGGAGCTCCAAGCCCTCAGCTCTAAGCTCCAAGCGGTCACGCGTGCTTAGAGCTTGGAGCTGAGAGCTTAGAGCTCGAAAATTGGTTTCTCGATGCGGTGGACTGGGGAGAAACGAGGAGGGACCCGGGTCGCGACTACGCGTCTGCGCCCGGGCGGCGCATCACCATTCGGCCCATTGTTCCAACGCCCTCGCGGGCGGAGAAAGCGGCGTTGGCGATGTAACGGGTCATGTTGGCGCGGGAGAGTACGCGTCGCGCTGCATCAAGTCAAGCGCATTTCACAGCATTCCGCGCTCGAGCGCGCGCAGGACCGCGCGGGTGCGATCGCGAGCGCCGAGCTTCGCGAGGATGTTCGACACGTGATTCTTGATCGTCCCCTCGGCTGTCCCAAGCGCATGCGCGATTTCCTTGTTGCTGAAGCCTCCGGCCATCAGGCGGACGACCTCGGTCTCGCGATCCGTGAGCTGATCGCCGTTCGTCTGCTGCGGCGGCGCGGCATGAAAGAGTCGCTCCGCCGTTGCCGGCTGGAACGCCGTCGCGCCGCCGGCGAGCGCACGGATCGCGCTGGCGAGCTGCTCGAACGACGCGTCTTTCAAGAGGAAGCCGCGCGCGCCGCTACGGATACCGTCGATCACGGCGGCGTCGTCGTCGAACGTCGTGAGAATCAGCGTTGGCGGCAGCTCGCCTTTCTCCGATAGTTCGCGAATGACCTCGATGCCGTTCTTGTCCGGCATCCTGACGTCCAGAAGCAGGACATCGATCGCGTCGCGGCTGACCGCTCGGACCGTGTCCGCGCCACTTGCGGCCTCGCCTACGACGGTGAAATCAGCGTCCGTCTGCAATAGCGCGCGAATCCCCTGCCGCACGAGCGCCTGGTCGTCGGCGATAAAGATGCGGATCATGCTCCGCTCACGGGAATCGAGGCGATGACCTCGAAGCCGCTGCCTGGCGTGCTGCCCGTCGTGAGCGTTCCCCCGCTGTTCTCGACTCGCTCGCGCATCCCGCGGAGACCGAAGCCGGCAACGCCGCGGACCGCGCCCTGTCCATCGTCGCGCGCACGAATGCGCAACTCGCCATCTTCTCGATCGATCACGATCCAGAGGTTCGCAGCCTCGGAGTGCCGAGCGGCGTTCGTGATGATCTCCTGGACTGTGCGGAGCAGGACCTGTCGCCGTTCCGGGTCGATCTCGAGCCGCGAACCAACCTGCAGATGGACACGCGGCCGCGGGATGGAATCGATCAGCCGTTCGAGACCGCTCGCGAGATCGGTCTCGCCACGCGCTCCTTCGACGATGTCGCGAACGTCGGCGAGGAGATCGCGCGCGAGCGATTGCGCCGTCTCGACACTCTCCCGCGCGTCCTCGTTCGGGATCCGTCGCAATGCGGTCTCCAGGTTGAGCGTCAGTGCCGTGAGCCGGTGCCCGAGCGCGTCGTGGATGTCGCGGCTCATCCGGAGCCGTTCCACTTCACGCGTCGCCGCGGCGAGCTTGCCCATCGACGCGATCGTCGCGAACGCCAGGAGCTGGAATCCGAAGTACGGCGGTATCAGCATGAGCGCCGGACGGACGTTCCAGTGAATCGCGATCGCGCTGCCGAGGAGCAGCGTTTGGAGGACGATCCATGTCAGCGCAATCCGCGGCGTGAAACGGGCGCCGAGCTGTATCGCGACCAGCACGAGCAAAGTTCCTTCGAAACCGTTGCAGCGCGTGAGGACCATTGCGAGGACGGCCGCACACTCGACGACGAGCGGCGTGATGCCGCGGCCGTAGACATACAGCGCGCCAAAGAGCAGAAACGCGCAGGCCCATGAAGCGAGGCGCCAAGCGTCCCCTTGCGGCTGAATGAGGACAGGGACGCCGACCATCAGCCACATGACGACCCCGATGCGCCGCTCCGTCATCGCATCAGGATGACACAACGACGCAGCCGCCCTGAATAGGCCGGAAGTCATGGTTTCCCGAATAGCGCGACCGGCACTGGTGCGCAGCGTCGGGAACGGCGACATTGCGGCCATGATGATGCTGATTGTTTCGCTGCTGCTCGCCACGCCCGAAGAGTTCGTCAAGGCCGTCTCCGCGCGCGACCTGACGACGGTCAATTCAATGCTTCAATCGGATGCGGCCCTCGTGAACGCCGCCAGTCCACACGGCGTCTCCGTCACGCTCATGGCCTTGTTCGCGATCCCGAAAGGGAGCGAGGGTTTCCTCGACCCGAAGGCTAATGACGTTCTTCAGACCGTGCTGGCGCGCAAGCCGAAGTTCGGCCTCTACGAAACCGCCGCATTCGGAACGGCCGACCAGCTCGAGGCGATGTTGAAAGACGATCCGCATCGCGTCGCGGAGCGAACGTCGTTCGGATGGACGCCGCTGCACATCGCCGCGTTCGCCGGCAACGTCGCGACGACTGAGCTACTCATCAACCGCGGCGCCGACGTGAACTCCCGCGCGAAGTCGTCGTTCCGCAACACGCCGCTCCAGACGGCGCTGCTATCGGGGCAATATGCGACGGCGAAACTGCTCCTCGACCACGGCGCGGACGCGCTAGTGCGGCAGGCCGAGGGGATCACGCCGATGCATGAGGCAGCACAGAGCGGGCGCGAAGACCTGGTGAAGCTGCTGATCGCTTACGGCGCGGAGATCACGTCGCGCGCGGACGACGGCTCGACGCCGCTCGACCTCGCAAAGAAGGCAAAGCATGACAACGTCGCCGCCCTGCTCACCAAGTGACGATCGCCCTCTAGCGCTCCGCTTCGAGCCGGCGGAGAAGTTCGCGGAGCGCATCGATGACCTCGCTCTTCTCCACGTTCGGCTTCTTGAATGCGAGATTCAATGAGAACGGCAGCGACTTGTCCTTCAGCGCGAAGACGAAATTCTTCGGGCGGCCCGCCTTCTTCGTCTCCTGCTTCGCCGACGTCTGCTTGCGCAACGCGTCGCGATCGAGCTCCCCCGAGGCGTACGCGGTGACGACGTCCTCCATCGCCTCCTCGTTCCCGGCGCGCGCGACCTGCACGAGGACCGACTTGTTCGCGATCCCCGCCTCGCGGCACATCAGGCGGATGCGGTCGGGGATGTCGTTGATGAGCAGCGTTTCCGTGACCGTTGTGCGCGACTTCCCGATCACCTGCGAGATCTTCTCGTGCGTGTAATTGAACCGCTGCTGCAGCGCGAGATAGCCCTCCGCCTCTTCGAACGCCGTCAGGTCCTTGCGTTGGATGTTCTCGATGAGCGCGATCTCGAGCTGTTCCTTGTCGTCGACGTCGAGCTCGATGGCCGGAATCTCGTCGAGCCCCGCCATCGTCGCGGCGCGGAAGCGGCGCTCGCCCGAGATGATCTGGTACTTGTTCGGCGCGACCTGGCGCACGAGGATCGGCTCGAGCACGCCCTTCTCGCGGACGGAATTCGCGAGCTCCTCGATGTTGCCGAGGTGCGTGCGCGGCTGATCGGGATTCGCCTCGATCATCCCTAGGGGAATCATGGAGCCGATGCTGCGTCCGGACCGGCGCGTGAGCTCGTCGACGTAATGCGCATCGTGCCGCATGGAGCGTTGGGGCAAGCCGCGTTTGAGTGCCATCAAACCCTCGAGAGCAATTCTTCGGACAGCGAGTAGTACTCCATCGCGCCGCTCGACCGCGGCGCGAACGTGAAGATCGATTCCTTGTACGCCGGACTCTCCTCCAGGCGGATCGACTTCGTGATCACGGTGTTGAACAGGCGGTCGCCGAACACCTGTCCGATCTGATCGTGGATGTCCTTCGCCAGCGTGGTGCGCTTGTCGTGCATCGTGATGACGACGCCGAGGAGCTGGAGATTCGGGTTCGGCCGCGCCTTGATCTTCTCGATCGTCTCGAGCAGATCGTCCGTTCCTTCCAGCGCGAAGTACGACGACTGGATCGGTACGAGCACGTGCGTCGACGCGACGAGCGCGTTGACCGTGATCATGCCGAGCGTCGGCGGCGTGTCGATGAAGATGTAGTCGAATTCGTTGCCCGCGTCCTTCATCTTGTCTTTCAGCCGGAACGGGCCGTCGAGATCGCCGATCAGTTTCGATTCGAGCTTGGCGAGCGAGATGCGCGACGGGGCGATGCTGAGGTTCGGCACCGACGTCTCGACGACGGCATCCTTGAACTCGATCTCTTCGGTGACGAGGACGTCGTACATCGAGCGCTGCACACCGCGCGCGTCGACGTAGCTCATGGTCGAATTCGCCTGCGGATCGAGATCGATCAGCAGCGTCTTGAATCCTTTGTTGGCTACGGCGGCCGAGAGATTGATCGCGGTGGTGGTTTTCCCGACACCGCCTTTTTGATTGGCGACCGTGATGATCATTGAACCGGGTGCGATTCTACCCGATCGCGCAACTCACATTTTGTACTTGCCGAGATCCTCGGTATCGAGGGTTTCGAGCCACTTCTTCGACCGCTCGTCATCCTCGTCGACGTTCTCCGGCGAGATCGTCTGCGCCTGCTCCAGGACTTCCTGGGCCACGAAGATGGGCGCCGCGGTGCGGAGCGCCAGGGCGATGGCATCCGACGGGCGGGCATCGACTTCCAGCGTCTTTCCGCCGGTCACCACCCGGATCTGGGCGAAAAACGTCGAATCGCGAAGGTCGTTGATCACGATCCGCATCACCTGTCCATGGAGCTCGCCGATCATGTTCTTGAGGAGGTCGTGCGTCATCGGACGCGGTGTCGCCACGTTCTCGAGCTGCAGCGCAATCGCGTTCGCCTCGAAAATGCCGACCCAGATCGGAAGGAAGAACTTCTCCTCGTCGTCCTTCAGAACGACGATCGGCGAGTTCGACACCGGGTCGAGCATCAGCCCCTTGATCGTCATCGGCACCAGCTCACTCATGCGACCTCCCCATGAAGCGTGTGATGCTTCGCGCTCGCAATGCGCACCCCCAGAATACTCCCGACCGGGGCGGACGTCGCGCCGGCGAAGTTGACGACCCAGTTGTCGTCGGTGCGCCCCGCGAGAATGGCAGGGTCATGTTTGCTTGGTCCCTCGTAGAGCACCGGAAGGACGCGCCCGCGATACGACTCCAGCCGCTCCCGCTTGATCTGCTCGTGCAGATCGAACAGTCGGGTCAGGCGCTCGCTCGCGACCTCATCGTCGACCGCGTCGCCGATCTTCAGCGCCGGCGTCCCCGGCCGCGGCGAGTACTTGAATGCGAACAGCGATCCGTAGCGCACTTCCTCGATGAGCGAAAGCGTCTGCTGGAAATCGTCCTCCGTCTCCCCTGGGAAGCCGACGATGATGTCGGTCGAAAAGTGAGTCTCCGGGATTGCCTCGCGGATGCGCGCGATGACCTCGAGATAGCGCTCGCGCGTGTACAGCCGCTTCATGCGCCTCAGGATCTTCGACGACCCCGACTGCACGGGCAGGTGGAGATAGCGCGAGATGTTCGTGTGGTCGCGCATCGCTGCGATCATCGAATCGTTGACCTCGGACGGATGCGAAGTCGTGAACCGTAGCCGGACGACGCCGTCAATCTCCGCGACCGCCGATAGCAGCGCGCCAAAGTCGCGCCCGATGGCGGGACAGCGATACGCGTTTACCGTCTGACCGAGCAGCTCGATCTCGACGCGGCCGCCTGCGACCGCCGCGTGAACCTCGGCGAGAACGTCGTCGAACGATCGTGAAGCCTCGCGTCCGCGCGTCGTCGGCACGATGCAGAAGGTGCAGTTCTTGTTGCAGCCTTCGATGATCGTGACGTAAGCCTTCGTCGTCGAGTCGCGGTCGATGGTGACGTAGTCGTACCGGCGATCTTCGGGGAACTCGACCGCCACTCCCCTACCGCCGTCCAGCACCTCGTCCAGATAGCCGACGTTGCCGGGGCCCATGACGAAGTCGACCCACGGTGCCCGTTCGAGGATCCGCTCGCCCTCCTGCTGTGCGACGCAGCCGCAGACACCGATGGTCAGGTGACCGTCCTTTTCGCGTTTCAACTCGCGCAGGCGCCCGAGCTCGGAGAGCATCTTCTGCTCGGCCTTGTCGCGCACAGAGCAGGTGTTGAGGAGGATCAGGTCGGCGGCCGTCTTGTCGTCGACGCGCGTGTAGCCGCGCAGCTTGAGCGTGCCGCTGAGGCGCTGGCTGTCGAGATCGTTCATCTGACAGCCCCACGTTTCGATGAAAAAGGACTTGGGCATGGGCTGCTCGCCGACGCGCTACTTTAATGCCGCCAACGCATCCCTCGCGTCGGCCAATTCCTTCCGCGCATCCTCGAGCTGTTTCTTCGTCTGCGCGAAGCGTTTCGCGATGACGGTGTCGCGTTCGGTCGGATCGTTGGTGTTGTAGTAACTCTGCTCGACACGATCGAGCTCTTTCTCGAGGTCGCCCACTTTCGCCGCCGCGGCATTCACGCGCCCCTCGGCTTCCTTGCGCGCGCGATATCGCTCGTCTTCCTTCGCGTACGGGCCTTTCGTGTCGGTCGCGGCAGCCGTGGACGTCGATGTCGTCGTGTCGGTCGCAGTCGCCGGTTCGAACGTCAGGAGCTTGCTCTTGGCCTTCTTGAGATCGGCGTTCGTGATCGGCTTCTTCTTCGACGCTATCTTCTTCGCCTTCGCCGCGTGCGCTGCCCTGACGAGATCCGACTGCGGCGGCTTCGGCGGCGCGATTGTCGTCGTCGTCTCCTGCGCGAGGAGTAGTAGCAACGCGATTACGAAACTCATGGCGCGCTCGTCCCCTCGCGGCCGTAGCGATCCTCGAGCCGCACGACGTCATCGAGCTCCGGCGTCGAGACTTCGGCGACGTCGGTGTCGATCACCGCTTCCATGCGATGGATCAGCCGCGGGGGGATGTGGAACGACTCTCCTTCGCGTAGCGGCAGCACGCGCCGGTCGCCATCGCTCTCGATCGTCAGCTTCAACTCGCCGCGAACGACGAAGAGCGTCTCCTCCTTCACGTTGTGGTACTGGAGGCTGAGCGTCTCGCCCTGATTGATGTGCAGGATCTTTCCGACATACCGCGCCGTCTTCGCGAAGATCAGTTCATATCCCCACGGCTTCGGGACACGATGGACGTCGCGAATGCGAAAGAGATCGTCGCTCATGCGGACTTGTTGACGAGGCCCTGAGGGAAGCGCATCGCGACGCTCTCGATCACGAACTCCTCGATCTCCTGCGCCGTCTTCTTCTGCAGTGCGATCTCCGCGATGCGCCGGCAGTCGCGATACCGGACGTTCCGGATGACGTCTTTCACCACCGGCACGTTCGACGGATTCATCGAGAAGATCTCGAGGCCGAGGCCGAGGAGGATCACCGCGTAGATCGGGTCGGACGCCATCTCGCCGCACATCGATACCGGAATGCCGGAGCGCTTCCCGGCATCGATCACGCCTTTGATGAGACGCAGCAGCGCGGGATGGAGCGGCTCGTACAGGTAGCTGACGTTCTCATTGGCGCGATCGATTGCGAGCGAGTACTGGATCAGATCGTTCGTTCCAATCGCGAAGAAGTCGGCCTCGGTCGCCAGGAGGTCGGCGATCACGGCGGCCGACGGCACCTCGATCATGATGCCGATCTTCAGTTCTTTGTTGTACGCGATCTTCTCCGCGTCGAGGTTCGTCATCAGCTCGCGCACGAGCGTCTTCACCTGACGCAGTTCCTGTACGCCGGAGACGAGCGGGAACATGATCTTGATCTTGCCGAACGCCGAGGCACGCAGTAGGGCGCGAAGCTGCGTCTTGAACATCTCGCGATGGCGCATGCAGAGACGCAGCGCCCGCAGTCCGAGCACCGGGTTGTCTTCTTTCTTGCCGGTGATCGTTGCCGCGACCTTCTTGCCGCCGAGGTCGAAAGTCCGGATGACGCACCAGTTCGGCGCCACCGATTCCGCAAGACGGCGATAGACGTTGAAATGCTCTTCCTCGGTCGGCAGCAGCGGCGACTTCGAGATGTAGAGGAACTCGGACCGATACAGTCCGATCCCCTCGGCGCCGTACTTCACCGCGTCCTCGAGCTCTTCGATCAGCTCGATGTTTGCCTGCAGCGAGATCTGGATGTTGTCCTTAGTCACCGCCGCGACGTTGCGGTTGCTGAGGAGCTTGTTCTCCTGCTCCTCGTGGCGCGTGACGCGGCCGCGGTATTCGGAGACCATCGCCTGCGTCGGATTGACGACGATCGTCCCTTCATAACCGTCGACGATCACCAGCTCGTCGTTGTCGACGATCTTCGTGAGGCGCGGGACACCGATGACGGCAGGCATGAAGAGCGACTTCGCGATGATCGAGGTGTGGGACGTTCGTCCCCCCGCTTCGGTTGCGAAGCCGACGATCGGCCGCCGGTTGAAGTGGATCGTGTCCGACGGCGTCAAATCGTCCGCGAGGATCACGACGTCGTGCGTGATCTCGGAGACGTCATGGTGTGCGATGCCCTGCAGATTGACGAGCACCCGTTGCGAAACGTCCTTGACGTCCGCGACGCGTTCCCGCAGATACTCGTCATCGAACGAGGCGAAGCGCGCCTGGAGCTCCTCCTCGACCTCGGAGAGCGCCCACTCGGCGTTGACCTGCTCCTCCTCGATCTTCTGCACGACCTTGTCGGCGAACGAGGCGTCGCTCACGATCATCGCGTGCGCGTCGAAGATCGACGCGTATTCGTCGCCCATCGAGCGGCTGACCTTCTGCTTGAGCTCCAGCAGCTCGTCGCGCGTCTTCTCGAGCGCTTCGAGAAAGCGCGTGACCTCGCCGTCCACCTCCTCGTCACGGATCGGAACGCGGTACACCGACGCCACTCGCTTCTCGATGATCACGGCGCGGCCGATGGCGATGCCGGGGGAAACGCCGATGCCCTTGTAGGTACGAACGTCGGGCCGCGACTTGGTGGGGGTGATGGTCACGCGACCATTCTACCTACTCGGCCTCGTCGAACTTCGCCTCGATCAGCGCTTCGATGGCGTCGAGCGCGTCGCGCTCGTCGGGACCGTCGGCTTTCACGAGAATGGTCGAGCCGCGGCCGGCGGCGAGCAGCAGGATACCGAGGATCGACTTCCCGTCGACCTCCTCCTCGCCCTTGCGGATCTTGATGTCCGATTTGAAACGCGCCGCCGTGTGCACGAGCTTCGCGGCCGCACGCGCATGGAGACCGAGTTTGTTCTTGATCTCGAGGGAACGCTCCGTCAACGAGCCGCTCCATTGGCGGTCGCGGCGAGCAGGTCGGAGGCGACGCGGATGGCCTTCGACCCCTTCTCGGTGATCGTGTGCGCCAGCGTCGTGACGTCTTTCGCTTCCTGCTGCAGCATCGCGAACTTCACGATCATCGGGAGATTGACACCCGTGACGATCTCGACCCTTCCCTGCTCCAGGAACGAAAGGCTGATGTTCGAGGGCGTACCGCCAAACATGTCGGTGAAGATGATGACCGGGCGATCGGGACCGATCCTCTCGAGCGCCGCGCGGATCTTCTCGCGCGCCTCGTCGACCGTGTCGCTCCACTCCAGCGGCACCGCCTCGATGCCATTCAGGTTCGCTTCAATTTTTTGAGCCGCCTTGAGCAGCTCGTACGCCAGATTTCCGTGCGTAACGATCAGACCACCTACCACGCTTGACCCTTCTCCCAGAACCGCAGCGCGCCATCATACGCGTACCGCCCTCACCGTGCGAGTCACCGCCGGTGGTCGCGGTGGATGACTTCCACCGAATACCCGCGCTGCAGCAGGTCGTCGCCGAGGCGTTGGGCGATGGCGACGCTACGGTGCTTGCCGCCCGTGCAGCCGATGCCGATCGTGAGGTAGCTCTTCATCTCCTTCCGGTATTGCGGCGCCAGGTAGGTGACGAAGTCGAGCAGCTTCGCGTAGAACTCATCGTACTCCGGCTGCTGGTGGAGGTACTCGATCACCTCGGGGTCGAGGCCCGTCTTTGGCCGCAACTCCTCGATGAAGTGCGGGTTTGGGAGGAAGCGGACGTCGAACAGCAAGTCGAGGTTGTACGGCGTCTGGTACTTGAAGCCGAACGAGATGACGGTGATCAGCATGCTCGGCTCGTAGCCGGGCAGTTGGAACCGCTTCATCACCTCGGCCTTCAACTCGTGCACCGAGAACTGCGAGGTGTCGAGCACCATGTTCGCGAGGGCCTTCACCTCCCGCAACTCTGAACGCTCGCGCTGGATCGCCTCCAGCACCGGGAGGTCCTTCGCCATCGGGTGCGGACGCCGCGTCTCGCTGTAGCGGCGCGCGATCACCTCGTCGCTCGCTTCGAGAAAGATCAGAACGCAATTCGGAACCAGCTTCTGGATCCGGTCGCGGTAGAAGTTCGGAAAGATCTTCGCGAAATCGTGCGTCCGGACGTCGACGACGATGCCGACGCGCGTCGCGTTCTCGTGCGCCGCGACCTCCTCCAGGAACGGCTCGATCAGCGCCAGCGGCAGGTTGTCGCTGCAGTAGAACCCGAGGTCCTCGAGCGTCGACTGCACGTACGACTTCCCCGACCCCGAGAGGCCGGTGATGATGACGAGATACTTCGGACCCATCATGCAGAGCGGAGAGCGCAGAGCGCAGAGCGGAGAGACGGAATGAACATTCTGCGCTCTCCCCTCTGCGCTCTGCGCTCTGACATCACCGCTGCCTCCTGACGCGGTCCAGGACGCCGGGCTGCAACATCTGGCGCGTGTTCGCGCTGCGGATTGTAGAACTGGCGACCTCCGAGGAATTCGAGTGCGGCAGCGACTGGGTGATGCTCCCCTTGTCGGCGATCATCTCGTCGATCTTCTGCGTGAAGGCCCGCGCCGAGTCATAGCCCTGCAGCTTCATCAGGTGGTTCCGCGCCGCGATCTCGACCAGGAGTGCCAGATTGCGCCCCGATGCTACCGGGAGGCGGACGTACGGCTTCGAGACTCCGAGGAGCTCGAACGTCTCGCCGGCGATGCCGAGGCGGTCGTACTCCGTCCCCTCGACCCACTTCTCCAGCTTCACGACCAGATCGATCGGCTTGACGTCGCGCGTCGATGCGACGCCGAAGAGGTCCTTGATGTCGATGATGCCGATGCCGCGCAGCTCCATATGATGGCGGAGCAGGTCGTTCGAGTAGCCGAGGAGGACGTCGTTCGGATGGCGCCGGACGACCACGAGATCGTCCGCGATCAGACGGTGTCCGCGATACACCAGATCGAGAGCGCACTCGCTCTTTCCGATGCCGCTGTCGCCGAGGAGCAGGACGCCGATGCCGTAGACGTCGAGGAGGCCGGAGTGCATCGTGAGCCGCGGCGCCATCGTCTCTTCGAGGAAGTACGTAGTCCGCGTGATCGTGGTCGACGACATCGCCGGCGTCGAGAAGAGCGGCACCGAGCGCTTTTCGCACTCGTGCCGGAACTCCTCGAGCGGCGCGATCCCCTTCGTCACGATGAAGCAGGAGACGTCGAGCGCCGCGACCTCGCGCACGCGTTTCTCACGCAGCCGCGGCGGAAGCGACTCGAGGTACTTCGTCTCGGACGCGCCGATGATCTGCACGCGCCACGGCTTGATGTACTCGTAGTAACCCGCGAACGCCAGTCCCGGCTTCTGGACACGCGGACGCGCAATGATGCGATCGAGGCCGTCTTCACCCGTGACCAGACGCAACGCGAGGTCGTCCATCTCCGCGGAACGGAGCGACTCCACGTTCGTCTCGACAAAGTCTTGCGTGTCCGACACGCCTTGTATGGTACCGCCTACTTCTTAATCCACGAGCGGGCGACCGCCTCGAAGATCGCGTCGACGTCGCCCGCTTCGCTTTGTGATGCGAGCCGGTCCTTGCCGGTGGCGCTCTCAATTTCGACGCTGATGTCGATCGACTTGCGGTCGGCGACTTTCGCGATTTCTCCCTGATAGTTGAAGTGCAGGATGCGTATGGAGTTCTGCGTCGACATCTCCTGCACCGCCTTGCCGTCCGACAGGTTTTCGGTCCCGCCTGGTGCATTGAAATTCGACAGGGCGCTCGACATCACCGGGTTGTCCCGCTTCGACGAGCTGGTCCTGGTCGTAACGGAGACGTCGGTCGCCGTGGGAGGTCCGAGAAGGATGACGACTTTGCCACGGAGGCTCTTCGAGCCGGGCGTCTTCGCCACGGTCAGATACTTGTCGGCATTGGCGGCGCGCTCGGCAACCTCTTTCGGGAAGTTGTCAGGGCGTCTGGCGAGGAATTCCGCGACGAACTTCTCCGCGTCGGCATCGGTATCGATCTTCGCCCATTGATCGCGCTCCGCGCGCGTCATGAAGTACCCCTCCGGCGACTTCGCCCAATCTTTGTATTTCGAAAGATGGGCGAAGGCCGGAACCGCGAGCAGCAGCAGGAAAAGGGGAGCGATGAACGGTTTCACTTTTTGATCCATGACTCTGCGATGGTCTCGAACATGGCATTGAGGTCCGATTCAGCGCTCCGCGACGTGATCATGTCCTTGCCGCTGAGCGGGTCGATCTCCACGTTGATGTCGACCGATTTCCGGTCGACGAGGTGCGCGATGTCGCCGCCATAGGCGAAATGCATGACGCGAACTGACTGCGAGGTCGACATGGTGTTTCCCGGCGTATTGAAGCTCTCGCCGCCGCCCTTGCTGCCGGCGTCGGCGCCGGTCCCCTGGGTGTTCGCGTTCGACATCGCCGTCGAGACATACGGGTTGTCCCGTTTCGTGGTCGTCCGAACCTCATTCGCGACGTCAATCGACGATGGCGCTCCGAAGAGGATGACGACCTTGCCGCGCAGGCTCTTCGAGCCGGGCGTCTTCGCGACCGTCAGGTACTTGTCGGCGTTCGCGGCGCGGTCTGCGACTTCCTTCTCGAAGTTCGCGGGACGTTTGGCGACGAAGTCGGCGATGAACTTCTCGGCGTCGGCGTCCGAGTCGAGCCTCGACCACTCAGCCCGTTCGGCCTTCGTCATGAAGTACCCCTCCGGACTATTCGGCCAGTCTTTGTACTTCGACAGCCTCGCGAAAGCGGGAACCGCAAGCAACACCAGCGCGACGGCAATCAACAGACGTTTCATGGTTTCTCCGTAGGACAGCTATTTGGACTTGATCGACGCAACTGCTGCGCGTTCGAAGGCTTCATCGAGATTGTTGGCACCCTTTGCGACGCGGTCTTTGCCGCTCCCGCCGTCGGCGATGAACGTAAAGTCGACCGGCCCGCCCGGCGCCGCATCGAACCCCAAGTGGTACGTTCGCGTGATGTAGGTCGACACCATCGGCGCTCCGAACGTGCCGCCATTGTCCGCGCTGCTGTTTCCCTGGCCGGCGCTGCCCTTCGCCGAGCTCGAGTCGCCGCCACCTGCACTGGCGCCGCTATACGCCTCGTTGACGGCGGGACTGGTGCGCGACACCTGCGTACCGGAATCGCCCGTCACGTTGATCGCCGAAGGCGCCCCGAACAGGACGATCGCCTTTCCGCGGAGGGTCTTCGAGCCGGGCAACCTGCCGACAGTGAGGTACTTGTCTGCCATCTCGGCCCGTTTGGTCGCCTCGGCGACAAACGCGTCGCCGCCGCGGCTGGCGATGAACCTGTCGACGAATGCCTGCGCCGCTTCGTCCGTGTCGATGGCCGACCACTGCACCCGTTCGGCCTTCGTCATGAAGTACCCCACCGGCGTGTTCGGCCAATCCTTGTACTTCGACAGCTTCGCAAACGCGGGAACCGCGAGCGACAGAACGGCTAACACGACCAGCATACGCTTGCTGCTTTTCATAGACCCTCCCCTGAATGTAGGGATTCAGGTTACAGGAGGATTACGGAAAAAGCAGGCGCGGCGTTGAAGCTGTCACAACCTTGTCAAAACTCCGGCCTGTCAGAACTCCGGAGAGATCAGGCCGATGTTCTGGTCGCGCCGCTTGTACATCACGGCGACCTTATCCGTATCGAGATCGCGGAAGACGATGAACTCGTTCTTCGAGTCGTCGAGCCGCAGCGCGGCCTCCTCGATTGACATCGGACGGATCGGCAGGTTGTTCGTCTTGATGATCCTCGGACGGTTGTGGTCGTCTGTCTCGCGAAGCTGCCCCCGCTCGAGCACCTGCACCGCCCACTCGGTCACCTGCGCCTTGACGTCATTGCCGTCCTTGCGGTGGTGATCGCGGATCTTCTTCCGGTTTTTCTGGGCCTGCCGCTTGAGATGATCGAGCGCGAGGTTGATCGCGTCCTGCATCGACTCGTCGGATTCCTGGACCACTTTGACGTCGTGGTCCTTTCCGACGATCAGGATCTCGCAGATGTTGCGGTACTTCTGCACCTGCAGGACGCAGCGGACGTCGATGACGTCGTCGAAGAGCTTCTCCTGAATCTTGGCAATCTTGGTTTCGAGGAGCTTGCGGATGTCGGGTGTGACTTCGAAACTACGGCCGGTAATTTCCGTGGCCAATGTTCACCTCTGGAGCTCCGTGCAGGAGCTAGAAAATCTGCTTGCGGTCGGTGGATGAGGGGATATTCAGTTCGTCTCTGTACTTCGCCACCGTGCGGCGCGCAATGTTTATGCCCTCGTCGTTCAGGATCTTCATGATCTTGGAATCACTGAGGGGCTTGCGCGGATCTTCCGCCTCGATGTAACCCTGGATCTTCTTCTTCACGGTGAGGCTGGAGATGTCCTCGCCGGTGTCGGAATCGATGCCGCTGTGGAAGAAGTACTTCATCAGGAACAGCCCGCGCGGCGTGTGCATGTACTTGTTCGAAACGACGCGCGACACGGTCGACTCGTGCATCTGGATGTCGTCGGCGACGTCGCGCAGGACGAGCGGCCGGAGGAAGTCGATCCCCCGCTCCAGGAACTCGCGCTGGTGCTTCACGATCGACTCGGCGACCTTGTAAATCGTCCGCTGCCGCTGGTCGAGTGACTTGATCAGCCACACCGCCGAACGGATCTTGTCTTTGATGTAGTTGACCGTCTCGCCGTCTGACTTCGAGTCCATCGAGTTCAGCATCGCCTTGTAGCTGCCATTGATGCGGAGCTTCGGCATGCCGTCCTCGTTCAGCACGATGACGTACTCATCGCCGACCTTGTGTATGTAGACGTCCGGCTCGACGTAGATGGCGCGCTCGTTCGAGTACTTGCGTCCCGGCTTCGGATCGAGGTGCTTGATGACCTCGACGATCCCTTCGAGCGTCTTCATGTCGATGGAGAGCGCCTTCGAGATCTGGACGAACTTGCGGGTCATGAACTCTTCCCAGTGGTCGCGGATGATCTCTTCCACGAAGGGGACGTCGACCTCGAGGAACTGGAGTTGGAGCAGGAGGCACTCGCGGAGATCGCGGGCCCCGACGCCAATCGGGTCGAGTGACTGGATGGCGTTCACCGCTGCCGCTACGTCCTCCATCGCGAAGCCGCCGGATGCGGCGATCTCCTCGTTGGTGGCGCGAAGGTAGCCGTCTTCGTCGATGTTCCCGATGATGAAGGCGCCGATCTCTTTGATCCGCGGCGAGGCGTCGCTCATGCTGAGCTGCCAGGTGAGGTGGTCGGTCAGGTTGGGCGGGCGCGTGAGGGTGTTCTCGATCGGGAACTCCTCGTGCTCCTCCCCCATCCCGCGCGGGTTGTAGCCGTACTCGATGTAGTCCTGGAAGTAGGCGTCGTAGTCGATCTCGTCGAAGGAGTCTTTCTCTTTCTCCTGCTCTTTCTCTTCGACTTTCTTGGTCTCTTCCGCCTGCTCGTTCTTGGTTTCCTGCGACTCGGCTTCAGCTTCCTCTTGCTTGATCTCCTCGGCTGTTTCTTCGAGGAGCGGATTTTCGAGGAGCTCCTGGTTGAGGACTTCCTGGAGCTCGAGTTTCGACAACTGCAGCAGCTTGATCGCCTGCTGCAGCGAAGGCGTCATGATCAGCTTCTGGGAGAGTTTGAGGTGGAGTTTTTGTTCTAGTGCCATCAGCTCAGGTTGAACGATTCGCCGAGGTAAATTCGGCGAACCTCTGCATCGGCGGAGAGGCTTTCGGGGACTCCCTGTCGGAAGATCTCCCCTTCCTTGATGATATAGGCGCGATCGGTGATCTTCAATGTTTCCCGCACGTTGTGATCGGTAATGAGGATCCCGATCCCTCTGGCTCGCAGTTGAGAGACGATGCGTTGAATCTCGAATACCGCGATTGGATCGATTCCTGCAAATGGCTCATCTAGCAAAATGAATGCCGGGTTGATCGCAAGGCTCCTCGCGATCTCCACGCGCCGGCGCTCCCCACCCGAAAGCGAGTACGCCCGGTTCCGCGCGATGTGGGTGATTCCGAACTCCTCCAGCAGCACTCGCGTTCGCCGCTGGCGCTCCGCGCGGGGCAATCCCATCGTTTCGAAGACCGAGAGCAGGTTCTCCTCCACCGTCAGCTTGCGGAAGACCGACGGCTCCTGCGGCAGGTAGCTGATGCCGCGCTGCGCGCGGAGGTACATCGGGAGGTCGGTGATGTCGTCGTCGCCGAGCGTGACCGAGCCGTCGTCGGGCCGCACCAGTCCGACGATCATGTAGAAGGTGGTGGTCTTTCCCGCCCCATTCGGCCCAAGGAGCCCGACGATCTCGTTCTGTTTGATCTCGACCGAGACGTCGCGCACGACCTTGCGCCCTTTGTACACCTTCACCAGGTGGGTCGCCGCCAACCGCAAGATCCCATCTCCCGCCCGATCCTCGGCGGTCACGGAGAAGACGTCGTCACGGCGGTCAGCCATCGTCGCGCGGAATGTATCAGAGACAGCGGACGCCTACGGCTTGTACGTTCCGGTCGCGGGCCCGGTGGGGCTGAGGATCTCGACTTTGTTGCGGACGAGGTCGATGGCGATCTTCTCGCCGCTGGCACTGCCGTTCGGGGCAGTGGTGGTGGCGGGCTTCCCCGTGAGCTCCGCGGTCTTGGTGCTCATGTGGTAGATCGCGTGATCGCCCGTGCCCTTCCGGCCGGTGGACGACTCGGTCACGACCACTTTCCCGTCCGCCTCGACGTGATCGAGCTTCTTGTTCCCGTCGAAGAAGAACGTGGCGTGGTCGGACGTGAGGGTGCGCGTTTCGTCTTCGATGCGCACGCCGCCGGCGAGATCGAGGCGGCGATCGTTCTTCCGGCCGGAGAGCTGCTCGCTGTGGGAGAGCACCGGCACCTGCCGTTGCTGTTTCCCCGTCGCGTCGGTGTTGTACAAAACCGTGCGGACGTTCCCGCGCGCGTTGAGCGAGTCGCCGTTCCCCACCACTTGCAGCTCCTGCGCGAAGAGCGTGTTCGTCTCCTGCCACGCGCGCACGTTGCCGCTGAAGATGGCGGTCTTGTTCGCATTGCGGATGTTGAGCAGGTCGGAGTTGACGAACACCGGCTTGTTCGCCGGAAAGACGTTCGTCCCGTCGGCGGACGGGCCGGTACGAGTGACGAGCTGCGCGATGACGCTTCCGGTGGCGCGGGCGGTGCCGGCGCGCGGCGAGAACTCGATCTGCTTGGCCTTCACGACGTTCCCTTCGCTCGTCACCGTCGGGTCGAACCCCGGCTCCGCGGTCATCACGACGCGGTCGTTCGTGATGTCGTACGTCGCGCGGATGGCGACGGCTGAGTTCTTCGGATCGTTGTAGCGGACGTTCCCCTCGAGATAGGCGTTCGTCGCTTTGTGGATCGCCGGGTCGAAGGCGACCGTGATGTGGTCGGAGACGATCTGGCGCGGCGCCGGCCCGAGCTCCTTCATCACGACCTGCCACTCCGCCTTCATTTCGGTCACGGCCTTGTTCGCGAGCGCGACGTGGACGCTCTTCGCCACGATGTCGCGCTTCGGCGGCCCGTCCAGCACCGCATGCACCAGGCCGGTGTCGCTGACTGCGTTCATCCCGTTGATGGCGCCCGCGGGATCGACGTCGCTGTAGAAGCGATCGCACGTGATGTCTTTGCGTCCGCCGAGGTTCTCGCCGGGGGCGGCAGCGCCGCCGAGGGACATGAAGACATGGCCTTCGCCATGGAGGTTCACGAGCGTCTTCCGGTTCTGCGCGAAGAGGCCGGCGACGTGATCGGCGTCGACCTTGTCGGCCAGGCGCGTGAGCTTCACATCTTTCGTGAAGTTGACGTCGTTCTCCTTGCGCCGGAAGACGCCGTCGTTCGCCTTGATCGACATCGGCGGATCGTTCGGCGCGGGCGAGGTCGCGGCGTCGAGGTTGTCGAAGAGATGGAGCGTCTCCGCCTCGACGTCGAGATCGAGCGCGCCGGCGTGGCCGCTCCACCGGTCGACCGCGAAGACGACCGGGATGTGGTTCGTGAGACGGTTGCCGTCGAAGTGCAGCGCGGCGGTCTGGATCACGACGCCGTCGCTCGACCTCACGCGCACGCCGCCCTTCACGTCCGCCTCCTTCGTCTGGCTATTGAACTGCGCCTGCGGGCAGACCAGCTCGTACGTGAGGCCGTTCGGACGGTAGATCGTCATCGCCACGTCTTCGAGCGTGTTCCAACTCGATGTGTACGCCACCACGCGCCGCGCGCGGATCCGCGAGACGACCCGCCCCGCGATCGTCTGCGTGTCTTCGAACCCCTTCGACTCCGCCTGCGGCTTCTCCCCCGTCCGCGTGATCGCCACCGGCTCGCCGCCGGTGTTGTTGTCGAGCGGCGAACGGCGGCGGGTCCAACTGAAGATGATGAGGAGGACGAACCCGACAAACAGGATCGGGAGGGCGATTCTGAGGAAACGAACGGTTCTTTGCATTGCTCAGGGGTCAGGTCGAAACTCGAAACTTGCAACGGCAAGTTTCAAGTTTCGACCTGGCCCCCATTCTTACGCGCATCCGCAACGATTAGTTTTGCTCCCGATGGGTGGTACGCATCGGGCTCGATCTGCACGAGCACATCGACACGCACGTCGCGCACCATCTCGCTGGCGAGCTCTTTCACCGAGGGCCAGACCACCGCCGCCGCGCGATCGCCATTGTTTGCCAGCGTCAGCTCCCAGCAATCGTCGGCGAAGTTGCGCGTGCCGACGACTTCGACCGAGCGGATCGCGAACAACGGCTGCGGATTCGCGGCGCCGAACGGCTCCAGCATCTCGTGCGCGGCGACGAACTCATGGTCGATGTCGTGGAGCGCCAGCTCGCCGTCGATGCGCGCCGCGCGGACGAAGAGCGACGCGTCGAGCTCCTCGAATACGCGCGCGAGCCGCTCGCGTAGCGCCGGCAGGTTCCGAGCCGGGAGCGAGAAGCCGCACGCGTAGTCGTGGCCGCCGAAGTGCTCGAAGAGGTCGGATACCCGTTCGAGCTGCGCATGAAGGTTGATCGACGGAATGCTCCGCGCCGATCCGACGCAGCGATCGCCTTCGATCGCGATCATCAAGGTGGGCCGATGAAACTTCTGCGCCATGCGCCCCGCCGTGAGACCGAGGACGCCTTTGTGCCACTGCTCCTTCGCCAGGACGAGCACGCGAGGAAGGTTGCCGAGTTGCCGGGCGGCCAGGTTGCCCTCCGGTGCCTCGGCGACCTGGCGACCTGGCCACCCGGCAACCTGTTCCTCCGCCTCGGTGCGCACCTGCTGCTCCACATCGCGCCGCTCCGCGTTCATCCGATCGAGCTCGGCGCAGAGTTGCCATGCGGCGTCGTCGTCGGCGGCGGCGAAGAGATCGATCGCCGTGTTCGCCGACGCGAGACGGCCGGCGGCGTTGATGCGCGGCCCGACCTTGAAGCCGATGTCGCTCGCGCGCAACGTGCGGCCGTAGATGCCGAGGCGTTTGAGGAGCGCCCGGAGGCCGGCGTTGCGGACGTCGGCGAGGCCGCGGAGCCCGAGCCACGCGATGGTCCGGTTCTCGCCGGTGAGCGGCGCGACGTCGGCGATCGTTCCGATGGCGGCGATCTTGAGGAGCGAGTCGATCGACATCTTCTTTCCGGCCCGGCGGATCAACTCGCAGCAGAGCTTGAACGCCACGCCGACGCCCGCGAGATCTTTAAAGGGATATGTACAGCCGGGTTGCTTCGGGTTGAGAACCGCGGCTGCTTCCGGGAGGACGCCGGGCGGGAGGTGGTGGTCGGTGATGATCACGTCGATGCCGCGATCGAGCGCGCGCCGCACCGGCTCGACGCTCGTGATGCCGCAGTCCACCGTGATCACGAGCCGGACGTTCTTCTCGGCGAGGACGCGTTCGAGTACCTCGGTCTTCAGTCCGTATCCGTCGACCAGCCGGTGCGGGACGACGAAGCTGACCTCCGCGCCGAGGGTGCGGAGGACGGTCTGGAGGAGAACGATCGAGGTGACGCCGTCGACGTCGTAGTCGCCGTAGATGACGATCGCCTCTCTGTCGCGGATGGCGCGGGCGATCCGCTCGCACGCGAAGTCCATCCCATGGATCGAGGCCGGATCGTGCAGGTCGTCGAGGGCCGGCGCCGCAAAGCGCCGGAATGTGTCGCTGTCGGTGATCCCGCGCCGGATCAGGATCGCCCGCAGCGCGGCGTTTTCCACCGGCAGCGCGAGATCGTCCGGCGCCGGCTCTACCCGCCATTCATCGAATATCGGCACGTGAACATCGTACAGGCTTCTACCGGGCGTAGATTTCTGCGGGTGATCCACTCAGTTTCCGCGGCTGGCAGTTGCCGGATGCCACTGGCAGTTGGCGAATGCCACGGGCATCCGCCGGATGCCGCGGGCAGTTGGCCAACTCACACGGGCATCCGCCGGATGCCGCGGGCAGTCGGCCAACTCACACGGGCATCCGCCGGATGCCACGGGCAGTTGGCCAACTTACACGGGCATCCGCCGGATGCCGCCGGCATCCGGCGACTCACACCGGCATCCGCGGGATGCCAAGGTGGCGGAAAGAGAGGCGGAGTGA
This sequence comes from Thermoanaerobaculia bacterium, assembly GCA_036488085.1. Lineage (GTDB taxonomy): Bacteria > Acidobacteriota > Thermoanaerobaculia > Gp7-AA8 > Gp7-AA8 > DASXHZ01. The sequence goes on from DASXHZ010000085.1 coordinate 28,657, forward strand.
CACTCCATGGGTCAATACCCCCCGCCCACACGGGTCGTTTCGACCCATCGTTTCGTGCTTCCTCTCTTGGGATGCGTGGCACGCCGCTCGGAAAGGACCGGCGGTCATGCGAAGACTTCTGATTCTCTCGACGTCGATCATTGCGACGGTCCTCTTGTTCGCCCAGGCAAGGCAACGCGCGGTGCGCGGGCCGGCGACGGCTGAAACGGTGGCGCAGAACGCCGGGGCGCCGCTCGCGGGGCTGACGGCGATCGAAGCGTCGGCATTCAACACCGGCCGCGGCGCGTTCACGCGGCAGGTCGACGCCGCAACCGGGCTCGGCCCGGTCTTCAACGACGACTCCTGCGGTGCCTGCCACAGCGCGCCGGCCGCCGGAGGGGGAAGCCCGCGGACGGTCACGCGCTTCTCGCGCCGCGTGAACGGCACGTTCGACGCGCTCACGGAGCTCGGCGGATCGCTGGAGCAAAGCCGCGCGATCGGTCCGCGCAACGGCTCGACGCACGTGTTTGCGCCGGAGAACGTCCCGGCCGAGGCGACGATCGTCGTTCAGAGGCGTACGACGCCGCTCTTTGGGTTGGGACTCGTCGACGCGACGCCGGATGCGACGTTCATCGCACTCGCCGCTGCCGAGGCGGCGCGCGGCGACGGCGTGACGGGACGCGTCAACATGGTCGACAACATCCGGGCCGGGATGAAGACCGCCGGCCGCTTCGGCTGGAAGGCGCAGGTGCCGACGCTCCTCCAGTTCTCCGGCGACGCGCTGGTGAACGAGATGGGCATCACCACGCCCGACTTCCCGAACGAGAACTGCCCGCAGGGCAACTGCGCGGAGCTGGCGTTCAATCCGGCGCCCGGCCTGAACGACAACGGCAACATGGCGGCGGCGCTCAACAACTACATGACGACGCTCTCCGCGCCCGCGCGCGGACTTCAGACGGCAGACACGGCGGCCGGGGCCGTGCTCTTCAACGACGCCGGCTGCGCGGCGTGCCATACGGCGACGCTGACGACCGGATCGAGCCCGGTCGCGGCGCTCGATCACAAGATCTATCACCCTTACTCCGACTTCCTCCTTCACGACATGGGCGCCCTCGGCGACGGCCTCGAGATGGGCGACTCGACCGGCAGCGAGATGCGCACCGAGCCGTTGTGGGGACTCCGCTTCGTCAACCGCTACCTACACGACGGCCGCGCCACGACGCTGGACCAGGCGATCGCCGCGCACGCGGGCCAGGGGAGCGCCGCGCGCGACCGGTTCAACGCGCTCACGCCGGCGGCGCGAGCGCAGCTGATCGCGTTCTTGCAGTCGTTGTAGCGGAAATCTGTGCACAGCGCACGGTGCGCTGTGCACAGATTCGTTACTGTTCGGTGGTGTAGCTCGAAACGTAGACGCGCGGGAACGACGGGAACTTCTTCTTGAAGTCGCCGGTGAGAAGGCTCTGGTCGAAGTAGACAGCGGGAGTACCGGTGCCGCAGCAGTTGCCCTTGACGAGAATCGAACCGTAGTAGGAGGCGTTGCCCGTCGCGTCGTAGTCGCCTTCGACGAACAGGACTCCTTCCAGGATCGGTCCCTTCGGCGGAATCTTGGTGAGCGGGCCGCTATCGTCGTAACCATTCGAGGTGCAGTTCGCCGAGTTCGTGCTGCAGTTGACGACGGCGGTCATGGACGAGTCGGTCGCTATCTTCGCGAGACGGGTCTGTGAGCTCGGGTTTTCCCATCCGATCTGAACAGTCGATCCTTTGTAGCTGCCGACATTACCGGAGATGTCCGGAGCCAACGCCGCGTCGGTCATGCCGTCGCGGGGGTAGATCAGATTCAGGTAAGGCTCGTGCGGCTCGGAACACGGATTGAGCACCGGGACGATGTTCTTGACCGTGTCGACGATGTTGCAGCCTTCGTAATGTTCTACCGGGATATATGTCGGTGAAGGGAGGTTCGTGCCGTCGGGCCGCTTGATGGTCTTGGCGCCGCCCTGCGTGACGTCGATGATGTACATGTCACAGACGCCGTTCATATTGACGTCCTGGCAGTCCCACTTTCCATGGTTGTCGTTCGTCGGCCCCTTGACGCGGCCTGTCACCGCGTCGGTCTCGTACAAGCCGGTGGTCTGATCGACGTGATGAAAACCGACGTCGCGGAACGGCTCGGCGGGGAAGGCATAGTACTTGTCTGCTTCGCCGCTCACGCCGGTGCTGCCGAACTGGAGGCTATTCAGGTAGACGAACCCCTTCATGCAGAAACTGCCGCCGGAGATCTTGATTCCGGGGGTGAGGACGCCGGTCTTGTTCTTGAGCGGCTGGGGGTTGACGCCGCCGATCGTGTCGAAGAAGTAGAAACCGGGTCCGAGGGCGCCCTTTGTGCCGGTGAGGGAGTTCGCCCACTGTTGGAACGACTTCACGGTACTCGAGTCGGAGACGCGGTAAAAGCCGTTCGCGCTGTTGTTATATGCGAAATAGAAGACGCTCCCCTGACCGTCGCCCGCCTGCGCCATCTGCTTCCAGAAGACGTAGTCGATGTTGGGGAACGGCGTGATCTTGAAGACCGGGGCGTTGTTCGTGGTCATGTATTGAAACCAGCTGTAAAAGGCATTCGCGCTCGCGACCTTTGTGGGATCTTTGGTCGGATCGTTCCAAAAACCGTTCGGTTCGGGATTGAGGTTGCCCGCCGACTTGAACTCGGCGATGTCGGAGCGAGTGCGGACTTCTTCCCACGGGTCGATGTATGTCTGGCCGATGAGTTGATAGAGCCAATCGAAATGGTCGCGGGTTGGGTTTCCCGTGCCGCCATCCTCGGAGAAGTTCGGCCAGTTGCGGGGAGCGGTGCGAGTCCATACGACCGATCCGTCGTTATAGCTGGTGACAGGGGTACATCCGCAGACCGAGGCGACCTTGCTGTCCCATGCCGGCTCCGTGGCCGCGGTCGCGCCCGACGTACCCGGCGTCGTGCAGGTGAATGACCAGTCATGCAGCGTCGAGTCAGCGGCGATTGCCGCCGCCGAGGCGTGCACGACGTCGCCGGCCTTATATGCGGTGCCCGGCTTCCACGGCCAGGTGGAGTCGTAGCCATGCTCGAAGTTCACGAGGTCCCACGCCGTCGCCCACGGCAGCCCGGGCGCATTGTCCTTCGACTTGAGGGTGAGCTCCTCCTGCGCGCTGATCTGGCCCCAGTACACGGTGAAGCTGCCGTTGGTGGTGATGGCGGAGTTCGACTGAATCGGCCCGTTCGGTCCGGGGAAAGGGAACTCGGTGACCACTTCGTGAATCTGGCGCTGCGCGACGACGTTTCCGGATGTGTCCAACCGTGAACAGGTGACGCGGACGGTCGCGACCCCGTAGCGGTCGCCTCCGTCTTCCCAATAGTGCGTCGCGGCGTCGATCGACCCCCCCACGACGGGCGGAGCATAGATGCGGATTTCGGTGATCTTCCCCGCCTCCGTGGTGTCGTTGAACAACAGGGTGTTGAACGTATTGAGGAACTTCGGAGCCGTGGTGGTATTGATGAGGATGTCGGGATAGTTCTCGGTTCCCCAGAAGCGGTCGTCAAACGAGGGCTTGAACGGAAGGTCGAAAAGCAGGGAGGTGCTCAACGGCTTGTAGACGCCGGCGGCTGTCGTGTTCTTACGCGTGAGCTTCATCGCCGCGAGCTCGGTGTTGACCGTGGGGTCGTTCGACGGCATCAGCTTCTTGCCGATTGCCCAGGCGGGGTTCTGAAACCAGTCGACGACGACGCTTGACGCCGCCTCGGCGTGGCTGAGGACCTCCTCACGGTTCCGCTGGTTCGTCGAGATCGCGGATTCGGTCTCCGACAGGGCGACGAAGCCGAGTCCGAGCATGCTCAATCCGACGATGACCATCAGCGACACGAGCAGGGCCGAGCCGCGCTCGCGGCGAAGCCGTTTCCAGAGTTTCGTGACCTTCAATTTCATTTCGCGCCTCTAATCGCAAGTGCTCGGGTTGTTGCTGCTCGAGTACTGTCCGCTCGCGTTGAACTGTACGCTGCACTTCTGGCTGGTCGTGGACGTCGGCGACGCCACCGTTGTCGTGTAACCGATGCAGATGCCGGTCACCGGATCGGCGGGAGGAGAGGCAGGAGCAGGAACGTTGAAGCTCGACGTGGCGTCGTAATCGAAGACGATGGTGAACGACCACGTTCCCTTCGCCGGGATCGTCTCGGCCGTCACCGGAGTCACCGTGTAAGGCGACGACGTGACCGTCAGGCTACTGAACGTATTCTTCGGGAGATTTACGTTCGTGAGGTGGCTCGCGACCTGAGAGCCGCCCGATTTATGCGTCGGCAGCGGCGCCGAGAACGTGATCCCGACGCTATTGACGGTCAATGCCTGGTTCGTGAGGTTCGTGATCGTGACCGTGACCGTCGTGGTCTTGCTGCTGTTGCTGGTGGTGAATCCGATCACCGACGTATCCGACGCGCTCTGCGACGGCAGCAGCACGCACGGCGACTGCTTGATGTAGAACGAGTACTTGCTGCTGCTCTTGCAGCCGCTGGAGTCCTCGAGCGTGACGTCGATGCGATACACCTTTCCGTTGTAGCTCGGGACGGCCGGGTTGCTGAACTTCGCCACGCCGCCCGAGGCGGTGATCGTCTGCGACGTGACGCCGGCGAGCGCGTTGCCGGACGTGTCGACGTAATCGACATACGCCTTGACCATCTTCGACTCGCTGATGTTGACCATGTCGATGTTCGGCGTCATCTGCGCGGGCGTGAGGACCGTCGAGCCGTTGCCGGCCGAATCGCCCGTCTTGCGAAGCGTGGTCGAGAGGGCCGAGATCGTCGGCGTGCCGCCGGAGTAGACGCAGCTCTGCGTGAGGTAGCGCGTGAACGTCGACGTGGTGCAGCCGTTGACGTCGACCGCCACGAAGTCGAGCTGGAAGACGTGGTTCGCGGCCGCCGTGACGCCTGTCGTCGGCCAGGTGAAGGTCTTCGTCCCCGGCGCGCTGTAGCTCGTCGTTCCATACGACTGGACAGCGGTGTTGTCGGTTACCGTCAGCTTCACGTTCTTCATCGCCATCGATTCCGTGATCGTGAACGTGCCGCCGACGTTGATTTGCCAGGCGTTCGCCACGGTCTGGCCGTTATGCGATGCGTCGCTCGAGCTGAACGTCGGCGTTCCGCCGCTGTATGCCGAACACACCTGCGTGACGTAGTAAGTCTGCAGGCGCTGGCAGCCGGTCGAATTGGTGAGCGTGAAATCGACCTTGTAGGTGCTGCCGTACGACAAACCGGTCGACGGCCAGGTGAAGGTCTCGCTGGTGCCGTTCAACGTGGTCGGGGACACGGTTATTGGATTGCCGGTAGAGACATCCGTGACGACGATGTCCGCCGACTTCAGATCGCTGGCCGAGAAGGCGATGGTGTCGTTCGGTTTGAGCTGCCACGCCGTCGCCGCGGACGCGCCGGTCGTCGCCTGAGAGGGGTTCGGAACGCCGCTCGGTGCCGTCGTATAGTCGCAGGTGCCGCCGTTTTCCGTCGCCCACACCGTCTGCGTGTAGTAACAGCCGTTTTTCTGCGCCTGGAAATCGACCTGGAAGATGGTGCCGGGGGTGTAGCCCGGCGGCCAGATGAAGACGGCAGGACTGGTCGCGAGGGTTACCGGCCCGTAGGCTACGACGCCGCCGGAGCTGATGGTTTCCGTTACGGACGTCAACCCAGTCCCCGTGAAAACGAGGGTGCTCGAGCCGCCGTAAAGCTGCCACGGACTTGCATGCGTTCCGCTGCCGCCGTTGGTGGTGGTCGGGCTCACCGGGTTCGTCAATGCGAAGTAGCACGACGGTTCGGTGGCGACGTCCGGGTCGCTGTCGAGGCCCGTGCAGCCGTTGGCGATGACGTCGTATTCATACTGATAGGAGATTCCCGACGCATCGGTCGCGAAGCTCGGCGGGTTGAGGCTGGGGTCCGTCCAACTGACGCTGTTGCCCGCCTGGTCCCAGGCTCCGTCGACGCCCGTGAACGTCACGGTGGTGCCGCCGGCCGGCTGAAGCTGTTTCCGCTTCACGGTGTAAGTGCCGACTTTGATCGCGGAACCCGCGGCGTCGGTGACCACTTTGTCCCACGTGAGCTGGAGCCCGCACTGCACGCTGGGTCCGACGGTGTTCGCTACCGGCGGGCACGTGCCGGTCGCCGCCGTCCTGGCGATCGTCAGGTTTGTGGGCGCCGACGGTTTCACGGTCGAGATTGCAGAGCCGGTGAACGCCTGACTGCCAATGGCCGGCAGGAAGTCGCTCATGGAGGTCGCGACGTTTGCCGGGTTGTTGTTACTCGCGCTCCCGACGCACGACGCCTTCACCGCCTGAATGCGGTAGTAGAAGTTCGTGCAGGCGGGGACGATGTCGGTGAACGTCCCGACCCCGGCGTAGTCGACATAGGGCTGGATGCCATTCGCTTCGCTGGCGACGAGCGTTCCTTCGCCTTTCGAGGGATCGAAGGTGGCGCTCGTGGCGCTGCGATAAATGCGGTATGCGATGTTTTCCGGCGGCGCGATCCCGAGCGTGGAGACGGCATTCGTTCCCGCGGTGCTAGAGCCTGGAAGCGGCCCGACGCAGGCGAACTGCGGCGACGCATTTGTGTAAGCGGAAGGCGCCGTGAAGGTCACGGTGATTTGGTTCGTCTGATTGGTCGTCGCGCCCTGCCCCGTGGCCTTCGTCGGCGGGTTCGTGGTGGTTCCGTTGATCGCTTGGACCGCGCCGGTCTCGGCCGAGATGGCGTCGCCGTAGCCGTTCGAAGCCTCGATCTTGAAGTAGTACGTCGTTCCCGGATCGAGCGGACGGGGGAAGTACGCCTCGGTCACGTTGCCGACGGGAAAACCCTGGCTGAACGAGCCGTTCGGATCGGTGTCGTAAATGATCGAGTAAAAGTCGACGTTTCCGTCGGTCGGCGACTGCCACGTGATGTACGGGACCCCGCACGCGCCCGAGCAGATGGTCTTCAGTTTCGCCGGGTTGGGCGGCTTGAGACTCTCTTCCTTCACCGAGCGTTTGCCGACGTTGCGCGGGACGATCAAGCTGCTCAGCTGATATTCGCGATAGTGCGAATAGGGCCCTCCGGCCGGCTCGAGCGGACTGCTGTAATTTTTGTCGGCCGCGGCGTTCATGCCGATGAGCTCGACCCGGACCGACTGGATCGCCGCGCGGGTATTTCGCTGGGCGATGCTGGTACCCGGGGTGGTCGCGTCGTACTGCCCGTCGCCGTAGACCGGCGCGACCTCGGTCGCGTCGTTGCCGCCCTGATCGGAGTAATAGTGAAACTTCAGGCTGCGGATGTTCGTCGCCAGCGCCACCGCACCATTAGGGCCGACCGGATCCGCGTCGGAGTCGGCGATGTTGGCGTCTCTCAACGTGATCCGGTAGAGCGTGTACGGAGGATTGGCGTTGGTCAGGTCGTAGCCGGAGATGAGGACCTTGCGCTCCTTCGGCGTGCCTCCCGTGCCGACATAGCCGATGCGCGGCTTGGAGACGTCGGCGTAAAACGTGATCGTGCCGGTGTTCTTCGTCGGATCGTTCGACTTCAGCGCGTAGGTGACGATCTCTTTGTTCGACGTCGTGACCAGGGGAAATGCGGGCGACTCGTACGCCGTCTCCCGCCCGTTGTCGTTCTTCGTCGGGTCGGAATAGTCGAAGTTCGCGCGAAACGTGATGGCCGTATCGCCCATGTACTCGATCTGCTCGTCGGACTGGCGCTGGTAATTCACGCCGGTCGCCGCATCGGAGCCGTTGGGCGAGCCGTTCCGGTTGTAATCGAATCCCTCGATGCGAAGGTCGGAGATCAGCTTGTCGAACCCGACACGCGTGTTCTGCTGTACGTCGCTCGCTTCCACGCCCGACTTGAAAACGCGGTTGTTGCGGTCGTACATCAGCAGGGCCGCGAGCATGATGATCGTGAAGATCGCCGTTGCGACCAGGACCTCCGTCAACGTGAACCCTCGCTCGCGTTTCTCTCTTCGCATGATCTCGTCCTTTGTCGGTACTAGGTCCGCTGGGTCTTGACCGCGTCGATCATCAGACTGCGGTGCCGCTTGTTCGTGACCGAGTCGTCCCACGTGAGAACCACCCGGATCTGCAGGACGGTGGAAACGGGTACCGTCGCCGTGTCCGTCGCAGGGTCTTTCACGTCGAGCCTCGGCATGAAGACGACCGTGATTTTGGGGTTGACGAACGACGGCTGCATCAGCTTCAGCCAGGTATCGATCAGCTTCGCCTTGTCTTTGTTCGCATCGGCGGCGTCCGCATTCGTGCGCAGCACCGAATTCGCATAGGGGACGCCTTCGACCGTGTTGCTCGCGGCAAGCGTGGCACCCGCATAGCCGGTATCGGGCGACAGTCCGAACTTGTCATAGACCTCGGCGTGCGTCATGTGCGAGAAGTCCTCGGTGATTCTCGTGGCCACGGCAACCGCCGCCGTCATCTGCTTCCCCGCGTAGACGTTGCGCCGTCCCATGACGAAGAGCGTCGCCACCGAAAGGATGACGACCGCCGTGATGGCCATCGCGACCAGGACCTCGACGAGATTGAATCCGCGTTGCGTGTTTTTCATCCGTGTGACGCCGTTACTTTCATCGTGCCTACAGTGAGCATCTGGATCTGGTAGCGGTTGTAAGTGACAGAGCTGAAATTCGTTTTCAGCCACAACGTTCCCGGGGGCGTCGTTGAATCGACGGAATTGATGGCACTCCCGTCGATCCCGAAGACGATGTCCGGCTGCCCGTCCGCGTTGGCCGTCACCGCGCCGCTGTTGTCGTAGTTGTCGCCGACAGGCTGCGTCCCGTCGTTCGCGAAGGTGACGCCCTGGTCGAGGCGCCGCACCTGCGGCTGCACGGGGGACCACGAAGCGACGGCGCCGGTCGAGTCGAGTTGGGCGTCCCAGATCGTGTACTGCCCCGGGTCGGTGTTCGGACGGAACGAAATGCGCGTGTAGGTATGCTTCGTGACCGCGCGCTGCCGTGCGAACCGAAGCGCGGTCTCAAAATACGAGGCGGAGCTCCGGATCCGGTTTGCCCGGAGGTAGTTCATGAAGAATGGGACGCTCACGCCGCTGATGAGCCCAATGATGGTCACGGTGACGAGGGCTTCTGCGAGGGTGTAACCGCTCTGGCTCGAGCGGCTGCGTGCGGTCTGCATGGTCGCGCTCCTTGTGCATGGCGGCTGCCATACGGTTGGGGTTGTGCTAAATGAAGAAACGTCGAGACTTACCGCGATTGCGGTGATGGTAGCGCGATTTCCGGTGGCGTGAAACTGTTACCTTTCGTATCAAGGCCGCCAACCGTCATGCGTCATCCGTCAACCGTGAGGCGTCATCCGTCATGCGGCGTTTACCACCGGGACCTGATGACGGATGACGGATGACGATCACCGATCGTCCTACGCGGTAGTCCGCTCAGCCGCGTCGCCGAACTTCAGGGTCACATCCGCCCCTTCTCCCGGCGCGCCGTTCAGCTCCACGTCACCGCCGTGCAGGAGCATGATCTTCCGCGTCAGGGAGAGGCCGAGGCCGAAGCCGTTCGGTTTGCCGGACTGGAAGGGGAGGAAGAGCCGGGCCGCGGTCGCCGGATCGAGTCCGATCCCGGTGTCGATGACCCGGATCGCATCCGGCTCGTATCGCACCCGGACCTCCTTCCGGGCCGCGCTCTCCACGGCGTCGACAGCGTTGCGCAGGACGTTCTCGACCGCGCGGGCGAGGAGAGCCCGATCTGCGTAGACGGTCGGCGCTTTGCCTTGGACGCTGAACGTGACCTCGGGAGCCGTGTCGCGGAGACGATCGACGATCGGCGTGACGACGCTCGCGAGATCGAGGTCTTCGAGCTGAAGCCGCATCGGACGTGCAAAGGCGAGAAGGCGCTCGACGGCGGCCGAGAGGAGCGTCGCCTCTTCGTTCGCGGCCCGGACACGCGCATCCGCTTCGTCCGGGAGCGACGAACGCCGCGCAAGACGGAGGTACCCGAGGATCGTGGAGAGCGAGTTGCGGAACTCGTGGGCGATGCCGGCGGAGATCTCGCCGAGGTCGGCGAGAGTCTGCATCGTCCGGACGCGCGCCTCGAGGTCTTTCACCGGCGTGAGGTCGGTGAAGAGCGCGAGCGTGCCGAGGGTCTCGCCACGCGCGTCGATCAATGGGACGGCGGTCACTCCGAGAGTGATGGGACCGCGCGGCGTCGGATGCTCGATCTCCTGACGCGCGATCACCTGATGCCGGGTCGCGGGAGCGAGGATCTGCGCGAGCGCGCTCTCGCCGAGGAGGTTGTTCACGCGCTCGCCGGCGACCGCGGTGTCGAGCCCGATCGCGAGGATCTCTCGCGCCGCGCCGTTCATCTGCACGATGCGCCCTTCGGTGTCGATCGAGATGAAGCCCGACGTCAGGCTGCGGGTGAGCGTGGCGCTGACGAGCTCCAATTCGTCGGCGCGGCTCTTCAGGCGGTCGATGGTGTCCCGGAAGGTCTGGATGAGGTACGCCGTGTCTTCCTGGGCAGCGTCGCGCTCGGCGACCTCCTGCGCGTGCTTCATCAACTCGTCGATCGGCCGCGTGATGCGCGGCAGGTAGAGCAGCAGCAGGATCATCGCGGCGGTGCTGCCACCGATCGCGATCACGGTCGTCAGGATCAAGGTCTGTCTCGCGGCATGGAGCGGCGCGGCGTCGAAGAGGAAGGTGAAGGTGCCGTTGTGGCCCCGCGCCAACGAGATCGCCTGAAACCCGCTCCCGCCCGCGACTCCCCACGACCGCGACGGGTTCGCGTTCACGCGAATCCCGGCGACGTCGCCGCGGTCGAGGATCTCGATCGCGCGCCGCTCCATCTCGTCGTCGGTCGCCGCCGCCGAGAGCTGCGCGGCGCTCGCCGCTGCAATCACCCGCCACTGGCTCTCGATCGCCTCCTCGGTGTCGACGAAGAAGTTGCGCATCATCACCAGGAGCACGGCCACGACGACGACAAGGAACCCGGTGAGCACGCCGAGGAAGAGACGGACGTCGCGGCGAAACGAAAGCGGCGGCGTCAGCGGATGGCGAGCGCGTTCAGCCACGTCTGCCAGAGTGTAGAGCCAAAGAAGAGGACGGCCAACGCGCCGAAGCCGAGGAAGACGCCGAAGGGGATGGCAAGCTGCATCCCTTTGTCGTGGCGCAGCGCGAGGGGGATCGCGAAGATCGCTCCACTCACGGACGCGATCAATAGCACCGGCAGCAACGCCTCGGCGCCCATGACGGCGCCGATCATGGCGAGCATCTTCACGTCGCCGAGCCCCATCCCGTCGATGTGGCGAAGGAGTTTGTACGCCAGTGCGATCGTCAGCAACCCGCCGCCGCCGATGACGGCACCGAGGAGCGAGTCGGTGAGGGAGTGCGCGAGCACGAGGCCGCTCGTCACCTGGTCGATGCCGAAGTAGCCGATCGCTACGCCGATGGCGATGCCGGGAAGGTCGATGACGTCGGGCAGGATCTGGATCTCGGCGTCGATGTAGATGAGGACGGTGAACATCGAAACGATCGCGGCGAGAGGAATGAACGCGACGCTGACGCCGGTGCGGAAAAAGATCGCGAGGTAGAAGAGCCCGTTCGCGAGCTCTACGAGCGGGTAGCGGATCGAGATCGGCGCGCGGCAGGCGCGGCAGCGGCCGCGCAAGACCGCATAGCTGATGATCGGGATGTTGTCGTAAGGCTTGATCGCCGTATTGCACCGCGGGCACTTGCTCGGCGGAAAGACGATCGACTCTTCGCGCGGGTAACGATGGATGACGACGTTGAGGAAGCTCCCGACGATCGCGCCGATGGCGAACGCATAGATGGGAAGGAGCAGCGACATCCGTTCGTGCAGTTTAACCGAGCGTTATCCGCTGTCATCCCTCGCTACGCTCGGGATGACAAATGGGGCGCACGATGTTTCGAGCGGGTGCTTCTTTCGCGGGATAAACTGCGAACGGGGAGGCGAATGGGGTCTGGTGGCTCCCGCGGTCTTCAAAACCGTTGTTTCGGCGCGGAAGCGTCGAAGGGTTGGTTCGATTCCGACACGCCTCCGCCAATCACCTCGGCCAGAGCCAGCCGAAGGTGCCGGCGATCAGTAGGCCGTAGATCACGCCGTCGATGATGAACTTGATCGTCGAGGACCAGGGGCGGCCGTACCAGATCGAGTCGCTCACGGTGTGGAACGAGTAGCCGAGGATCCCGGCGCTCGCGATGACGCGGAAGACCTGCGGGTACTTCGCGCCGATGCCGAGGGAGAACGTTCCGAGGTACGCGATGATCGCGATCACGACCACGTTGTAGAGAAAAAAGCCCCCGAGCGCGGAGCCCATAGAGAACTGCATCGGATTGCGCAGCAGAAGGAGTCCGCCGGGTCCGTTCTGAACCGCGGCCTTCTCCTCGTCCGTCATCTTCCCCCAATTCACCGACGGCACCATGTACTGCCCTGACGGCGTGTCCTTGAGGTTGGCGACGATCGCGTCGCTCGCGTCGAGATGGCCGTAGTCCTTGTGGTGCCAGAAGGGGAGCGCCATCCAAAGGATGTTGCTCGCGATGAACACGATGACCGCGGAGACCAGGATGGGGAGCCAAAGCATGCCGAGGGTGACCATGCGCAATCTCCTCTTCGCCGATTTTGGGACCGATTGGTGGACTGCGAAGAGTTTACGCCCGTTTTCGGACGCGGATCACGAGATAAATCACGACGGCGGCATTGATGATGACCGTCGCGATCTTGGCGAGTGTCGCGCCGTGGAACAGCTCGTAGATCTCGAACGGCAGCAGCGAGCCGGTGACGAAGATCGTGAACCACTTGCCCCAGCGCTTTCGCATCAGCAGGCCGGTCCCTTCGATCAGGAAGAGAAGGGCGTAACCGAAGGCGAGGCCGCCGAGCGCCTCGATCTTTTTGTCGCTCGCGCGCGAGAGAAACGCGACTACGCGGTGGGCGGGGGCGAGTTGAACGTGCGCGATCCAACGCTCGACGCGCAACTCGACGGCGGGGTTGACCAGACGGAAGACGCCGATCCCCGTCGCAATCAGCGTGATCGCCTTGGCGAGCTTGAAGATCGCGATGAGGAGGACGCCGCGGTCGCGACGCGGCTTCACTTCGGCGCGTCGGTCAGGAATCCGATCTTCATCGCGCCGCCCTGGCGCGCGGCATCCATCGCCACGACCGCCTGATCGAACGGCAACTGGTCCTCGGAGTTGATGAACACGACCTTGTCGGCGATGGCGCGGCTGCGCATCTGCGCGCCGATGGCGTTCGCGAGCTCCTGCGGCGTCGCCATCTTTCCGCTGTTCAGATAGAAGCCGTCGTGCTTGACGGTGATCACGAGCTGGTTCTGCTCCGACGGCGGCGGCGCGCCGCTGATCTCCACCTTCGGCGGCACCTCGACGTCGAGGCCCATCTGGAGGATCGGCGTCGCGACCATGAAGATGATGAGCAAGACCAGCACGACGTCGACCAGCGGCGTGATGTTGATCTCGCTCCGGACGCCCGAACCCGCGCTGCTACCGCCGAATCCCATTCAAAGCCTCACAATCCCTGCTTCGCCATCTGTTCGCCGGCCTGCTGGTTTTGCGTCAGGAACGCGACGGCGGTGAAGTTCGCGTCGTTGGCGGCCTTCATCACCATCCGGACCTTCCCGAAGTTGATCCGCTTGTCCGCCTTCATCATGACGGCGCGGCTCGGGTCTTTGTCGTGCTCCGCTTTCAAGTACGTTGGCAGCTTGGCGTCGGGAATCCAGTCCTGGCCGACGAAGACGGTGCCGTCCTGTTTAACGGAGATGATCAGGTCGCCCTCTTTTCCCGGCTTCTTCACGGAATGCGGTCCCTCGGGGAGGAGGACGTCGACGCCCTGCTGCAGCATCGGCGTCACCACCATGAAGATGATGAGGAGCACGAGACAGACGTCGACCAACGGCGTGACGTTGATCTCGCTCTTGACTTCGTCGGGGCTGCCGCCGCCGGCACCAAATGCCATCGCGACCTCCGCTACACCCGCGCCGTGGCGGTCGCCTTGCCGCGCACCCGTGCTTCGTTCTTGATGAAGTAGTCGACCAGTTGGGACGACGAGTTCGACATCTCGACGGTGAACCGGTCCACCTTGTTGAGGAAGTAGTTGTAGAGCCACACCGCCGGGATCGCGACGAAGAGGCCGAACGCCGTCGTCACGAGCGCCTCGGCGATACCGGCCGAGACGGCGCCGAGGCCGCCCGAGCCCGTGAGCGCCATCCCCTGGAACGCGTGGATGATGCCCGCGACCGTCCCGAAGAGGCCGACGAAAGGCGCGGTGGTCGAGATCGTCGCGAGGTTACCGAGACCTTTTTTCATCTCGGCGGTCGTCATCAACGTCTCGCGTTCGATGGCGCGCTTCCCCGACTCGACGATGTCGAAGTCGTCGGGGAGCTGTTGCGAAGACTCGTACTGGAACTCGGTGAGACCCGCGTTCAGCACGCGCGCGAGGTGCGAGTGCCTGAAGCGCTTGTCGCGCGTCCGGCTGATGGCCGTGTCGAGGTCGTGCTTGGCCAGCAGCGGCGTCACTTCGCGGGCCAGTGTGAGCGACTCTTTCTTCGCTCGCTGGAAGCGCAGCAACCGCTCGATCGCGATCGTCAGCGACCAGATCGACATGATCGCGAGGACGATGACGACGCCGCGCGCCACCCAGTTCATCGACGACCACATGCCGAGGAGGCTGAAATTCGTGTTCATCCCTTCCATCGGTTACTCCTTTTCGCTTCTCTCTTCTACGTTATTGCAGCCGGAACGTCACTGTCAGGTTGTAGTACACCGGAACTGGCTGTCCGTTGAGTGTCCCCGGTTTGAACTTCCAACGTTTCACGGCGTCGAGCGCTGCGTCGCCGAGGCCCATGGGGAGCGGCTTGAGAACACGAGCATCCGTGACGTTTCCGTTGCGATCGATGACCGCCTCGATGACTACGATCCCTTCGATGCGCGCCTTCCGCGCGATCTCGGTGTAAACCGGATCGACGCGCGAGATCGTGGTGGGGGCCTGGACGTCGCCTCCGACCCGCATCGGCTGGTCGCCGGTGCCGTTGCCCTGACCTCCGAGCTGCCCGCCGAGCTGTCCTCCGATGACGCCGCCAACGACTCCGCCGACGACACCACCCACCACGCCGCCCTGCACGCCTCCAACGACACCGCCTTCTTGTCCGCCGGTCGTGTCGGTGTTCTGCGTCACCTGCGGAACTTCCCTCGGTATCTCGGTCGGCTGATGGAACGTCGGCTGTGTCTTCGGCGTCTCGACGTGCGTCACGGTCGGCGTCGAGGTGTGGGAGCTAGCGGCGGGAGGCGGGGGAGGCGGCGGCGGAGGAGGCGCACTCGCGAAGAACGCCCGAATCGGCTTCTCGACGAGCTCCGGTTTCTGGTGAACGTACAACCCTGCCGCAACGATGGCGCCGATGATGAGGATGTGGAGGACGGCCGAGACGAGCGCGGTGACCCACGTTCCCTTGTGCTTGTCTCTCCCGCCGGATTCGATCAGGACATCGTCGAACATGGCGCTCCTTTTCACCTGCCGGACAGAACAACTGCGGAGTCGGTGCCAATGGTTGGACACCGGTTCACGTGCCGAGGAAACCTGATTCGATGCCGGAAAGCATATCCCGATAGCGCTAAGAGAGAAGAGCCACGTTTGCCGTGGTCTGCACGCTGCTGTCATTCCTTCTTGCAGCGCCCAGCCAGCCTTCCGCGAGAGCATTACTGACACGGCTTGGCCGCGGAACGGAGCGCTTGCCAGGCGTCGGTGGCAACCCACGCGACGCTTTGACTCGCCAGGTCCTCGCCAAGCTGCTGTACCGCTCGATCGAGCTTCGGCGTCGCGATGTCGGACACGTCTCCCCACGCTTCCCGCTGCTCTTTCGTGGCATTGATGGCCCAGACATGCAGCGGAACGCCGATTGACTGGAGATAGGCGCGAACGGTCGCGGCGTCGTGCGCGCTCTCGTCCTTGTGCCCCGGTTGCAGCAGGAGGACGACCGCCCGCCGTGTCCCCTGCTCGGCGGCCATCATCCCCGCCACGGCGACCGCATCGGCGTACCTCCGCGGCGCGCGTCCGTTGACGGACTGGTTGCGGCGCGTGATCGCCCAGAGCATCCCTAAGTTGTGCGCGTCGAATGGGCCGCTCGATGCGTACACATTCATCGTCGGATTCGAGTCGCGGGTTCGTTCCTGCATCACCGGCCAGAGAATGGTGTCGGTTGTATTCCTGTCGAGCGGCAAAGCGCCAAGCAGCGCGGGGTTCTGGGTCCAATTCTGGGACCGATTCGGAGGGGCGTACTCCTGCCAGAAGGCGAGGAGGACTGGCAAGGGATCGGGATCTTTGACGACCACTACCACCGCGCGCGACTTCTCGACGGCCGACACGCGCACGCCGAAGCAACCGCTCAGCTTCTCGCGTTGCGCGTCGCCTCTCACGATGACCGGCGTGAGCTCGGCGTCGACGGAATCGGAGTACGCGCCGCCGGCGATCGTCACGTCGCGCCGGACGACGGCGCCGGAAGCGAAGCGAAGCTCGGCTTCGATCACGTGCGGCTTCGCGGGATCGAGCGGCGGCAGCGCGGCGCCGAATGACGCGTCCAACGGAATCGTTCGGTCGTCGACGCGGAGGAGCGTCTCGGAAGGCTTCTCGTGCACCCGCTGCATCCAGTGGATCTCCGCCCGTTTGTTGCCGTCCGACAGCACGATCGCCGCATCGGCAGGCGGGCGGGGAACGTTCAGCACCTGCGACGCGCGCGCGACCTCGTTCCCTTTCTCGTCGTAGCCGACGGCGACGAGCAGCCGCGGAGCGAGCTTGGCGCCGAGGTCGATCGTGCCGGTGAAGGGAGGCTGCAGCGTCGCGACCTTCTGCTCGTCGACCAGGATCGCGACCGTGCGGACGTCGGGCGAGGCATTCAGCGAGACCGTCTGCTGTCCTGAGACCAGTCCGAGAAAGAACGTCAGGAAGACGAGCTGACTCACGCTGTGATCATCGAGTTGGTGGAGCTGATCGGGATCGAACCGACGACCTCCTGAATGCCATTCAGGCGCTCTCCCAATTGAGCTACAGCCCCAATTCGATGGGCGCGATCGGTAACGCGGCGACCGCTTCAAAATTCCGTCGCAAGACGGCGCGGATTGTATCGCATCGCGCTACCATCTCCGCATGCGCAAGCCCAACATCGGCAAGCAGCGTTCGTCGAGCGGCGCGTTCTCGCTTTCGCGAAAACTGCCGAAGCTGAACCTGCCGGCGTCCATCGTCACCGGCAAGCCGAACAAGCTGCGCTCGCCGAAGGTCGGGAAGGCGTTCGTGACCAAGCGGCCGAAGTGACGGGAAGTCCTTCCTCTCTCAGCGTGTTACCCTCGGGCCATGGATGATTCCCCGTCGTTGCATCCGGCGATCCGCGGTCTCAAGACCGTCTGCCGCTGCAACAACATCAAATACAGGACGCTCGAGCGGACGATCCGCGACGGTGCGCACACGATCGCCGAGGTCGCGAAGCGCACGTGTGCGACGACCGGCTACTGCGGTGGTACCTGCACGCCCGACATCCTGGCCATGATCAGCGAGATCGCGGGGACTCCTGTACCGTGCATCGCCGCGCCGCAGCCGGCCGCGGCTGGTGCTGAGGCATGGTGGGTGAGGAAAGAGTGAGCAGAGCAGACATCTATCTGAAGCCGAGCTGAACGAGCTGCCGCAAAGCGGTAGCCGACCTGGAAGGTCGCGGCGTAGAACTGGTGAAACACAACCTCGCGAAAGAGCGTCCTCCGCGCGAGCTCCTCGAACAGCTCATCGACGAACGCGGCGTCGAGAACGTGATGAGCACGAAGAGCCCGACGTACAAGGCCCGCGGCCTCGACGCATCGAAGCTGACGAAGAAGCAGGCGATCGACCTGATGCTGGAAGAGCCGAACCTCATCCGGCGTCCGCTCGTGCTGGGCAAAGGCAAACCGATCCTTGGGTATCAGCCGGCCGAGTACGACAGGTTCGCGAAGAGATGATTCCCCCCGCCGGGATGGCGATCGCAGCGATCACCGTGATGCTCTGGATCCTCTGGAGCGACACGGTGCGCACCCGGAAACCGACGCCCATCCTCTACGCGCTGCGCATCGCGCTCTATCTCATCGTCGCGGGCGTGCTGATCCTCAACATGTTCCGTTACCCGTGGCTCTTCCTGGGTGCGACGAAGGTCCTCGCCATCATCGCGGAGATCGTCGGGATCCTCGGCGCCGCCTACTTCGCGGTGCGGCTCGTCCGGAGGGTCTGACGGGAACGCTTGCGAGTCTAGATGGAGGGGTGGACAAGTGTATTGCCACAAACATATAATGCCTCTCGTGTTCCGGTCGCAGTCGTAAGCACTCAGTTTTCGACCGGGCTGAGTTGCTGCCTGCGAATCTCTCTCCCTGCGGTTGCGCGCGGCCCCCAGCCGCCCTGCACCGGCGGCTGCGATCGGATCATTTCCCTCTTTTGCGCCGCTTGCGCTCGTCCTTCATCACGTCCTCGAGGGTCGTCGATTCGAGGATGTCCGCGATGGCGTCCCGCACGCGGCGAAAGAGCGCGTGAAAGCCGGCCGACGCTTCGACGGGACTCGGCTGGTAGAAATTTTCGCTGACGCTGCGCGTGGGGGCGAGCGGGCCGTCCATGAGACGTACCACGTCCGCGATCACGACGTCGCCCGGCGTTTTCGCAAGCCGGAACCCTCCGTCGGCGCCGCGCCGCGACACGACGAAGCCGCCGGCCGTCAGCTTGCGGAGGATCTGCTCGAGGAAGGCGCCAGGGATCTGATCGAAGCGGTCGATGATCTCCTGCCGCTTCGTCCACTCCTTCCCCCGTTCACCGATCGCGAGCAGCGCGAGACACCCATATTCGGCCGCAGCGGTCATCCGCATGCGGCCGATTGTATGTGCAGGCGCCGGCGGCGGTTTTCCCGTATCGTGACGGGGATCATCAAATGCGGACCCTCGGTCGTATAAAGAGTGTTCATGGAGTGCTCAGTGCTTAGTTCCCAGTGCTTGGCAAGGCTGAAGCGCACGCTCCGCCTAAGCACTAAGCTCTGCGCCCTAAGCACCCTCCTCGCTCTCTCAGCGCACGCCGCCACCTTCCTCGTCCCGACCGATCGCGCGCTGATCGCTTCTTCGAAAACGATCGTGATCGCTACGGCGGGGGAGTCGCAGGGGCGGTGGACGCATCCGTGGATCGAGACTGTCACGACGATGAGAGTCGAGGAGTCGATTCGCGGGCCGCTGCACGTGGGGGAGACGTTTGACGACGTCGAGCTGGGCGGCGCGTGGGGCGCGATCGGGTTGTCGGTTCCCGGCTCGCCGCGTTTCACGGCAGGGGAGCGCGTGCTGCTCTTCCTACAGAAGAACGCTCGCGGCGAGTGGGCGACGAAAAGCATGGCGCTCGGCAAGTTCTCGTTCTCGGACGAGATGCTTGTCCGCGATGCCGGCGAGACCGGCCGCGAGCCGCGCCGCAACGCCGCGAAGTTCGTCGACTACGTTCGGAAGATCAGCCGCGGCGAAGACGCTCCGATCGACTACATCGTTCTCAATGCGGCGACGCCCTCGCCGCCGCACGTCGAAGCAACATCGACCGGCATCCCGATCGGCACCTACCTTCTGCAGTGCCCCGGCAGCGGGCTCCCGATGCGCTGGCCGAATCCGTCCGCCACATTCCTCTCGCACGGAACGCAGCCGGGCGCGCTGAACGGCGGCGTCACGGCCGTCCAGCGCGGCCTTGGCACCTGGACGAACGACCCGAGCTCGAACGTGAATTATGGCTACAGCGGGACAACGGGCGTGTCGGAGGCGTTCATCAAGAGCGACTCCGTCAACAGCATCCAGTTCAACGATCCCTCGGGCGAGATCGCTGGAACATACACCGGCACCGGCGGTGACGTACTCGCCATCGGCGGCGCGTGGTGCGGCGGCTCGTACAGCTTCAACGGCGAGACGTTCGCTACGATCTTCGAAGCCGACCTGGTGGTGCAGAATGGCATCTTCGGTCCCGGTCTCACCGGCAACGGCTTCGACCACGTACTCGCGCACGAGCTCGGCCACACCCTCGGCTTCCGCCACTCCGACGATCCGCCAGCCGGCGGCACGTTCTCGACGACGGCGCTCATGAACTCGAGCGTCAACTTCGACGCCGATCCGACCGGCGCCGCGCTCCAGGCGTGGGACCAGGAAGCGGTCGCCGCCGTCTACGCCAACGGGTCGCCAACGCCGAATCCGAACCCCACACCCGGGCCGACGCCGAACCCGGTCCCGTTCCCGCAGCCGAATCCGCAGCCGTGCACGCCGCCCTCGATCCTCGTTCAGCCGCAGTCGTCGTCGATCACCGGCACCGGCAGCGCCACCGTGGCGGTCGTCGCAGGCGGCGCCGGTCTGACCTATCAATGGTTCACCGGGGCGAGCGGGGTCGCTTCTCTTCCGCTCAACGGCGCGACGCAGCCGCAGATCACGGTGAACCCTTCCGCGACGACGAGCTACTGGGTGCGAGTCGCGAACGACTGCACCACCATCGACAGCAACGCGGCGATCGTGACGGTCAACGGCTGTCCGCCGGTGCTCCTCACATCCGCCACCGCCTCGGCGAATTCGATCTTCGAAGGGAAGGCGGCGACGCTGACGGCCTCCGCGACGAGTGCAAGCACGACGCTTCTCTATCAGTGGTTCAACGGAACGAGCGGCGACAAGTCGCATTCGGTCGGTACGGGCACCTCGGTCACCGTGTCGCCATCGGAGACTTCGTCGTATTGGGTGAACGTCACGAACGACTGCGGCGCCTCGGCATTCAGCGACACGATCACGATCCTGGTCGCCCGCTGCGATGAGCCGGAGATCGTCGTGCCGCCGGCCGGCGGCCAGTTCGTCCCCGGCGACTCCGTCACACTCTCCGCGATCGTCAACGGATCGCAGCCGATGACGCTCCAGTGGTTTCAGAAGGATGCAGCGATCGTGAACGCCACGACCGCTACGGTCACGGTCGGGCCGCTCTTCGCCGCGACGTCATTCGCCCTGCACGCCAGCAACGAGTGCGGCGACATCACCTCGGCGCCCGTCGTATTCAGCGCCGCCACGCAGTGCGTCGCTCCTTCGATCACCACCGACCCGGCGTCGCAGAACATCGTCAACGGAGGGAGCGCGATCCTCAACGTCGCCGCCAGCGGCACCTCGCTCGTCTATCGCTGGTACGAGGGACAGGTGTTCGACTTCACGCGCCCCGTCGGTGCAAGCGCGCCGTCGTTCATTTCGCCGCCGCTCGAAGAGGAGACGCAGTACTGGGTTCGCGTCGAGAACAACTGCGGCAGCGTGAACAGCGCCGCGGCAACCGTGACCCCCATCGAGTCACGGCGCCGCGGCGTCAAGCACTGATCACAGCGCGGCTAGCTTCTTCTCCAGCGAATCAATCATCGCCTTCGAGACCTGCTCTCTCGGGAGCGACTTGGCGTAGCGAACAGTCTCTTCGAGCGTCTTCTTCGCCGCCTCCTTGTCGCCCTTGGCCGTGTAGATGTCGTAGCGGGCGCGAAGGATGGTGATCTTCCGCGGGCCGTAGGCCTTCGCGAGGGCGCGATCCGACGCGGCGATCGCGTCGTCGAAGCGGCCCATCGCCTTGTAGGCGAGGGCCAGCCGCGACGGCGGGTTGTAGTCGCCCGGGAAATCCTTCTCCGACTGCTTCAGCATCGGAATCGCCTTTTCCGGCGTCTTCAGCGTGATGTAGAGCGAGAGCCGGTGCGGGTCATACACGGCGCGCTGTTCCGCCGTCTTCGCCCTCGCGGCTTCGCCTTCGAGGAACTTGATCCATTCCTCGCGGAGCTTCGCGGCGCCGGCATCGTCCTTCGCCGTTTCGCGCGCGGAGACGAGCGAGTCGTAGAGCCCCGACCGATCGTCGCCCGACAGCGGGATCGACTTGTCGGCGAGCGCCTCGGCGGTTCCCTTCTCCAGCGACGCGAGGTACTCCGCCCGCTTCAGCGCGTCCTCCTTCATGTCGGTGGCGCACGAGAGGCCGCCGCTGGCGACGTTCGCTCCCGATACCGTACCGCGCACGCGCGGATACAGCTCGAACGCGAGCGCCGCGCATCGATCGTTCTCTCGCGCCATCATCAGCGAGAAGATTGCCCCCTCGCCGGCGCGCCCGAGCGGCGGCCAGTTCTTCGGCGCCTTGTCGATCGCATCCTCGTACGCCTTTGCGGCCTCGCCGTACTTCTCCTCGTTCGAGAGCTTGTCGGCGGTGGCGAGCGCGGAGTCGGCGGGGGAGAGCGTCTTCGCGCGATACGTCATCTTACTCTCGTCGAGCAGCTTCGAGAGTTGCGGCACGGTGGCGCCGCCCGCATAGCGGAGGAGCACCGTCTCGGTCTTCGGATTCACGACCAGCAGCGTCGGCCAGACGTGGATCGGGTACTTGGTGAGGAAGCCGCGGTTGGACCCCTTTTCAGTGTCGATCGCGAGCCAGACAAACTGTCCGGCATACCGCTCGAGCGCCTTGTCGGTGAAGACATAGGCGCGCATCGAGCGGCACGTGTGTCACCACGGGGCCCACGCCTCGACGAAGATCGGAACGTTCTTCGCCTTCGCGTGGGCTACCGCCTTCGAATAGTCGTCGTCGATGAAAGGCAGCACTTCCTTCGCGCGCGCGAGCGGCGCGAGGGTGAGAGCTGTCAGCAGGAGCAGGGCTGTTCGTCTCATGGCAGTCGAAATTACATCCACTTTGCGAGCCAGTCTGCTACCTCTTTGTAAAAATAGCGGCTGTTCTCGGCGTTCAGGATCCAGTGGTTCTCGTCCGGCCAGACCAGCAGCCGCGACGGGACCTTCATCCGCTGCAGGGCGGACCATTGCATCAGCGTCTCATTCGTCGGGACGCGGAAGTCGTGCTCGCCGGTGCTCAGCAGCTCCGGCGTCTTGTAGTTCGCGGCGTGTGCGGTGGCGCTCTGGTCGCGCCAGACCTTGCTGTCGCCCCACGGCGGGCTGAGGTTCGCCAGCTCGCGGTGATAGATACCGTCCGAGGTGCCCCACTGACTCTCGAGACTCGCCTCGCCGGCGTGGCCGATGAGGCATTTGTAGCGCGTGGTCGTTGCCTCCATCCAGTGGGCGAGGTGCCCGCCGTAGCTGGCGCCGGCCGCCGCCTGGCGGGTGCCGTCGATGAAGGGGAAGCGCTTGATCGCCTGGTCGGCTGCCTCGTTGATGTCGTTCGCGGGGCCGCGGAGCGGATCGCCCTGGATGTCCTGGCCGAACTTCTCGCCGAAGCCGGTCGAGCCGGTGTAGTTCGTCATCAGCAGCACGTACCCCGGCTTCGCGAGAAGGTGGTAGTTCCACCGGAGGGAGATCGCGTCCTGCCACATGTTCGCCGCGCCGCCATGCATCAGGACGAGGAGCGGGTACTTTTTCGTGGCGTCGAAGTTCGGCGGGAGGACGATGAAGTTGTGGATCTTCGCGCCGCGCGAGGAGGTGAACCAGAAGTGCTGCGGCGGCTGCCAGTCGATGTCGGCGGCTTGCGCGACGTCGCACGAAGTGAGGTTGGTGTGCGCTTTCGTACCGAGGTCGATGCGAACCACCTCGGCGGGATTGATCGATGAGCTCCAGCGGCCGATGAGCACGGGAGCGTTTTTCGCGAACTGGACGTCGGAGTAGACGCCGCGCTCCTGTGGGATCAGCTGCGTTGTCGTGCCGTTCGCGCCGACGCTGAAGATCTTCACGAGTCCGGCGTCTTCCGCCGTGAACAGGATCGTATTGCCATCGGGCGAGACGGTGTAGCTGCCGACCGAGCGGTCGCTGTTGGCGGTGATCACCCGGCGATTGGTCATTGCCGGATAGTCGAACGCGACGAGGCGCTCGAGGTTGTAGACCTTCCCGTTGTTCGGGCTGAACGTCGCGTACAGGGTCTTCCCGTCCGGCGAGAACCGCGGCCGTCCGTAACCGCCATCTTCATGCGCGATCAACTGCGGCTCCCCGCCGCCCGTCGCCACGCGATACAGGTCCACGGGCACCTCGGCGTACGCAGCGTTGGTTTTCTTCGTGGTGACGGCGAAGACGATCGACTGCCCGTCCGGCGACCAGACCGCGTCGATCTCGTCGCGCGATCCTTCGCCCGGCCGGCCCGAGAACCCCGGCTCGGCGACGAGCTTCGTGCCGGCGAGGAGGTCTTTGGCTTTCGAGGTTCCATCCAGCGGCTGGATGCCGAGGTGCACCTGCTGGTCGTCGAGCCAGCGATCCCACTGCCGGACCGGGAACGAGTCGTAGACGCGGACGTGGTACTTGCGGTCCTTCCGCTCCTTCGCGATCTTCTTGTTCGCCTCGTCGTCGCTCGCGCTGGGGTAGACGGTGGTGTTGAAGAGGATCGCCTTGCCATCGGGGGAGAACTGCGGCGAGCGCGCGCCGGTCGACAGAGTCGTGACGCGCTGCGCCTCGCCGCCCGCCAGATCGAGAACGTAGATCTGATTCTGTTCGTCGCCCTCGCGCTTCGTCGAGAAGGCGATGCGCCGCGAGTCGGGCGACCACGCCGGCTCGCTCTCCGCCGCCTTCGAAAACGTGATCTGGTGCGGAGCCGCGCTGCCATCGGCCGGCACGAGCCAGAGGTCGGTCGACTGCTCCTTCTCGTCGTACGACGGCTCCACGACCGAGAACAGCCCCCATCTGCCGTCCGGCGAGATCACCGGCGCGCCGACGCGCTTCATCAGCCACATCGTCTCGTGCGTGAGCGGCTGTTTCGCCGCCGCGGAGAGGGGAAGGAGGAACACGAGCGCGACACCCAGCGACGCGCGTCTGAAGTCCAGCATTTTCATGGTGCGGCAGGGTAACGCATCAGGCCGCTCGGCGTGCCGCGGGGTTGTGTAGGGACGGGCTCTCAGCGTGCACATATCGATCTACCATGTCGATGTCGAGCGGCATCTGGTGACGGTTCGAGCCCGAGGTCGATCGAGAATCGAAAGATTGGTCCTAGTTCGGGTTGGGCAGCGCAGTGCGCAGGCGGATCTCAGCGTCCAGATCGTTGACGGTGTAGTACCACTGATCGTACTGCTCGGCGCCATTGAACTTGAGCATTGCCCGGCCGGTGACCGGCGGGCGGACGCCGACAAAATCGCCGATATAGTCTTTCGGCGAGGCAGCGGGGTTGAATGTCGTGGGGCTGCTGGGTGGCGTGGATGTCGAGGTGCCCGTGGTCGTTCCGCCATTCGGCGGGCCGCCCTGCCCGATGCCGCCCGCCGGGTTGGTCGTCACCGCGCCGGGCGGAACAAGAATCCAGTCGAACTTGCCGGTCAGGGGATCGATGATCTCGCCCTTCGGACCGCGCACGTAGCGCGGGAGCTTGGCCTCCTTCAGTTGGTCCATGCTCACCGGCCGCGTGCCGCCGTGATTCTTGGCGAACTCTCGGATTGAGCGCGCGTACTGCTTCATCGCGAATACCGTTTCGCGTTCGCGCTCGCGCTGCATGATCGCGCTCCACTGCCTCGGCACCGTGTACGCGGCGAAAATCATGATCACCGTGAGGATGACGATCAGCCCCGCTAGAGTGAAGCCTCGTTCGGCGGCCGCTATACGGCGTTCCAGCGAGCGTTCGCCGAGGGCGACGGAGCGGACGTAGCGCAGCGTCTCGCCGAGTACCCTGAGGCCCGAGGGGAGGGTGGTACGGGTGGCGAACATCGCCGCGCATTTTAGTCCGTGACCCGGACGACGCGTCCATCACGGGGGAAGTCGGCTGCGGTGGAGAAAATCATGTTATTCTCGCTCCACCAAAATCCGCATTCCCCAAGAAAACGAAACGACGGCTGCGCGCGAGAGTCTGCTTCCTGCGACCTTAGGCGACTGGCCTTCTGCCCGCTCGGGATTGCTGTAGGAGCATCTCGTGAGAATCTATGTGCTCGCTTTATTGGCGGTGCTGCCGACTGGTTTCGCAAATGCGGATCAGAGCCACATCACGGTACAAGTAAACCCGAAAGAGATCGTCGTGAGCGGCGTATCGCCGGGATCGGACGTTTATCTCTTCGGTGGCCTGCAGGTTCCCCACGGCTACTACTCCTCGCTCGATCGCGTCGATCTCACTGCGACCGACGACGATCATGATGGCGTCGTCCACTTTCCGTATCCGAAGGGAGTGCCTCTTCGCTCGGTATGGGTCGCGGTGGACCAGCGGAATGGCGACTTGGGTGCTGGGACGCGCACCGGATACCCCCTCAAGATTAACGACATTCCGCCCGGTGCTTGGAAGCGTAAATCGGGAAATGCGGTCGATACGTTGTCGATCGCGCACAAGGCACTCCAGTACCTGCTCGTTCATCCCGGGGAGGGAGCCTGGATCTGGGCGGCGTATCAGGGCGGCAGCCGCGATGAAGACGGCCAGGATGACCGCATTCTGACGATCTCGGCGGACCACATGCTGCCGTCGAAAAAGTCGACTCCGAAGCCATCGCATGCATTTCCTGGAGGCGGGGTGCTCGTGGCGATCGATCCATACACACTCGAAATCGTGACGTCCCGCGTGCCGCAATAGGGAGCGACGATGCGAATGACAAGATTCACGATCGCAATCCTTTTCGCCGCAGTCACTTTTCCGTTGTTGGGGCAGCAGGCGCCTTCGGTCGCGCGCGGTTTCGATCCGGACAAGGTATTCGCGGCCGGCCCGATCGACAGCGTCAACATATTCAACGGAAACGTCCTGACGACGATCCCGCTGGGCGAAACATATGTAGTGTCGCCATCACTCTCGTACACGTTCAGGGCGATTCACAACGGCAAGACATGGGACTCCGACACGAGTCCTCAATTTCCCGTCCCAACAGACTGCGGCGTCGATTGCGAGGGCTCCGGCTACCAGATGGAGCAGGAACTGGTAGCGGTGCCCGACCTCGGAGCGAACGCGGGCTTCGGGTGGCGCATTTCGTTTGGTGGCTTCATCTCGGGCGCGGATCCGCGGTCGAACAGCGAAGAAACTCTCTTCGAAGGGTTGGACGGTGCCACTCATGCGACGTACGGGTCGCTCCACGTCGGCGACCCGACGGATGGTCCGTCGTTCTCATACTCGCGTGATGGGTCGTATCTCCGCTTGCGCGGGACGGAAACGGGCTCCTCGTCGCTCGATACGCCAGACGGGCTCACTTACGAATTCGATGCGACGACGGCCCACAATCTGACGCAGATTCATGATCGGGTAACAGACTCGTCCGGAAACTTCCTCAACAGAGTGGACATTCAGTACGGGCCAAAATCCGGCGAATCAGGCTGGCCCTGCGACTTTCCGGCCCTCTCGTGGAAGGTGACGGACACGAAAAACCGCACCCAATTCGTCTGTCTCGCGAATCAGAATTACGACGGTAAAGACCGGGCAACGGTGACCGATATCTACGCCGCGGCGGCGACGCCGTCAGGGCAGGCACACTATGCCCTCCAGCAAGTGCAGAAGACGTTCAACCGGGAAGGGGCAACAAATATGAGCCTCTGGGACCCGATGCCCTGGACGGTCACCGTGCCGGCTCTCACCGGGATCACTCTTCCTGATGGATCATCCTATGGTTTTGAATACTACCAAACGCCCGAACATCCCGGCAATGGCACGCCCGGCGATGGCTGGGACGTAGCCTCCGGAACCCTGTACTCGACGACCTTGCCGACGAAAGGCTATTACAGATACGTTTACGGACTGAGCCAGATTCCGGGTCCCTCATTTGATTGCATCACGCGCGAGCAGTGGGACCACACGCACACGGCCACTCTCGCTACGCGCGAAGAGTTCGACGCGGACGGCACTTCGAAGGGGCGGACGGCTTACGCCGTGGGCCCCTCATATGGCGGAATCGCAGACTATAACTACACATGCACGACGGAGGTCGAGCCGGAGGGGGGCCCGTGGGCGGCGTTTGAACCAGGCGCGGCGATGACTTCCACCGTCATTCCGCCAGACAATCTCTCCAAAACTGTCCATTACTACTCGGTCTGGCCGGGATACAACAGGACGATAGTGGACTCGCCGGTTGATGGATTCAAGCGGACCGAGTACGGCCTGCCGTTCACGCGCGAGGTTGCGAAGATGCGCGACGGGCTCTTCCTCTCGACCGAGACATACGCCTGCACGGATGCCTCTCATTGCGACCAGATTCCATTTGAGGCGACATACGTACAGTATGAAGTCGATGCTTACGAACAGAACAACTTCAATGAATACAACTCGCTCGACCATAATCCTCGCCTGAAGGCGTCGCAGACCGTCTACTTCGGGGACGGTGGCAAGGTATCAAAGGTCTCGAATAGCGACTTTGATGGATTGGGGCATTACCGCAGCGCCGAGACATCGGGGTTTGGGTCCCTTTTCACGCGACGCACCAGCGTGGATTTCAATCCGGGGGCGGGTTCGCTCCCTGGCACGCACTCTAAGCCGTCACCGATCGAGCCGTGGCTGTTGAACCTCTATACGAATCGGAAAGTCGAAGAGTTCAGAACTGACGACCCCGCGCAAACCGTGGTCTCGTCGACGAAGACGGACGTCTGCTACGACATGTACCCGGCGACCGGCTTCCTGAAACGCATGCGCGTTTACGCGTCGGGAACGACGCCGTCGCAGAGTGACGTCCTAGCCGTCTTCGACAACGACGGATCCGGCAACGTGGCTGCTGAATCGTATTTCGGCGGCGACGATCCCGGTCTGCCGAGCGGATTTGATACCTGCAATGGTTCCATTTCGGGATCGAAATATCGGATCACGCACAACTACGCTTTCGGTGCGCTGAAGAGCTCCCAGTACGACGGTGCCACCTTCAAGTCGTACGACGCGGACGTGAACGTCACCGGCTCGATCAGTGCGAGCCGCGACACTGCCCTCGCTCAGACGACATACGAGTATGACGGCCTCGGGCGTCTCACCGCCGTCAAACCTCCCGGCGCCGCGTGGACCGAGTACCAATACACGCTTCCTTCCAGCGGTACCGACCACCCGGCCGTCGCCGTCCGTCAGCGGCCGCAGGGCACGTCGACGTCAGCGGCGACCCTCACCGAGCAGCGCTTCTACTTCGACGGACTGGGCCGTCTCATCGAGCGTAAGAGCTCCATGCCCGGCAATGAGTGGGCAACGGTGACGCGCACGTACGACAACATGGGGCGCATCCAAAAAGAGTCCGCGCCCTACACAACCAATATGGCCGAGTACGAGGTACCGGCGGGTGCGACGTATACGCAGCGGACGTACGGGAACTGGATTCATCCCGCTTCGAGCTCCAGCACCGTTCAGCGCACCGATACTGTGACGCTGCCGGACGGGACCTCGTCGTCGATCACGTACACCGGCGCGAGCGAGCAGGACAAGACGAGCTCGGTCGCTACTGGGTACGACCACCCGACGGACCAGACGACGAAGGACTCATACGACTATCTGGGCCGTCTCGTCGGCGTAGCCGAGAAAAACGCGACGATCACGGCGAATTATGGCTACGACATCGCCGACCACCTTTCCTCAGTCGGCATGACCGGGTCCGAAGGCACCCAGTCGCGTTCGTTTCACTATGATGGGCGCGGTTTCCTGACCTTCGAGACGCATCCCGAGAACGGGACGACCATTTACAAGAAGTACGATCCGCGCGGCCACGCCGAGGAGAAACATACGTGCGGCGACGTTCCGGGGTTTAATCCAGCGACGCTCACGTGCACCGATTCGGCGTTTGATCTGAACATGACGTTCGACAGTGCCGAACGTCTGATCGAAGTTGATTCTCGCAACCCCGACACAAGCCAGAGCCCATGGCGCCCCTCGAAGATATTCAGCTTCGCGACCGCAAACACGAGCTCAAATTACAGTCAAGGGCGCCTTTCGTCTGCGATTCGCCACAACTATCAGCCGTTGTTGGGCGACATCGTCGTCAGCGAGTCTTTCGCTTACGACATTGCGGGCCGTATGTCGAGCAAGACGACTGCAGTATCCCAGCATTCCGGGAATACCGACAGTGCGATCAACAGCTTCGAGCAGGATTTTAAGTACGATGCGCTTGGGAACATCCTTCAGGCTGGCTACCCGACTTGCGCGGATCCGACGAAGTACTGCGGCTCGGCACTGGGCGTCTTCGAGAACACCTATGACAACGGCTATCTGATCTCGGTGCCGGGTTTCGTCGACAGCATCTCGTACTATCCGAGCGGTGTCGTGAAGCAGGTGAATCACGCGAACGCACTGCATACCGTACAGGCGCAGGACGACAGCGGGATGGCCCGCATCAAGAGCATCAAGGTGGAGAACTACAGCCCGTGCCCCACGGATGTACCGGTCATCGAGGCGCAGCCGGCCGGCGCCACCATCAGCGGCGGCTTGACCGCAACGTTGAGCGTATCGGCGAGCGGAAGCTCTTCGCTTTCGTATCAGTGGTACGACGCTGCGACCGCGACCCCCATCGCCGGCGCCACGGACAGCTCATACACGACTCCAGCGCTGACGCGGACCGCGGCCTATTTCGTCGTCGTATCGGCGGCCTGCCGCAAGTTGCAGAGCAATACTGCTACGATCTCGATTGCTTCCGCTTCGAACACCTGTTCGACCGTGACGGCGCCACAAACCGTCAGCGCGGCTGCGGGCACTCCCGCGACCCTGACTGCTCAAACGACCGGTTCGGCGGTCCACCTCACCTGGTACCAGGGGGCGAAGGGCGACACAAGTCAGCCACCGATCCCAGCATGCCAGGATCAATCGACCTGTCAGGTTACCGAGGCGAACGGCACCCAATACTGGGTCATGGTGCCGGCGTCACCGGGGTGTATCGAGTCGGACAGTGGGACGATCACGGTCACCTGGGGTTCGCTATGCGATTTGCCGCCCGTGATCGATTCATTTGTCGATGCGAATACCGCCGTCACAACCTCCGGCTCGACCCACGTTCTGACCGTAGCTCCTCACTGCACCGATTCGTCGACGCAATACGGTTGGACGTCCCAGACCCTGCCCGCGACGACGGACCAGTCCTTTACGCCGGAGTCGCCGTCGCCGGGGACCGCGAGAGTGCACCCGACCGTCACGACGACATACTACGCAACGGTTTCGGAGCCCGACCCCGCTACGCCGGGACACGTTGTCACGGTGAAGTCCGGTCCAGTGACTGTGCATGTGTACAGCTGCGATAGCGTCCACATCACGGCGCAACCCACCGATCAATGGGTCAGCTTCGGCGCAACGGCGCATCTTGCGGTCGACGCCGGGACGGGCTCATTCAACTACGAGTGGTATCAGATCCCGACCGTTCGGCACGCCCCCCCTCCCCTGAGCGGCGACCCCTCCTCGGTTCGTCTCACCGACGCCCCGAGCCTTCCTTCGTACGACACTCATCCGATTCAGATTGAAGGCGACGATCCGTTGTATTTCTGGGTTCGCGTCGTCAATCCCAACAACTGCAGCGTCGATTCCCGGGTCGTGGCCGTGTACAACTGTCCCCGCATCACGACGCAGCCCCATGACGTCACCGTTACGCCGGCCATGAACAGGGCGGTGGTAGGCGTCGTCGTGACCGGAAGTGGGCTTCGGTATCAGTGGTACCAGGGCGAGTCGGGCGACACCTCGAATCCCGTGCAGTACGGCCAGGATCCGAACCTCGCCATCAACGTCAACGCGACCACGAAACTATGGCTGCGGATCACCGGCCCGTGCGGTCCGGTCGACAGCCACTCGGCGACCGTGACGATGTGTTATCCACCGGTCGTGACGACTCAGCCGCAGCCGTATCAATTGGCAACCATCGGAGGAGCGGCCCCTGCCCTCACCGCCGACAGCAATCTCCCGGACGCGACGTACCTGTGGTTCGAGGTCCAAACCGCAGACGATCTTCCGAGGATGGGGCAGCAGCTAGATGCGGGCAAGACAGTGACTCTAACGGGTCTCGCACCCGGCGTTCACCTCGTGAAGGCTCTCGTGCTCACGGCAGATTCCACCTTGTATACCGGTTGCTCGACGGCCTCGAACGTCGCGATCATCGAGGTGTGCGCACCACCGTCGATCGTGTCCGGCGTCAACAACGTCACAATTTCGGCAGGCCACGCGGCGAACTTCATCATTAGCGTCGACCAGCCGGAAGCAACGGTCGACTGGTATCTCAGCGATCCGGCCGCCATACCCACCCCGCCCATGTATGCGCAGGGCCTCGCGTTTGGTCCTCGCCCGGATCACACCACGACCTACTGGCTCCGCGCCGACAATGGCAAGTGCCAATCGGCGGCGACGACGGTTACGGTATTTGTCTGTACTCCGAAAATCACAGGCATCACCGTTACCCCGTCTTCGCAGCCGATCACCGAGGGTACGCAGGTGACCCTGCATGTTGATGCGGTCGGTGACGCAACGCCGGTAAGCGCCGCGTGGTACACGGGGACGACTGCTCCTACGACTCTGGTTGGCAATGGCGCGACGGTGTTGGTGACGCCATTGGCCGATACCACTTACTGGGCGGAGGTTTCCGCCCCGTGCCCGCAGGTACCGTACGTCGTCACGAGCGATCCGGTCACGATTACGGTCTGCCACCCGCCCCACATCACGGGGTCGACGCCATCGGCCCAGGTCGTGGCGGTGAACGAGTACATCACGCTCTGGACGACGACGACCGGCACGAACGTTCAAGCCCACTGGTATAAGGGAGCCGTGGGCGACACCAGTACGCCCATTGTTACCTTGGCTTTCCCCGCGACGACGGCCGACGCGGGCGACTACTGGGTCAATGTGACGGGCGACTGCGGAAACGCTGTCACAGCTACGGCGCATGTCGATGTCTGCAGCCCGCCGGTGATCACATTGCCGCCGGCGAATATTCAGATCGCGAGCGGCAGCACCAAGACGTTGTCGGTTACGGCAACCGGCACCAGTCTGACGTACTCTTGGATGCGGATCAACGCGGATGAGACCGAAACGCAGGTCGGGACATCCGCCAGCTACACGACCGATCCGATCACGGTGGCGACGCAGTATTACGTCATCGTCACGAGCCAGGGTCACTGCGCGGCGGCGAAGGCGAACGTCACCGTTTCGGTTTGCAGTCCGCCGCAGTTCACGACGGCACCGCCGCTCGTTTACGTCAATACCGGCCCGGTCAATCTGTCGGCACCGGTTGACGATCCGAATGCCACGACCACTTGGTACGCCTCCGATCCCCGCCTTGGACCGGCAACCGTCGTCACCTCGCCTGTGAATCCGACGGCGCAGACGATGTACTGGGCGCAGGCGCAGGACGGCATCTGCGTTTCGGGAGTGACGAGCGAAACCGTCGTGATCTGTACGCCGCAATTCACCAGCGTGACGCCGTCGCAGACGATCACCCAAGGCAATCCCGTCACGCTGCAGGCGACAGCCGCGGGACCGTCGATCGCGTACAAGTGGTGGACCGGTACGACGAGCCCGACGACGCAGATCGCCGCGTCGAACAGCATTACGGTCAGTCCGACGATCGACACCAACTACTGGGCCGAGGCGCAGTGCAGTTGCCCTATCACCACTTATCCCCTCCGCCAGGAGGTCACGATCACCGTCTGCCATCCGGCCAGCATCACCGCGGCGCCGCAGCCGGCGCAGAACGTCACCGTCGGCGACTGGGTGTTCATCAACGCCACCACCACCGGCACGAACGTGCAGGTGCACTGGTACAAGGGAGCCGTCGGCGACAAGTCGACGCCTTTCACTGTCTCGAACGGCGGCTTCTATGCGACGGCGAATGACAGCGGCACGTACTGGGTGGAAGCAGCCGGCACGTGCGGCACGGCGACGGCGTCGACAGTGGTCGATGTCTGCGTGCCCCCCGTCATCACGACGCAGCCCGTGGGGACGCAGGTCCCGAGCGGGAGCTCCGCGACGCTCACCGTGGCGGCAAGCGGGTCGACTCTCACGTACGACTGGTACATCGTCAACGCCGACAACACGCAGACGCATGCCGGGTCCGGAACCTCATTCAACACGGGCTCCCTGACGGCGGATACGAAGTACGTGGCACGCGTCACGAGCCGCGGGCGCTGCTACACCTCGAGCAATCAGGTGACCGTTTCGGTCTGCACGGTTCCCCAGATCACGTACGTCGCTCCCTCGCAGACAGTCGGGATGCAGCAGCCAGTCACCCTCTACGTTGCGGCCTCGGGGACGTCGATGCAGTACGAGTGGAAGAACCTCTCGACGAACCAGGTGATCGCGACGACCTATTCAACGGATGTCGCCCCAAGCGCGACGACGAGCTACTCGGTGCGCGTCTATAGCGGCGTGTGTTCGGTGACGTCGGCAACGGTGACGCTCACGGTGTGCGGTCCGACGATCACGCAACAGCCTGCGAGTAAGACAATCGCGTACGGCACGTCGACGACCCTGACGGTCGCCGCAGTCGGTGACGGGACGATCACGGCGCAGTGGTACCGCGGCGGGCAGCTCGATACCAGCTCGCCGGCGGGAACCGGTCTGACCCTGTCGGTACAGCCGGCGGTTTCAACGCAGTACTGGGTGCGCGTATCGACGCCGTGCCGGTCGGTCGACTCTGCGCCCGCTCTCGTCACGATCTCCGGCTGCACGCAGCCGGTGATTACGGCGCAATCCGGCAACACGACGATCGCGTCCGACCAGAGCGTGACGCTTTCCGTCACGGCCCAGAACACATGGGACATGCATTACCAGTGGTATTTGTGGGATCCCACGGCTTCTGCATGGTCGGCGATTTCCTGGGGAACCTCATCGACGTACGTGGAGAACCCGACCACCGTGTCGAACACGTATATGGTGAGCCTCTGGAACAGTTGCGGACTCACCACAAACTCGAGTTCCATCGCCATCACGCGTACGCCGGCGTGCTATCCGGCGGCGATCACGACGCAGCCGCACAGCGTCACCTTCAACGCGGGATCGAGCGTCACCTTCAGCGTGGCGGCGAGCGGTACCAATATTCACTATCAATGGTACGCGTCGGATCCCAGCAACGGGACGTTCACCGCCCTCGCGGGGCAGTATGCGGTGACGTTGACCGTGACGCCACAATCGCAGACGGCCGCTTATTACGTGGTCGCCACGGCGAGCTGCGGGGCGTCGGCCGTCAGCAGCACCGTCACGGCGACGCGCAACTGCACGCCGCCGGCCGCCAGCAGCCAGACGCAGTCGCAGACCATCCGGAAGAACACCTGGGTGACTCCGCAGTTCACGGCAACGGGCACGGCGACTATCAGTTACACCTGGTACGCGTCGACTACGGGCTCGAACTTCACGCAGGTGGCGACGGGCACAGCATTCGCCGCGCAGCCGCAGGTAACGACGTACTACTACGCCGTCGCCTCGAACTCATGCGGGAGCGTGACGAGCAGCTACATCACCATTGCGGTGACGCAGTGCGCTCCGACGATCTCGGCGCAACCCGTGTCGAAGACGATCAACTCTACGCAGAGTGTCACCCTCACCGTGGCCGCGACGAGCGACCAATTGCACTACCAGTGGTACATCAGCACGGGCGGTTCGTATACGGCGATCAGCGGTGCGACCGCGGCGACGCTGACGTACTCGCCGACCGCTACGTCGTACTTCTACGTGAACGTCTTCAACGACTGCGGAACGGTGAACAGTAGCGTTGCCACGGTCACAGTGACGCCGGTCTGCTACGCGCCGACGGTCTCTCTGACGGTACCGGACATGTTCGGCCCCGACGGGACGGCAACGATTACCGCCTCGTTTACAGGATCGAATCCCACCCTCACGTACTACAGGACGCCGCCGAATGGCTCGAATCCGGTGGTGGTCGCCGGGCCTGGGACTTCCACGCAGGTGCAGGTGCCTCAGGGCTTCGGGTATACGTATTACTACTTCTACGTCGTCGCATCCAACGCGTGCGGAACGGCGACGTCGTCGTGGCGCGCCATCGGTATTTACAACCCCGACGCCATGTTCGAGGTCCCTGGCTCATCGGCTGTCCGATGGGCGGGCGCCACATCGACTGAGGGCGTCGCGCCGCTCCGTGCACCGTGGGATGCAAAGCATCCGGCGGTGGACCCGCCTCCAGTTGCCGTCGCTGAAGAACAACCGCGCACAGTCGCACTCAATCAATGAACTCGTACCGCTGAGGAGCCACCATGAAGAAGCTGATCATCGTCATCGCACTGTTCGCCATTGCCGGCGGCGCATTTGCTGCGGACACCGGCGGAGTGACGGGCGCCGTCGTGCGCGGAACCATCACCAGCGTGAGCGGCCCGGTCGTCACGCTGATGCGCAACGTCAAGGTCGACGTGAGCTCCGCCGTGGTCACCCGCGGCCGGCAGACAATGACGGCTGACGGGCTCGTCGTCGGTTCGCGGATTCTAGCCGTCATCTCGCCTTCGCCGAGCGGCCGCCCCGGCGTGCTTCCGGCCGAGGCGGTCTCCGTCGACCCCGACGAAGGCACGATCATCGGACCACTGACGTCGCTCACCTCGACGGCTGTGACGCTCGACGGCCAGACCATCGCCGTCGACTCTTCGACGATGTACGACGGCTATTCCAACCAGAAGCCGGTGCTTTCCGCCGCCGACATCACCGCAGGTGTGCCGGTGTCGGTTGAAGTCGCGTCGGTCCCGAACGGCCTCGTCGCGCTCGAGGTGCGGGTGCTCAGTCCGGCGCCGCTAGCGCCGCCGGCTCCGCCGCTGGACGAGGCGACCATCACCGGCACCGTCACGGCAATCGGAGACGAGGTCTGGACTGTCGGGGCGACGAAGGTGAACATCACACAGAAGACCACGATCAGTGACACACCCGCTCCGAAGGTGGGCGATACGGTCGACGTGACGGGCGTGAAGCTCCCGGACGGCGCCCTCATCGCGAGCACGATCACGCGGAAATAGCCATGCGAACCTTGATAGCTGTCATTGCATTAGCGTTGGCGTTGCCGTCGCTCGGGGCAGTCGCGCAGAACGCACCTGTGACGCCAGGAGACCCGCGGGCGGTCTACATCGTGGTGCTGAACCACGGGAAGGGCGCTGAGCCGGACTTCGGGCAGGGAGGCGCAAAGAAGCTGGCGCGATGGGCGGACCGGGTCGTGGTGGAGCTGCCGCCGCCCG
>DASXHZ010000033.1:0-13146 GCA_036488085.1 Thermoanaerobaculia bacterium
AGACAAGAATGTCTGCTCTCCACGTGGAGCGCAGACAAGAAAGTCCTGTCTACAGTGGAGCGCAGACATTCTTGTCTGCGCCGTCACGCAAGCATCGCGGCGACGTCGCTCGAGCTGACGGCATCCTTCGTAAACGTGAACGTCCCCTGATCACGCATTTCCTTTGCGGCGCGGAGGAACGCCCCGAGGGCCGCGCGTGCGAGTGCGCCTCCGACGCTGATGCGCTTGACGCCGAGACGGGAGAGGTCCGACAGGTTCAGTGGGATGCCCGGCATCCCCATCAAGACGTTCACTGCGCGATCGACGGAGCGAACCACGGATGCGATCTCGTCGCGGGTTCGAAGGGCTGGTGCGTAGAGAACATCGGCGCCCGCCTCCTGATACGCCTGCAGGCGCCGGATCGTGTCGTCGAGATCAGGCTTGCCGACGAGATAGTTCTCCGCCCGCGCCGTCAGCGTGAATGGAAAGGAAAGCGAGTGCGCCGCCTCGGCCGCCGCGCGGATCCGATCGGCAGCTTCGCTGATCTCGTACAGCGGAGAATCGGACCGCTTCGTCGAGTCTTCGATCGAGCCGCCGGCCAGCCCCGCGGCGGCGCCCAGTCGGATCGTCTCAGCGACCGTCTCCGGATCATCGCCGAATCCATGTTCCAGATCGGCGCTCACCGGAAGCGGCGTGGCCGAGGCGATGGCGGCAACGTGCGACATCATCTGATCGCGGCTGACCGTGTTGTCGAGTTGTCCGATCGAAAACGCATAGCCGGCGCTGGTCGTCGCGAGCGCCTCGAAACCGAGGTGGGCGAGAAGGCGGGCCGTGCCGGCGTCGTATGGATTCGGAATGATGAACGCGGCGTCACGTTGGTGCAGCGCGCGAAAGGCGTTGCCCTTTTCCAGTTGACTCATTTGAGCTCCAGTACGAGAAACCGCAGCGTCGTGTTGCCGATGTTTTCGATCCAGTGCGTTTGCGGGTCGCGCCAGAGGACCTCGCCCGTCTTCAGCTCGGCCTCCACCACCCGGCCATCGGCAAAATTGTTGCGGACCGTACCCCCGGCGATGACGTAGGTAACGAACGCCGGGTGCGAATGGATCTGCTCCTTGTCGCCCGGCTCCAGGACTCCCTCGATCGCACGCACCCGGTTGTTTTCGAGCCTTACGTGCTCCATCGCCGCGTTCACCACCGCCGTATCCATCGAGACCGCGTCGGATTCGTTCATGGAATCCTCCCTTCTTCGCGAGAGAGTAGCCGAATCGAGGGAGCGGAGAGCGCAGAGCGCGGAGCGCAGAGCGCAGATGCGGATAACGGATAACGTCCCCGTTCCCCGAGTAACGAGTAACGAATCACCAGTAACGAAATACAATCCCGCGCGCCATGAAGCTCGAGAAGAAAGATCTCATGCGTTGGGCCGCCTCGCAGCGCGACGAATTCGAGTCGACGCTGAAGGAGCTCGTCGAGACGCAGTCCGTATCTGCCGACCCCGACCGCAAGGACGACATCCGCCGCGCCGCCGACCTCGCCGCGAACAAGATTCGCGAGCTGGGAGGCGAGGCGAGCGTCCTCGAGACCGCGGGCTACCCGCTCGTCCACGGCCGCTTCGCGCTCGACAAGAACGCGCCGACCGTCACCGTCTACAACCACCTCGACGTCCAACCGGCGTCGAAAGAGACCGAGCCGTGGAGGAGCGATCCGTTCGTCTTCACGAAAGAGGGCGACCGCTACTTTGGCCGCGGCACCACCGACGACAAGGGTCCCGCCCTCACCGCGCTCTGGGGCATCCAGGCGGCGCGCGAGGCCGGCGTCCGGGCGAATATGAACGTGCTGTGGGAGCTGGAAGAGGAGATCGGCTCGCCGAACTTCGACAGCGGCATCCGGGAGCACGCGAAGAAGCTCGCCACCGATCACGTCGTCGTCAGCGACACCATCTGGGTCTCGCGCCAGCGTCCCGCATGTCCCGCCGGCCTCCGCGGCCTGCAGGGCTTCGAGCTGTCGCTGAAGACCGGCGAGACCGACCAGCACTCCGGCACCACCGGCGGCGCCGCGCGCAACCCGCTCGGTGAGCTGATGCAGCTCGTTTCCGAGATGTACGACGCGAAGAGCGGCAAGGTGAAGATCAAAGGCTTCTACGACGACGTCGTGCCGCCGTCGAAGCGCGAGCTCGCCGACTTCCGTGACTCCGGCTTCACGATCCGGCAATTCAAGAAGGACCATCTCTTCAAGTCGATCCGCATCGAGGATCCGGTCGACGTCATGAAGCGGATCTGGGCGTGGCCGACGTTCGAGGTCCACGGCATGACCGGCGGCTACACGGGGCCGGGGATCAAGACCGTCATCCCTCCCGACGCGACCGTGAAGATCTCCTGCCGCCTCGTGCCGGACCAGGAGCCGAAGAAGATCCTGAAGCTCGTGAAGGACTTCGTGAAGCAGCGGAACCCCGACGTGAAGGTGATCCCCGAGGCGGCGATGTTGCCGTACAAAGCGCCGACCGAAGGGGCTCTGGCGGACGCGGTGCGCGACGCGATGAAGTTCGCGTTCGGCCGCGAGCCGGTATTCGTCCGCGAGGGCGGCTCGATCGGCGCCGTGGTTTCGATGGAGAAAATCCTCCGCTGCCCCGTCCTCTTCCTCGGCCTCTCACTCCCCGAGCACGGCTACCACGCCCCGAACGAGAACTTCGACTGGGCGCAAGCCAGCGGCGGGATGGTGGCCTTCGCGAAGTACTTCTCGAACGTGTCGAAGCTGTAGGATTTACTTCAAAAACAAACCTAAGGCATCTCCCCGATGTACCTTGCCCGCGGCCGGATGATCTCGTTCCGCGCGTACTGCTCGATGGCGTGGCCGATCCAGCCGATGGTGCGGCCGATGGCGAAGAGGGTCAGGGGGGCGGCGGGCGGGAGGCGGAGGACGCGCGCTAACGCGACGAGCGCGAAGTCGACGGTGGGCCGTTCGCCGAGGAGCTCGTTGCCGGCTTGCGCGACTTCGGTGGCGAATGCGAGCTCGGGCGATTTACCGAAGTGATTGCGCATCAGGGCGAAGATCGTCGCCGCGCGCGGGTCGCCTTGCGGATAGAGCGGGTGGCCGAAGCCGTCGATCGTCTCGCCGCGCCGGAGCCGTTCCGCTAACGCGTCACGGACGCTCCCACGCTTGCGGCGGAGCGACGACAGCATCTCCTCCACGCGCACCGTGATGCCGCCATGCTTCGAGCCTTCCATCGCCGCGAGCCCGGCGAGGACGACGTTGTACGGATTCGAGCCGGCCGAGGCAACGCAGCGGGCGGTGAAGGAAGAGACGTTCAGCTCGTGGTCGGCGCAGAGGATGAGCGCCGCGCGGATGAGCGTCGCGGCCTGTTTCGACTTTGGCGCCCACGCGTGTGCCAGCGTCTCTTCGATCGTATCGGCGAGGTCGGGCGTCTCCGCGGCGACGCTCGCGAGCAGATTGATGATCCGCCAGCCGCACTGCGCGACCGCATGCGGCCGGACGTCGTATGCGAGCGCGTCGCGAGCACCGACCAGCGCCACGACCGACTGCGCGCGCGAAATGAACGGGAGCTGATCGACGGCGCGCGCGCCGGAGACGACGTGCAGTTGCGTGTCGGCGACGTTCGCGTCGAACGAGCCGCTCCAGATCAGCGATGCCACCTCTTCGATCGACCGCGTCCCCGCCAGCTCCGTCGCGTCGTGTCCGCGGTAGTAGAGCTTTCCGTTGGCGATGAGCGTGATCGCCGACTCGAGGATCGGCAGCCCCCACTGCAGCGCGTGGCTCGCCGCCTTCTCCGGATCGCGGCGCTCTTCGTTCCGGCGCTTGAGCCGCTCGACGTCCTCGCGCGAGTACCGCCGTTCCCTCGTTTTCCCCGCCCGCGCCTCGGAACGGATGAATCCGCGGCTGACGTACGCATAGAGCGTCGAGCGGTTGATCCCGAGGGATTTCGACGCCTCTGCGGCCGTCATCCAAGTCTGATCTTTCATGATGTTGATTGCGGAATCAATATTGACGAGATCATACACCGGACGTAGTTTCGCTGCATGAACAATCGTGGACTGGAAGGTGTCGTCGCCGCCGAAACGAAGCTGAGCCATGTCGACGGCGAGCGCGGCGAGTTGATCGTCGCCGGCTACCGCATCGACGACCTCGCGCCGAATGCAACGTTCGAGGAGACGGTGTGGCTGCTTTGGAACGGCGAACTGCCGAACGAGCGAGAACTGACGATCTTTCGCCGTGCACTCGCTTCCCGGCGCGAGTGCGGAGTTCCGCGCGACCTCGGCGTCGCACCGCTCGACGCCATCCGGATGCTCCTTCCGCCGGGCAACGATCCGTTGGACATTGTCGCGAAGTTCCCGACCATCGTCGCGGCGGTATGGCGGCTGTCGCGCGGCGACGAGCCGATTGCGCCGGATCCGCATCTCAGGCACGCCGCGAACTATCTGTACATGCTGACGGGCGAGGTGCCGGCCGCGGAGAAGGTGCGTGCGCTCGAGACGTACCTGAACACCGTCGTCGACCACGGCCTCAACGCCTCGACGTTCACCGCGCGCGTGATCACGTCGACCGGCAGCGATCTCGTCTCGGCGGTCGTCGGTGCGGTCGGCGCGTTGAAAGGGCCGCTGCACGGCGGGGCGCCGGGACCGGCGCTCGACATGGTGTTCGAGATCGGCGAGGCGTCGCGCGCCGAGGCGTACCTGCGGAAGAAGATCGAGGCAGGGGAGAAACTGATGGGCTTCGGCCACCGTGTCTACAAGGTCCGCGACCCGCGCGCCGACGTCCTCGCCGCGGCGGCGGAGCGGATGTTTGCTGCCGTCGATCTGCAACGCGGCGACCGGTCGCTCTACGCCCTCGCCCGTGCCGTCGAGTCTGAGGCGCTGAGGCTCCTCGAAGAATACAAGCCGGGACGCCGCCTCCAGACGAATGTCGAGTTCTACACCGCGTTGCTTTTGCACGGGATCGGGCTCGAGGTCCCGCTCTTCACGCCGACGTTCGCGGTCAGCCGCGTCGCCGGCTGGATAGCCCATTGCCTCGAACAACGCGCCGAAAATCGACTCATCCGCCCGCAATCGCAGTACGTCGGCCCTCGGGATCGTACCTGGACCCTCTCAGTGGTGTAACACGGCTGACACCGCTTTCTGACGCTGGCACCCCGCGTCGCATATGATTTCGTGGCGCAGGCTCGCGCTTTGCGAGTGCTACGTTCGTGAACGGAATCCGTTCGCAGAAAGTGATTGAGATGGGATCGAAGGTTTTCGTAGGAAATCTGGACTTCAACACCACCAAGACCGAAGTTCAGACACTGTTTTCTGAAGTCGGCGAGATCCGCGACGTGTTTCTTCCGACTGACCGCGAAAGCGGCCGGCCGCGCGGATTCGCATTCGTCGAGTTCGCGAACGACGCCGACGCGGCGAAGGCGATTGAAAAATTCAACGGTTATCAACTGAGTGGCCGCGCCCTGCGCGTCAACGCTGCAGATGACCGGCCGCGAACCGGTACCCGGCCGGGCGGTGGCGGCGGCGGCTTTGCGGGCCGCGGCGGCTACGGCGGAGGCGGTGGCGGCGGATACGCCGGTGGCGGCGGTGGCGGGGGCGGCGACTTCGGCGGGGGTGGTGGTGGCGGAGGCGGCGACTACTACGGTGGCGACCGGTTCCCCTCGTCGAAACCGAAGGGAAGCCGCCGCAATATCCGAGGCAAGAAGCGCAGCCTCTAGCTCCTGCAACCATCGATTGGGGATCGCGTATCTCCAATCGGAGGTCGCACGATGTTCACTCTGATGGCGTTCTTCGGCATTCTGATGATCGGCGCGGCCATACTCGCCGCGATCGTTGTCATGGCGATCGCGGCGAAGGTCGCCGTGCACGTCGTCCTCTTGCCGATCAAGCTCCTCCTCTTTCCGATCTTTGCAGTGGTACTGATCGTGAAGTTAGCGGTGCTGATGGCAGTGGGGGCGGTGGTCTTCGCGGTGCTGGTGCCGATTGCGGTGCTCTGCGCGATTTGCGCGGCGCCGTTCGTGCTCGCCGCGATGGCCTTCGGATAGGAGCCTGATGGAGAGACAGCGCGCGTTAGTGGTGGACGATGACGACCCGATTCGCGCGATGCTGGTCAATCTCGTCGAGCACCTCGATTTCGACGTCGATTCCGCGCGCGACGGCGCCGAAGCGATCCAGCGTCTGGAGGACGACGGCTACGACGTCGTCCTTCTCGACCTCATGATGCCGCACGTCGACGGATGGGCGGTGCTCGACCACATGAGCCTCGTCGATCCCGACCGCCTGCGCCA
The DNA here is from genome assembly GCA_036488085.1 of Thermoanaerobaculia bacterium. Taxonomy (GTDB): domain Bacteria; phylum Acidobacteriota; class Thermoanaerobaculia; order Gp7-AA8; family Gp7-AA8; genus DASXHZ01. The sequence continues at coordinate 6,251 of DASXHZ010000033.1, forward strand.
CACCATCATCGCCAGCGCCGTGCCGCAGACCGAGATCGTGAAGCGGATGAACGCTCCGGTCTTCACAGTGCACGCGAAGCCGTTCGACATCGGGCAACTGATCGCCGACATCCGCGCCGCTGCGATCAACTGAAAGCCGTTCACCACAGAGACACAGAGGTTTAATTTTTCTTTAATCTCAGTGTCCTCTGCGCCTCTGCGCCTCTGTGGTGAATCATCTCAAGCGAAAACCGCGAACGAACTTGGCGGGAGGGCGATCCGGCCGTCCTCGATTTTCGCCCCGGTGTCGATCATCGGTTTCCGCGCCGCCTGTGCGAACGGGATCTCGACCGTCGCCGCTTTCTCGCCGAAGTTGAACGCCAGCAGGACGCTGTCGCGGCGGACGAGGAGGATGCGGTGTTCTTCGTCGGCGTGCGTTTCGACGTTCGAGAGGTCGAGCGTTCGCAACGCCGGAGTTGAACGGCGGAGATGCAGCAGCGAGCGATACAGGCCGAGGATCCTCTGGTGCTCTTCGTGTTGCAGCGACTCCCAGCGGAGCTTCGAGCGCTCGAACGTCTGCTCGTCGTGCGGGTCGGGCGGCTCCCCCTCCCAGTCGAAGTCGTCGAACTCCTCGATCCGTCCGCGGCGCACCGCTTCGATCAAATCCGAGTCGGTGTGCGAGGTGAAATACTGGAACGGCGCCTGCTCGCCGTACTCCTCCCCCATGAAGAGCATAGGGATGAACGGCGAGAGGATGACCGCCGCGGCGATGACCTCGAGCTGGTGGAATGAGACGAGCGTCGAGAGCCGTTCGCCGTGCATCCGGTTGCCGACCTGATCGTGATTCTGCGCGCTGACGACGAACTTCCGTCCGTCGCCGGTCCGAGGATGCGCGCCGAACTTGCGCCCCAGGTATGGCGAGTGCTGGCCCGTGTAGAGGTAGCCGGTCGTCAGGACGCGCGCGAGATCACCGACGGCTCCGAAGCCTCGGTAGTACCCGTCCTGCTCGCCGGTGAGGATCGTGTGGAGCGAGTGGTGGAAGTCGTCGCTCCACTGCGTGTCGAAGCCGAGGCCGTATTGCTCCTTCGGCGTGATCACGCGCGGGTCGTTCAGATTGCTCTCGGCGATCGTGTAGACGCGCCGTCCGAGTTCGTCTGCACGTTTACGGACCGCGGTGGTGAGGTCCTGCAGGAACGGTTCGGCCGAAGAGTCGACGATCGCGTGGACAGCGTCGGTCCGCAACGCGTCGAAGTGGAACTCGTCGATCCACTGCAGGGCGTTGTGGATGAAGAACCAGCGCACGTGATCGCTATGCGCGCCGTCGAAGTTCAGCGCGAGCCCCCACGGCGTCTTGTACCGGTCCGTAAAGTACGGGCCGTACTCGCTCAAATAGTTCCCCTCGGGGCCGAAGTGGTTGTAGACGACGTCGAGCGCGATGGCGAGGCCGCGCGCGTGGCACGCGTCGACGAGCTGCTTGAGCGCCCGCGGACCGCCGTACGAGCTCTGCGCCGCGCCGATGTACGTGCCGTCGTACCCCCAGTTGCGCGTGCCGGGGAACTGCGCGACCGGCATCAGCTCGACGACCGTGATCCCGAGCTCGCGCAACGCGTCGAGCTTCGGGATGATCGCCTCGAACGTTCCTTCCGGTGTGAACGTCCCGACGTGCAGCTCGTAGACGACGTAGTCGTCGAGCGCAACGCCGCGCCACCCGCGGTCCGTCCAGACGAAGTTGTCCGCGACCACTTCGCTCGGCCCGTGCACGCCCTCGGGCTGGAGCCTCGACGCAGGATCCGGCCGATCAGTCCCGTCGACGTTGAAAAAGTACCGCGTCCCCTCGCCCCAATCGACCACCGCCTCGTGATAGCCGTCGCCATTCTTCGCCATCGCAATCCGCAGCTCCCGCGGCGCAACGATGTGCAGCTCCAGGCGCTCCCGGTACGGCGCCCAGACGCGAAACTCGGTGTGCGTCGCGTCGATCAGGTGTGCGCCGAGGGCACGCCCCTCACCCGTCGCCTCGCTGCGCTCGGCGCCACGCGTAGGCAGAGGGCTTTGTTCTTTTTCATCTCCCTCTCCCTCCGGGAGAGGGTGGCGCGAAGCGCCGGGTGAGGGGCGTGCGTTCACGGCTAATCAGGTTCAGGCCCAGGTTCAGGCCCGGCATCAGGCCCAGCTTCAGGCATCGACTTCAAAAACACCGCCCCCAACGGCGGCAGCGTCATCATCACCGACCACTTCCGGCCGTGCAGCGGAATCGGGGCGGCGTCGAGGCCGCCCATGTTTCCTTGCCCGCTGCCGCCGTAGATGTCGGCGTCGCTGTTGAGAATCTCGGCCCAGTGGCCGGGGGCGGGGACGCCGACCTGGTAGTTGTGCCGCGGCACCGGCGTGAAGTTCAGCGCCACGACCACGAACTCCTCCGGCTTCGACTTCGAGCGACGGAAGAGCGTGACGATGCTCTGCTCCGTATCGCAGCAGTCGATCCACTCGAAGCCGCTCGGATCCATGTCGAGCTCGTGGAGCGCCGGCACGTCGCGATACGCCTTGTTGAGATCCTCGAGCCACCGTTGCAACGCGGCGTGGATCGGGATGTCGAGCAGACTCCAGTCGAGGCTGGAATCGTGGTTCCACTCGCGCCACTGCCCGATTTCGCCGCCCATGAAGATCATCTTCTTCGCCGGCTGCGAGTACATGTGCGCGTACAGGAGCCGCAAATTAGCGAACTTCTGCCACTCGTCGCCCGGCATCTTCCCGATGAGTGAGCCCTTGCCGTGTACCACCTCGTCGTGTGAGAGCGGCAGCACGAAGTTCTCAGTGAAGGCGTACATCATCCGGAATGTCAGGTCGTTGTGGTGGAAGCGGCGATGGATCGGGTCCTTGCTGAAGTAACGCAGCGAGTCGTGCATCCACCCCATGTCCCATTTCATCCCGAACCCGAGTCCGCCCACATACACCGGCCGCGAGACCATCGGCCACGCCGTCGACTCCTCGGCAATCGACTGAACGTCGGGATGCACGTCGTACACGTCCTGGTTCACGCGGCGGAGGAAGGAGATGGCGTCGACGTTCTCGCGTCCTCCGAACTCGTTCGGGATCCATTCGCCCGCTTTCCGCGAGTAGTCGAGGTACAGCATTGACGCCACGGCGTCGACGCGCAAACCGTCGGCGTGGTACTCGCCGAGCCAGTAGAGGGCGTTCGACAGCAGGAACGCGCGTACCTCGTTGCGGCCGTAGTTGAAGATGTACGACTTCCAGTCGGGATGAAAACCCTTGCGCGGATCGGCGTGCTCGTAGAGATGCGTGCCGTCGAAGTACGCGAGGCCATGCTCGTCGGTCGGGAAGTGCGACGGCACCCAGTCCAGGATGACGCCGATGCCGTTCTGGTGCAGCACGTCGACCAGGTACTTGAAGTCCTGCGGCGTACCGTAGCGGCTGGACGGCGCGAAATAGCCGGTGATCTGGTATCCCCAGGAGCCGTAGAACGGATGCTCCATCACCGGCATCAGCTCGACGTGCGTGAAGTTCATCTTCTTCACGTACTCGGCGAGCGGCGCGGCGATCTCGCGATAGCTGAGCGACTGTTGTCCTTCGCGACGCCATGAGCCCAGATGCATTTCGTAAATCGAGATCGGCGCGTTGAAGGCGTCGCGCTCCGCGCGCGTGCGCATCCACGCGCCGTCGTTCCATTCGTAGCCAAGGTCCCAGACGATCGACGCCGTCTTCGGCGGCGTCTCCTGCAGCACGGCGTACGGATCGGCCTTGTCGACGCGATAGCCGCCGGCGCGCGAGACGACGTGGTACTTGTAGACCGTCCCTTTTCCGATGTCGGGAACGAAGCCTTCCCACAACCCCGACGCCGCGCGCGCCTCCAGCTTGTTGCGCTCGGAGTCCCAGCCGTTGAAGTCGCCGATGACGCTCACCCGTTCCGCATTCGGCGCCCAGACGCCGAAGATGACTCCGCCGGGCGCGATGTGCGAGCCGAGCTTTTCCCACAGCTTGCGGTGCGTCCCTTCGTTGAAGAGATGGAGGTCCCAGTCGGAGAGAAGGGAGTTCGAGTCAGTTGCCGGTGGCCGGTCGCCGGTTGCCGGAGCGGTGATGCTGACCTCGATCGTCCCCTCGGGGATGATGTCCGCGCCGACGTTCGCCGCCTCTTCCGCGAGCTCCTCCGCACGCTTTTTCGGCGCGCGTTTCTTCGGTGCCGAGGTCGTCTTGGCGGAGGCAGTCGTCTTCTTACTTCGTGTCGCCATGCGCGGCGTACCGTACAGCAAGTCGCGCGCCGCGAGGGGACGCGTCCCCTCTATCCCCGCAACAGATCCAGCACCCCGCGCAACGGGATCCGCACCCACTCGGGCCGGTTGTTCAACTCGTACACGATCTCGTAGAGCGCCTTTTCGAGCAGGTGCGCATTGAGGAGGACGTTGATCTCGTCGCGCGACTGCGGCAGGTGCTGCGCGCCGGCGCTCCGTTCGAGGTATGCGTGGAGGAACGCGGCGCTGATCCACTGGTGCCAGAAGACGGCGCCGGTCTCGAGCAGCGCCGCATCCTCGGCGCGGATGATGCCGCCCGCCGTCCGCCCGAAGAAGACCGCATACGGCGCGTAGTGGAACGAGCGGAGCATCCCGGCGACGTCGCGCAACGCGCTCCGCTTGATCCGCCGTTCGCTTAAAGGCCGCAGCGGCTCACCTTCGAAATCGATGATCACGAAATCGTTGCCGGTGTAGAGGACCTGCCCGAGGTGATAGTCGCCGTGCGTGCGGATGCGCTGGCCGCCGATCTTGATCTCGAGGATCGCGCGGAGGCGCTGCTGCAGGTCGGCCTCGTGCTTGAGCAGCTCCTGCGCGTCGGCGTTGTCCTTTGCGCGGCGGCGGAGGAGCCCGAGCGTCTGCACGATCTGCGTCCGGATCGACTGATAGATCGAGCGCTGATAGTGCGGCGTGAACGGCTCGGGAGCGAAGCCGGCGACGTCGTCGCGCGACGCCAGCGCCAGATGCATCTCCGCGGTGCGGCGCCCGAGGAGCTCCGCGTTGGTCATATACGGTCCAAACACATCGCGCGCGAAGTCGGGATCGGCCGTCCGTGCCCGCACCTTCTCCGCGGCGCCCATGTCGCTCGTGATCCGCTCGAAATACCGTCCGATCGCATCGAGCGTGTACGTCCAGGCGTCGCCCGCATTCGGCGTGTAACTCTGCGCGATCGCCAGCGTCATCGGCTCCGCGCCTTCCGTGCGGTACTCGATCGCGCCGGCGAGCGGCGGCGTGTTGCGGAAGTCGGTCTCCTCGTTGAGGAAGCGGCTGACCTCGAGATCGACGTTCTCGCCATGCTCCATGCGGCGGAAAAGCTTGAGAAACAGCCGTTGCCCGTAGACGATCGCCGAGTTGCTCTGCTCCGCCTTGATGACCTGCGTGTCGAGGTGGCCGGTCCCGCGCAGCTCCTTGAATGCGCGCGCCGGCACGCCGCTTACCGTTCCCGATTCGCCCTTCAGATGCCGCCGCCGCGCGATCGTCTCTAGCAGCCCCTGCGCGAACGTGTCGTCGCTCACCGGCTCGTACAGCATGCAGCCGTCCTTCAGCCGCGCGATCAGCGTCGTGATCTTTTCGTCCGCGCGCCGCGCCTGCGTGATGCCGAGGGGCAGCACATACGTCTCCGGCTCCGCGTCGGTGTACTCGATCGTGAGCAGCGCGAGAACGTTGTGTGACAGCGACACGTGATCGCGCACCGTCACGTTCGAAATCGTCTTCGTCTTCCCGCCGAACCAACGCCGCGACCGGACGTACTTCGCCATCGCGCGCCCGAGGCCGCGATCCGCGAACACCTCGTTCCACTTGCCGCGTGCATCGAGCAGCGGGACATCCTCCGTCACCGCCACTTCGTGCGACACCTTCTCCAGCGCGAACCAATAGAACGCGAACGGCCCAAGGTTGAGGAAATACGGCCGGTCCCCCACCTCGGGGAAGTGCGTCCCGCCCGACAGCTCCACCGGGACCATGCCCTTGAACGCCGAGAGGTCGACCTCGAAGCACTGCACGAGCCGCGAGAGATTCGCGACGACGAGGATCGTCTCATCCTCGTATCGCCGCACGAACGCCAGGATCTTGCGGTTTTCCGGATGGAGAAACTCCATCGTCCCGCGTCCGAACGCCTTGTAGCGCTTCCGCGTCGAGATCAGGCGCTTCATCCACCACAGCAGCGAGTACGGCGAGTTCTGCTGCGACTCCACGTTCACCTGCTCGTAGTGATACTGCGGGTCGATGATCACCGGGAGGAACAGCCGCTGTGGATTCGCGCGCGAGAAGCCGGCGTTGCGGTCGGCGCTCCACTGCATCGGCGTGCGGACGCCGTTGCGGTCGCCGAGGTAGATGTTGTCGCCCATCCCGATCTCGTCGCCGTAGTAAATGATCGGCGTGCCGGGAAACGAGAAGAGCAGCCCGTTCATCAGGTGAATGCGGCCGCGATGATTCCCCATCAGCGGCGCGAGGCGGCGGCGGATGCCGAGGTTGATGCGAGCCTGGCGGTCGTTGGCGTACGTCCGCCACATGTAGTCGCGGTCTTCCTCCGTCACCATCTCGAGCGTCAGCTCGTCGTGATTGCGGAGGAACATCGCCCACTGGCTGCTCGGTGGGATCGCGGGCGTCTGCGCCATGATGTCGAGGATCGGGAAGCGGTCCTCCTGCGCCAGCGCCATGTACATCCGCGGCATCACCGGGAAGTGGAACGCCATGTGGCATTCGTCGCCGTCGCCGAAGTAGGGGAGCGAGTCTTCCGGCCACTGATTCGCCTCGGCGAGCAGCATGCGATCGGGGTAGTACTCGTCGATGTGCGCGCGCAGCGTCTTCAGGTACGCGTGCGTCTCCGGCAGGTTCTCGCACGTCGTCCCCTCGCGCTCGTATAAGTAGGGGATGGCGTCGAGACGGAAGGCGTCGACGCCG
>DASXHZ010000036.1:0-94554 GCA_036488085.1 Thermoanaerobaculia bacterium
CTGGAACAGCGTCACCTTCTCACCGCAATGCGGACACTGATCGCTCTCGGACGCGATCTGTTGCTTGCACCGCAGACAGGCGATTTGACTCATTTCCCTGGGCTCCTAGTGGTCACGTAAGACATAGCTGCACGACGGGTCCGCTCCGAAGCGGACGACGTCGCCGGCCTTCAAGTTCGCGCGTTCGACACGGTTGTTGTTCACATAAGTACCGTTAGCTGATTTCAAATCTTCCAGCACCGGTGCGGTTCCGCCGAGGGTGATCTTGGCGTGGCGGCGGGATACGGCTGGGTGCGACAGGACGATCGAGCACGTACGGTCGCGGCCGACCATGACTTCGCCGGCCAGCGCGTACTTCTCGGAGGCCTCGCTCTTGGCGCTGACGAGCGCCCAGTGGTGGTCGCGGGCGGCGGGTGCGGCCGGCATCGCGTTGAACAGATTGATGGGATTGATCATCGGCGACGATACCGGGTTGGCGGTCGCCTGCACGCGTGCGGGCGACGATCTCATGGGCTGGCGGGCGTTGTACTCCTCGAGCGCCTCGAAGAACTCCCGCGCGCTGTCGTAGCGGTTCTCCATGCGCGGCTGCATCGCCTTGATGACGATCGCCTCGAGCTCGCGGTCGATCTCCGGACGGACGCTGCTCGGCGCCGGCTTGTCGCCGCGATAGATGGCGTCGATCAGCTTCGGCAGCGAGCGGCTGTTGAACGGGAGCTGTCCGGTCACCATCTCGTAGAGCACGACGCCGGCGGAGTAGACGTCGGCCTTGACGCCGGCGTCTTTCGGCTCGCGGATCTGTTCGGGCGACATGTAGTGCGGCGTGCCGAGCAGGAAGCCCGACTTCGTCAGCACCGTCTGGCTGGAGGTCTGCGCGTTGTCTTTGATCTTGCCGATGCCGAAGTCGGTGACCTTCACCGCGCCGCCTTTTTCGCGAATGAGGTTCGCCGGCTTGATGTCGCGGTGAATGATCCCTTTGCCGTGCGCGTAGACCATCGCCTCGAGGAGACACTGCGCGATCGAGATGGCGTCGGAGAGCGGGAGCGCGCCTTTCTCGGCGAGGAGGACATCGACGGGCGTTCCCTCGACGAACTCCATGACGAGGACGGCGCCGGTCTCGTTGTTGATGAACTCATAGAAGCGGGTGATGTAGCGGTGGCGGAGCTTCGCGAGGATCTGCGCCTCTTTGACAAAGCGCTTGCGCGCGGTGACGTCGCCCGCGAGCTCGTCGGACATCACCTTCAGCACTACCGGGTAGTCGACCGGGAGGACTTCGGCGGCAGGCGTGAGGGTCTTTCCGACGAAGACGTGGCTCATGCCTCCTTCGCCGATCTCGCGATCGATGCGGTAACTGCCGATGACGGTTCCGATCATTTGAGGTCACCCATGGCGTCCCACATCGCTGCGTCGGTGCAGAGCGGGACGAAGAGAAATTTGTGAGCTCCGACGCGGACGACGTCGCGGTCGCCGAGGTCGCGGCGCGGCTCGATCTCGCTCTCGTTCACGTACGTGCCGTTGGTGGAGTTGTGGTCCATCAGGATGAAGCGCCGTTCCTCGGGGCGGAAGACGAGGTCGGCGTGATGCGACGACGCCTGATCGTCGTTGACGACGATGTCGCTGCGGCGATCACGGCCGATGACGTTCTTCCCCATCCGCACGGCGAACGACTCGCCGCGCGCGTTGCCGTTCAAGCCGACGAGCCAGCCGACCACATACCGGTTCGGCTGCTGCAGTTCGTCGGGCGAGATCTTCTGCACCGCGACGGTACGTTCCATCGGAACGGCAGCGTGGCCGGAGGCGGTGTCACGGCGCGGGATGAGCGGAGTCGGCGGAACGAGCGGGCGGACCTGAGCGCTCGGGACGGCGGTACGGGGCTGCGGCTCCTGCACGCGTGCGGGACGGACGATCGGGACGTCGGCGTCCTCGCCGGCCTGCGGGCAGTAGGGACAGAGGTCCCACGACTCGTCGATAAAATGCCCGTTTTCGCAACGTTTGTCCGCCACAGCTCTATCTCCTACGGGCCTCACGCGTGAAAGGCGACGGCCACAGCGTTGCGGCCGCCGAAGTAGATGATGTCCCCGTCGCGCAGGAAACGTTTGTCGATCTTTTCGTCGTTGACATACGTGCCGTTGGACGAATTCCGATCGATGAGCAGGACTTTGCCGTCGATCGAAACCACCTCCGCATGAAGCCGCGAGACCTTGGGATTCTCCAATACGATCTCACAAATCGTACGCTCGCGCCCGATGCGGATGCCTGAGCCGCCGAGCCCAAGCTTTTCGCCGGCGCGGGCGCCGTTGAGGATGGTGAACTTGCCGAGAATCTGCCGCGCGAGGGCGAGCTGCTCGTCGCGTCCCGTCGGTAGGACGGTCTCCAGCGTTCGCGCTTTGAGGAGATCCGGCGGGACCTTGTTGCCGCGCACGGCAACGACCGCCATGACGATGAAAAACGCGATGATCGCGAGGACAACCGACGTCGCGATCGGATGGAGGAGCCAGAACGGCGTCTCCCTGAGCGCGCGGTCGACGTCGCCGCTGAAACGGATGACGTCCGGCGAGTTGGCGAAGAGCCGCGACGCGACGTCGAGGTTCCTGCGCGCCACGGTCCAGTTTCCGTTGCGCGCCGCTTCGAGCGCCGCGCGGTAGTAGCGGTTGAAGTCCCCGTCGACGTTCGTGGGGATCTTCGCCTCCGCCAGCATCGCTTTCGCCACGTTGATCGGCACGAGGAACTTGATCTGCTCCGCCTCGGCGTGGCCCCACGTCGAGATCCCGATCACGTCGCCGTCTTTGTCGACGGCAGGGCCGCCCGAGTTGCCACGGTAGATGGCGACGTTCGACTGCAGGACCGGAACGTTGTTCACATTGCGCTTGATCGCGGTGATCGTTCCGGGGTTGAAGGTCGCCTCGAGATCGCTGTCGCGCGAGAGCCAGCCGCCGATCACTTCGTCGGTACTGCTCGCGACTGCCGGGTAGCCGACCGCCCAGATCGAGTCGCCGACGCGCGCGGTGTCGCTGTCGCCGAGGGGTAGGGTCGGGAGGTTCGGGTGGTCGATGGAGAGGACGGCGAGATCGCTTCCGCGCTGCGCGAGCTCGGGTGAGTAGCTCTTGATGGTGAACGGCAACGTCTCGCCGTTCGACAGCTCGACGGTGTTCACGACGTTCACGGCGTCAAGCCTGCCGCTCTTCGCGACGATGTCGATGAGCGACTCGAGACCGGCGCCGCGGTGGCGGTTGCGCAGCTCGTCGATCGGGAAATGCTTCACGAGCGCCGCGATGGCGCCGTTGCGGCGGAGCTCGCGCTCCAGCGCAGGGCGGTCGCGCGTCGGGGCGACGACATGGCCGCTCGTGACGATGAGACCGTTCGGATGGATGACGAAGCCGCTGCCCGACCCGCCGGCGCCGGTATCGACGGTCAGTTCCTCGGCTCCGAGGTTTCGCGCGTCAGCGGTAAGCTCGCCTGCCACCTCGGCGATCGCGACGCGCGGGTAGTGAAACTTCGCGGTGGCGTAGGCGCTGATGCGGACGACGGCGGGCTTGACGCCATACGCCATCTTGCCGACGTCGTCGAGATGCGTCGACTTGCGGCACGAAGCCGCCAGGAGAGACAGCAACAGCGCGATGGGGACCGACCGTCGGGACATGAGCTAACGAGAGAACAAGAGCCAGGCGCCCGCGGCGCCGAGGAAAAGGACGACCAATAGCAGCCAACGCGTGGCGTTCATGGATGATTGCGCGCCGCTCACGATCCGTTCCTTAGCAGGCTCAGCTCCCTCGCGCACCGTTTCGTCGAACGCCGCGGGATCGATGTCCTGGGTGTCGTCCATGTGCGGGTCGTCGATGATCGTGCTGTCCCCGTCGGGAGCGCGCTCGACGCGGGCGACGATGACGGTGACGTTGTCGGGCGCGCCGCGCTCGATCGCGAGCTTCACGAACTCGTCGGCCGCCTGATGGATCGGCATCGACTGGGTGACTTGCTTCATCTCCGGCTCTTTGACGAGGCCATGCAGGCCGTCGCTGCAGAGGATGAAGGTGTCGCCCTCTTCCAGCTCGAACGGCCCGCGGACGTCGATCTCGACGTCTTCGACGACACCGATGGAGCGCTGCAGGACGTTCCGGCGCGGATGGTTCTCCGCCTCGCTCGGCGTCAGGAGCCCCTCGCGCACCATCGAAGCGACGAGCGAGTGGTCCTCGGTGAGCTGCTCGATCTCGTCGCCGCGCACGCGGTAGATCCGGGAGTCGCCGACGTGTCCGAACCAAGCGGCGTTGCCACGGAGCGCGAGCACGCTGGTCGTCGTCCCCATGCCGCGCAAGTCGGGATTCGACTGCGCCTCGGTGAACACGCGCGCGTTCGCACGCGCCAGCGCGTCGTGCAGCGCCGCCGCGACATCCTGGGTTTCGCTGCCGAGGTACTGGGCCTTCACCGTCTCGCCGGCGAGCCGCGAGGCCGTCGCACCGCCGCGGTGCCCGCCCATGCCGTCGGCGACGACGAGAAGCCGTCCGCCGGGATGGTGCGCCTGGCGCTCCTCGTCAGGCGTGGTGTACGTCCCGAAGTCTTGATTCTCGGCACGAACCAGCCCGACGTCGGTCCGGAGCACGGCACGAACGACAAGGCCACCGGACGCGCCGGCTTGCTCTGACGCAGTTTCACTCATGGGACGGCAGACCTGTGCTGAGCGAGCGATTATACGTTAGATATAATCGCGCCCCTCAGACGATGGAACAACTCCAGATCCATTACATGGACATGGGCGTGCCGCGCATCGCGGACCTGAAGGCTGATATTGCCATCGGCCGAACGGAGGGAAACGAGCTCGTTCTCAACCATCCGTCGGTCTCGAGAAAGCACGCCAAGCTGGAGTCGCGCGATAACCACTGGTGGATCGTCGACCTCAAGTCGACGAACGGCGTGAAGGTGAATGGGAACCTCGTCACCGAGGCGCAGGTCACGGCCGGCGACAAGATCCACGTCGGTTCCGTGCAACTCGACCTCCGTGCCCTGCCGTCGGTCGATTTCTCGGATCAGTCGATGTTCGACAACCCGTCGGGGACGGTCATCCGCAGGATCTCCGACTTCAACTCCGAGTTCGGCCTCGACATCGGCGACGTCGCGCAGCAGGCGCAGGCTCGCGCCGAGGCAGCGCCGGGCGCGGCGGCGGCCCCGACCGTCACGCGCGAGAAGATCTTCCAGGTCCTGGTGCAGGTGGCGAAGGCGCTGCTGCAGAGCGACGACCTCAACTCGCTGCTCAACACCGTGATGGACATGATCTTCAAGTACCTGCCGGTGGAACGCGGGCTGATCCTCCTCTTCGACGAAAACGGGCAGCCGGTACCGAAGCTGACACGCTTCCTCGATGGCTCCGAGGCGCGCGATATCCCGATCTCACGGACGATTCTAAAGATGGTCGCCGACCAGCAGGTGGCGCTCATGACCTCGAACGCGCTCGAGGATGCGCGCCTCCTCGGCGGGAAGTCGATCGCGATCCACGGCATCCGGTCAGCGATGTGCGTTCCGCTGTGGAACCGGCAGCGCGTCATCGGAGCGGTGCAGGTCGACTCGTCGATTCACATCGGCAGCTTCAACGAAGAGGACCTCGACCTGCTGACGGCGCTCGCGAACTTCGCGGCCGTCGCGATCGAGCGGGCCCAGCTTTCCGAGAAGATCGAGCAGGAACGGAAGATCCGCGCGAAGATGGAGCGGTATCACTCGCCGGCCGTCATTGACGAGATCGTCAAAGGAGTGATCTCGGCGGATGAGTCGGAGATTCGGAACGCTGAGGTCTCGATCCTCTTTGCCGACATCTCGGGCTTCACGACGGTCTCGGAGACGAAGCCGCCGGAGGAGGTCGCGGAGTTCCTCTCGCACTTCTTCTCGTTCGCAGTGGAGTCAATCTTCTCGTACGGCGGAACGCTCGACAAATTCATCGGCGATGCGGTGATGGCCTTCTTTGGCGCGCCGATTCCGCAGGACGACCACGCCGATCGTGCGATCCTCTCCGGGCTCATGCTCCAGCGCCTCGTCGGCGAGTGGAACAACGAGCGCGACCAGGCGGGCCTCCCGCCGGTACGGATCCGCGTGGGCATCAACAGCGGGCCCGCGATGGTCGGGAACGTCGGCACTGAGAAGCGCGTCGACTACACGGTCCTTGGCAGCGCGGTGAACATCGCGTCGCGCCTCGAAAGCGGCGTCGCGAAGCCGGGCCAAGTCGTCATCTCGCAGAACACGATCGATCGGACGCTCGGAAGCTTCGAGACGGAGTCCCTCGGTGAGTTCGCACTGAAGGGCCTGCAGCAGAAGATGCCGGTGTATTCAGTGTTGAGCTCGTCGGCGCTGCCGAAGCCGTCGACCGAGACGCTCCACGCGACACGGTGACCGGAGCAGGATTGTCATTGGCCCGGTTTGCGTTTCCCTACGTTGGATGAAGTCTCTTCGCCTCATCATCGAGCCGATCGCGCTGGCAGTGGCGCTGGCGCTGCTCGCGCGCGGGTTCGTGCATCTCTACACGATCCCCTCGGCGTCGATGATGCCGACGCTCACGCAGGGAGATCACATCCTGGTCACGCCGTATGCCGCGAAGGCGGAGCCGCAGCGCGGCGACGTGATCGTGTTCCGCCGCGGGGAGATGGTCCTCGTGAAGCGGGTCATCGCCACGCAGGGTGAGCTCATCGAGTCGCGTCTCGGACGCGTCGTGATCGGCGGGAAGAGCGTCGCCGAGCCGTACGTCGCCGAGCAGGCGGCGAGCGGCGCCATCGCGCCCCAGATCGTTCCGCACGACTGTTACTTCGTCATGGGGGACAACCGGGCAAGCTCGCTCGACAGCCGGTCGTGGGGAGTGCTGCCGCGCAGCGCGATCATCGGCCGTGCGCGGATGGTGCTCTGGTCGTCCAAGTCGCGCGACGGCAACGTCGCCGATGCGGTCGAGAAGTCGGGCGCGCGGTACGACACTCCCACGCCTACCGGTCTTCGCCTCTTCCGTCCGATCGGTTAAGCTTTGCCTCAGGAGGTCCATCCATGCGCCGGAATCGCCGCGAGGCTGGTGAGGGAAACTTTGGCTGTATCTTCGGTCTCGTCGTCCTGGCGGCCGCCGTCTTCATCGCCTTCAAGATCATCCCGGTGAAAGCGAACATGGCCGACCTCCGGCAGACGTGCGTCGACGAAGGCAAATCAGCGGGACAGCACTCCGACGCCACCATCATGAAGGCGATCCTCGCGAAAGCGGAGGACGAACACCTCCCGGTCACCGAGGACAACGTGACGATCTCGCGTCAGACGAACACGATCACCATCGACGTCGACTACACCGTGCCCATCCAGTTCCCCGGCTACACGTACCAGTGGCACGAGCATCATCACGTCGAGAACCCGATCTTCTAGAGGAGAGAGGAACCTACGACGCGGCTGCTTCGCGCGCGCCGACGTGCGCCGATTCCCACTCCTCCGCTTCGGGCGAGAAGAACTGCAGGCGCGCTTTCTTGAACTCGCGCGTCGGGTAAAGAGCGCGCTTGTCTTCGAGGCCGCTGTCGATCGCGAGGTCGTTGATGATCGACTCGCATTCGTCGACCGAGCGGCCGTGGACGGTCGTGTAGAGGTTGTACGGCCAGTCGTCGTACGTCGGCCGCAGATAGCAGTGCGAGACGGCGCGGTTCTCCGCCATCTTCCGTCCGAGCTCGTCGGCGCGATCGGTGGGCACGACCCAGATACCCATCGCAGTCGCGACGAAGCCGCTCTTCCGCGGTTGTACGAACGCCCCAAAGCGGCGCATCTGACCGCGCGTCAGTAAAGCTTTCGCGGCGTTGAGGATCTCATCGGCGCCGAGCGCGGCGTTGCGCGCGAGGGTCTCGAACGGCCGCGGATGCAGCGGCAAGTCGCGCTGCAGGAGGCGGATGCACTCGATCTCCTGCGACGAGAGCGAGGCCGTCGTTTCGGCCTCGTTCTCCGCATGCGTCTCCGCTCCGTCGGCGTTGCTCGTCTTGTAGAGCTTCAGCGTCGGCAGCGGTCGAATCGCGTCGCACTCCGCCTGCTCGCCGAGAATCTCGATCGTCCGATCGAGCCCGAGCTTCGACGAGCCGCCGACGGCGATCGTGAACCAGAGGTTCAGCGTGTGATTGCGGCGATAGTTCTGCGTCACGCCGGGATGGGCGTTGATGGCGTTCGCCGCCTGCTCCACCTTCTCGTCGGAGACGCTGGCGGCGACGAGGCAGGAGCGATAGCCGAGCGCGCGCATGTCGAACTGCGCGGAGACCTGCTTGATCACTCCCTCGCGCTTCAAACGTTCGATGCGCTTGATGACTTCTTTCTCAGACATGTCGATCATCTGGCCGATGATCGCGAATGGCGTCGACGCCAGCGGCACGTCCCCCTGCAGCGCGTTGAGGAGCTCGCGGTCGCGTTGATCGATATCCTGCATGTCCACCCTCGACAGAGAAGTGAGGTTCAAATGGGGTGATGGAATTGTAACTTGGGATAGTCGCTCTGATCGAGAAATTCACCGCGCAACGCGAATTCACGATGAGCTTGGGCACTCTTGACAGCGTCGCTGCGATCGAGTCCGAGAAAATCGGGCGGAAACGGTTCCAGTTTCTGCGTGGCCGCGTCGAAAAGACGCACCGCTCCCGAGAACGTGCCTCGTTTCATGTGGTGGTACGCCGCCGCGAGCTGGATCAATCCCTGGTAGAAGAGCACGAGATCGTCGTCGTCGGCTTCGAGCCACAGCTCTTCCCACGCCTCATGTGCATGCCAGAACTCGCGTTCGTTGAAGAGCCGCACTCCGTCCTCGAAGCTCAATCCGTCGCCCGTGTCCCCCTGCGCAGCGTCTCGCACATCGCGGCCGTGAAGTCGGAGGTGTTGCCGATGCCGCCGATGTCGCGCGTCCGGTGCTCGGGGCCGCTGGCGAGAAGGACCGTGATCGCGTCGTGCACCCGCTTCGCCGGGCCGCTCTCGCCGATGTGGTAGAGCATCAGCACCGCTGACTGCAGCAGCGCGAGCGGGTTCGCCTTGTTCTGACCGGCGATGTCCGGCGCGCTGCCGTGCACCGCCTCGAACACCGCGCCGTTCTCGCCGATGTTCGCGCCGGCGACCACGCCGAGGCCGCCGACGAGCCCTGCGGTGAGGTCGGAGACGATGTCACCGTAGAGATTCTCGAGCAGCAGGATGTCGAACTGGTTCGGGTCGATGACGAGCTGCATGCAAAGGTTGTCGATGATCCGGTCGTCCGCCTCGATGTTCGGGTAGTCCTTCGACACGTCGCGGAAGCACTGCAGGAACAGGCCGTCCGACATCTTCATGATATTCGCCTTGTGGACGGCGGTGACGCGCTTGCGGCCATGCGTCCGCGCGTACTCGAACGCGAACTTCGCGATGCGGGTCGAGGCACGCCTGGTGATGATCTTGAGCGACTCCACGACGCCCGGAACGACCTCGTGTTCGAGGCCGCTGTAGAGGTCTTCCGTGTTCTCACGGACAACGACCAGGTCGACGTCGTCGTACCGCGTCTTGATGTTCGGCATCGAGCGCACCGGGCGGAGGTTGGCGTAGAGGTCGAGCGTCTTCCGCAGCCGCACGTTGATCGAGGAGAACCCGGTGCCGATCGGCGTCGTGACCGGTCCCTTCAGAGCGACCTTGTTCCGCAGGATCGACTCGAGCACAACCTCCGGCAGCGGATCGCCGAAGCGCGAGATCGCCTCCGAGCCTACGAAGTACTTCTCCCACTCGATGTCGACTCCGGCACATTCGAGAATGGCCACCACGCTCGCAGTGACCTCAGGGCCGATGCCGTCACCCGGCAGCAGCGTGAGTTTGTGTTTCGCCATGAAACATCCTTTCGGCCCGCTCGCGCGCCGTCGCAGCATCGAACGTCATCGGCAGCAGCGCCGCGAGGGCGCCGTAATCCGGCAGCTCGCTCAGGCAGCGCTGCACGCTCTCAAGCGTGGCGGGTATGAAATCGAGGTAGTGCATCCGTCCGCGCGTGATCGGCTGCTTCGCGAACGTGCCGAGGATCTTGATCGAGCGCTGCAGCAGCGTCTCGAAGTACCGGCGGCGGATCGAGCGCCGCTCGCCGTGCGGCAGCGGACTCTTGCCGGGGAAGCCGACGGCGCGCCATTCGGCATAGTAGTCGATCAGCTCCAGCTCCATCTCCTCGCCGATGGTCCGCGCCACACCGCGGTCGCGCAGCAGCGACGCGAGGTCGTAGGTGTCGGGACCCATCCGCAGGTCCTGGTAGTCGAGGAGATAGAGGTTTTCGGTGAAGAGGTGGATGTTCTGCCCGTGATAGTCGCGATGGCAGAGGACGTACGGATGGCGCGCCACGTTCGACGCGAGCTTCTGCAGGAGGGGCGTCAGCTCCATCGACTTCTCGCGTCCGACGCCCATCAGCTTCTCGACGTAGAACTCGCGCGACATCTCCAGCTCACGCCCGAAGAACTCCGCGTCGAACGCCGGGTTCACGCCGACGTCGCCCGACTGCTGGAAGTAGGCGAGGAGCGTGATCGCCTTCCGGTACCACCGCACGCCCTCTTCACGGTTCTCGTTGAGGAGGTCGTACAGCGTGTGGTCGCCGACGTCCTGTTGCAGCGAGGCGAAGTCGTTCGACTCGATGACGCGAGGCACGTACGCGTTCTTGGCGACGGAGCGGTAGGCCCGCATGACGCGCTGCAGGTCGGCGCGGACCTCAGGCGGGTAGTACGCGAGGACGAACGTCTCGCCGGCATAGCGGCGGATGCGGTAGTAGGCGCGGACCGAGGCGTCGCCGGTGAGCGGCAACGCCGTCCAGTTCGTTCCGAGCCAATCACGAAGCGTTTGGGCTGCTTCGTCCGGCAGTGGAGCTGCGGTGCTCATCGCTCCACCGCCTGTTCACATTACTTGCCGCTCGCTCCGCCTTCGCCCGGCTTGGCGTCGCGGATCACGATTTTTTCGATCGTGGTCGGGTTGTTCGGGCGGTCGTTCGCGCCGCGCGCGGCGCTGACGATTTTGTCGGCGACGTCCATCCCCTTCGTCACCTCGCCGAAGACGGTGTACTGCTTGTCGAGGAAGCCGGCGTCGGCCACGCAGATGAAGAACTGCGACGACGCGCTGTTCGGGTCATTGGAGCGCGCCATCGAGACGATACCTCGGGCGTGATGGACGTCATTGAACTCGGCCGGAATGTTCTTGCCCGAGCCGCCGGTGCCCCAGGTCGAAGGATCGCCCGAGATCGTGTTCGGATCGCCGCCCTGGATCATGAAACCGGGGATGACGCGGTGGAACTTCGTACCGTTGTAGAAGCCCTTCTCCGCCAGGTCGACGAAGTTCTTCACGTGATTCGGCGCCTTGTCCGGAAAGAAGCGGATGTCGATCTCGCCGGAGGTGGTGTGCAGCTCGGCGACCTTGTTCTCATAAGTGCTCATCGGTTTCTCCTCGTCTCCCGCTTTCGGGACCGTGCTGGGCGCCGGAGCGCCGCCGGTGGTGGGCGCAGCGGTGGTGTTCGTCATCGTTGATGCGGTCGTACTTGCGGTCGCGGCGGTGTCACTCGCGGTGTTGGTGTTGTTCGCGGGCGCACAGGCGACCACGACGAGCGCGAGCGCCGCGTAAATGAGATTCTTCACGCGTCCTCCTTCTGGCGCGCGAATGCTATGCGATGTGGGTGAGGGCGGCAATCACGGCCGCATCGCCGGACTGCTGACGCCGCTCGAGCTGGTCGTGGTCCGGATGGTGATGTCGCCATCCTCGGCGTAGATCGACACGCGGTCCCCGCCGCCGTTCACCTTCCCCGTCGCGCGGATGCGGGTCTTCTTGCCGACCTGATCGCGCCGGATGTTGAGGCCCGGGAAGTCGGTGTGGATGCCGTTCGTGTCGGGATCGCTCGTGATGAGCGTCGCGTCGATGTCGGCGGCGATCTGCGCGTTGACATACAGCGTGACGTTTCCTTCCGCCGACTTGGCCTCGATCGCCGCACTGCGCACGAGCGGATCGAGGACGATGGTCACGTCGCCGGAGCGGGTTTCGGCGCTGATCGGACCGGTCGCCTGCCGCACGATGATGTCGCCGCCTGCCGAGTGGAGGTTCGTCGGACCGGCCGCATAGAGCATGCGGATCATGCCGCCGCCGGTCGAGACGACCGCGCCCTGGTGCGTGGCGTTGATAAACACGTCGCCGGCCGTCGTGCGCGCCGTGAGCGGGCCTCGCACTTCGCCGAGCGTCACCGGGCCGCCGAGGGAAACGATGTCGCACTGCGACTGGACTGATCCGAGGTGCACTTCGCCGGCACGCGTCTCGACGCGGGCCGTCCCGCGCACCTGACCGACCGAGATGTTGCCGAGCGGCGTGGAGAAAATCAGGTCGCCGTCGAATGCGGCCACCTGCAGCGATTTCGCGATCACGCCGCGCGGAAGAGCGTCGCCGCCGTTGCCGTTCGGAGATGCCGCGACCATCGCCGCGCGCATCGACTGCGCATCCTCGACGCGCGTGCCGTGCCGCAGCACGTAAACGTTCCCCATGTACGAGGTCGTGGTGACCTGCGGACCGTGCTCGCCGTTGACCGCACCGTGGAACATCGGACCGGCGAAGCGGCCGGTGCTCGGAATCGTCGCGTAGAAATCGCCGCGGAGCGTCTGCCCGGCCCATTTGAAGGATGAGTCGGCGGGGATGTCGAGCTCGACGTTGCCGTTGACCGTCGAGATCTGGATCTCGTTCGCCGGCTTGTAGACCGAGGCGTAGACGACGTTGCCGTTCGCGCTGTCGGCGGACACCGGGCCGGTCACGTTGTCGAGATCGATGACGCCGTTGACGTTCTTCACCCAGACCGCCCCGGAGAGATTGGCGAGGTGAATGCGCTGGCTCGTGAGCGATTCGATGTGGATCTTCACCGTCTTCGGGACGCGGATCGTGTAGTCGACTCCGGAGGCCCAGCGCTGATCGTGCAGGATCGGCGTCGCCGTCTTGATGATGCGACTCTTGTTGTCTCCCTCGAAGACCAGCGCCGTCTGTTCGCGCCCATCGCGAATGGCGACGTCATCAAGGCCGCTGACCGACTTGCGGACCGTGAAGGAGACTTCCTTCGCGCCGTCGACGCCGACGATTTCGATGTCGCCGAATGGATTCACCACGACCAGTTGGCCGTCGCCGTCGATCGGCGCCGTCTTCTGGTAGACCTCAGCAGCGCCGAACGTCGCCGCCGAGGCGGCAACCGCGCCGAAGAAGATCGCGAAAACTGAGAAAAGCGTACGTTTCATGTATCAGTCGATGGATCAGTGGATCTTGCTGAGTGCTTCCGCGGCCTTGACGCGTACGTAGAGGTTCTCGTCGCTCTGCGACGCCTTCTGGCGCAGCATGTCGACCGCTTCCGGTGCGAGCGTCTGGCCGGAGGAGGCCATCTTCGCCAGCGCCTCGACAGCCTTGATGCGGACCGCCGGATTCGGATCGCTGCGCAGCGCGTCGATGAGCGCGTCGCGGGTCGGCTCCGTGGTGGTCGCCTTCGTCGTCAGCGTCTTCAGTGTGTCGATGGCGGCCATACGGACGCCGAGGTGGTCATCGCCGCGGAGGACCTTCGCGAGCGCCTGCGCGATCTCCGGGTCGGTGTCCGTCGAATTCGCGTACGTGTTGCGCACGACGTCGATCGTGTGCGAGCGCGCGAGCGACGCGCGGTCGGCCGACTGCAGCACGTACGACAGCAGGCGAACCATGCTCTTGTCGTTCGGGCTGCCGCTGACCGTGAGGTGGGACGTGATGTCGAACGCGACGCCGATCTTGCCGTCGTTCGGGTCGGGATCGACGAACTGCAGGTTGTCGATCTCGGGACGGCCTTCGATGTTCGGGCTGATCGCCGACGCCGGGAGGACGCGGGTCTCGGCGATGGAGTAGAGCGGCTGCTGGCCTTGTGACGGGATGTAGGACACCGGCCTCGCGCCAATGATCTTCGCGTCGGTCGGCTGGATGGTGACGGTGCGGTGTCCCGCGAAGTACGAGCCTCCGGCGATGAGCACGACGGCGGCCGCCTGCGCCAGCCACTTGAAGGCGTTGCGCCGCTGGAACGGAACGACGTTCGAGACCGGAACGTTCGAGCGCACCGCGGCAGGCATTACCTCGGCGAGGAAGCGATCGCGCACGCGCGACGGCACTTCGACCGGAGGCAGCGCCTCCATGAGCGTCCACGTCTCCTTCATCGCCTGCCACTCTTCGCCGCACACGGCGCACGACTCGATGTGTTGATGCGCGAGCTCACGCCCCGCCGCATCGAGCGACTCGGTCAGGAGCAACGGCATCGACTCTCTCATCGCACTGCATTCAGCCATCGGTCACCTCCGCGCGACTCGCCCACCAGGGCCTTCTTCAAGGTTTCCATGGCGCGAAAGACGCGCGTCTTCACTGCACCTTCACTGCACCCGGAGATCT
The DNA here is from genome assembly GCA_036488085.1 of Thermoanaerobaculia bacterium. GTDB lineage: Bacteria > Acidobacteriota > Thermoanaerobaculia > Gp7-AA8 > Gp7-AA8 > DASXHZ01. Next base: position 14,359 of record DASXHZ010000036.1, read on the forward strand.
GCGCGATCTCGGCGTACGACAGTCCCTGGTAGCGCGAGAGGAGAATTGCCTCGCGCTGTTCCGGCGTGAGCGCTTTGAGAGCGCGCTGGATGCGCACCTCGTTCTCACGCTGCTCGAGGTTCCGATCCGGCGACTGGTCGGCCGGAGCGGGGAGGGTCACCAGGACGTCGTCGCTCTCTTTGCTCTTGTTGTCGGCCTTTCTCAGGAAGTCGCGGCACCAGTTGGCCGTGATGGAGAAGAGCCACGTCGACAGCTTGGCATCTCCCTGAAATTGGTTCGCGTGTCTGATCATCTTGACGAAGACTTCCTGAGTGGCGTCCTCGGCCGCTTCTGAGTTCTTCAGGAACCGCAGCGCGAAGTTGTAGATACGACCGCTGTATCGGTCGTAAATCTCGGACGCCGGGGAGAGGTCGCCACCCTGAACGATGCGCATCAACTCCTGATCGCTCAGGTGCTTCATCTCCCCTGTTTCTCGACTCTTCGACGGTGGCATGGGCGAAAGGTTACGGGCCTGCTAGGCCTAGGACGTAAACGGGAACGCAGGGTTGCGCCGGATCTATTCGACGGGTGTCAGGTTGGCAACGACTAAGGCGAAGACGTCCAGCAGCAAATAGAAGACCTCGGTGTCTCCGAAGTTGAACTCGAACAGCCCCGCGAACGTGAGGGCAACGACGGCAGCGACTCCGGCCTGGGCCCAGCGTCGGGCAGGCGTCCGCCAAGCTCGGGCGCACTCACGCAAAAAGAGGACGATCAAGAGGAGATACGCCGCGAGCGCCAGAACGCCCCGCTCGGCCCAGATCTGGACGAGGTTGTTGTGCAGGTGCGGCGTCCTGAAGCGCGGCGAGTCCGGCAGCCGGTATAGCGGATAGAGCGGCTTCACGTTCGCCGGCCCGACACCGAACAGCGGGTAGTCGCGGATGATCTCCTCTCCCGCCTGGAACATCCGGATGCGGTCGAGGTTCGACTCCTGGCGCGTGCTGAAGCTCGAGATCAGCCGCCCGAACATGTCGACCGGCGTGGCGATCAGGAAGATCACGAACAGCGGCGCCGCCCACGCCAGCAGGCGCGGCCGGGAGCTGACGATCACCACGAAGATCGCGACGACAAATCCGAGCCAGGCGCTGCGGGTGAACGTCAGCAGCAGCGCGAACGTCGAGAGCAGCGCCGGTCCAAGCATCCACACCCTCCGCTCGTGGACGAAGAGGATGAGGAAGAGAAGAGCGAGAGGAAGAAGCTCGCCGGAGTACGTCATGACGTGCGTCGCGCCGCCGGTGATCCGATGCTCCAGGTCGTGCGGCTCGCGCACGTACTCGACCAGGCCGTCGAGCGAGATGAACGTAAGGAACGCCGCGTGGCCGTAGAGCGCGTACTCCTTCATCCGCGGGATCTGCCGCATCAGGATGAGGGCGGCGGGGAAGATCAGCATCTTCAGCCAGAGCATCTGCTCGCCGAACATGTGCAGCCGTTGCGGGGCGACGAGCGAAGAGATCGTCGACGCGAGGCCGTAGAGGAACAGCGGGTAGTAGAGGATGTGCCACGTCAGGTGCAGCTCGCGCCTGCGCACTGCGACATAGACCAGGACGACGCAGAAACCGGCCGCGATCTCGGAGGTCGCAATCTTTCCCTGGAACGCCAGGTGGCCGACGTAGAGCAGGCACGCCCAGCGGACGAGGAGAGAACGGTCAGGAAGAAGACGTTCGGCGACCGCTCTCAGGTTCAACAAGCGTTGATACGGCTACGCCTCGTCGAACGCCTCTTCGACCAGCATGACCGGAATGTCGCTGACGATCGGATAGACGCGGCGGCACTGGACGCACTGCAGTCCCTGCTCGACGACCGGCTCTTCGCCGCGGAACTTGTCGCGGTACTTGTCGCGGACGGTGGAACGGCGGGCGTCCGACAGCGGAACGAGCTTCACCTCCTGCTTGCAGAGCGGGCAGGCTAGAATCTGGAGAAGTTCTGCGTCAATCGCCATTCGCGGCGAATAGTACATCAGTGCGCGTACTCCATCTTGCAGCCGGAAACCGCTGGACCGGCGCCGCCGCTCCCGCATTTGCCGAGGTCGAAGCGCTACGCGCGGCGGGAGTCGACGCACATTACGCGTACGTCGGCGGGTACAAGCTCGAGACGAAGCTGACGGCGGTCGAGTTCGCCCATCCCCTCATCGAGAAAGCCCAGAATCCGGTGGCCGCACGCCGGACGATCCGCGCGCTCTTGTCGCTCGGTTCGTTCGACATCGTCCATGCCCACCTCACCTACGACCACGTCCTCGGCGCGATGCTGGCGCGACGAATCAAAGCCCGATTGGCGCGGACGTATCACTCCGAGCGCGTCCTGCGCCGCGATCCGTTCTCGCTCCTCATGCAGCGGCGGACGCCGCTCCGGTTCGTGGTCAACGAGACCTTCTTTCTCCCTGGCGCGACGTTCACTCCACCGCCGGTCGACCATCGCCAGTTCACGCCGGACGGCGAGGACGTCCGCGCGCGCTACGGCATCGATCCGAACGCGCCGCTCGCCGTCTCGATCGGCAAGCTGACCCACGACCGCGGATTCGAGCTCGCGCTGCAGTCATTCGCGGTCGTTCGACGCACTTTGCCGAGTGCGCGGATGATGGTCATCGGCCACGGGCCGCACCAGAACACGCTCGAGGTCCTGGCGCACGCACTCGGCCTCGACGTCATCTTCGCCGGCTATCACGAGGACGATCTCGCCGAGCACTACCGCGCCGCCGACGCCCTCCTCTTCACCGCCCGCGGCTCGGACGAAGGACATCGCGCGATTCTCGAAGCGATGGCGTGCGGCGTCGTCCCGGTGAGCGCGCCGATACCGGGCGTCAATGCACTCGTCCGCGGCCTCGAGACGCCGCTGATCGCCGTCGCGCCCACGCCGGAAGCGATCGCCGCCCGCGCAACCCCGATCCTCGCCGCGCGCCAAACCCTGCGCAAAGCGGCAGTGCGTCAGTCGCAGCAGTTCGGCTATGAACCGGCAGCCGAGCGGCTCATCAATGCGTACGAACAGGCGTACGAACAGGCGTACGAAGCACGGCCCGCACAGGACTAGCGTCGCCGCCGACGATCCGCAGCGGCAGCGCGATCAGCTCGTAGGTGCCTTCCTCGACCCCGTTCAGCACCACGCCCTCGAGATTCGCCATCGCATGTTTCGCCATCGCGTGATGCGCCTCGAGCGCCTTCGATTCGAACGGATCGACCGAGGGAGTGTCGATGCCGATCAGGATCACGCCGAGCGCGTGCAGCGCGTCGACGAGCTCCGGCGACAAAGCGGCAAAATCGTCGTTCCAGTTGCGCGGATCGGGGAAGGTGCTCGTCCGGAACAGGACGCGCGGCGCATCGATGCGCTTCCCTCCGATGTGCCGCGGCATGATCCGCTCCCCGCGGCCGACGTCGACGTGCACGACGTTGCAGAGTCCGACGTAGTAGTCGAGCGAGCGCGAGGCGATGTCCTCACCGCCGGCGACGTAGTGGCTCGCCGCGTCGGTGTGCGCGCCGACATGGAGCGTGGTCCGGACATCGGAGAGCGTCAGGTTGGCGCCCGCGCTCATCTCGGCGTTGAAGGTCTGCGCGAAGGGCGTGTCGCCCGGCCACACCGCGATCGTGGCGTCGATCGGCGGCGAGATGTCGATCAGCGCCACTCGTAGCGCTCTTCGACGTGCGTCGCGCTGCCGTTCGAGAACTTCACGTTGACGATCCGCTGGCGCGGCATGTCGCCACGCCCGACGCGCAGCTCTCCTGTACCGCTGTCGACGCCGTCGACGAAGATGTGGTACGTGAATTTGTGGTCCTTCGCGTCCCAAACGACGTTCGTCATCTTCAGCGCCTGATCGATCCCGCCCTCGGCGTGCTCGATCGTCTTCGCGCCGCCCGCGAGCACCAGGAGGTCGTGCGTGATTCCAAGCCGCACGACTCCGATGGAGAGGGCATGGCTGACCTGCGACGGCGAACCGCTCGCGTCCCAACGGACGTGCACCGGCTGATCGCGCAGGAATCCGTCGGCATCGATCGAGGCGAAGTTGCTCGCGAGCACGTTCATCGTGCCGGTGAAGCGCGCGGTGACGGCGCCCGACGTCGACGTCGTGAACGCCATCGACCACTGCGGCGCCGTGTCGAGACGGTGCTCCACCGCCGCGATCCGCTGTTCGGGCGTCCCCGATTGCGTCGTGGCACAGGCGGCGGCGAAGAGTGCGGCAAGAACGAATAGTTTCTTCATACCGATGCAATCACTTTCAGTTCGACCGCGATGGGAGTCGGAAGTGAGTCGACGCCGACGGTCGTCCGGGTCGGCTGTACGTGTGCGAAGTACTCGCCATAGATCGTGTTGAACCGCTGGAAGTCGCGCTCCATGTCGGTGAGATAAACCGTTACGTCCAGAACTTTGTCGAGCGACGAGCCGGCGTCCTCGAGGATCGCGCGGATGTTCTCGATGCAGGCGCGCGTCTGGATCTCGATGTCGTGATCGATGACGCTCCCCGCCGCATCGCGCACGACCCCCGGGATCTCGCCCGTCAGCGGCGTCCGCGGTCCGATACCGGAGAGGAAGAGAAAGTCGCCAACGCGCCGCGCATGCGGGTACGGTCCGACCGGCTTCGGCGCGCGGTCGGTCCGGATGACGTCGGGCTTGACGTCTCGAACGACGTCACGCTTGCCGGCCTCGAAGTCCACTTCCCATTCCGGCGTCGGTGGCGCGTCTTCGCTCCGCGGCTGCTCAGCGAGGACGTTGTGCGTCTCGAGTCCGGTCCCCTCCTCGGCGGCCGAACCCGGCGTCGCTTCGTCGAACTCCTTCTCCCAGTCGATCTCTTTTCGCGGATTTGGCGTCAGCTCGACCAGCGCACAGCCGGTGCCCCACACGGGCGCGTAGGCGAGGACCTTCCCGTCGTACTTGTTGCGCTCACCCGCGAGCGAGGCGAGCCACCAGATCGCCTTGAATCCCATATCAGCGTTCGCTTCGCGCCCGAACTCGCGCGCCACCTGCGCGACGTCCTCGAGCCGTCCCTCGCCGAGCATCTCGACGATCTTGCGGTTCCACTCCTCATCCTTCTGCGACGAGATCTTGTCGTGCGCCGGATCGATCTCCGCGACTTCGTAACGGTTCGACAGATTCGACACCACGACCACCACGGTCTTCTTCCCGTAGTGGTCGAGCGCCTCACGACCGGCGCGCCCGAGGAGCCGCGTCTCCTCGCGCTCCGCGTAGATGTTGCAGGAGACGATCGACGCGGGGATGGCGTTGTTCGGATTGAGCAGCTTCAGCGCGACCACCGTCCCGGTATCGATCGGAAACCCGTGGTAGTTCACGGTCGACGCCTGCATGCCATACGACTTCGCCGTAGCGCAGTACAGCTTCCCGAACTCCGGATCGATGCGGAACGAGTACGGCATCTCTCCGAGCTCGTACCAGTTCTGATCGACCAGCACCCACTCCGGATTCGGATCGACCTGCATCAGGTGTCCGATGACCGAGAACCACTGCGTCGAGTAGACCAGCATCAGCTCCGCGCCCGACGCCGCGATCTCTTCGCCCATGCGCTTGTACGCCGCGTTGAGCTCGGCCCAGCCGGGACTCTTTTCCGGCCCGAGCAAGATGTGCGGCTGCCCCGGAACGAGATAGAGCTTCTCGATCAAGCGCGTGTCCCCTGAGTTGTCGCCGCGCCCTTCAACTGCGGATCCCAGCCGACGACGGCGTTGCCGGTGCCGATGACGGTCCAGTAGCCGTACAGCTCACCGGGATAGTCGGGGAAGCCGAGGGCGGAGAGCATCCAGGCGAGGGAGCCGGCCTTCACTTCGCTGACCGCGTGGTCCATGAACTCCGGCAGGATTGCGATCAGCTCGCGCGTGCGGCCGGTGCGCATCAGGTCGATCACCTTCATGTCCCACAGATAGCCGCTGTGCTCGTACACGTGCTCGCGCGACATGTCCTCGGGGATCTCCGGCTCGGTGGTGAAGTGCCGGTGCGAGAGCGTGTTCGACGCGAGAAGAACCGCCCGTTTGCCGCTCTTCTCGATGGCGCGGCGGGTCGCCTCGCCGAGCTTGATCATCTGCGCCTGTCCCATCTCGTTGCTGAAGTAGTACGGCGAGTTGTTCGACGAGATGCCGACGATCGGGATGTCCCATTCCGGGTTGATCATGTGGCACGAGACAATCGTCCCGTAGTCGACGCGGAACTTCGGATTACGCATCATCTTTGTGATGAGCCCCATCTCGCGCCCCTCGGCCGCGATCAGTTCCGCGAGCTCGACGTCGACTTTGATGTCGTACTGATAGCGAAACAGGTTCGGAAAGATCGGATCGACCGACAGCCCGTGGAACTCCGGGACGCCGAGGAAGTGATGCCCGATCACCGTCTGCCAGTGCGGCGAGTGGACGAGCAGTACGTCCGGCTTCTTCGCGAGGAAGTGCTTCCGCGCCCGCTCATACCCCCACCGCAACACCTCCCACCCACACTCCGACCGAGGCTCGTTGCGCCAATGGTTTTCGCCGTACACGATGTGCGGCGGGTGGGGGGCCAGCAGGCCGCCAACGATCTCACCTCGGTTCAGATCTTCACGCATACGTTTTTTGCCTCGGTGAAGAAGTTCAGGGATTCGAAGCCGCCTTCGCGGCCGACGCCGCTCTCCTTCATCCCGCCGAATGGGACGCGGAGGTCGCGGAGGAGCCAGCAGTTGATCCAGACGGTGCCGCTGTCGATGGCTGCGGCGACGCGGTGGGCGCGGGAGAGATCACGGGTCCAGACGCTCGACGAGAGGCCATAGCGCGTCGAGTTCGCGAAGGCGACGGCTTCGGCTTCATCGCGGAATGGCGTGATCGTGACGACGGGGCCGAAGATCTCTTCCTGCAGGATGCGGCAGTCGGTGCCGAGGCCGGTGATGACGGTCGGCTCGATGAAGTAGCCCTTCTGGTCGACACGGTTGCCGCCGGAGGCGACGGTCCCGCCTTCCTCTTTCGCGAGACTGATGTAGCCCAACACCTTTTCGAGATGCGCGGCGGAGATGAGCGCGCCGTAGTCCTCGCCGAGGCGGAGATCGCGGGTCATCTTCACGAAGCGGTCGACGAACGCGTCGTAGACCGGCTGCTCGACAAAGATGCGCGAGCCGCAGAGGCAGATCTCGCCCTGGTTCCAGAAGCTCGCGCGGAGCGCCGTCGGAATCGCCTGATCGAGATCGGCATCCGCAAAGATCACGGTGGGGTTCTTGCCGCCCAGTTCCAGCGAGAGCTTCTTGAATCCGGGCGCGGCATTCGCGGCGACGGCGGCGCCGGTGACCGTTCCTCCCGTGAAGGAGATCGCCGCAACGTCGTCGTGCGCCGTGAGTGCGCGGCCCGCTTTCCCGCCGAATCCGTGGACGATGTTGATCACGCCCGCCGGCAGACCAGCTTCGATCGACAGCTCCGCGAGCCGGTTAGCGGTCAGCGGCGTCATCTCGCTCGGCTTCGCAACGCACGTGTTTCCCGCGGCGATGGCCGGCGCGATCTTCCACGACAGCAGATACAGCGGCAGGTTCCATGGGGAGATGAGTCCAACGACGCCGAGCGGCTGGCGCAGCGTGTAGTTGATCGCCACGCTGTCGGTGAAGTGCGCTTCGCCGGTCTGATGCAGGATCGCGGTCGCGAAGAAGCGGAAGTTCGCGATCGCGCGCGGAATGTCGAGCGTTCGCGCGAGGGTGAGCGGCTTGCCGCAGTCGTCGGCTTCGAGTCGAGCGAGCTCGTCGAAGTTCGCTTCGATCAGGTCGGCGATCTTCAGAAGGAGGCGCGACCGCTCAGCGGCGGGAGTACGCGACCATCCCGAAAACGCGTCGCCGGCGGCGCGGACCGCGTCGTCGATATCGCGCGTGTCGCTGTCGGGAACCTCGGCGATCCGCTCTTCGGTCGAGGGATTGATGTCGTCGAAGTAAGCGCCGGAATGCGGCGCCGCGAAGGAACCGCGGATGAAGTTAGCGAGACGCAAGGAACTCCTCCGGGTCGAACTCCCATCGGTCGATGTCGGGATCCCACGAGTCCCACGGTGTGATCGCCGCCATCCGCTCCCGCAGCTCGGGCGGGATGACCTCGGGGACGATGAACGCCTTCTGCCGGCGCAGTTTGTATGGATTGCGGAACTCGAAACCGAGCACGCCGAGGATGTAGCGCGCGATGTACCAGGTGGCCTGCGGGTTCCACCCGTGCGCGATCTTCACGACCACGCCGAGGCCTTCCGGGAACTCGGGATGCTCGATCGCGAGGCCGAGTAGACCGTCGGCGCCTTCCTTGGCGATCACCAGACCATGACAGGCCTTCAGGATCGTCGAGTCGAGACGGTTGAAGCCGCCGATGAGATCGGGATGCCCGATCATCGAGTCCCAGATCCAGTCGGAGCGGCGCTCGGTCACGAGGTTCGCGAACAGCTTCGCGAGGTCGGTCACCGACATCGAGATCGTCGGCAGGCCGCAGCCGTCCTTCGCGATCTGTCCCATCTTCCAGTCGTTCCCGAGGACGTGCTGCACGTAGCCGACGTACTCCTGGAAAAACGGGTGATGCGGCCAGACGTAGCCGATGCGCGACCAACCTTTGAGCTTGCACCCGCGGAGGATCGCGGCGTGCTCACCGGAGCAGCAGTGGTACCAGCGGCGCGGCCGCCGCACCTGACGTCCGAACTGCACGAGCGGGACGTCGTGCGGCGTCTGCATCAGCCCCCATTCGCTCTCGAGGAGAATCGACCGCGCCACGCGGACGTGCTCCGAGTCGCCGTTGTGCGACGCGACGGAAATCGCCTTCTGCTCGGAGTCGAGCGCGTTCACGAACTCCTTCGTGAACACCTTCATCATCAGCGGCTTCACCATCGAGCGGCCGTAAACCTCGACGTTGCCACCGAACGAGTAGAGAAGCTTTTTCCCGGTCACCCACGACACCGCGCCGTGGATCGTGTTCTCGGCGACTCCGTTGCGGCGGTACTCGACGAGCGGCTGCCAGTTCGGCATGGCGCGGGCGAAGTTCGGCGCCAGCGACTCGTCAAACATTCGGCACCACCTTCGTCATGAAGTCGCTCATGTTCTTCATGACGCGTTTCGAGTCGTGGTTGTTGAAGTCGAACCAGAGCATCAGGCGGTCGTCCGGATGGAAGCGCTCGCGCATCTGCCCGAGAATTTGTTCGGCGTTGCCGACGAGGGCGTTGTTCGTGGCGCGGCGCACCTTCTCCTCGTCGAGCGTCCCCTCCAGCGCGCGCCAATAGTTTGAGAGCGCGTTCCGTGCTTCGTCGGCGGCCTGCGCCGGATCGTCGGCGATGAAAACCAGGACTGTGCGCGGCATGAGACGGCGCTCCCACTCACCCTGGTACTGGTTCTTCATCCGCTCGTTCGTTTTCTCGATCTCGTCGCCAGGCGTGATGGAGAGGTTGAAGACGCCGACCGGCAGGATCGTGTTTGCGAAGGCCTGCACGGCCGGATCGTGCGAGCCGATCGAGAGGCGCAGCAAGTCCATGCGCGACTCCTGCGGCACGATCTTCACCTTCGGGAAGACCCAGCGCGGCGCAACCTGAGTGTCGCCCCTCGAGTCGGCAATGAAGCGCGGCGTGACCATGTCGGAGCTGAGGATCTCGCCCTTGAGCAGCCGGAGAAAGATCTCGGTCGCTTCTTCGAAGATCTTGTTCTTCACCGCGCTCCAGTTGGCCTTCTCGAACTCATCGCGCGGGACGATGCCGTACGGAATGTTGATGAACGGGAAGCGGCCCGACGCGAAGCCGATCGTCAGCAGCCGCCGCTCGTTCGGGTCGAGGCCGTGGAGCGCGAGAAAGGTCTTGATCCGCTCGGCCTGCGCGATCGGACCGCCGTTGCAGAGGATGTTCAGGATCGCGCTGCCGACGCCGATCTGCTTGGTCCGCGCGAAAATGCGGTGCGCGAGCTGGAGAATGTCAGTATTGAGCCCGATCTCGCCGACAAAATGCGGGATCACCGCCCCCGGGTTGCCCTTCTGCACCTCGGTCGAGAGATGGCTCTCGGCCACCCAAGCCGTACCGAAGCCGAGGTCGTCGGCGAGTTGCACCTGGTCGAAGAAGTTGCGGAACATCGTCGCCTCGTCGGGCAGATAGCCGTCAACTTCGGTCTGACAGATGGAGAAAAAGATGTCGAATTCCACTGTGCCGTTCCGAAGTCTATCGCGAGCCCTCGCCTTGCTCCTCCTCGTCGCGTGCACGACGCAGATCGCGTCGAACAAGTACGGGCTCATCGTTGTACCCGACCGCGCGGCGTACGAGAGGCTCGCGGCACGCGATCCCGAGCAGCGCCTCGTCGACGTCAGTACCATTCCTGGCATTCGCATCGACGTTCGCTACGCGACGACCAACAACTTCATGCATCAGCAGCTCTACCCTGTCGCCAAGAGCTATCTCCGGGCGCCGGCCGCGCGGGCACTCGCCGATGTGCAACGCGAGCTCGCCGCCGAGCACCTCGGGTTGAAGGTATTCGATGGCTACCGGCCGTACTCGATCACCGAGAGGATGTGGGAACCGATCAAGAACGCCGACTTCGTCGCCGATCCGTCGAAGGGATCACGCCACAATCGCGGCGCGGCGGTCGACCTGACAGTCGTCGATCTCGAATCAGGTGCGGAAGTGGCGATGCCGACGCCCTACGACGACTTCACTCCGAAAGCGTTCGCCAACTACGCCGATCTGCCGCCGAACGTCATCGCGAATCGAGCAAAGCTGCGCGACGTGATGGTGCGCCATGGCTTCGACCCGCTCCCATCCGAGTGGTGGCACTTCGACTTCCACGGATGGGAGCGGTTCCCGCTCATGAACGTGCCCCTCGAGGCGCTATCTCCGGAACACCACTGACAGCGAGCCGACTTTGTAGTGCTCGGACGTGTCGTAGGCGGCGTCGATCTGGAACTTCGGCCACGCAAGGCCGCCGCCGATCGACCGGTGGTTTTGGCTCGTTCCTTTCGGAAAGAGCAGCGCCGCGCCGACTGCCTCGGGCGAGTTGAGCGGACCGGCCCAGTAGGTCGAGTGCGCCGGATCGCGCCACCAGCCGAGGCGCAGCGCGAACGGCACCTTCCACGGGAAGAAGTACTCCGTGCCCGCATGGATCTCCGTCACGTCGGGAGCCTTGAATCCGTTCGGGATGGCGCGCAACGCCGAATTGGCGGAGTGGAAGTCATCCACCTGATTCGAATACTTCACGTGGACGGCGTCGACGTTCACGGTGAGCGTCGGAATGGGACGCACCGAAATGCCGACGCCGTAGACGTCCGGGATGTGGAACGTCGTATCGGCGATCTTCTGATACGTGAAATCGGGCGCCAGCGCGAGGAACGTCGGCGTCGTGAAGCTCGGCCCCTTCTTGTAGACCGCGCCGGCGCTGAACTTGTCGGACGGCGCCCACTTCATGCCGACGCCGAACGTGAAGTCCTTCTTCTGGCCGATGGTGATGTTCCCGTCCTTGTCCACGTTCGCGGTCGCCTGCACCGAGGTGCTCTGCGGTTCATACGTCGCGGCCGAGATGCGGTTCGTGAGCGCCACCTCGTGGAATGTGTGGTAGCGCGCCGACACGCCGACCGAGAACTTCCCCGCCTGCCACGCGCCGCTGAGGCCGAAGGTCCGCAACTGCACGTCGACAGCCGTCAGGAATGGGTTGGTAACGTACTGGAGACAGCCGAGCGGGTCCTTGGTCGACTGGATGATGTTGATGCACTCCTGCAGCGATACGGGGTGATCGCCGTACGCCGCCTTCGGGAGGTAGAAGTTCGGAACGTCCGTTACGATCGCGCCGGTGAACTGATTCAGCGTCGGCACGACCGCCGCCGCGCCGACGTTGCGGAGCGGCTCGTTGTAGTAAACGCCGATGACGAAGTTCTTCGGGAGGGGGTAGACGACGCTGGCGAAAGTCGGCTCGACGCGTTCGCTGTAGTGCGTGAACGCCGTCCGCGTCAGGTCCGGATACGTGCCGGTGGTAGTCATGATCTGCTGCTCGAGGTAGTTGCGCGCCTCGATCGAAAACTCCGGTTTGCGCAGGATCGTGAGGCCGGCCGGATTCGCCTCCGTCGCCGACGCGTCGTCGGCGAGTCCGATGAACGCGCCGCCCATGCCGAGGGAGCGGGCTCCCGGGTTGCCGAAATTGAACTGCAGGCCCGACAGAGCTTCGATGTCGGTGTTCTGCGCCAGCGCTGGAAGCGCGATGAGCGTGCAAAGCGCGAGCGTGGAGAAGAATCTACGCATGCTTCCTCCGATCGGGACGATATGCGCGGAAGGATAGCAGACGGGGAAATGGCCGGGCGCGCTGCAGCACGCCCGGCCCACACCCTCCCAATCACATCACTGCTGTTTCGTTGCGGACTGCGGCACCGTCGTCGAAGCCGTCGGAGCCGGTTGCGGATCCTGGGTCGCGGGCTTCTTCTTGCCGCGCGCCAGGCGCTTGAGCCGTTTGATCTCCGCCACCTGCGGAACGAGCTCCACGTGCGCCGGATCGTTCGACAGCGCCGCGCTGACGCCGTACGTCTGCTTGATGATGAGCGCGAGACGCTGGCGGCGGATGAGGTTCGCCCCGGCGATGCCGTTCAGCATCGTCCGAAGCTCCGCCTCCGCCTGATTCCAACGGTTCGACTCGTCATACAGCGCACGAACGTCATCGGGCTGATGACCGACCGACATCGCCACGAGGTCCGCCGAGCCGATCGCGCCGATCGACGCCTGCAGGATCTCGTTGGTGACGACCCGCGAGAGACCGCGCACGGCCTGCCGCTGATCGCCCGTCAACGGAGTGACGTCGGCGATGCGAGCACGAATCGCTTGCAACTGATCGACGACCTCCTGAGGAGTCAAGGGCGCTCCCGTCGACGGCGAATCCGCCGCGGCATTCGGGGTGGGACTGCTGTTGTTGAGCATCATGATCTTCATATCTCTCTCCTTTCCAAAATTGACCTGGGTCAAAGATCCGACCGGAGGGAGCGACATGAACTCGTCGACTAGCGCATGCGGCCCACCGGCTGGAAAAGACGGCACGGCAACGCCGGCTTTTCCGAGTAGTGATTTCCGAGGGCGTGCGCGCGCACACCTCCGGAGTCCGCGGCAGGAGGAGCTAAGCTCTGACTCCCGCACCGGTACGAACTACGGATACCTTATTCAGGACCCTCGTACCGCCGTTAGCCGCAGGAACCGCTCTACGATGAGGATTCGATTCCTAGTATCAAATGTAGGCCGGCTGAGGCCGTTTGTCAAGTGAAAATTTGAGCTAAGCGGTTTATTTACTGCTGGATGGCACAACCACCTGGGGTCGACCGGCTGAAACGCATGCGCCGGAGGCGCTGCCTTGGGGTCAGTGACGCTTGATGTACTGCACGGCGCCACGGAGCACGGACCTAACGCCGCGGAGCACGGATGCGGCGCCACGGAGCACGGGTGCGGCTCCGCGGAGCAAGGGTGCGGCTCCGCGGAGCAAGGAGGCGGCGCCACGGAGCAAGGGTGCGGCGCCGCGGAGCAAGGGTGCGGCGCCGCGGAGCAGGGGTGCGGCACCGCGGAGCAGGGGTGCGGCGCCGCGGAGCACGGGTGCGGAACACAGTTCCGAGGCGCGGAACGGCGGCGCCGAGGCGCGGAACAGGGGCGCGGAGGCAAAAAAACGCGGTGAGGGGCCGCCGGGCCATGAAGAGGGATGCTGGTCAGTGGTCGGAGCCGGGTTGCCCCGGAGTCTCCGAATCGCCGGTCTCGACGTAGAACACGAGTGCGCCGCCACGCCATCGGGAGAGTCGCTTCAATTGCAAACATTCTTCGGCGGTGATCCCGAGCGGATCGGCCGGCGCGTTCAAGAACTTCAGCAGGCCCGACAGCGCCTCGATGTCGGTGTTCTGCGCCAGCGCTGGAAGCGCGATGAGCGTGCAAAGCGCGAGCGTGGAGAAGAATCTACGCATGCTTCCTCCGATCGGGACGATGTCGTCGAAGGATAACAGAGCACATTCGTGTGTTGCGTCACTACCGCGGGCGATCTCGCTACCTACATTGCTGAACAAGGAGATTACTTATGTCAGCACGTTGGAAGCTCGCCCTCGTCATCCTCTTCGTCTTCGGTACATGGCCGCTGTATGCGCAGTTCAATGTCGCCTCCTATGGCGCGGTCGCGGACTGCTCGACCGACAACGCCACGGCGTTTCAGAACGCCATCAACGCCGCGGCTGCCAACCAGAATGGCGGAACGGTCTTCATCCCTGCCGCGTCGACTTCCACCGGCTGCTACGTCATCAAGACGCCGCTCAAGGTGCAGGGGCATCGCCTCACGATCAAAGGTCAGGGGCTACACAATCCGGCGCTCCTGTTCGACTTCAGCGCTTACGTTGGAACACTTCCAAAGTACGGATTCATCGTCGGCGAGACTTCGACCTCGGCCATATCGGCGACAGCGAACTACGACTCGGCACGGATCGAAGATCTCCGAATGGCGATGAAGGGAAGCGGGAGCAGCGGAGGCGGGATCCTCGTGCAGCGAAACCCGTTTTTCTACGTTCGCGCCATCAGCATCGCCACCAACGACACGACCGCGCCGGGATACGGCATTCGCGTGATTGCGTCGGACTCCCAGGTGATGATCGATCAGGTTCTGATCGGTAGCGGCGACTGCGCCACGTCGTCGCAAGCAACGAGTATTGCGCCGGCAGTCGGCATCTCGATCGAGGACGGCTCGAATCAGACGTTCGTTCACAGCAGCACGATCGTGGCGAGTGCCACCGCAATCCAGGTTGCAAACTCCGTCGGTGTTTGGATCGAGCGGAATGAGATCTTATCGTGCGCCTCGCCGGACGCTACTCTTTACGGCGTAAAGATCGTCACCGGCCAGGCCATCCCGTCGTACCTAACCTGGCTTCCTGCCTACATCACGGCGGACGTTCACGTCACGGAAAACATCTTCGAGCCGCTCGAGTTTTCAGCGGAGACGATTTACGACGTCTACGTCGGAAGCGGCGCGCCCTCGAGTCCGTCGGACCACGGCGCTACGGGCGTCTCCATTCGAGACAACCTGCACCTCGGCACCAGCGCATCGACGCGCAAGCTGTACACATTCGACTATGCCGACCAAGCCTTCCTGAACAACGCGCACTGGATCGGTACCGTCACCACCATCGCAACGATCACCGCGAACGCCAGCAAGACGACGGTCGATCTTCCCGACATGACGACGTACAACACTGCCGGGACACCGACGATCATCAGTGATGCCGGCTACCAGTCCGTGATCGTCGGTCGGTACATGTCGCCCGCCTTTGCGTCGGGCGATTACTCGACGCTCACCTCGCCGGCAACCTGGACCGTCGACTCGAGCGACGTCGCCACGAATGAATACACCGTGCACCACAAACGGATGCACATGATCGTCTGGTTGGGCTCAACGACGGTGAGCGGAGGCAACCCCTACGCGCTGTACGTCAAGATTCCCGGGGGTTTCGTAGCCGCCAAGGCGGCTCTGACTCTCGCTCGCGTCGTCGACAACGGCAACGTGACAGTAGGATTTGCTACCGTCGGAACAGGCAGCTCGGCGATTCAGGTGAGCCGGTCCGATGGAGCGCCTTTCGCCGTATCTGCGAACAACACCTACGCGCAGTTCGAGTTCGATTTCGAAGTCCAGTAAGCGAGAGGAGAATGACCGTGCGCGTGAGACCGCGCGCACGGTCTCCGGCCGGCCTGCCGCGACCAAGGCGGGATGGCACAGAGCAAGAGCCCGGAACGGTGTTCCGGGATGGATTGCCATATCGCGGAGCCGTGTTGCGAACGCAAATGAACGCTGCGCAGCGCATTTTCAAGTTCGACCGGACGCCTGTCGCGCGGCTGATCTCATGCGCCGCCGTGTTCGGCTCCGCGGCGCTGGTGTTCGACTACCTCTCGGCCGGCTGGGACGAAGTCGATATCCTCCCGTTCCTCGGCCTCATCCTCCTGTTCCTCGGCACGTTCGCCGCCGCGGTCGTCCAGTACGGCGATCACATTTACCTGAGCGATCACGGCGTCATGTACGAGAACCGGCTGCTGAAGATCTTCGGGATGCGCGGTCGGTGGATGCGGTGGGAGGACGTCGTCGAGGTCCGCGAGATCAAGCGGAAGGTGCTGATCCTCCTCTCGCGCGACGGGCAGCGGATGCTGGTCGACGCAATCCTTGGCTACGCGATTGCACGAGCCGAGATCCTGCGACGGGCACCGCAGGCCATCCTCAGCGGGACGCTCGTCGATTCATAAGTCGATGATCGAGCAGTGAGCCGGCGCGCAAGAGTCATCACCGCAGTTTCCGCACTCGTCATCGCGCTCGCCGCCCTTGTCTTCATTCTTTCGCGCCAGCGCGTGCAGCGGCGTGTGGCTCTCCGACGCGCCCATCGCGGCGCTCCGATGGCGCTCCCGAAGGGCATTCCGCCGGTCGAGCAATGGACGCAGACGTTCGAGGCGCTCGGGCCGAAAGATCTCGATGCCCTCCTCGATGAGATCGAGAAGCAGCATGGCGATCTCTATGCGAAGGACTCCCTCGGATATCTCCACGCCCGAGCGCGCATCGAGAACAACGACCTCGCGCCCGCGGCCCAAAAGCTGGCGCCATTCCTCGCGGCCGGAAACCCGCTTCGCGACCTCGCTCTCTTCCATCAGGCGGAGATCGACTCCGCGCGCGGCGACGAGGCGGCGGCGAGCCGCGACCGGATGGCGCTCATCGCCGGATACCCGAACGCGCTCCATCGCGACGAGGCGATCGACGACGAGACGGAGTTTCTGGCGCGAACGAACGCGAAAGCGCTCATCGATTTCGCGGCGCGGCTCTACCCGACCGCGTCATCGGAACGGCGGCGCGACCTCGACGCTCACATCGTCGAGGCGCTGATCCACGGCGGCGACGCCAACGGCGCGCTGACTCGCGCGCTCCAGATCCTGAAGGGCGGGACGATGGACGACGCCGCGGACCGTGCGGGCCTCGCCATCGACCGGCCGCAACTCGTCGCGAAGCTCAACGCGCAGCAGCTCGCGATGCTCGGCGACACGATGCGGAACCACCGGCACTTCGATCGCGCGGTCGCGCTCCTCTCGCTCGCCCTCCGCGGCCTGCCTCAGAAACACGACGACCTCCTCTTCGCCATCGGCCGCAGCCAGTTCGGTGCGGAACAGTTCGCGGCTGCGCGCGAGACGTACCTCCGCGGCGCCCGCGAGACGAAGGACCTCAAGCAGAAGGCGGCGTTCTTCTGGCACGCCTCGCGCGCCGCGCAGCTCCTCGGCGACGACCGCGGCGCGGAGCAGCTGATGTCGCAGTCGATCGCGGTGCCGGTCTACTCCGACTCCGCCATCGCGGCGCTGACGCAGCGGATGCGGACGCGCCTCGTGCAGCATCGCGTCGCCGAGGCGAACGCCGATCTCGTGCAGGTGCGGAAGGCGGCGGCGAACAAGCACGCGGTGGTCGAGGCGTCTCTCGCGTATGCGATCGCGATGATCGGGACGCACAACAATCGCGCGGCCCTCGGCTCGCTGAACGCCGTCCCGCCGAAACTGCTGACAAAGTACGACGTGCCGGAGTACGCCTACTGGCGCGGCGTCGCGTCGGCGGCGTTCGCGCCGTATCTCGAGTGCCTGCGCTCGACTGTGCCGTCGCACTTTCCGTACTTTGCCCGGAACCGCGTCGACGCGCAGTCGCTGGCTCAGGAACTTCAGAAACGCGACGCCGAGGTCGAGCAGGACATCGCGGCGAAGAACTGGCTCGCCGCGAAGCAGGCGGCGACCGATCGCATTCTCCTCTCGGCGCGCAACCGCGAGCCGGCGCTCAAGCGGCTCGCGTCCATCTACCAGCAGCTCCCGGCGTACCGCACGATCCTCGAGCTGAAGCCGCACCCGTTCCCGGCACTTCCGAACGCCGGGAACGATCGCGGTTCGATGCTCATGGCGCTCGGGCTGTTCGACGAGGCGACCGATGACATCGAGAAGCGCTGGCCTTTGCGACCCTTGTCGTCCGCGCTGACGCAATCGCTCGCCCTCAATCGCGGCGGCGCGTCGAAACAGTCGATCTACGCGATCGAGGTGCTGATGAAGTCGGTGCCGGACGACTACGTTCCCGATTTGCTGCCGCTCGCCGTCCGGCAGCTGCTCTACCCGCGCTACTTCTACGGCGCGATCGAATCCGACTCGGGACACTTCGATGCCGACCCGACGCTCGTCCTCTCGATCATGCGGGAGGAGTCGCGCTTCAATCCACGCGCGAAGTCGGAGGCAGCCGCACGCGGGTTGATGCAGTTCATCATCATCACCGCCGCCGAGATCGGCCGCGACATCGGGATCGTCAAGATCACGCCTGACGATCTCTACGACCCGCGCATCATCATCCGCCTCGGGGCAAAGTACGTCGGCGAGCTGACGCAGAAGTTCGGCGGCGACCGCTACAAGACCGCGGCCGCCTACAACGCCGGCCCCGCCCAAACCGCGTTATGGTCTCGCCTCTCCCCCGCCCCCGGCGACGATTTCTTCCTGTCGTCCGTCACCTTCGACGAGACGAAGGACTACGTGCGGAAAGTGATGAATTCCTACAAGCGCTACGGCGAGATCTACGGCAACGCCGGCCCGCAAGGCGGCTTGCGCGCGGAACCGTAGGAAGATGGTGCATCGTGGTGCATGTTGGTGTAAGTTGACAACATGCCTACTTCAGCCGGAAGTGTCCGTCAGAGCGTCAGCTTGCCATCCTCGGTGGCACGCCGTGTCCAGGCGATCGCCAAGCGCCGACGTACAAGCGCCAATCGAGTACTGATCGATCTCATCGAGAGCGGGCTGGAAGCGAGAGAGCACGAGCGAGAACGGTTCTTCGAGGTCGCCGACCGCCTCGGGAAGACCACCGACCCCGCAGAACAGAAACGCCTGAAGGAGGAATTGGCTTGCCTGACCTTTGGTGAGCCGTAGTGCCGAAGATCCAGTGGACCAATCTGCCTCCGGAAATTCGTAATCATCTTTTCGATCGGCTTCGCGAGCGCAAGATTACGGCTGACGACCTATACCAGCTGAAGTTGTGGCGTGAATCCGAACCCGACGCGCCGGAAGGCCAATGGTTCAAGGATTTTGGTTCTTTCAAGATCTGCGGCGAAGGTAAGTATCCGAAGACGTTTCTTCTTCGCTCACAAATTGCGAAGGGCAAGAAGCTGTGATGCCGCGCAGATAAGAATGTCTGCGCTCCATGGCGTCGTTCATGGAGCGCAGACATTCCTGTCTGCGCGGTCGCCAGCAATCACGCGTTCGTACATCTCGCGATAGAGCGGGACGATGCGATGGACGTCGAAGCGGGTGACGGCGACGTCGCGCGCGGCGGCGCCCATACGGCGTCCAAGCGTTCGGTCGGTAAGGATTTCGATCGCGCGGGCGGCCATGCCGTCGACGTCGCCAACCGGGAGGAGAAAGCCGGTCTCGGCGTCGTCGACGACCTCCGGGAGACCGCCGGCCCGCGTCGCGATGACCGGAACGGAGCACGCCATCGCCTCCAGTGCCGCCATGCCGAACGACTCCGCCTCGGATGGCAGCAGGAACACGTCACTGGAGCTGACGATCTGTTCGAGATTGCCGACATTGCCGAGAAACGCAACGCGGTTCACGAGATTGTGGTCGCGCGCGAACCGTTCGGCGGTGGAGCGATCGGGGCCGTCTCCTATCATCGCCAGACGGCACGGCACGACGCGGTTCACCCGCGCGAAAACCTCCATCACGTCGAGCACACGCTTGACCGGACGGAAGTTCGAGACATGACAGAGCAGTGGATCGGTCGACGCGCCGAAGAGCTGACATGCCGCTGCCTCGCGCGGATGGAAGCGACGCGGATCGACGAAGTTCGGAATCACCTCGATCGTCTTCGCGGTCTTGAAGTTCTCGGCCGTCTGCTCCTTCAACCACTGCGAGACCGCGGTGACGCCGTCGCTCACCTCGATACCGAACTTCGTGATCGGGAGATAGCTGACGTCGCGGCCGACCAGCGTGATGTCGGTGCCGTGCAACGTCGTGATCACCTTCAGGTGCGTGTCGCCGAGGATCTGTTGCGCGAGGTGCGCGGAGATGGCGTGCGGGATCGCGTAGTGAACGTGGAGGACGTCGAGTTTTTCGTAGTCCGCCACCTCCGCCATCTTGGTCGCGAGCGCGAGCGTGTACGGCGGGTAGGGATCGAACAGCGGATATGTCGTCACCGTGACTTCGTGGAAATGCACCCGCTCCTGAAAGATGCTGAGACGCGACGGCGGCGCATAACTGATGAAGTGCACGTCGTCGCCTCCGCGCGCGAGCGCGAGGCCGAGCTCCGTCGCAACGACCCCCGAGCCGCCGAACGTCGGATAGCAGGTGATGCCGATTTTCATGACACCTCGCGTCCACGGTACGCGCTGATCACGTCGTCCACCCGCGGGGGCTGCTTCGTCACGAAGGCCTCGCCGTACCTCGCGCCGATCAGGGCGCCGAAGTGGACGCCGCGTGCCTCGATCAGATCGAGGAACTCGGGGCGGGCGATGAAGGTCATCGGCTCCTTTGAATTCGGGTCGTGGAACTGCGACTTGAATGCGCCGATCGACCGCATCTTCTGCTTCCAATGCTTCGTCACGTCGACGACGAACGACGGCGGGATCATGTAGTTCTGCAGGTAATAGACGACCGCCTGCGGCCGGTGCGCAGGGGCATCGCTCGCCAGCGACTTCAAGCCGGCATAGAACGCCGCGCTCGTGACGAGGGCGCCGGCGCGGGCGTGATCGGGATGCCGGTCGTCGGGCCACGACGTGAAGACGACCTTCGGCTTCGCGCGCCGGATGACATCGGCCAGCTCGAGCTCCTGCTCGCGTCCGGTCTTCAGACCGCCGTCCTGGAAATCGAGCTGTTCGCGAAATGTCGCGCCGAGGATGCGGGCCGAGGACATCGCTTCGCGCTTGCGCGTCGCGGGCGTGCCCCGCGTGCCCATCTCTCCGCGGGTGAGGTCGATCATCCCAACGCGGAGGCCGTCCTTGACCGACTTCGCGATCGTGCCGCCGCACGACAGCTCGGTATCGTCTGGGTGCGCGGAGATGAAGAGCAGGTCGACCGGCTCGATACTCATAGCGAAATCACGCTAAACGACGGTGCGTCCGGCTCGATGCAGTCAGTCATGCGGGTTGCCAGATGGTTGCCGAGCTGGCACCAGTACGCAAACCAGCCGACCATGCGGTCCTGCACATGGCCATCGGGATGAAAGGTGGCGACGAGCTCGCGCAGCGCCGTCCAGCGCTCCTTTTCCTTGCGCACCAGGCCGCGAACGGCGCGCTCGGCCAGCTTGTCGAAGTGGTACTCGATGTGGCCGATCGAGCGGTTGATGGCGCGCGCCAGTGCATGGTCTGCGGGCAACGCGATCTCGCCGATGCGCGTGATCTCCGCGGCGAGATTCGCCTGCGCCCTCGCCGCGATCTCATGCACCTCGGCCGCGCCCGGCGCCTCGCGCTCCGCAAGGATGTCGTCGGCGGACAGGAACATCTCGCGCGCCTCGAGATTGAACCGCTCGAAGAGGCGGGCGATGCGTTTCGGAGCCACCAGCGCGTGTCCGCGCAGCGCGACGCGCGGCATCGGGACGTCGAGCAGCTCGTGGAGCGACGCGATCTGCGAGTAGTAGGCGACCTCCGAGGGACCGCCGACGAAGACGTCGGGCGCGAAGACGAAGTCCTGGAGGAGCGGACGCGTGAGCGCTGACGTCGAGATGGTGGTCGGATCGTCGACGCGCTCGTTGACGATGTGTCGCTCGCTGTGCTCGTCGACACGGAAGAGCAACGTGTAGTGCTCGCCGGGCCGCGTGATGACCTGCGGCACGTAGCCGGCGCGGGTGAGGGCGTCAGATCGCGACGCGATCTCTTGCTGGATCTCGTCCCAACGCGCGAACATCTTCTCGAACAGCGGCGCGCCGGCACGGCGAAGTTCCGGCAGCAGCGCATCGACGAAGACGATCCGCTCGCCTTCGAAGACCGAGGCGAGCAGCTCCGCGAATGAGTCGCGGAAGCTGATGCCTTCGCGAAGCCACGCCGGCCGATCGAGGTCGTAGAGCGAAAGGAGCTGCTTGATCAGCGCGTCGGGGATCGGTGCCTGGCCGACCACCTCGCGCGACTCCACAGCGCGCGTGGCGCGAAGCGTGATCAGGTCGAGCTGCCGGTTGACGCCACCCTTCGCCGCCGGAATCGTGTTCACGGGCAAGGACAACGTCGCCGCCTCCGCATAGTCATGATCTTCGGTCGCGAGCCAGAAGAAGATCGTCGCGTCTTTGCCCTCCGCGGCGAGCTGGCGCTTCATCTTTACGAGCGACGCGAGCTTCGCGAGCGTATAGAGCGGCCCGCCCGCGAAGCCGACCTGCTGGCCGGTGATCAGCGTGACCGTTTCGCCCGCCGCCCAGCGGCGCAAGTCGTCCTCGACGAAGTTTCCCCAGTGGCGGTTGGAGGCGTCCAGGGCTTCAACTAGTTCTTGGCGAGAGCCACGCCCCTCACCCGGCCCTTCGGGCCACCCTCTCCCCGAGGGAGAGGGACAAGACGAGACAACATCTCCCTCTCCCTCCGGGAGAGGGTGCCGCGAAGCGGCGGGTGAGGGGCGTGCCCTCGCCAAGAATGCGGTCGCCCGCGCATCCCCCGCAATCCAGTCGAGCACGAACCGGTTCATGCCGGGATACGCGGCGAGCGGGAAGCGGATACATCCCGATTCGTTCATGGCGTCTTCGTTCCCACCAGGATGAGGCGCGGCGACGTAGCGGCGAACGGGTTCCCGTCGAAGTCGCCGAATGCGGAACGGATCGACAATCTGCACGCCGCAAACATCTTCGAAATCTCGCTCAGCTCATAGCCTCGCACGCGCTCCATGTAGCGCTTTTGACCGATTGTTATCCGTTTGTTGAACGAGTGGTCGGAAGAATCGAACCAGCGTTCGATCTCCACCTCGCCGAGGGGCGTCGAGCGGCGTTCGCGCTGCACCAGCTTCTCCAGCTCGCGATGCACGTTCAAATAGTCGAACAGAAACAGCGCGTCCGGCTCGAGCACGCGCGCCATCTCTTCGACGACATGCTCATTCTCCTCCTCGGTCGCGAAGTAGCCGAAGCTCGTGAAGAAGTTCACCAACGCCGCGAAGCTTGCCGAGCAGTAGGGGAGCTGACGCATGTCGGCGCGCGCGACCGGCATCGCGCCGTACTCGCCGTACTCCAGCAAGCCGGTCCGCAGCAGCGTGAATGAAAGGTCGCAGCCGACCGCGCGATAGCCCGCGCTACGCAACTCGCTCACGTGGCGTCCCATCCCGCACGCGAGGTCGAGCACCGCGCCGCCGACGTCGCCCGCCTGCTCCCGAAAAAACGCGACCTGACGCCGCGCCTCCTCCTCGTCGCGGTGCGAGTAGAGCTCGAGGTACTCCTCGCCGAACCACTCCTGGTACCACGTCATGTGCGACGGGAGTGTATTACCGCACCTCGCGCACGCCTTTGTCACCGGCGGCGCGGAGCACGTGGCCGCGGATGAAGCCGAGGAGCACGGGGCCGTGCTGGCGCGAGTCGTACGAGTGGCCGCGGTTGTCGCCGAGGAGAAAGTACTCCGCCGCTTTCAGCGTCACGGGACCGAAGTCCTCGGCCGGCTTGGTCGTGTCGTAATGCGCCCCAAGGTCGCCGATCTCTTTCCCGTTGATGAACAACTTGTTCTTGCGAAGCTCGAGCGTTTCGAATGGCAGGCCGACGACGCGCTTGATCGTGACAACGTTGGTTTGGTCGGGCGCGCGATACGCGACAACGTCGCCACGTTGCGGCGGCTGCAGCGTGTACGCCTGCTCGTCGACGAGGATTCGCTCTTTGGCGTGGATGGTCGGCTCCATCGAGTCGCCGTTGATGCCGTAGACGCGGAGGCCATCCGTGCGGTCGTTCTTTTTAGCGAAGACGAGCAGCAGCAGCGCGGCAGCCACGAGCGCGCGCTTCATCTCAGAGCTCGTCGAGCTTCTGCGCCAGGTCGCGCTCATGGGTCCGTGCGGCGTCGAGCGCTGACTCGAGCGATTGGACGACACGCCGCGCGCTATGCAGGAGCGCCTCGACCGAGGCGCGCTCGGCGCCCGCATCGGCCGCGAACGGATCGTCTTCAACTGTCGCGATCGGCTCGGCGACGGCGACCGCTCCGAACGGATCTTCTTCGACCTCGGCAACCGCGGGAGCTGAGAACGCGTTCTCGAAAACCGCGGCGGTCATCGGTTGCGGTTGAGAGGACGGCGGCTGAGGCGGCGGCGCTGTCGACTTCATCGACAGCTTCGGCGTGCCCGCGGACATGGTCGTCACGCCTGACTTCGCGCTCATGTCGGGAGCCGCCAGCTCGGGCGCCTCGGCGAGCGTGGTGTCGACGTTGTTCTTCAGGTTATCGAGGATGCGCGACACAGCGGCGCGCAGCGTCGCCGTCACGCCGACGCCGTTGAGCGCCTGCGCTTCGACCACCGGCGCGCCGTTCGTCTTCAGGTACGCGCTCATCTCCTCGACCGAGTCGACGTTCGGGAGGTCGCGTTTGTTGCACTGGTAGACGATCGCAACCTTGTCGGGATCGATCCGATTGATCCGCAGATTCGTCTTCAGGTTCTCGAGGCTGTCGATGTTCGAGTCGCGCATCGAGTTCTGCGAGTCGGCCACGAAGACCACTCCGTCGGCGCCGCGCAGCACGAGCTTCCGCGTCGCGTCGTAGAACACCTGTCCCGGGACGGTGTAGAGCTGTACGCGCACCTTCTGGCCCGCGATCGTGCCGAGCTCCATCGGCATGAAGTCGAAGAAGAGCGTCCGGTCGGTCTCCGTCGACATCGAGATCATCTTCCCCTTGTTCTCGAGCTTCGGGTTCCCGTAGATCTTTTCGAGGTTCGTCGTCTTCCCGCAGAGTCCGGGACCGTAATAGACGAGCTTCACCGTCACTTCATTGATCGCTTTGTTGATCAGGACCATGGACGAGCCTCCGCGGGGAACGGGAAGAAGCTTACCAAAACTACAATGTCGCCAATGTCTATCGCCCCCGGTTCCACGGTCGGCCCGTACCAAGTGCTCGAGCTACTCGGCGAAGGCGGGATGGGGCAGGTGTATCGGGGCCGCGATCCGCGGCTGGCGCGCGACATCGCGATCAAAATTCTGCCGCAGGATTCGACGGGCGACGACCAGGCGGTGGCGCGATTCGAGCGCGAAGCGCGGGCCATCGCGTCGCTCTCGCATCCGAACATCGTCGCGGTCCACGACTTCGGGGAACAGGACGGAACGTTCTACGTCATCACCGAGCTGCTGCACGGACGGACGCTGCGGAAGCGGATGGAAGAAGGTCCGCTCGGCTGGCGCAAGTCCGC
Organism: Thermoanaerobaculia bacterium; assembly: GCA_036488085.1. Classification (GTDB taxonomy): domain Bacteria; phylum Acidobacteriota; class Thermoanaerobaculia; order Gp7-AA8; family Gp7-AA8; genus DASXHZ01. The sequence goes on from DASXHZ010000036.1 coordinate 39,631, forward strand.
CGAGATCGGAGCGGAGATCGCCGAGGGGTTGGCAACGGCGCACGCGCACTCGATCGTGCATCGTGACCTGAAGCCGGAGAACGTCTTCATCCTCGACGACGGGCGCGTGAAGATCCTCGACTTCGGCCTCGCGCAGACCGACCCGCTGATGACCGATCGCGAGGAAGCGATGGTCACCACCACGAAGTGGTTCCAGACCAATCCGGGGACCGTCATAGGAACGCTCGGCTACATGTCGCCGGAACAACTCCGCGGCGAGACGGTCGACCCGACCGCCGACCTCTTCTCGCTGGGCGTGATGCTCTTCGAGATGATCACGACGAAGAAGCCGTTCCACCGCAGCTCCGGCGCCGCGACCATCGCCGCGATCCTGCATGACGACATCCCGCGCGACGAGCTGACCGGGGCCGTGCCGATCGAGCTTCAGCGGATCATCGAGACCTGCGTCGACAAACACCCGCAGGCGCGTTTCCAGTCGGCCCGCGATCTTTCGTTGACGCTCCGCGCCATCAACAGCAGCTCGACCATCATCAACAGCGAGCTTCTTGCAGGCGTCACGAAGCGGCGAACGTCGAAGAAGTCGATCGACTCCATCGCCGTCCTCCCGTTCGCGAACGCGATGAAGGACCCCGAGAGCGAGTACCTCAGCGACGGGATCACGGAAGGGATCATCAACAAGCTCTCGCAGCTCCCGAAACTGAAGGTGATGGCCCGCAGCACCGTGTTTCGCTACAAGGGCCGCGACGCCGACGCCCAGACGGTCGGCCGCGAGCTGCGCGTCCGTGCAGTCCTGAGCGGCCGTCTGCAGCACGTCGGCGACCGGATCGTGATCGGCGTCGAGCTGGTCGACTCCCTCGACGGCGCACAGCTCTGGGGCGAGACGTACAACCGCCGGCTCGCCGATCTCGTGGAGCTTCAGGAAGAGATGTCGCGCGAGATCGCCGACCGGCTCAGCATCCGCCTCACCGGCGCGGAGAAGAAGAAACTGCGCAAGAAGTCGACCGAGAACAGCGCGGCGTACCAGCTTTATCTGAAGGGACGCTATCAGTGGAACAAGCGAACCGAGGATGGGCTCAAGCGCGGCATCGCGCTGTTCAACGAGGCGATCGAGAACGATCCGTCGTTCGCCAGCGCCTACGCCGGACTCGCCGACAGCTACGTCACGCTTGCCACGAACATCCCGCTGCCGCCGCGCGAGACGATGCCGAAGGCGAAGGCGGCGGCGGAGCGGGCGATCGAGATCGACGACGGGCTCGCCGAGGCTTGGAGCTCGCTCGCGAGCGTGCAGTGGTGGTTCGACTGGAACTGGGAGGCGGCGGAACAGTCGTACAAACGTGCCATCGTGTTGAACCCGAACTACGCGACGGCGCATGACGGGTACGCGATGCTCTTGTGCGCGCGTGGTCGCTTCGACGAGGCGATCGAGCAGATCACGCGCGCGGGCGACCTCGATCCGCTCTCCCGGATCATCGCCGTTCATTCCGGCTGGCCGTTCTACTTTGCGCGCGACTACGAGTCGGCGATCCGGCGCTTCAGGAAGGCGCTGGAGCTCGACGAGCACTTCATCCCGGCACACGGCTGGCTGGGAATGGCGCTCGGTCAGCAGCACCGCTACCGCGAGGCGCTTGAGGCGTTCCAACGCGCGCTCGACGTCGACCGGATTCCGATTCTGCTCGCGATGCTCGGCCACACGCACGCCATCGCCGGCAATCGCGAGCAGGCGCAAGAGGCGCTGACCGTGCTCGACTACGAGTCGCGCAGCCGCTACATCTCGCCCTACGACATCGCCATCATCCACGCCGGCCTGGGCGACCACGACGCCGCAATCGCGAAGCTGCAGGACGCGTTCGACGACCGGTCGGCCTGGATGGTGTTCGTGGCCGTCGATCCGCGGCTGGACGCGGTTCGCGACGAGCGCGAGTTCGCGAAGTTGCTGAAGCGATTCTGATTGGTTACGAGGTTTCGTGGTGACGAGGTCTGATGCGACCGCGTAACCTCGAAACCCCGTAACCTACGTGCTAACCTTCCCTCATGTCCCGCCGCTCCCTCCTCGAAAAAGTCTGTAGCGAACAAATCATCGGCGTCGTCCGGGAAGAAAGCGCCGACGTCGCGACGCACGTCATCGACGCTTACGCGCGGAACGGCATCCGGGTCATCGAGGTGACGATGACGACGCCGGACGCGGTCGAGCTGATGTCGATTGCGGCGCAGAAATACGCCAGCGCGGAAATCGTGATCGCTGCCGGAACGGTGCGCAGCACCAACGACGCTGCGCTCGCCCGGCGCGCCGGAGCGCAGGTAATCGTCTCGCCGCACACCGACCTGCGCGTCATCGAATACGCGAACGAGAACGACCTTCTCGCGATCGCCGGCGCCTCCACGCCGACCGAGATCATCCGCGCCTGGGAAGGCGGCTGCGACATCGTGAAGGTCTATCCCGCCGCGTACCTCGGCGGCCCCGACTACATCCGCGTGATCCGCGGTCCGATTCGCGACATCCCGATGCTGGCAGGCGGCCCCGTGCCGCTCGACACGATCGACTCCTACCTCGACGCCGGCTGCGTCGCCGTGAACCTCGGCCCCTCGCTCGCCGTTCCCGATCTCGTGCGCGGCGCGCAGTGGGATGAGATCGGCCGGCGATGCGTCCTGGCGGCGTCAATTATCCAGTCGCGGCGACAGGTCTCGTCCAACGAGCCGTCGACTTACGTTCACTAGATGCCGCTGCTGCTCGCCATCCTCTTCGCCGTCGCGCCGTCCGTCAGCCAGACGTCGTGGATGCGTCCGGACGCATTCCATCTGACCATCGGCATGGCGAAGCCGGATGCGGTGAAGGCGCTCAGCTCGGGCGGCTTGACCCTCCGCGACGGCGACCACGCCGGTCAACTGGTCGCCGACATCACGCCGACAAAATCGATCACGATCGAGTTCGCGAAGGACCGACTGCAGTCGGTGCGTTTCGAGCTCTTCACGATGTCCGATGTGATGGGTGCCGCATTCGAAGAGGAGAAGAGGTTTTTGCGGGACTCCTTCGGCGCGCCGAAGCCCATCGCGTCGAAATCCGTCGCGTCAAAGTCGATGGTGATCTACGACGCAACCCTGCCGAACGTCATGGCCGTCGTCACAACCGACGTGAAGCAGGGACTGAGCACGCTCGCCGTGCGCTACTTCGATCCCGCTACTGCGTCCCGCCGCCACTGAGCGTGACCGCGACGGCCGTCTGCGGGACGTAGCGCCCCATTTTTCCCTGGTAGACCCACACACCCTCGCCCTGTGTCCCGACGAAGTAGCGGTCGGAGATGAACGGATCGAGCGCGATCGCGGTCACCTCGGTGTGCCGCGTCGGCGGTGCAAGTGAGCTCCAGTCGTTCTCCTTCGGGTCGGCGACCAGGATCTCGCGCTCACGCGACGTAAGGAAGAGCCGCTCGCCGCTGAACACCGCGGCGTACTGCGCGTCCGGCGCGTCGGCCGGAATCCAGCGGAAGTTCTCGTCGACACGCCCAGCCTTAACGCCTTGAGCGCCGGCGATGAATACAAACTGGTCGGCGCCCGCCTGCCGCAGCGCGAGGGTGCGTCCGCGCGGCGGAGCGTCGATGATCTTTAGCCAGCGCGAGCCGTCAAATGCCGTCAGACCGTTCTCGGTGAGCGCGAATAGCGCGCGCTTGTCGCCGAGCGCGCCGATCACGATGTCGACCGTGCGCGTGTCGGCGCCGCCGAGGACGTACCAGGACTTGCCGCCGTCGCGAGAGGTGTAGACGCCTTCGTTCGTGGCGGCGAAGAGCCGATTGCGATTGAAGCGAACGACCTTGTCGATGCGGAGAGGCAGGTTCACCGGAGCGGCCTGCGTCCATTCGGAACCGTCGTTGCTGAAAAAGAACCCGCGCTCCGATCCGGCGACAAACTTCGGATCGCCTTCGCCGTCGCGTGCGACCTCGAGCGAGAGCACCTCAGGAAGCTTGGTGGCGTCGCTCGCGCGGTCCCACGTCGCGCCGCCGTCGTTCGAGCGATAGAGGCCGGATGCCGCCCCCCCAAAGACGACCGAGGCGTACACGCGGTCTTTCGCGGATGGATCGGGGACGATCGACGTGATCTTCACGTCGTACAAACCCTTGCACGAACGCGTGAACGTCTTCGCGTCGTCGTCGGAGACGTAGACACCATCGCCTTCGACGCCGATCACGACCCGGTGCGGACGTTGCGCATCGAGTGCGATGGAGTTGATGACGAGGTCCTCGCTCGAGACCGCGTACCACGACTTCCCGCGGTCATCGGTGCGATACAGACCGCCGACCGAGCCGGCGTAGACCGTGTCGCGATTGCACGGATCCACCTCGATGTCGTGAATGCGCCGGTTGTTGAAACCGTCGCGATACCGCGTCCACTTGTCGCCGCGGTCAGCGGAGTTGTAAACCCAGCCGCAGGTCGAGACCCAGACGCTGTCGGGATTGTCGCGCTCGATCAGGATCTGGAACATGTCCGTATCGAGCACCATCCCGTTGTTGATCATCTTCCACGTCTTCCCGCCGTCCTCGGAGCGCTGCCCCTGGCGCCACGTCCCGACGTAGATGCGGTCGTGCGTGCGGGGATCGATGGCGAGCGACTCGACGTTTTCCTGGTCGGAGATCTTCTTCCACGACTCGCCGCTGTCGTCGGAGCGGTAGACGCCCGTCAGGCCGCCAACGACGACCACGCTCGGATTGTGAGAATCGATCGAGATGGCGCGGACGGAGAAGTCTTCGAGGCCGGCATCGCGGCGCGTCCAGGTCTTTCCGCGATCGCTGGAGACGGCGATGACGCCGCCGCCCCAGAGGCCCCAGCTCGCGGTCCAGAGACGCCCGTCGTGGTCGACGAGCAGGTTGTCGACGATGTAACCGGGGAACGGGGTGCCGTGGTACGGGTTCGTCCACGTCTTCGCGGCGTCGGTCGAGACATACACCTCCCCGCCGGACGTGCCGAGGTACAGCGTATCGGGGTCTCGCGGGTCGACGATCAGGGCGCGGACGTCGGCGCCGAAAAGGGCCGCGCGCCGCCACTGCGCGAACAGAGGCGTCGAGACGAGAAGAAGAACGATCAGAATCAGGAACTTACGCATGAACACCCGTGATTGATGAATTTACCACGTAGGCACTCAAGCAAACGGGCTGCCGTTCAGAGCGCAGTGCACAGAGCGCAGAGCGGAGAGCCCCACCCGACCGGCGTGTCTTCTTCTGCGCTCTGCGCTCTGCGCTCTGCGCTCTGCCCACTGCGCTCTAGTATCCTTCGCGCCGCATGAGCACTCTCCGGCGGCGCGATATCGATCGACTTCGCACCTGCGTTTTCCCCTGCGCGGGGTTCGGGACGCGCTTCTTCCCGGCGACAAAAGTGATCCCGAAGGAGATGCTGCCCCTCGTCGATAAGCCGATCTTGCAGTACGGGATCGAGGAGGCGCGCGACTCCGGCTTCGACAAGTTGATCATCGTCAACTCGAAGGGGAAAGACTCGATTCTCGACCACTTCGACCGCTCGACGGAGCTCGAACGATCGCTCCAGGAGCGCGGAAAGACCGAATTGCTCGCCGAGGTGCAGGCGGTCAGCAACATGGTCGACCTGGTCACCGTGCGCCAGAAAGAGGCCCTCGGCCTCGGCCACGCGGTGATGCAGGCGCGCGACGCCGTCGGCAAGCATCCATTCGCCGTCGTGCTGCCGGACGACGTCATCCTCGCCGAGGAGCCCTGCCTGCTGCAGATGCGGCGCGTGTTCGAGGAGACCGGACGCCCGGTGATCGCGCTGATGGAAGTGTCGGATGAAGAGACGGCGCGCTACGGCATAGCCGGCGGCGAGTTGATCGGCGGCGGACGATTCAAGATCGCGGAGATGGTGGAGAAGCCGAAGATCAATCCCCCTTCGAACTACGCGATCATCGGCCGCTACATCCTCCCGCCCGAGATCTTCGGCATCCTGGAACAGACCGAGCGCGGGGCGGGCGGCGAGATCCAGCTCACCGACGCGTTGCGCGAGCTCCTACGCGCCGGCGACTTCTACGGCGTCGTGTTCGAGGGGAAGCGCTACGACGCGGGCGAGAAGCTCGGGTACCTGAAGGCGACCGTCGACTACGCACTGAAGCACCCCGCGCTCGGATCCGAGTTCCGGGCCTATCTCGAATCGATCGTCACGCGGCAATCGTGAAACGAATCGACCTCCTCGATCTCCCCGAGGGGATGCGGACGCTCGTCGGCGAATGCGAGGTCACCGGCAACCGGACCGCGTTCGAGCGCGGAGGACGTCCCGTCGCGATGCTGGTGTCGTACGACGAATGGCTCGCGCTGCGCGAGACGATCGCGATCGTCAACGACCAGCGGATCATCGCGGCGTGGCGGAAGTCGGAAGCCGAGGTGTCGCGCGGCGCGATCGTCGAGGCCTTTGATCTTCCACGCGTCCGGGTGGCGAAGTCCGTGTCCATTCCGGACGACGCCCGCGCGCTCCTCCACCGCATCGACGACGACCCGATCGCCGGCGCTCCGCTGTTCGAGCCGCTGAAAGGCCTCTGGAGCGCGCGCGACGGGGCGTTGCGTGTCGTTTACCGCATCGACGCCGAGGCGCGGGTGATCCTCGTGATGCTGATCGCACAGGCAGAGGACAAATGAAGTTCATCCTCGCCTCCGCTTCCCCTCGGCGGCGCGAGTTGCTCGCGTCGATTGGGCTGACGTTCGACGTCATTCCGAGTCATGTACCCGAGGTGCGCGATGAGCGCGAGTCGCCGGAGGAGTACGTGGCGAGGCTCTCGCGCGAGAAAGCGCAGGCGGTTGCGAGCAAGTACGCCGACGAATGGATCATCGCCGCAGATACGACGGTTCTCCTCGGAGAACAGCTCCTCGAGAAGCCGGTCGACGAGGCAGACGCGCGGCGGATGCTGGCCACGATCGCCGGACATACGCACATCGTCTACACCGGCGTGACGCTCCAAAACGTCTCGGCCGGCTGGTCCGAGACCCGGATCGCCGAATCGGAGGTCAGAATGCTCCCGCTGTCATCCGAAGACATAGTCTGGTACGTAAAGACAGGTGAGCCGCTCGACAAGGCGGGGGCCTACGCGGTGCAGGGGATTGGCTCGATGTTCATCGACTCCATTCACGGCAGTTACTCCAATGTGGTTGGATTGCCGCTTGCTACGCTCTTCCAGATGCTCCGAAAAGCTGGAATCGACCCCTTAGCGCACTAGAATTCACGCATGTCGTCAGCAGCAAAGGTCGGCGCTTTCATCATCGCTATCCTGGCGGTCCTCGGCTATTTCATTCTGAAGATCGAGGACATCAACGTCCATCGCCGCGGCCACGGCACGCGCGATGTGACCGCCGTGTTCGACGATGTGGCGGGTCTCGACAACAAATCGCCCGTCCGCATCGCCGGCGTCCGCAAGGGAAAGGTCAAAGACATCGAAGTCATGCCGAACGGCAAGGCGCGCGTGACGATGGAGATCGACGACGACGTTCCGATCCACAGCAACTCCACGGCACGCGTCACGAACCTCGGTCTCCTCGGCGAGAAGTACATTGAACTGAATCCCGGCACGAGCGCCGCTCCGGTCGTTCCGAGCTCGGACCAGGAGACGATGGTGCAGTCGGCGCCGGCACCCGCGTCGATCGACGACGTCACGACGCAGATCTCGGCGATCGCGACGGACGTCAAAGCGGTCACCGCCTCCATGCGCGACGTCCTCGGCGGCCCCGCCGGCGAGCAGCGCCTCTCCGAGATCGTCGCCAACGTCCAGGCGATCACCGCCCAGACGCGCGAGTTGCTCGCCGCGAACCGCGCGAACGTCGACGCCACGATGGCGAACGTCCGCGTCATCAGCGAACAGTTGCGTACCGACATCCCGCGCCTCGCCGACTCGATCGATCGTGTGGCGAACGAGGTCGGCGGCACCGTTGGCGAGAATCGGAAAGACGTTCACCAGGTCGTGGAGAACATGCGCGACCTCTCGAAGGACCTCCGCACCACGGCGGACAACCTGAACAACATCACCGGCCAGATGCGCAGCGGCGAAGGGACGGTCGGCAAGCTTCTCTACAGCAACGAGGCGCACGACAAGCTGACCAACGCGCTCACGGCAGTCGAGAGCGGCGTCAACGAGCTGCGGAACACGCTCGGCCGCGCCGCGAAGATGCGTCTCGACCTCGGCATCCAGGCGAACTACTACGCCGGCTTGAAACAGACGCCGGTGACGCAGTTCGTCGGCGGCAATTCGCGCGCTGAGGTCATGCTGCGCATCACGCCCGACCCCGAGAAGAACCGCTTCTACAACATCGTCATCGCCGACGACCCGCACGGCGCGTCGCAGACGCGGACGTATGAACAGACCGTGACCGATCCGGCTACGGGCCAGACGACCACCACGATCACCGACACGACGAAGTACGACCGCACTTACCTGCTTGGCGCACAGGCCGGCTGGGTACTGAATCAGTTCGCGGTCCGCCTCGGCATGATCGACAGCACCGGCGGCGCCGCGGTCGACTACCAGTTCAACCCGCGCATCCGGATCACCGGCGAGGCGTTCGACTTCGGCAAGAAGCGCGATCCGAATCCGCACCTCCGGTTCACCGGCCAATACGTCATCCGGCAGGAGACACCGAAAACACCGCTGATCTTCGTCTCCGGTGGTCTCGACGATCCGCTGAACAAGAACGGCCGCGCCTTCACGTTCGGCGGCGGCATCCGCTGGCGCGACGACGATCTCAAATATCTCCTGAGCAGCGTCCCAATCGGCCGATGATCCGAGCCGCACTCCTCTTCGGCGGCCGCTCCGCCGAGCACGACGTGTCGATCCTCTCCGCCCGCTCGGTCGCGAAAGCCGCATCCGACCGCGTCGACTTCGTCCCCATTTTCGTCACGAAGGACGGCCATTTCACCGATCCCGCGTTCAGTGCCTCGGTGCTTGGTGGGCAGTGGCCAATGGCCGGTGGCCAGAAGGATGACATCCGGCCACCGGCCACTGGCGACCGGCCACTAACTTTCTCCTTCGAATCCTGGCTCCGCACTACCAACATCGACGTCGCCTTCCCCCTCATCCACGGCACCGGCGGCGAGGACGGCGCGTTGCAGGGCTACCTCGAGACGCTCGGCGTCCCCTACGTCGGCAGCGGCGTCACGGCGTCCGCAGTCGGGATGGACAAGCACCACATGAAGCAGGCGTTCGCCGCCGCGAAGCTGCCGATGGTCGACTACGTCCCGGTGACGGACGCTGAGTGGAAGAACGAACGCGATCGCGTGACGCGGTCGGTCGTGAACGCGATGCGGTTGCCGTACTTCGTGAAGCCGGCGAACAGCGGCTCGTCTGTTGGCGTGACGAAGGTGAAGAACGACCGTGAGCTCGCGCCGGCGATCGAGTTCGCGTTCCGCTTCGACGAGAAAGTGCTGGTCGAGCGCGGCATCGATGCCCGCGAGATCGAGGTCGCGGTCCTCGGCAACGAACAGCCCGAGGCGAGCATCGCCGGCGAGATCGTCGCGGGACGCGACTTCTATGACTATGAAGACAAGTACGTCGAGAACAAGTCGCAGCTCGTGATTCCGGCGAAGCTGCCGAAAGAGAAGGGCGACGAGTTCCGGAAGCTCGCCGTCAGCGCGTTCAAGGCGATCAGCGCCGCCGGCTTCGCGCGCGTCGACTTTTTCCTCGAGCGCGGGACGAACCGGCTCTACCTCAACGAGATCAACACGATCCCAGGCTTCACGAGCATCTCGATGTATCCGAAGCTGTGGGAGGCGACGGAGGTCAAGTACCCGCGGCTAATCGAGCGCCTTCTCGAGCTCGGGATCGAGCGCTCGCGTGCCCGGGCGGCGCGCCGCGACACAGCGATGGCGTGGTTCGAGAGCGTAAAGTCGCTCACGTGATCTGGCCGCTTCGCATTGCCGCGTCCCGCCTGCGCCCGATCAACGCAAGCGCGGTCACGCGCATCGCGATCGTCGGATTGGTGATGGCCGCATTCCTCTACGGCGACTACAAGCTGTTCGCCCGCCTCTTCGCGGCCGTCGCAAAGGTCGAAGTGGCGACGCCCTTCTTCGCGCTCGGGCTGCTGCGCAATCTTCTGGCGATGGTCTTCCTCGTCGCCTGCGTCGTCCTCTTCTCCTCGTCGATGACGGCGGCGATCGGCGCGTTCTTCTCCGATCTCGATCTCGACGTCTATCACGCGGCACCGCAGGGCAAACTGCATATCGCGTTGTCACGCTGGTGGAAGACACTCGTCCAGAGCGCCGCGGTCGTCTTCGCGTTCCTGATCCCGCTCTTCATCGCGTTCGCGCGGCACTACCGGCTGCCGCCACTCTTCTACGCGTCGGCTGTGCTCAACCTCTTTCTCCTGCTGACCGTCCCCGTGAGTCTCGCGTGCGTGACGATCCTGCTGCTCGTACGCTGGTTTCCCGTCCGGCACGTGCACCAGATCGTCGCGACGATCGCGATGCTGATCCTGACGATCGTGGTCGTCGCCTTCCGCATGAGTCGCCCCGAGCGCTTCTTCGCCGAGGTCCGGACGGACGACGTCGTCAAGGTCTTGCAGAAGATCGAACTGCCGTCGATGAACGTCTATCCGAGCACGGCGCTCGCGGAGCTGATGACTCAACGCCTCCCCTTCGCGATCTCGCCCCGGATTGCGATCATGGCGGGGGCGTGCGGGATTCTCTTCGTGCTCGTCGCGCGCTTCACCTACTTCCGCGCATTCGTCCGAGCGCGCGAGTCGATGGCGCCGGTGGCGCTCGGCTCGGCCTTCGCGACGCGAGTGATCGATCGCCTGCTCGTGCGCTTCGACCCCCAGACACGTGCCCTCGCCGCGAAAGAGGTACGCACGCTCGGGCGCGACGTCGCGCAGTGGTCGCAGCTCTTCCTGATGGCCGCGCTGCTGTTCATCTATCTCTACAACATCCGCATGCTGCCGCTGGGCGGCGACGCGCGCGCCACGATCGTCGCCTACGCGAACCTCGGCATGGCCGGTTTCGTCATCGCCGCGATCTGTCTCCGGTTCGCCTACCCGTCGGTCTCGGCGGAGGGGAAAGCCTTCTGGATGGTCCGCAGCGCGCCGATCTCGTATCGCCGCTTTCTCGGCGTGAAGGTCGCCGTCTACTCCGCGCCGCTGACGCTCCTGGCGCTGCTCCTCACGGCATTCGCGAACGTGATCCTCGGCGCCGGTGCGATCGTCTGGACATTCACGATGATCGGCGCCTCCATGCTGGCGCTGACGCTCGTCAGCCTCGGCGTCGGGCTCGGCGCGCTCGCGCCGAATTTCGACGCCGAAAACCCGCTGCAGGTCGGGCTCTCCCTCGGCGGCTTCGCCTACATGGCGATCTCGCTCGGCTATGTGGCGGCAATCATGCTGCTGATGGCGCGGCCGATCATGCGGTACTTCCTCTGGAAGCTTCTCAGCATCACCGACGAGCAGAGCACGGCGGCGGTCGTGCTCCCGATCGTGATCGCTGTCACCCTCTCGGCCGCGCTCGCCGTGTTACCTCTCTTCGCCGCCGAAAGGCGTCTAGCAGAGAGACAAAACTAGTTACAATCGAACCCCTTGGCTGACACTGCGACTTAAGGAGACGAAATGAGCGAGATTCCCCCGCCCACGGTTCCGCCTGCGACTCCTCCACCTCCGGGTGGATCGTACACACCGCCCCCGCCACCGGGAGGCGGCTCGTATTCGCCTCCACCGCCGCCACCTCCGCCCATAGGCGGCGGCACGGCGCCGGGATCCGATCGGACGATCATGGTCGTCCTGTCGTACCTCTGGATTCTGTTCCTCATCCCGCTGCTGACAAAGAAAGACGACCCCGAAGTTCAGTGGCACGCGAAGAACGGCGCCGCCATCTTCGGCGCTGAGATCATCATCTGGATCATCTTCCTGATCCTTCACCGGATGCCGATCGGCGTGCTTGGATGCGGCCTGGCGACCGTCGAGTGTGTGATCTGGCTCGGCTTCCTCGCGCTGCGGATCCTCTGCATCGTGAAGGGCATCGGCGGCCAGCGCTTCCGCATTCCGGTGATCACCAACTTCGCCGATAAGCTGTAAGGAGACAACCAATGAGCGATAGCACACCAACGCCTCCTCCCCCTCCCGGTGGTGGCGATCTCGTTTACCCGCAGCAACCGCCAAAGGATCCGGTCATCATCCTCGTCCTCAATCTGCTGGTCCTCGGATGCGTCGGTTACTTCATGATCGGCCAGAAGATGAAAGGCATTGCAGCTGTGGTGCTCTGGGTCCTGGGCCTCGCATCGTGCGGCATCGTCAGCGGCATCGTCGCCGTGGTCGCTGCGATCGACGGCTACTACCAGGCCGAGCAGCTCAAGGCCGGCTTCCCGGTCGCGCAGTGGACGTTCTTCAAAGACCACCGTTGATTCGATAACGTAGGGCGGGCTCGGCCCGCCCTACGTCACCACATCATTCCGAGTTGAAGCTTCGCGGCGTCGCTCATCATCGAGCGGTCCCACACCGGGTCGAAAACGACTTCGATGTCAGCGGTCTTCACATTCGGCAGCGACTCGATCTTCGTCTTCACGTCGGTCGCGATGACGGGACCCATGCCGCAGCCGGGCGCGGTGAGTGTCATCTTCACTTTCACGTCAAACCCGCTGCCTTCGTGCGGCTGCAGATCGCACATGTAGACGAGGCCGAGGTCGACGATGTTGACCGGGATCTCGGGATCGAAGCAGGTCTTGAGCTGGTCCCAGACGAGCTCCTCGATCTTCTCCTTCGTGAGTTCGGCTTCAGGAGTCGGCGCGGCTGCTTCCTGCGGCGTCTTCCCGATCGCCTCGACCTCATGCCCCGAGATGCGCACCATGAGGCCGCGGTCGGTGATGAGCGTGAACGCGCCGCCGAGCGACTGCGTGATCGTCGCCTGCGCCCCTTCGGGCACGAGGACGCGCTCCCCACTCGGGATCATGATCGCTTCCGCGTTGCGACTGAACGTGACTTCCTCTCGTGTGTTCATTCCGTGGTAACCACTTCCTTTGCTTCGTTCTCGAGGGCGGTGCGGAGCGTGTGCCACGCCAGCGACGCGCACTTCACACGCGCTGGAAACTCGGAGACGCCGGAGAACGCCGCGAGGCGTCCGAGCTCGTCGGTGCTGAGACCGGTCCGGTCGCCGGTGACGAGGCGATGGAACGTGTCGAAATAACGCTCCGCCTCCTCGCGCGTCTTCCCCTTCACCGTCGTCGACATCACAGAGGCCGACGCCTTGGAGATCGCACAGCCGTTGCCGGTGAAGGCGATCTCCTTGATCGTCTCGCCGTCCAGCTCCAGGAACACCGTGTAGTGATCGCCGCAGAGGGGGTTGTATCCCTCGACCTTGCGTGTCGCATTCGGCAGCTCGCGATAGTTCCGCGGGTTCTTGTTGTGGTCGAGGATGATCTGCTGGTAGAGGTCCTGGAGCTCCGGCATCAGCGAAACACCTCGATCACCTTTTTCAGCCCGCTCACGAGCACGTCCGCTTCTTCGCGCGTGTTGTACATGCCGAACGAGGCGCGCCCGGTAGCCGGGATGTTGAAGCGCAGCATGATCGGCTGCGCGCAATGGTGTCCGGTGCGGATGGCGATCCCTTCCTGATCGAGAATCGTTCCGATGTCGTGCGGGTGCACACCCTCGAGCGTGAATGAGATCACGCTCGCTTTCGCCTTCGCCGTTCCGATGATCGTCAGCCCCTCGACCTCGAGCAGCCGCCGCGTCGCGTAGCGCTCGAGGTCGTGCTCGTGCGCGGCAATCGCCTCGATCCCCACACCGCTCACGTAGTCGAGCGCCGTCGCCAGCCCGATCACCCCTTCGATGTTCGGCGTCCCCGCCTCGAACTTGTACGGCAGGGCGTTGTACGTCGTCTTCTCGAAGGTGACGGAGAGGATCATGTCGCCGCCGCCTTGCCATGGCGGCATGGCGTCGAGGATCGCTTCCTTTCCGTACAGCACGCCGATCCCCGTCGGCGCGTACACCTTGTGGCCGGAGAACGCGTAGAACTCGCAGCCGAGGTCCTGCGCGTCGATCGGCAGGTGCGGCACACCTTGCGCGCCGTCGACGATCACGACCGCGCCGGCGTCGTGTGCCATCGCGATCATCTGCTTGATCGGATTGATCGTGCCGAGGGCGTTGGAGGCGTGTCCGATCGCGACGATCTTCGTCCGGTCGTTGAGAAGCGCGCGGAACTCGTCGAGGATCACGTCGCCCGCGTCGTTCACCGGCGCGATGCGGAGCGTCGCTTTCTTTTCGGCGCAGAGGAGCTGCCAGGGGACGATGTTCGAGTGGTGCTCGATCGCCGTGATCACGACCTCGTCACCCGTACCGACATTCGTCCGTCCCCACGACTGAGCCACGAGGTTGATCCCCTCGGTCGTCCCTCGCGTGAAGACGATCTCCTTCTCGTCGCGTGCGTGGATGAAGTTCTTGACCGTCGTGCGCGCCGACTCGTATGCCGCGGTCGCCACCTCGCTGAGGTAGTGCACGCCGCGATGGACGTTTGAGTTCTCTTCCGTGTAGTAGCGAACGATCCGGTCGATGACCGCCTGCGGCTTCTGCGTCGTCGCGGCGTTGTCGAGGTAGACGAGCTGCTTGCCGCGTACGTTGCGCGAGAGGATCGGGAAATCGCCGCGGATGCGTGCGACGTCGTATTCAGACGGCAGAGCGGAGAGCGCGGAGCGCAGACCGACTGCACCAACACCAACCTCTGCGCTCTGCGCTCTGCGCCCTGCGCTCTGTTTCGCGGCGCTCATCGCTCGCTCTCCCTCCGCTCCGGCAGGTGGTTCGGCAGGGCGCGGAACATGATGCGCCGAACCTGTTCGCGCACCGGCTCGACCTTCATGCGGTCGACGATCTCACTGGCGAATGCGTAGACCAGCAGGCTGCGCGCCTCCGCCTCGCCGACGCCGCGCGAGCGGAGGTAGAACATCGCTTGCTCGTCGAGCTGGCCGATGGTCGAGCCGTGGTTGCACTTCACGTCGTCGTTGAAAATCTCGAGCGTCGGCTTCGAGTCGGCGATTGCCGTCTCGCTGAGCAGCAGGTTGTTGTTCGTCTGCCGCGACACCGTCTTCTGCGCGCCGGGGCGGACGATGATCTTGCCGTCGAAGATGCCGCGCGCGCTCTGATCGAGGATGCCTTTGTAGAGCTCCAGCGACTCGCAATGCGGCCGGGCGTGGTCGACGACCGTGTGGTTGTCGACGTGCTGCCGTCCGGTCAGGACGTACAGCCCTTCGAGCACGATGCTCGCTCCCTCGCCGGTCAGCGCGACGTTCGTCTCATTGCGGACGACAGCGCCACCGAGAGAGATCGCGCGGGTCGTCACCGCGGCCGCACGCTGCTCGTGAACCTGCGTCGTCGCGATGTGGAACGCGTCGATCGACTCGCATTCGAGCTTGTAGTGATCGACGACCGCGCCCTCGCCTGCGACCAGCTCCGTCACGGCGTTCGTGAAGTAGGTGCCGGTGCCGGCGTACCTCTCGACGATCGCCGCTTGCGCACCACGCGCGACGACGAAGAGGTTGCGCGGATGCGACGCGTAGCCGTCGGTCGAGTAGTGGATCACGTGGACGAAGCCGTTGATGCTCGCGTCGATCTGTAGGAGCGCGCCGTCCTGCGCGTTCGCGGTGTTCAGCGCCGTCATCGCATGGTTCGCGTAGTCGGCGTAGCGCGCGTAATGCTGCTCGCGCGTCGAAGGCGCCATGACGAACAGCGGATTCGGCGTGCTCAGCTCCGGCGCGTAGACACCGTTGACGTAGACGTATTCGGCCACCGCGCGATCGCCGAGCGTGACCGACGATAGATCGACAGATGCAGGAGTGGTCGCACGAGCCCACTCGCGCTGCGTCAGCGACGAGAGGTTCGTGTACTTCCACTCCTCGAGCCGCGGCGTCGGCCAGCCGAGCTGTCCGAATCGCTGCGACGCCTGTTCAGCAAGCACGCTCATTGCGCCGCCGCCATCTCCGACTCGATCCACTCGTAGCCCTTTTTCTCGAGCTCCAGCGCCAGCTCCTTGCCGCCCTGCTTCACGATCCGGCCATTCGCCAGGACGTGTACGAAGTCGGGGACGAGGTAGGTCAGCAGCCGCTGGTAATGCGTGATCACGAGCACCGAATGCTTCTCGCTGCGGAGTGCGTTCACGCCCTCGGCCACGACCCGGAGCGCATCGATGTCGAGACCCGAGTCGGTCTCGTCCAGGATCGCCAGCTTCGGATCGAGCACCGCCATCTGGAAGATCTCGTTGCGCTTCTTCTCGCCGCCCGAGAAGCCTTCGTTCACCGCGCGGTTCATGAACGCCTCGTCGAGATCGACGACCTTCATCTTCTGCCGCGCGAGCTGCAGGAAGTCGATCGCGTCGAGCTCCTCTTCGCCGCGGTGCTTCCGAATCGCGTTGAACGCCGCCTTCAGGAAGTAGATGTTGTTCACGCCCGGAATCTCGACCGGGTACTGCATCGCCAGGAACACCCCTTCGCGCGCCCGCTGCTCGGCTGGCATCGCCAGAAGGTCCTTGCCGTCGAACGAGACCGATCCGCTGAGGACCTCGTACTTCGGCCGTCCCGCCAGCACGTTCGCCAGCGTCGACTTGCCCGACCCGTTCGGCCCCATGATCGCGTGCACCTCACCGGTTCCCACCGTGAGGTTGAGCCCTTTCAGGATCTCTTTTCCTTCGATCCCGGCGTGTAAGTTCTTGATCTCGAGCATCAACCGACTGATCCTTCCAAACTGACTCCCAGCAGCTTCTGCGCTTCGACGGCGAACTCCATCGGGAGCTCGCGGAAGACCTCGCGGCAGAAGCCGTTGACGATCATCGACACCGCATCCTCGGCGCTGATGCCGCGCTGCTGGCAATAGAAAAGCTGGTCCTCGCCGATCTTCGACGTCGACGCCTCATGCTCCATCGTCGCCGAGGAGTTGCGCACTTCGATGTACGGGAACGTGTGCGCGCCGCACTGGTCGCCGAGGAGCAGCGAATCGCACTGCGAGTAATTGCGGGCGTCTTCGGCGCCCTTCATGATCGTCACAGCGCCGCGATACGTCTGCTGTCCATGCCCGGCGCTGATCCCTTTCGATACGATCGTCGAGCGGGTGTTCTTTCCGATGTGGATCATCTTCGTCCCGGTGTCCGCCTGCTGATAATTCGCCGTCACCGCGACCGAGTAGAACTCGCCGACCGAGTTGTCGCCCTGCAGGATGCAGCTCGGATACTTCCAGGTGATCGCTGAGCCGGTCTCCACCTGCGTCCATGAGATCTTCGAATTCTTGAGCGCCTTCCCGCGCTTCGTGACGAAGTTGTAGATCCCGCCCTTGCCCGACTTGTCGCCCGGATACCAGTTCTGAACCGTCGAATACTTGATCGTCGCGCTGTCGAGCGCCACGAGCTCGACGACCGCCGCGTGGAGCTGGTTCTCGTCGCGCATCGGCGCGGTGCAGCCCTCGAGATAGCTGACGGTGGCGCCTTCGTCGGCGACGATCAGCGTCCGCTCGAACTGGCCCGTTCCAGCACTGTTGATGCGGAAGTAGGTCGAGAGCTCCATCGGGCAGCGAACGCCCTTCGGGATGTAGCAGAACGAGCCGTCGGAGAAGACAGCGCTGTTCAGCGTCGCGAAGA
This sequence comes from Thermoanaerobaculia bacterium, assembly GCA_036488085.1. Classification (GTDB taxonomy): domain Bacteria; phylum Acidobacteriota; class Thermoanaerobaculia; order Gp7-AA8; family Gp7-AA8; genus DASXHZ01. Next base: position 57,190 of record DASXHZ010000036.1, read on the forward strand.
AGTTGTCGGTGATCGGAACGACGCTGCCGAGGTACTTGCGGACGAGGTCCGGGTGCTCGCGAACCGCCTCGGAGAACGAACAGAAGATGATGCCGACCTTCGCCAGCTCGGCGCGGAACGTCGTCGCGACGGAGACGGAGTCGAACACCGCGTCGACCGCGACGCCGGAGAGCCGCTTCTGCTCTTCGAGCGAGATGCCGAGCTTCTCGAACGTCTTGCGCAGCTCCGGATCGACCTCGTCGAGCGACGTCAGCTTCTTCTTCTGTTTCGGCGCGGAGTAGTAGCGGATGGCCTGGTAATCAATCGGGCCGTAGTGGACGTTTGCCCACGTCGGCTCCTTCATCGTCTGCCAATGGCGCAGCGCCTTCAGTCGCCACTCCAGGAGCCACTCCGGCTCCTCCTTCTTGGTCGAGATCAGGCGGACGATGTCTTCGTTGAGACCGGGAGGCGCCTGGTCGGCTTCGATGTCGGTGACGAAGCCGTACTTGTACTCCTGGTTCGCAATCTGTTCGACGGTAGCATTACTCATCTTGAATTCCCGGCGCGCCGGAGCGTGCCCTTTTCGACAACCGGAAGCGGCATCACACCGCGCGCCAGATCGGCGAGCGTGACCTGCTCGAACGCCCCTTTGATCGCGCGGTTGATCCCGAACATGAAGCGGCGCGACGGGCAGGCCGCGCGGATGCCGCAGACCGCGTCGCCGTTGTCGTCGGTGGTCTCGCACTCGACGAGGTTCCACGGCCCCTCGAGCACCTCGAGCAGGTCGCCGAGCGTGACGCGCTCCGCATCGCCGTCGAACGAATAGCCTCCGCCGACCCCGCGATGCGAGTGGATCGTCCCGCTCGTGCCGAGCATCTTGAGCACCTTCGTGATCATCGGCAGCGGCAGGTGGTAGAACGACGCGATCTCGCGCGCCGACACCACGCGCCCGTGATGGCGTTCGAGGTAGACGGTGGCGAGGAGGCCGTAGTCGGTGAGGCGAGAGATTTTCAGCATCGGAAACCCAAAAGAGGCGAAACAGTACCAGCTAGGTACGGTTTACACAACCACATGCACCGGGAGGTTGTTCCTCGGTCGTTACTCGTTACTCGATATTCGTTATTCGTTATTCGTTACTCGGCTCCCGAGTCACGAGTCACGAGTCACGAGTAACGGGAAGAAGCCAACCCGCCGCGACGGTTTGACTCTCGCGTACAAGGAGGCTTCCACGATGCGCCTACGTTTCCTCGCCGCTTGCGCCTCAGTCGTGATCGCTGGCGGTGTCGTCGCGCAGATGAAACCGCAACCCCAGTCGCCCGTCCGGATCGAGTACACGAAGGCGCAACACGCTGCTGAGAACGCGCCGCGCATCTCGAAGGAAGAGGCGCGGAAACTCGTCGCCGAAGGAAAGGCCGTTTTCCTCGACGTTCGCTCCGAAAACAGCTACTCCATCGGCCACATCAAAGGCGCCATCAGCATTCCCGGAAGCCAGCTCGCCATGCGGATCACAGAGATCCCGGCGAAGAAAAAGATCATCCCCTACTGCGCGTGCCACGCGGAAGAGACCGCCGGCCTCGCCGTCGCGATCCTCAAGGCGCATGGCCTGAAGGACGCAGCGGCGCTCAAAGGCGGCTGGCTCGAATGGCGCGCCGCGCATCTCCCCATGGAAGGTATGTCAGTACACTAAGGTGTCAACTCTCTTAGAAGGAGGCAAACGGATGCAGAAAATCGCAATGATTGCAGTCGCGTCGCTGGCCATAGCCGGAACGGCGTGCGCGCAATTCAAAGCGCCATCGCCGGCGCCTGTGCCAGCGGCAACGGCGCCGCCGGTCGCGCTGACCCAGCAGGCAGCGCCGTCGCTCGAATCGGCGAAGCGCATCGAGCGCACCGAGGCGATCAAGATGGTCGACGAGAAGAAGGCCGTCTTCGTCGACGTCCGCCCCAAGGATCAGTACGAGATCGGGCACATCAAGGGATCGATCAACATCCCGCTCACCGACCTGATCACCCGAATCAAGGACCTGCCGCCGCACAGATACATCATCACGTACTGTGCTTGAGTGAACGAGCACACAAGCGCCCGTGCGGTGCTAGACCTCAACGCTCACGGCATCAAGAACACCGCCGCCCTCCTCGGCGGCTGGAACGGATGGCAGCAGGCCAGCCTGCCCATCGACAAAGGCGATAAGCCGTAAAGATGAGGTTACGGGGTTACGAGGTTTCGAAGTTGACCTCGTAACCTCATAACCGCCGATACAATCCGCGCGCTATGTTCAAGATTGAAGAGATCTTTGCGCGCGAGATCCTCGATTCGCGCGGGAATCCGACGCTCGAAGTCGACTGCCTTCTCAATTCCGGAGCCCTCGGCCGTGCCGCAGTTCCGTCGGGCGCGTCGACCGGCTCGCGCGAGGCGCTCGAGCTACGCGACGGCGACAAGCGCCGCTTCCTCGGCAAAGGCGTCCTCAAGGCGATCGACAACGTCGAACTGATCGCGAAGGAAGTCGAGGGGATGGACGCCCGCGAGCAGGCGATGATCGATCTCGTCATGAAGCAGATCGACGGCACCGACAACAAAGCCAACCTCGGCGCCAACGCCATCCTCGGCGTCTCGCTGGCCGTCGCGCGCGCCGCCGCGGAGGCCGCGGGCCTCCCGCTCTTCCTCTACCTCGGCGGCGCCGGCTCGCGAACGCTTCCTGTACCGATGATGAACGTCATCAACGGCGGCGCGCACGCCGACAACAACCTCGACGTCCAGGAGTTCATGATCATCCCCGCCGGCTTCGATACGTTCGGAGATGCGCTTCGCGCGGGCGTCGAGACGTTCCACCACCTCAAGAAGATCCTCCACGACAAGAAGCTCACGACCGCCGTCGGCGACGAGGGCGGCTTCGCGCCCGACCTGAAAACAAACGCTGAGGCGCTCGACCTCATCGTCGGCGCGATCGAGAAGGCCGGCTACAAACCGGGCAAGCAGATCTACCTTGGCATGGACGCCGCCGCTTCGGAGTTCTTCGACAAGCACTACAAGTTCGAAGGCGAGAAGCGCTCGGCCGAAGACATGGTCGAGTACTACCGCCTGCTCATGCAGCAATACCCGATCCTCTCGATCGAGGACGGCCTCGCGGAAGGCGACTGGGACGGTTGGGAGACCATGACCGAGGTGCTCGGCGGGAACGTGCAGATCGTGGGCGACGACATCTTCGTCACCAATCCATCGATCTTCGCGAAGGGAATCGAGCGTGGGATCGCGAATGCGATTCTGATCAAGGTCAACCAGATCGGGACGCTGACCGAGACGCTGGAGACGATCGAGATGGCGAAGCGCGCCGGCTACCGATCGGTGATCTCGCACCGGAGCGGCGAGACGGAGGACTCCACGATCGCCGACCTCGCGGTCGCCACGAACGTCGGCCAGATCAAGACCGGCTCGGCGTCGCGCAGCGACCGGATGGCGAAGTACAACCAGCTCCTGCGCATCGAAGAAGAGCTGGGCGACGCCGCGGAGTTCGCGGGTAAGGGCATCTTCAAGTCGATTTGACGCCGTCCCAGATCGTCAATATATTGACCACGTGCCCGATCGCGACCTCGTCGCCGGCGTGGTCCAGTTGGCGAACCTCTTCACGCGCCGCCTGGTGCCGGTGTTCGAGCGCTCCGGCGTCACGCCGCAGCAGTGGGCGGTCCTCTCAGTCATCGGAACGGCCGAAGCGCCGATGACGCTGGCCGCCGCGGCGCGCGAGCTGCTCGTCTCGAAGCAGAACATGACCGGGATGATCGCGCGCCTCGAACAGCTCGGCCTCGCCGAGCGCAGCGGCGATCCGAACGACCTCCGCTCCGCGCGCGTGCAGCTCACGAGGAAAGGGCGCACGCTCCTCGACAAGACGCGGCCCGCATACGAACAGTGGATTGCCAACCTCGCCGGCGGCGCGATCACCGATCGCGACCTCCAGGCGATGGTCCGAACCGTCAACAAGCTGATCGCGGCCATTGAAGATTCGCAGTCGTAGAGCGCCGGTCTTGTGTGCGGGGTGGGCTCTTAGCCGACCCGGGCCGGCTGAGAGCCGGCCCACACATAGAACAACTACGCCGCCGGAACGATGACGCGGTTCCGCCCGGCGTGCTTCGCGGCGTAGAGACGTTCGTCGGCCGCCTGGAACAGAGTCTCGGCGGCGGAGCCGTCGGCGGGGTAGAGCGCGGCGCCGATGCTGACGGTGAGCGTCGATCCGTGCGGCGGCTTTGGCAACGCCTCGACGTTCGTGCGGATACGTTCCGCGATCACCGAGAGCGCGTGCACGTCGACCTCCGGCACGATCACCGCGAACTCCTCTCCGCCGTAGCGCGCCGGAAAATCGACGCTGCGCACCGTCTCGCGAATCACGAGCGCCACCCGCTGCAGCGCATCGTTCCCCGCGAGGTGGCCGTGCGTGTCGTTGTACTTTTTGAAGTGATCGAGATCGAGCACCAGCACGCCGAACGCCGACGGATACCGTGACGCGCGCTCGATCTCGGCGTCGATGTGCTCCCGAAACGCGCGGAAGTTCGGGAGGCCGGTCAGCTCGTCGGTCCGTGCGTGAGCGCGCAGCTTGTCCGCCATCCCGTTCAGCGCGACCGCGAGCCGCGCGATCTCGTGATCGCCCGCGATCGCGGCGCGTGCCGTCAGATCACCGCTCGCGATCCGGTCGGCCGCCGCCGAAAGCTCCTCGAGTGGCCGCACGACCTTCTGCAGCGTCACCTGCGCCGCGGCGAAACTGAGCACTACGACGATCCACGCCACCGCCAGGCCGCTCGACATCATCGCGTCAGTGTCGCTCTCCAGCTCCGGGAGCGTACGTGCGATCTCGCGCTTGTGTTGATCGATCAGCCGCTGCGCCTCCTTCACCACCGCCACCGAGGTCGCATCGAGATCCTCGGGGCGCGGATTCGGCTCGTGCGCGAGCGTGGCGAACGCCTTCACGCGCGCTCGCAGCAGACCGGTGTCGGCGTCGCTCCGCAGCAACTGCTCCACGACCCGGTAGTCGCCGCCCCGCGCGCGGAAGCCATTCTGCGCTCGGATCAACTCTTCGAGCGACGCGATCGCCTCGGTTTCGACCCCGATCAGCCGCGACCACCGTTGCTGCGACGCTCGGGCACGCCACGACAAACCGAACGTGATCGCGAAGAGGACGAGCGCCAATGCCGCCGTCATCGCAAAAACTCGTGTACGAAGATGCGTTCGGCGGCGCATGATTGATTGTACGGTGCTCGAAGACATCTATCGTGAGACTCTCGACCGTTGCGCGCCGGAGCGCCTCATCGCGAAAGTGTGGCGCGAGGACTTCCCGCGCACCGTCGTGGCCATCGGCAAATGTGCCGGCGCGCTTCGCGATGGCATCGACTGCGATGACGCCTTCGTCGCCATTCCCTTCGGCTATCGCGAGCCGAAGAAACCGGCGCAGGTCGTCTTCGGCACGCATCCGCAGTACAGCGAGGCGAGCTTCGAGGCGGGACGGCAGCTCCTCGAGTTCGTCGACCGCCACGAGGACATCACCTTCATCGTCAGCGGCGGCGGCTCCGCAACCGTCGAAGTTCCGCTCCGCGAGAAGACGGTTGAGGAGAACGCGCAGCTCATCGCCAGCGGCATGACGATCGCGGAGATCAACGCGCGGCGGAAAGCGATGTCGGCGATCAAGGGCGGCAAGCTTGCGCGTCGCGTCCGCGGACGCTGCGTCACGCTCGTCTACTCCGACGTCTCGCGCGGCAAGCTCGCCGACGTCGCGTCAGGGCCGACCATCCCCGGCAGCGACGAAGTGCACCTCATCGCCGACAACGACACGCTCACCGCGACCGCCGCGGCGATCGCACGCGAGCGCGGCCTCCGCGCCACCGGCCTCCCCGACCAGATCGAATCAGACGTCAAAGACGCCGTGAGTCTGCTCGCGAAAGCGAAATTCGACGACATCCTGATCGCCGGCGGCGAGATCACCGTCGCGGTCCACGGCGACGGAAAAGGTGGTCGTTGCAGCGAGGCGGCACTACGCTACCTGCTGGCCGGCGGCAAACATCCGGCGCTCTTCGGGAGCAGCGACGGCGTGGACGGCAACAGCGACGCGGCCGGCATCGCCATCGACCCCAGCGCCCCCTTCGATCGTCACGCGATCGAAACCGAATTGGGCAAATCGAACTCGTTTCCGCTCGCCGCGAAGATCGGCCGCGCGATTATGATTCCATCTGCCGGTAACAACCTCCGTGACTTGTACTTACTGGCTCGCGGTTAGCAAGCGCCGCGGTATCAGCCGGGGCAATGACCGACACGCCACAACAGAGCCCGCATCCGCATCATCGATCCGCGCGGGAGCGCCAGCGCCGAGGCCCGATGTGGGGATGCCTCAAGGGGCTGGTCTTCACGTTCGGCGGCTTCCTGGCGCTGCTCGTCCTCGTGATCGGCGCCGGCTGGTGGTACCTCGGCACCACGAGCTTCGCCGGCTTCGTGATGCTGCGCATCGAGAAGACGCTCGAGGCGCGCCTCGGACGCAAGGTTTCGATTCACGACGTCCAGATCATCCGCGCGCGTCCCGCCAAGATATTCATCAACGATCTCCGGATCGCGAACGCGCCCGGCGCCGTGAATCCCTACTTCGCGACGGTGCGGCAGATCGAAGTCACCGGCGGCGTCGACTCGTTCTGGGGCCGCACCGTCAAAGTGACGCGCGTCGACGTCCGCGATCCGCATCTCTACTTCGAAGTCTTCCCCGCAGGCTCAAAGCTCGTGCACAACTTCCCGCATTGGCAGACCGGCCCGAAGAGCAAGTACGACATCTACCACCTCGACATCGGAAAGCTGTTCGTCACCGGCGGCGCGTTCCAGTTCCTCGACCGGCGGCATGACGTCGCCGCGGCGGCGACCGACATCCGCTCGGAGATCGACGTCACCAGCGCCGAGGATCTGTACAGCGGAATCGCGACGAGCCCGCGCCTCAACGTGCGGATCCAGAACTACAAGCCATTCGATCTCGACCTGCGCGGCGGCTTCCGCTTCACCCCTGACAACCTCACCCTGAACTCCATCGCGCTGCGCGGGCGCGACATGCAGCTCTTCGTCAGCGGTCCGATTCACCCGCTGTCGGATGCGGTCTACAACCTCCACCTCACCGCGCAGCTCGGCCTCAATCGCGTGCGCGAGATCTTCGCGATCAACAAAGTGCTCGACGGCGTAGTCGCGCTCGACACCAACGTGCGCGGCCGCGCCGGCAGCTTCGCGATGAGCGGCGGATGGGTTTCGCCGAAGATCGCCGCCGACGTTTACGACCTCACGAACGCGCGCGGGAAACTGAACGTGACCGACAACGGCACCACCGTCGACGTCGACACCGCACGCTATGGCGGCGGCACGCTCGCCGCGCATTACGTCCTGCCGAAGTACGCCGAGCCGTACCCGCAGACGGTCGACCTCCACTACAACGGCGTTTCGCTCGAGAAGCTTTTCAACGACTGGGGCATCAAGGACACCGGCCTGCGCGGTGGCGCGACCGGACACCTCGCCTATCAGTGGAACAAAGACAAAGTGCTCGCCGGCTCCGGCAACGGCACGGCGACGCTGAGCCGCTCGACGACCGCGTTTTCGAGCGCAAAGTATCCGATCCCGCTCGGCGGTGCGGCCGACTTCGCGCTCGACAACGGCACGATCAAATTCTCGCGCGCGTCGCTGACGACCGGCGCGTCGACCGTGAACTTCAACGGCTCGATCCGCATCGCGGACGTCAGCACCGACCTCGCGGTGAACATCCACTCGACCGACTTCGCGGAGCTCGACAAGATCGGCTTCAACTTCGCGCACTCCGCCGGCAAGAAGACGTACGAGCTCCTCGGCCTCGGCGGATCCGGCGACATCTCCGGCACGATCAAGGGAAGGCTGAAGGAGCCGCAAGTCACCGCGCACATCGCCGCCGCCGGGACGAAGTTCAACAACGATCTCCTCGGCAACTCGGACATCCAGCTCCGCTACGACGGCGTCAAGTCGGTCCTCACGTTCGACCGCGCGACCTTCAGCCAAGATGGCGGCCGCCTCGCCATGACCGGCACGATCGCTTTCCCCGATCGCGGTCCGTCGCCGCTGTTCGATCTCGCCATCGACGCGAACAACTACCCGGCCGAAGCCGCGATGAACGTCGTCAAGTTGCCGCTCAAGGGCATCCATGGGACGGCGACCGGACGGATGCTCCTCACCGGCACACCCGATTCCGGCAAGGCGACGTTTGCAAACCTCCTCATCGCGCGGAACGGGTCGGAGATGCGCCTCAAAGGCTTCGTCAACTGGCTACCGGGAAAAGGAACGACCAAGTTCGATCTCGATCTCGCAGCGCGCAACTTCCCGATCGCCGACGCCGCGGAGTTCCTCGACCTCGGCACCGCGCTGCCGGTGACCGGCGAGCTGACCGGGACGCTGCACCTCGAAGGGACGAAGGCAAACCTCCAAGGCGCCGGCGCCGTCACCGTCCGCAAAGGCATCCTCTTCGGGGAGCCCGTCGAGAGCGCGACCGCCGAGCTCCAGTTCACGCAGGGCAAAGTGAAGATCAGCCACGCGACCGTGACCGCGCCGGCCGGAACCATCACGGCCGAGGGGGAGCTGAACCTCAATACCAACCAGTTCACCTACACCATCAACTCGGCGTCGCTCGACCTCTCGAAGCTGCAGATCATGAAGTCGCTCGCCGGCCTCCTCGGCGGGAAGGTGACGCTGACGTCGAGCGGCGGCGGCACGTTCGATCATCCGGAGCTCTTCGTCGAAGCGACGCTGACCGACGCCACGCTGAAGGGCCTCGCGCTCCCCGCCGGCTCGCCGCCGCCGAAAATCTACTTCGCGATCCACAACGGCCGGCTGGTCGTGCGCGGCAACATCGCGGACATCGTCACGATCGAGGGTGACGGCACCGTCGGCGCCGGCCTCGCCGTCGACGGCGTGGTGCACATCACCGTGCCCGACGTCGCGAAGCTCGTGGCGCTCTCGCCGTCGACCGCGTCGCTGCCGGCATCCGGCAACTTCACCGTCGACCTGAAGCTCGGCGGAAAATTGACGCCGCTCGAGGCCCTCGTGGTCGACGGCACGTTCCCGGTCTTCAACATCAAACTCTCGGACCACGACTTCACGGCCGCGCAGCCGCTGCATGTGGCGTTGCGCAACGGCCGCATCTCGTTCGAGAGCTTCGAGCTGACGCACCCCGGCGCCACGCTCGCCGTCACCGGCTACGCCGACATCACCGGCAAGAAGGCGCTCAACATCAACGTCCACGGCGGCCTCGAAGCTGCGCTGTTGCAGGTCTTCGTACATGACCTTCGCGCCGAGGGGCACATCAACATCGCGGCCGGAGTCACGGGGACGCTCGCCGATCCGCGGATCAACGGCAGCGCCGAGATGCAGGACGCGCAGTTCCGCGTGCCGGGATTCCCGCAGATGTTCGACCATGTGACCGGGACGGTCGTCTTCCGCGGCGACCGGATCGACATCGACTCGCTGCGAGCCCAGCTCGGCGGCGGGACGATCGTCGCGGGCGGATCGATCGCGCTCAACGGCGTGACGCCGGCCAGCGTCCGCCTATCGCTGCAAGGCACCGACGTCGCGATCCGCTACTTCGAAGGCATCACGATCGACGGCAACTTCACGCTGCTCCTCACCGGCGACAAAGATCGGATGAACCTCGGCGGCGACGTTCACGTCAACCGCGCGCTGTATTCGAAGGACTTCGACTTCGGCACTGCGTTCCTCAACGTCGTCCTTTCGCGGCGCAGCGTCACGCCGATCGCGGCCGCGAGCTGGCAGGACAAGGTCAGCCTGCGCCTGCACATAACGGCGCCGCAGACGCTCGCGGTGCGCAACAACATCGCCGACGTCACCGGCTCGGCCGACCTCGACGTACAGGGGACACTCGCGAATCCGGTGATTCTCGGCGTCGTCAATCTCGACGAAGGCGGCACGGTCAAGCTGCAGGGGAACAAGTACCAGGTGACCCGTGGCTCGATCACGTTCCAGAATCCATTCCGCATCGACCCGTACTTCGACATCACGCTCGAAGGACGCGTGTCGTCCAGCGGCTTCACCTCAGAGATCGAGTCCAGACCGATGGAGGTCACGATCAATCTCGTCGGCACAATCGATCGCTTCACGCCGACGATCACGAGCGACCCTCCCGCCAGCGACATCACGCTCTTCTCGCTGCTCGGCTTCGGCGGTTTGATGACTCCCACGGCAGGCAGGACGACCCAGGGCGGAGTGACGTCCACCGGCGCATCGATTTTCTCGCAGAGCCTCGGCTTCCTGACGAGCAAGATCCTGCCGTTCGCCGACACCTTCACCTTCAACCCCGACATCGGCAACGTCGAAGACCCCGGCCAGAAGGTGACGTTCGAGAAGACGATCTCGAACGACATCCGCGTGCTGGTGATCTACAACCTCTCGAACGGGCACAAGCGCTCTCTCCTCGAGTGGCAGGTCAACCCCGAGTGGAGCGTGCAGCTCACGGACGACGAGCTCCGTAGCGAATGGCGCCTCGAGGCCCGCTACAGGCGAAGCTTCGCCGGGCAGTGGCACTGGGCCGGGAACGGCAAGCCGGTGACGATGGTCGCGTCGCTGGGGCCGCTCGAAGGCTCCGTTCTCAATATCGACAAGCAGGAACCCGCACCGCCCGTGACGCCGACCGGCCCGGTCGTGGCACGCGTGACCTATCGCGCCGATGCGAACTTCGACACGACCGTCCTCGGCAAGTACATCTCCGTCATTCCCGGCGAGCCGCTCTCGCTGCGCGGGGTGCAGTCGTCGATCAAGAGCCTTTACGGGACCGGCGACTTTCGCGACATCCACGTCGAGACGAATCCAGCAACGAACGGTGAGGCCGAAGTCGTCTTCGTCCTCTCGATCAATTACCGCGTCACGGAGGTCAAGTTCGACGGCCTCGGCGGCGCCGATCGCGACCGCGAGGAGCGCGACATCTCCGTGCGCGTCGGCGACGTTCTCTCGCTGAACGCCGTCGAGCGCAGCGCCGTCGCCGTCACGCAGTTCCTCAATCGCGAGGGCTACCTCGAGGCCACGGTCGATCCCGAGACGAACTTCTCACGCGAGACGAGCAGCGCGCAGGTCATCTTCCACGTGACCACTGGCGCTCGCGCCAAGGTGGGCACCGTCACGCTCGACGGCGACACCACGCCGTTCGCGAAAGCGGAGCTGATCGCGCAGATGCGGCGCGGCCCCGGGAAGGCGTTCCGCGTTTCCGACGCGCGCCTCGACGCGCTGCGGATGGAGCGCTTCATGTTCCAGCGCGACTACCGTAAGGCGGAAGTCCGCTTCGTCACCGACACCTACGACCCCAAGACGAAGACCGTGGCGCTCCGCTTCACCGCAACCGCCGGCCCGATCGTGCGCATCATGGTCACCGGCGTCCCGCGCAGCGACGTGCGGCGCGAACTGCCGTTCTCGCGCAACCAGGGCTACAGCGAAGACGTGATCGACAACGCCGCCGACGCGATCGTGAAGTCGTACCAGGAGCGCGGCTACATCAACGCGACCGTCGATACCGAGTCGCACCTCGACAACAACGTCTGGACCACCACGTTCAAGGTCGTCCCGGGACAGCAGTTCAAACTCTCCGGCGTCACGTTCACCGGCAACAAGGCGGTGTCGGCCAAGGACCTTCAGGGCGTCGTGCAGACCTCGACGAACGGCGGCTTCCGCTCACTCATCGCGCACCTCTTGCGGCGGCCCACCGGAGTCACGCGCGCGCAACTGAGCGCCGACCGCGACGCGATCGAGTCGTACTACCGGCTGCACGGCTTCTCGGAAGCGACCGTCGCGACGCCGGTCGTGAACACCGACGCCGCGAAGGGGACGATGACCGTCGACTTCCCGATCACCGAGGGGCCGCAGACGATCGTGAAGGCGGTCCGGATCGAGGGCAACGAGCAGGTGCCGTCGCGCGACCTGCCGAAGACGACGCTGAAGACGAACGCTCCGCTCGATCCGACGGCGCTGCGCAATGACCTCGTGGCGCTCGAAACGTATTACGCCCAGCGCGGGAACGCCGAGGTGCAGATCACGCCGCGGCCCGACATCTCGGCCGACAAGACCTCCGCGACGATGACGTACGTCATCGCGGAGGGGCCGAAGATCAAGGTCGGCGACGTCGTCGTCCGCGGCAACACCTACACGAAAACCAATGTCATCCTGCGCAAAGCAGGGATCGACACCGGCGATCCTTTCTCGTACATCCAGATTCTCGAGGCACAACGCGAGCTCTATCAGCTCGGCATCTTCCAGCGCGTCGACATTCAGCCGGAGCAGACCGGCACCGCCGTCAGCGACCGCAACGTGGTCATTCAGGTCGAGGAAGGGAAGGACCTCTCGATCGGCGGCACCCTCGGCGCGTCGAAGCAGACCGGCAGCAAGATCTCGCCGATCATCTCGGCCTCCATCGCGCACCGCAATCTCTTCGGCACCGCGCGCTACCTCGGCCTCCAGTACATCAAGAGCAGCGCGAGAAGCGAGGAGTTCCTGACGTACCAGGAGCCGTTCATCGGCCGCTTCAACGTGCCGGCGCAGTTCACGATCTTCCACACCAAGGACATTCGTCCCGACGCAACCGTCGACCAGCGCGGCGCCTCGCTCGAGATCACGAAGGTCGCCCGGCTGCAGACCCGCTGGTCCATCCGCTACGAGTACCGCATCGGCAACTGCCAGTCCGGCACCCTCTGCGACCAGGCCAAGCAACGGATCCTGCCGGGCTTCGACCAGTCGATCACCGACATCGACATCTCGGCGATCACGCCGACGTTCTTCTGGGACCGCCGCGACGATCCGATCGACCCGCATCGCGGCTTCTTCACGACGGCGTTGCTCGAGTACGCCTTCCCGGTGCTCCACGCCAACGCCGACTTCTTCAAACAGTTCGCACAGGCGTCGTACTACATCCCCGTGAGCGACCGAAGCGTCTTCGCGGTCTCGAGCCGCGTCGGATTCATCGAGCCCCGCGGCACGGTTCCGTTCACCGAACGGTTCGTCGGCGGCGGCGAGACGTCGCACCGCGCCTACAGCCTCGACCTCCTCGGCGACGCCTGCACGCTCCAGCCGGACGGCAGTTGCAACGGGACGCTGATCTTCCTGAAAGACCCGGAGGGCAACCCGACCAAGAACGTCGCGCCGATCGGCGGCAACTCGATGTTCATCACGAATCTCGAGTACCGCTTCCCGATCTTCTCGTCCCTCGGCGGCGCGGTCTTCACCGACGTCGGCAACGTCTTCCCGCGCACCGTCATCCACTTCAACGATCTGCGCTACGGCGTCGGCACCGGGATCCGCTACCTATCACCCGTCGGCCCGCTCCGCTTCGACGTCGGCTACAAGCTCCACCGCCGCGACTACGAGAAGCCGTTCGCGTTCTTCGTCACGCTCGGCTACGCGTTCTAGTCAGGTTTGTGTAGCGCCGCCGAGTCGGCGGCGCTACACAAACCTAGCTGACCAACTCGTTGGCCTTTTCGGCGCGCTCGGCTTCCAGCTTCGCGACACGGGCGCGCAGGTCGGCGAGCTCGCCGTTGAGGCGGGTCAGCTCTTCCTTCAGCGCATCGCGCGTCAGCTCGCCGAAACGGTTGGTCAGCCGCTTCACCTGATCGCCCTGGAACTGCGTCAGCTTGTTCCAGGAGTCGCCGAGAATCTCGCGCAAAGCGCTTTCAAAATCCTGAGCCATGGTGGTTCCTAGGCGAGCAATTGAAGTGCCACGAACGCGTGTGGGAGAATTGTCCTACGTGCCGATGATCCGCAGTTTTACAGACTTCTGGCCGTACTACGTCCGCGCGCATTCGAAACCCCGTACGCGCGTCCTGCACGCGATCGGCTCCGTGCTCGCGATCGCCTCCATCGCCCTCGCCCTCTCGTCGAGTCTCTGGTTCCTGCTCGCCGCACCCATCATCGGCTACGCCTTCGCCTGGTACGCCCACTTCTTCGTCGAGCACAACAAGCCCGCCACCTTCGGCCACCCCTTCTACTCCCTCGCCGCCGACTACCGGATGCTCTTCCTCATGATGGCCGGCCGGATGGACGCGGAGGTGGCCAGGTGCTGCGCGTGAGCGCTTGGGAACACGGTTAGCGTGGCTCTCGCGCAAAGCGAGTTGCCGCCGCCACCAACGCACGACGAATACCGTTAAGGCGTAGGCTTCGCGTCCGGCTTCCCCTGCGTGTTCTCCGGCGCTTTCACGTCCTCCTTGATCCGCTCGCCGCTGGCGTTGAAGACTGCGTTGCGGAGGAAGGCTTCGGTCGACCATGGCGGCGCGGCGCCGCCGAGGTATTGGTGGAACCAGTCGAGGTGCGCGGTGTAGTAGAGGACCATCTCGTACCAGCTCGGCCAGTGCCCCGACTCGTTGAAGATGATCAGCCGGGATGGCACGTTCATCTTCTGCAGGTCGGTGTAGAACTCGATCGACTGCGTGTACGGCACGCGGTAGTCGCGCTCGCCGCTGAGCACGAGGCACGGCGTCTTGAAATTCTTCACGTAATTCGACGGCGACCACTTCGCGTAAAGGTCCGACGTCCACGGAAGACCCTTCAGCTCCCACTCCGGGAACCACAGCTCCTCCGTCGACGAGTACATCGCGCGGAGGTCGTACACCCCCATCATCGACGCGATCGCCTTGAAGCGCGTCGTGTGGCCCTCGAACCAATCCATCATGTAGCCGCCGTACGACCATCCCATGGCCCCCATGCGATTCGTGTCGACGTACGGCAGCTTCTCGAGCGCGTCGGTAACCTTCATCAGGTCGTCGAACGGCGCGCCGCCCCAGTCGCCGGAGATCTCGGCGGTGAAGTCCTGACCGTAGCCGGGCGAGCCGTGGGGATTGGCGTAAGCGACGACGTAGCCCGCGCCGGGATAGAGCTGGAAATCTGCGCGGAACGTGTCGGCCCACATCTGCTGCGGTCCGCCGTGCACGTTGATGATGAGCGGGTACTTCTTCGATGGATCGAAGCCATGCGGCTTCACGATGAAATATTGAATCTTCGCGCCGAGGGCGCCCTCGACCCAGAAACTCTCGGCGGGACGGACGTCGACGTCGCGCACGAACTCGTCGTTGAAATGCGTCAGCGTCTTGCGCCCCGATCCGTTGAGGTCCGCGCGGTAGATCTCAGCCGGGTGCTCGGACACTGCGCCGATGTAGAGGATCGACTTCCCGTCGCGCGCAACGCGAAACGCGTTGATCGTCTTGTCGCGATAGACGTCGGCCATCTTTCCGGTCGCAACGTCGACACGCCAGATCGGATTGATCCCCTGGAACGGGCCGGTGAAGTAGATCGACTTCGAGTCCTGGCTCCAGTCGAAATCGTCGATCCAGTCGTTGTGCTGCTCCGTTAAGACTCGCGACTGCCCGGTGGCGCGGTCGTACACGGCGAGGCGGAAGACGTCCGACTCGTACGCCGGGATGTGCTGCGTCCGGTAGGCGATGTACTTGCCATCGGGCGAGTACTTCGGCGAGCCGTCGAACGCCCGATTCGCGGCCGTGATGTTGCGCGGCTTGGCGTTCGGGTCCGTGAGCGAGATCAGGTAGAGGTCGTTGTTCGTCGACGTCTCGCGGTGCTTGTCGGGGATCGCGACGACGCAGAGCTCCGTCGAGTCGGGCGAGAAGTCGTACTGCAGCGGACCGCCGAGCTGGAACGGCGGGAAGTCGATCGTGCCCGGCGTCAGATCGCGAATCTTCCCGGCATCGACATTCGCGAGGAACGTGTGCGTCACCTGGCCGTCGCGCCATGTCGTCCAGTGGCGGAACAGGAGCGTGTTGTCCGCCATGTGGGCGTGGAGGTTCCCCTTCTCCCACCGTTCGGAGACCCGTTTGTTGCAGGCGTCATCCGCGCCGCACTCGGGATAGACGTCGCTGGAAAAGACGATCCACTTCCCGTTCGGCGACCAGATCGGATCGCTGACCCCGGTCGAAAAGTCGGTGAGCTTCCGCGCCTCGCCGCCCCCGAGCGAGAGGATGTAGATGTTGTTGTCGCGGACGAACGCGAGCGACTTGCCGTCGTGCGAGAAGACCGGCGAGCCATCCGCCTCGCCGTTCGTCACCGCGCGCATATCGCTGCCGTCGGCATTGGCGATCCAGATCTTCTTCGACGACTTCGCCCGTGCGAGATCGCGCGACGTGACCGTGAACGCGATCCGCGACCCATCCTCAGTCGCCTTCAGATCGCCAACCGCCTTCACGCGATAGACGTCTTCGAGCGTGAATGCGCGCTTCTCGGCGAACGCTGGAATCGTGATGAGGAACGTGAGCGCTGCGATGAAAGTGCGTTTCATGGGCTCTGAAGTTTATCCCGACCCTGAGCGCAGCTAAGGGGAGGGATCGGTCGCTCCACCGGACGAAGCCTCGCCACGCGCTGAACGATCCATCTGCCCCGCGCGACCTCGATCCTGCCGGTGTAACCGAAGATCCTCGCTCCGCTCGGGATAAACTAAATGCATGGCGTTGCTCGACGGTAAGACCGGCATCGTATTCGGCGTGGCGAACAAGCGGTCGATCGCGTGGGCGATCGCGCAGGCGCTCTCGCGGGAGGGGATGCGTCTCGCGTTCGCCTACCAGGGTGAGCGGCTGAAAGCGAACGTGGCAGAGCTCGCGTCGACCATCCCGAATTCGCCGCTGTACGAATGCGACGTCACCAAGGACGCCGACATCGCCGCGGTCTTCGAGAACGCCGGCAACGACCTCGGCGGCCTGGACGCGCTCGTTCACTCCGTCGCATTCGCGCCTAAAGAAGACCTCGAAAACGAGTACGTGAAGACGTCGCGCGATGGCTTCAAGACCGCACACGACATCTCCGCCTACTCCCTCGTCTCCATGACCAAGGCCGCGTTGCCGCTGTTCGAAAAGAGAGGCGGCGGCTCCGTCGTCGCGCTCTCCTACCTCGGCGCCGTGAAGGCGGTCGACGGCTACAACGTCATGGGCGTGGCCAAGGCATCGCTCGAAGCGAGCGTCCGCTACCTCGCCTCGAACCTCGGCCCGAAGAACGTCCGCGTCAACGCCATCTCCGCCGGCCCGGTGAACACCCTAGCGGCGCGCGGCATCAGCGGCTTCACGACCATGCTGAAACATCACGCCGACCGAGCCCCCCTCCGCCGCAACGTCACCCTAGAGGAGATCGGCAACGCCGCGCTGTTTCTCCTCTCGCCGATGTCCACCGGTGTAACCGGCGAGGTCCTCTACGTCGACTGCGGCTACAACATCGTCGGCTTGTAGCGGCGGTTACTACGTCTTACCCACCACGTAGTAGTTCGCGTTCGTTGGTTGCTCGACGCCGCCGCGCGGCTCCATCGTGAGGGCGAGGCCTTTGATCTCGGTCATGACGGGGAGGTTCTCGATCGTGATGGTGGCATTGCCTTTTTCGACGTCGAAGACGCCGGCGCTCTGCGGTTTCGGCTGGTCGCCGCGGATGATCCAGAACTGGTAGCTCTTATCTGTGGGGCACTTCGGGAGGTTGGCAAAGACGACCACCGCGCGGTGCTTGTCGGAGTCCATGAAGACCTTGGCCGAGGCGGAGGGCGACATCTGTGCGCCGGTGAGCGAGATCGTCTGCGTATTCGCGGCGGCGAGCGATGCGACGGCGGCCTCGAGCTTCTGGCGTTCCAGCTCCACCACCTGCTTCTCGTTGGCGAGGCGCTGAATGTCGGCCTGCTGCGACCGAACGTGCTCGCGCATGACCCGGATCCCGATCTCGCGCCATCCCCACAACGCCAGGAAGAGGGTCGCGGCGGTGGCGAGCCCCCAGCGGCCGAAGAATCCTCGCTCCTCTTCCGAAGCGGCAACCGGCG
The DNA here is from genome assembly GCA_036488085.1 of Thermoanaerobaculia bacterium. GTDB lineage: Bacteria > Acidobacteriota > Thermoanaerobaculia > Gp7-AA8 > Gp7-AA8 > DASXHZ01. The sequence continues at coordinate 74,970 of DASXHZ010000036.1, forward strand.
TTACGTCTTCGAACACGCGCTCGCGCACGTCGCTCGGCGGCGCGACCGGCTCGAGCTCTCGCGCCATCATCGCGGCGGCTTCGGCGTACTCGTCGCGCGCGCGGCGACAAGGAATGCACGAAGAGAGGTGCTCGCGAAGCGTCCGCTCCTCATCCGCGGTGGCGGCTCCGATCGCGTCGAGCGCGGCGATGGCTTCGAAATCTTCGTGCGCCATCAGTGATGCGCCTTCAGCCGCTCGCGGAGTTTCTTCATGCCGAGCTGCATCCGAGTCTTGATCGTTCCGAGCGGCTCGCTGAGGCGCGCTGCGATCTCCGACTGCGACAGGCCCTCGAAATACGCCAGCTCGAGCGCCACGCGCTGCGCTTCCGGCAACTCCGCGAGCGCGCCGCGAACGGCTCTCTGTTCCTGCGATCGAATGGCATCTTCCGCGCCTCTCGCATGATCTACGAACGCGGATCGATGCGAGATTTCCCTCCCGGCATCGTTTTCACGATCGCTACGAATCTTGCGCGAGCGAAGGCGGTCGATGCCGCGGCTGCGCGCGATCGAGATCAGCCATGCCGCCTCGCTGCCGCGCACGGCGTCGAACATGCGCGCGTTCGACCATGCCTTGACGAACGTCTCCTGCAGCACTTCCTGCGCGTCGTCGGCATTGCCGAGGATGCGGAGCAGGAGGGCGTACACCGTGGAGGAGTAGCGGTCGTAGAGCGACTCGAACGCAGCGAGATCGCCCCGCGCGACCGCGGGTAAGTACTCCGTTGCCGGCGACGAAAAGCTCCCCATCAGCGCCAAGTCAGTCCAACTACGTTCCGCTATTGCCAGTGGATTGATCAGCGGATGGATCGTCCGCCGATTTCGTGTCGGGGAACTCGATGTCGGTCTTCACGCCGACGCGCTTCGGCGCGCGGCGGCCTGGGAAGCCGCTCGGCCGTCCGCCAGTCTGATCGTTGCCCGACTGACCGCTCGCGCCGCCGTCCCAGAAGCCCTTCCCCTTGACGTTTTCCCTCGGATTGCCAGCCATCGGCACATCGTATGGCACCTCAATCGCAGTAGTAAAGGCTTAGAGAAAGGAGGAAATGATGGAGGATAAACTCAATCCTACGAATCAGTTCCACCCGTACCAACGCGTCGACGCAACGCCGAACGCCGAGAGGCCGCCGAGCGGCATGCGAGACGTGCTCAACAAGAATGTGGAGAAGGTGCGCGATCTAGCGCGAAAGATGATGGGGAGGCGCGAGTAGCGTTACTGGCTGTGGGTCGTGTAATCGATCACGACCCGCGTCCCCTCAACGATACGACCCTGAATCGTAACTTTCGCCTTCTCGATGGCGGTGCCCTTCGTCGTCGCATTGCCGGTGAGCTGAAAGCTGTCGCCGCTGCGGAGGTACTCCCCCGAGATCGTTCCGTCGGCCGTATCGATGTCGACCTTCGTGTTCGTGTTCGTGATCATCTGCGCTGCCGCGAGCTCGGCACCCGACTCGGCGAGCGTCAGCGCCACGATGCGCGAGCGGAACCGCTGCGCTTCCTGCAGCGCGCGCGTGCCGTCGATGAGCAAGAGCTCGATGAGCATGAAGTACAGCACCGCCACGATGATCGCGGTGATGAGCACGAACCCACGCTCACTCGTGCGGTCGCGGCTGGAAGATCTGATCGATCGCAAGAATCCCATGTTTGTCGACGGCCTGAATGCGTACCGAGTACGCGTGATCGGGAACTTCGTAGGAGTTGATGCTGAACTTCGGCAGCGCCCTGGCGATCCACTCGTTGCTCAGAATTCCAACGTTGTACTCACGCCGGCGAACCAAGTTCGGATCGGTGAAGTCCCAGACGATCGTTCGCGCCTGGTTGTCCTCGTTGAGCGAGTAGAGGATGAGCGTGGAATCGCTCTGCAGGTAGTTCTCGAAGGCGTCGGGGTAGTACGGCGCCGTCGTATCCTCGACGTCGCGCCGTAGCCGCGCGACGACCGCACCCACCTGCGGATGCGTGAGGAAGTCGACCGGCAACTTCTTCTCGTATCCCATCATCTCCTTCGTCAGGATCGCGCAGATGATGACGAACGCCCCGAAGATCGCCAGCGCCACGACGATCTCCATGAGCGTGAAACCGAGCTCGCGCTTCTTCCTCACCACAGGTTCGAGCCTCCGGTGTTCACGCGCGACAGATGCAGCGTGGCGACGCGCTTCCCCTGCTGCCAGATCACCTGCAGCGTCACGTTCTTCACGTCGGTCGACGGCTGGGCGATGGTGACGTGGGTCTTGAATGGCCCCAACGGAATGAGGATGCCGGTGTCGGTAACGAAGATCGGCGGAGAGGTGTCGAGCTCGGTGAAGCCCATCCGCCGCCGTACTTCCACCTCGTTGGCGAGCGCCTGGTACGCGAGGATCGTCTCGGTCGCCTCCTTCTGCCGCTTGGTCCTTTCGACGAAGACGGCGAGCGAGGTCGTGATGACGAGACCGAGGATCATGATCGCCACGAGTACCTCGATCAACGTGAATCCGCGCTGACGCACGCGACGATTCTAGTGCGCTAGACTCCGGCGGCCATGAAACTCCGCTTCGCGCCTTCCCCAACGGGATTCCTGCATGTGGGGGGTGCGCGGACAGCGATCTTCAACCTGCTGCATGCGCGGCGGCACGGCGGAACGATGCTGTTGCGCATCGAGGACACCGACGTCGAGCGCTCGAAGCAGCATCACGCGGAGCAAATCGTCAGCTCACTCAAGTGGCTCGGCGTCGAGTGGGACGAGGGGCCGGTCTACCAGAGCGACCGCCTCGACCGGTATCGCGAGCGCGCCGAGGAGCTGGTCGCGAGCGGCAAGGCGTACCGCTGCTACTGCACCGTCGAGGAGCTCGAAGCCGACCGCGGCGCGGCCGAAAAAGCGGGGAAACCTTACCGATACTCTGGCGTCTGCCGCAGGCGCGCCGAGGCGGGCGATCCACAAGCGCCCGATGAGACGCATGTCATCCGCTTCAAAGTCACGCCAGGCGCCATCGAGTTCCAGGACCTCATCCGCGGCGACATGCGATTCGAGGGGGAGCTGCTCGACGACTTCGTCCTCCTCCGCTCCGACTCATATCCGACGTACCACCTCTCGGTCGTCGTCGACGACATCGACATGGCGATCACACACGTGGCGCGCGGCGACGACCACCTCTCGAACACGCCGAAGCACATCCTCCTCTTCCGCGCATTCGACGCCGCCGTCCCGACGTTCGCGCACCTCCCGCTGATCCTCGGCAGCGACCGCAAGCGGCTTTCCAAGCGCACCGGAGCGACGTCGGCCGAGGAGTATCGCGACCTCGGCATCGTGCCGCAGGCGCTCTTCAACTTCCTCATGCTCCTCGGCTGGTCGCCGGGCGGCGACCGCGAGATGATCACGTCCGCCGAGGCGGCGCCGGTATTCGACCTCTCGCAGGTCAACAAGGCGCCGGCCGTGTTCGATCCCGAGAAGCTGCTCTGGATGAATGGGCAGTATCTCGCACACATGTCGGCGGACGACATCTACCCGCATCTCGTCCGCTTCCTCGCCGATCCCCCGCCGCCGCTCGACGAGATCCGCTACGTGATCGACCTGAACAAGGTGCGCGGCCGGACGTTGAAAGAGATCGCGACGCTGCTCGAGCCGTTCCTCGCCTCCGACGAAGCGATCGAGTACGAGCCGGAAGCGGTGAAGAAACACGTGAAAGGCGACGACCTCGCCGACCGCATGACCGCGTTGCACGACGCGCTGGCCGAGGTCGAGCCGTTCGACATCACGACCACCGAGGCGGCACTGCGCGGCGTCGCGGAGTCACGCGGCCTGAGCGCCGGCAAGCTCATTCATCCGATGCGTGTCGCCCTCACCGGCCGCGGCGCGTCCCCGCCGATTTTCGACGTCGCCGTCGCCCTCGGCCGCGATCACACGCTCCGCCGCCTGAAGCGCCTCATCGAAAAGATCCCGGAGCTTCTATAGGAGGGGCGGACGCCCTCGTCCGTCCGGCCGCGTGTCAGCGCGGCTACGCCGCGCGGGCGGACGGCGGCGTCCGCCCCTCCTTTGCGCGCTCGCGGTCGAGCAGCGTGGCACCGATCAGTCAGCGCGGCTACGCCGCGCGGGCGGACGGGGGCGTCCGCCCCTCCTTTGCGCGCTCGCGGTCGAGCAGCGTGGCGCCGATCAGCCATACCGCGCAGAGGCCGACCATCAGGACCGAGAACCACTTGCCGTAAATCCCGACCGGCGAGAACGGCTCGGTCGCGGTGTGGATCTTCTCGCTCCACTTGCCGAGCATCTCGGCCTCGGCGAATTCGTGAATCGAGTAGAAGACGATTTGCGCCGTGAATAGAAGAAGGAAGATCCCCGTGACCTGGAAGAAGCGGCGGATGTTGATGCGGTGACCGAAGTGCGCCCACGCCCACGACATCGCGGCGGCGCAGCCGATGCCGAGGAGCGAGCCGAGGATGAAATTGCGGTCGCGGACCTGGATCAGCATCAGCGCCGTCTCCATCCCCTCGCGCGTGACCATCAGCACCGTGAAAAAGAACACGCCGAGGATCGCGAGAAAACGGGAAGCGTTGGACGTGTAGACCTCGAGCTTCGACTCCATCTCTCGTTTCATCGTCGGCGCGTGCCGCCAGACGTGAATGACGAAGGTGGCGACGAGTACCGCGGCAACGATGCCGAGCACTCCCTCCCACATCGAGCTGTTCACGTTGCGGAGCCAGTAGCCGAGGGCGAAGCTGGCGAAGATTGAGACGACGATGCCGGCGTAGACGGTGGGCCGAAGCCAGTCGCTGCCGGTCTTGCGGAGGTACGCAAAGATGATGGCGACCGTGAGGAACGCTTCGAAGCCTTCGCGGAAAACGATGATGAGGGCGTTGATCATGAGGTTCAGCTCACTTCCGTAGGTTCATCGCGCCTTGGCCGATCATCTGCACGCGATCGGGGGCGTCGGGCTGTTCGCCTTTGCGGCGGCAGGCGTCGCAGAGGCCGAGGATTTGGAGGTTGTGGAACGTGGGGGTGAACTTCTTGCGCTCGCAGATCTCGCGCTGCCGGCGCTCGAGCTCCTCGTCGTGGAACTCGATCACCGCGCCGCAGGTGGTGCAGACGAGGTGATCGTGGTGCGAGTTCCCGCTGACGTGCTCGTAGTGGTAGTGGTCTTCGCCAAGGTGCACGCGGCGGACGAGACCCGACTTCACGAGCAGCTCCAGCGTGCGATAGACCGTGGCGCGCGAGATCTTCACGCTGTTCTGCTTCATCTTGAAGAGCAGCTCGTCGGCCTCGAAGTGATAGTGCGTCGAGAAGATCTCGCGCACGAGTGCCTCGCGCTCACTGGTGAGCTTCAGCCCCTGCTGCTGCAGGAAGCCGGAGAATTTCGTGATGGCGGCGGCGAGCTTGGACATGGGTGCTGAGACTGAGTCTCAGTTGCTGGAACGAGCATAGCACACGCGAAATTCGCGGACTCCGCCCACGGTTCGGGCTGGCTTATGCCTTTTGCAGCACTAGGTCTCAACAGCAGTCTCACCAAAGCCGTCCGCGAGGCTGGCTACACCGAGCCGACGCCGATCCAGACGAAGGCCATTCCCATCGTTCTCCAGAATCACGACGTCATCGGCATCGCGCAGACCGGCACCGGCAAGACGGCGGCGTTCGTGCTGCCGATCCTGCAGCACCTCTCGTCGCATGGCCCGAAGATGGGCCGCCGCGGCATGCGCGCGCTGATCGTCGCTCCGACGCGCGAGCTCGTCGTCCAGATCGAGGAGAACGTCCGCAATTACGCGAAGCACACACACCTCCGCTGCGCCACGGTATACGGCGGCGTCGGCGAGCAGCCGCAGATCCGTTCGCTCCGCTCCGGCGTGGAGATCATCATCGCCACGCCGGGCCGCCTCATCGATCTCATGAACCAGGGTCACGTCGACTTCTCCCTCATCGAGGTCGCGGTGCTCGACGAAGCGGACCGGATGCTCGACATGGGCTTCCTCCCGCAGATCCGGCAGATCATGAGGAAGCTGCCGGCGGAACGGCAGACGCTCCTCTTCTCGGCGACGCTCTCGAAGGAGATCGAGGGTCTCACCGCCGAGTTCCAGAAGCAGCCGCAGGTCGTCCAGGTCGGGAAGCGCTCGAATCCGGCCGAGTCGGTCGCGCAACTCGTCTACGAAGTGCCGAAGAGCCGCAAGACCGCGCTCCTGATGCACCTCCTGCGCGACGCGAACATGGATTCGGTGCTCGTCTTCTCACGGACGAAGCACGGCGCCGACAAGATCGCGCGCAAGCTCGAACAGAGCGGCATCGCGACCGCGACGCTGCACTCGAACCGCAGCCAGAGCCAGCGGCTCCAGGCGCTGCGCGGCTTCAAGAGCGGCGCGGTGCGTGTACTCGTGGCGACCGACATCGCTGCGCGCGGCATCGACGTCGAGGGGATCTCGCATGTCATCAACTACGACTTTCCGCCGCAGCCCGAGGACTACGTCCATCGCATCGGACGTACCGGCCGCGCGCAGGCGGTGGGTGATGCGATCAGCTTCGTGACCTCCGAAGATCACGCTGCGCTGCGTGCGCTCGAGAAGTTCATCTCGCGCGGGATTCCGCGGAAGCAGGCGCAGGATTTCGATTACACCGAGGAGAAAGAGCCTGTGGCTTGGCGGCCGGAGGGGAGTGGGCGGCCTGCCGCGCGACCGTACGCGGCCTCACGTCCGCAGGTGCGTTCGCAGCGGCAGCAAACGTCGTCCAACGCACCTTCGTCGCGAGCGCCACGCCCCTCACCCGGCGCTTCGCGCCACCCTCTTCCGGGAGAGGGCCGAGGCGGTGCGGCGGCCGGTTCTTCGCGACGCCCTCAACCCGCCGGACAGAACCGGATGTCGACGTCGACATCGACAGCGAAGCCGAAACAACGTCGCCGCTGGTAGCTACAACCTGGTCCGGGCCGCTTCGGCGGCGGCACGGACCTGTGGCTGGCGCGCGTCGATCGCGAGGGAACGGTTCCAGAAGTCGAGCGCGCGGGCGTAGTCGTTGTGCTTCGCGTAGAACGTCCCGAGGTTGTTGAGCGCGAGCGTCGATGATGGCTGCAAGCCGAGGGCGCGCTCCAGTTCGGGGACGCCCTCGGTGAGCCGGTCGGCGGCGAGCAACGTCGCGCCGAGGTTCGAGGCGATCACGAACGACTGCGGGAAGAGCTCTTTCCCCTTACTGAGCACGACGATCGCGCGCGTCGCCATGTCGTGGTCGCGATACCAGGCGGCGTAGTCGACGAACCACTGCTCGCTGTTCGGCAGGTTCGCGGCGACTGCCTTCAGGAATTCCGCGTCGGCCGCGGTGTACTGCTGACGCTCGAGCAGCGCCATCGCGAGATTGAGGTGTGGCGTCGCGCGGCGCGGATTCAGCTCGATCGCCTGACCGAACGCGTCGATCGCGTCGCCGGCCTTCTTCTGCTTCAGCAGTTCGATGCCGGTGTTGTTCAAGTACGCGTACCGCCCCCAGACGTCGGGCGGGAGCGGCGTGGCGTTGTTGTCCGCGGTCTGGTCGTCCTGATCTTCGAGCTGCGGCGTGAGATTGCGCGACGGATCGCTGAGATGGCCGATCGCCTGGAGGTCGGCCTGATACCGCCGCGGCTCGACGCTCGCTGACGGCTGAACCGGCCGCGTGTTCATGAACTCCGAATAGCTGACCACATGCACCGTCTGCACCGGCGTGATGTTGTTGAACGCCCACGTGAGAACATGCCCCGGCATCTCAGCGCTCTGAGGAAGCCCGAGGATCGCGAGGACGGTCGGCGCGATGTCGTAGAGCGTCAGTGAGTGAGTCCCGCCGCCCTTCACCACGTGATTGCCGTAAGCGATGAACATTCCCGGGTTGCGGTGATCCGACAACGCCGCGCTGCCATTCGGAATCGCCGTCGGCCGCGTCTTCCCCCACTTGAAACCGTAGGCGGACATGACGATGACGGTGGTGTCGGCGGGGAGCACCTGCATCCACTCGCCCATCATCCGATCGACCTCGGTGTAGTACGTCGTCACGGCCGCCCAGTACTTCCGGTAGTCGTCGCTGCTGACGCCCTGGCGGTACGGCGGATGGAACGGGGCGAAGAGGTGGTTCACGGCGTCCGTGCCGTCGTAGCTCATCATGAAGACGAGCGGCTGCTGTTCGTTGTAGAGATTGATCGCGGCGCGGTGGTCGCTCCACGACTTCGCGAGGACGTTGCGGAAGATGTTCGCCGGGTCGCGCTCGTCCGTGACCTTGTCGAATTCGGCCGGCGTGAGGGTCAGGAACCGGCGCATCTGCTGGTATCCGACGCTCTGCGGCGGAATGGCGAGCTGCCTCACGCGCGCCGCGTACTTTTCCGGTTGGATGGCCGCCGTCTGCAATTCGACCGGGACGTCGTACGTGAACGTGTCAGCGCTCGTCGGCGGCCAGGCGGTCCACCAGTTCACGACCATCGAGTGGCGTCCGAACGCTTCCGCAATGTCCCAAAGCGCGGGAGCGCGGCGCGTGTACGCGTCGACGGGAGCCTTGCGGTTGTGGTCGACGAAGTCGAGGACGCCGTGGCGGTCCGGCGGCAGGCCGGTGGCGACGGTCGTCCAGAGCATCGGCGAGACGGTCGGCTGGATGGTCTGCACCGACCCGGTGACGCCGCCTTTCGCGAGCGCCTTCAGGTTCGGAATGTTGCCGTCGTTGCTCAGCTCGGAGAGGAGGTCCCAATCGGCGCCGTCGATGGCGAAGATCGCCACGCGTCCGGCGACGCCTCGCGCCTCGCGCCGGAGCTCGGCCCGTTTCACGCGCAACAACGCCTCGTGATCGGCCTCGATGCGCGCGATCTCGAATGCGGTCACTTTCAGCCCGCTCTGGGCCAGGTACGCCGTGACGGCGCGCTTGAGCGGATCGCGCTCGGTGTAGAAGCGGGAGTTCGGCGCGAGCAGCTCTTCGATCGGGACATGCTGCGTGACAGCGTTCATCGCCTCCGCGACGCGCCGGCCGACCCACGCGCTCCATCCCTGCTGCACGAGCGTCCTGGCGTCTGGCAGCGTGTCGCCGGTGATCCCGAAGCGGAGCCGGTAGTCGATCGTGACCGGAATCTGTTCGGCCGACTCGATCCGGACGAAGCCGTCTTTCTGCGCCCACCCGTCGCGCCGCTCGAAGTCGAGGCGGTAGAACTGGGTCGGCGGAAGGAACGTGATGTGCGACTGGACCAGCCGCACCTTGCCCGTCCGCTTGTCGATCCCGACGATCAGCCGCCGCGAAGAGGGGAGGTAAAGCGACGCAACGACGTACAGCGTGCCGAAGAGAAGGATCAGGAGTGCAAGGGCGCGCGCCCAGCGAGAGCGAAACATCGGATTGCGTCAATGCAGGCGGGAAGCCAGAGGTTGCGGGGTTTCGAGGTTACGAGGTTACGAGGTTGCGGGGTGCGGGGTGCGGGGTGCGGGGTTGCGGGGGTGCGGGGGTGCGGGCGCGACGTTGCGGGGTTGCGGGGGTGCGGGCGCGACGTTGCGGGGGTGCGGGCGCGACGTTGCGGGGTTGCGGGGTTGCGGGGTTGCGGGGTTGCGGGGTTGCGGGGTTGCGAAGTTACGGGTTGCGGGGTTGCGAAGTTACGGGGTTGCGGGGTAGACCTCGAAACCCCGTAACTTCGAAACCTCGAAACCCCGTAACCTCGAAACCTCGAAACCTCGAAACCTCGAAACCTCGAAACCCCGTAACCTCGTAACCTCGTAACCTCGAAACCTCGTAACCCCGTAACCCCGAAACCCCGTAACCTCGTAACCCCGAAACCCCGAAACCTACTTCTTCCGCTTCACCAACTGCTTCACCTCATCGTTTCCAATCGCGCTCTGCGCTGAGATGATCACTGCTGCGGTCCCTTCGCCGAACGAGGGGATCGTGCAGCGGACGACGGCAGTCCCGTCAGCAGCTGTTTTGCCGCGGAAGACGACGCGCGGCGGCTCGACGGTCGAGATCACCTTCACCTCGATCGCGGCAGCGGCGATCGGCGTCTGCGACAGGCTTTTCTTCGTCGCGACCCGCAACTCGATCGGCGTGCCGGCGACGAAGTCGACCTGGTTCATGAGCGAGAGCTCGAGGTGCTCGCTCTCCGCCTCCGACGCCAGGTAGTCGATGATCACCTGGTCCAGCGTCCGCTCCTCGCTCCCGGTTGCCGCCGCCCCCTCGGGTAACGGCGCCGAAAGCGTCGGCTTCGCGATCGCACCGGTCGTGGAAGCTGCGGCAGCGGTGGCGTCGGCCGGGTTGTCGAGACGGCCCCGCTTGATCGCCGCGATCATGGTGCGGTGCTGCTGCTCCATGAGTCCCGCGATCCATTTCTCCTCGGCACCGCCGTCCTTCACCTGCTCGGCGTAGGAGGTTTTCTTCGACGCCAGGATCTCGCCGCCAACGTACACGAGCGACTCGATATAGGGGTTTTGCAGCCCCTTATCCTCGGTCTGGATGTGGTAGACCTTGTCGTTGTGCCGGATGTCGGTGTTGAAGCCGGTGATCACGTCGCGCGTACCTTATTGGAAGCGGCGAGTTTAGCAAACACCTCTGGTGACGCCGAGGCTCTCCACTTTGCGCCGCAACTCGTCGGGGATCGGCGTTTTCGCGCGCGTTTTCCAGTCGAAGACGACGACCACCACGAGTCCCGTGGCAGCAATCTGCCCGCCACGGCTCTTCCGGATCTCGTAGACGAAATCGAGTGAGGTGTTGCGCATCGCGGCGACGCGGACGGCGATCTCGATCGCCTCCATCGCGATCTGCGCCCGGAAATCGCACTCGGCGCGCGCCACGATGAAGCCGATGTCGCGCGGATCGCGGCCACCCATCAGCTCGAACCAGAGCAGCGTCCGCGCCCACTCGAAGTAGGAGAAGTAGATCGCGTTGTTGACGTGGCCGAAGAAGTCGATGTCGCGGAACGGAACGTCGTAAGGAACGACGTACCAGCCGTCCCGCCACTCGCCCTTGGTGTGGTACTCGATCAACGCGGCGATCATGCGCTCATTCGCACGCACTGTCATCCCGGGCGGAGCGAGGGGGTGGGAGGCGCGGGTTTCGGGGTTTCGGGGTTTCGGGGTTGGGGTTTCGGGGTTTCGGGGTTTCGGGGTTTCGAGGTTTCGAGGTTTCGAGGTTTCGAGGTTTGAAGTTCGAAGTTCGAACCTCGATCTGGCCACCGGCTACTGGCCACCGGCTACTGGCCACCGGCTACTGGCCACCGGCTACTGGCCACCGGCCACCGGCCACTAGGCTTCTTCACGAATCCCGCGCCTCCCACTGTCGAATCAGTGCACCGCGGTGGAACTAACCACCGGCGCGCTCGGCTTCCGGCACGCCTGCAGGTACTTCCCCGGCAGCGGGTGATCGAGGTACGGCGCGATCTTCGTCGAGGCGTCCACCAGCCGTTTCAGGTCGACTCCGGTCTCGATCGCCATGCTGTTCAGCATGTAGACGAGATCCTCGGTTGCGAGATTGCCGGAGGCGCCGGGAGCGTATGGACAGCCGCCAAGGCCGCCGGCAGACGCGTCGAACGTGGCGATTCCCATCTCCAGCGCGGAAAGCGTGTTCGCGAGCGCGGTGCCGCGCGTGTCGTGAAAATGCATGGCGAGCCTCGAGGCCGGGATCACCTGCAACAGCATCCCGATGACGCCCTGCACCTGCATCGGCGTCCCGACACCGATCGTGTCGCCGACCGAGACTTCGTAGCACCCGAGGTCGAGAAGTCGGGCGCAGACCTCCAGCACTTTCTCCGGCGGGACGTCGCCTTCGTACGGGCAGCCGAATGCCGTCGACACGTAGCCGCGGACGCGTATCTCCTCGGCCCGCGCGCGAGCGACGACCGGCGCGTAGTTCTCGAACGAGCCGTCGATGGTCATGTTGATGTTGCGCTGATTGAACGTCTCCGAGGCCGCCGTGAAGATCGCGATCGACTTCACACCCGCCTCGATGGCGCGGTCGAGACCCTTCATGTTCGGTACGAGCACCGGAAACTCGACGCCCGGATCTTTCGGGATATCGCGGTACACGTCCGCGGTGTCGGCCATCTGCGGCACCCACTTCGGACTGACGAACGCCCCCGCCTCGATGACGCGCAGCCCGGCATCGGCGAGCGCCGTGATGAACTCGATCTTCACCTCGGTCGGAACGGTGACCTTCTCGTTCTGCAGCCCGTCGCGCGGCCCGACCTCGACGATCTTCACGGTATCGACTGGAATCTTCACTCGATCACCACCAACTCCACGCCCGGCTGAACCATCTCGCCTTCTTTGCAATTCACCGCGGCGACTTTGCCGGCGCGCGGGGCGGTGAGGGTGTGCTCCATCTTCATCGCTTCGAGAATCAGGAGCGGGGCTCCCTTTTCAACAACAGAGCCCGATTCCACATACAGCTTCAGGACCATGCCGGGCATCGGCGCTTCGAGCGAGTGGTCGCGTTGCCGCCCTCCCTTCCGCCCGCTCTTCTCGCGCAGCTCGACCAGGTAGGTCTCTCCCTCGACGGAGAAGTGGATGCGTTCGCCGCTAATCGCGAAGGGAACGAAGACCGTCCGCTCGCCGATGCGGACCTCGGCCTCGTTTTCCCGAATGGCGACGACTTCGATGCTCTCGCTCATTTTCCGGAGTATCGCGAGCCTGGTGCATCGAGCGGCGTGCCAGCCTTGCAGAGCGGGCAGTCGCGCTCGTCGTACGTTTCGAGCGCCAGCGACATGAGCGACTCGTACGGCGCGTCGAACGGATTCGCCTTCCCGCTCCGATTCAGGATCGAGGCGAAGCCGGCGACTCGTCCTCCGTGCTTCTCGACGACGTCCGCGGTCTCGCGCGTCGACTTCCCGGTCGTCACCACGTCCTCCACGATCACCACCGGCTCGCTTTCGCTAACGCTCTGGTTCAGCCGGAAGCCGCGGCGCAGCGTCATGGCGCCTTCTTTACGTTCGGTGAAGACGAACGGAAGGGCGAGCGCCTCGGCGACGGTGTATCCGATGATCACGCCGCCGAGGGCCGGCGCGACGATCTTCCGCGCGCCGAGGGGGCGGACCTTCTCCGCCAGCGCCTCTCCTAACTCTTTGGCGTTCCTCGGCTGCTCCAGCAGCAGCGCGCACTGCACGTAATTCGGGCTGTGCAGGCCGGACGAGAGGCGGAAGTGGCCGCTGAGGAGCGCGCCGGTTTCGCGGAGAAGCTCCGGAAGGTTAACCCGCACGGCGGCCGAGAATAGAATGGCGGTCACCATGGGTCAACTCACAGAACAGATTCGCGCCGACCTCACCGCAGCGATGAAGGCGCAGGCGAAGGAGAAGACATCGACGCTGCGCATGGTCCAGGCGGCGATGAAGAACGAGCAGATCAACGCCGGCCACGAGCTCTCGGACGAAGAGGCGCTGACGGTCCTCCGGAAGGCGGTCAAGCAGCGGCTCGATTCGATCGAGCAGTACACGAAGGGGAACCGCCCCGAGCTCGCGGCGAAGGAACAGAGCGAGATCGACGTCATCAAGGCCTATCTGCCGCCGGAGCTGAGCGACGAGGAGATCGAGAGCGGTGTCCGCGAAATCGTCGCCGCGACCGGTGCGCAGTCGAAGAAGGACATGGGAAAGGTGATGAAGGAAGCAACCGCGCGCTACAAAGGCCGCGCCGACGGAAGGAAGATCCAGGAGATCGTCAGCCGGCTGCTGCCGTAGGTTGCCCGGCAACCATGCTTCCACGCTACGCACGCCAAGTCCGTCTCCCCGAGTTCGGCGAAGAAGGCCAACGCCGGCTGACGAACGCCTCCGCACTCGTCATCGGTGCCGGCGGCCTCGGGAGTCCTGTCTCGATGTACCTCACGGCGGCGGGCGTCGGACGAATCGGGCTCGTCGACTTCGATCGTGTCGATGAGACGAACCTCCACCGGCAACTCCTCTACGGCGCGAAAGACGTCGGACGCCCGAAGCTGGAGGCGGCGCGCGAGCGGCTGCTCGACGTCAACCCCAACGTCCGGATCGAGCTTCACAGCGCGGCGCTCTCGTCTGAGAACGCGCTCGACATCCTCCGCGACTACGACGTCGTCATCGACGGCACCGACAACTTCCCGACCCGCTACCTCGTCAGCGACGCGTGCACGATGCTGCACAAGCCGAACGTCTACGGCTCCGTGTTTCGGTTCGAGGGCCAGGTCTCGGTCTTCGACGCCGACCGCGGCCCGTGCTATCGCTGCCTCTACCCCGATCCGCCGCCTCCGCACCTCGTGCCGAGCTGCGCCGAGGCTGGGGTGCTCGGCGTGTTGCCGGGCGTGATCGGAATGCTGCAGGCGACGGAAACGATCAAGCTACTCGCGGGGATCGGTGAGCCGCTGATCGGGAAGCTTCTGATGTACGACGCGCTCGCGGCGTCATTCCGCCGGCTGAACGTCCCGAAGAACTGTCACGCGCACGCGCCCGTGACGCATCTCATCGACTACGAAGGATTCTGCAACCCAATGGACATCAACGCACAGCAACTCCACGATCAACTCGAGCAGGGCGGCGAGGTCTACCTTCTCGACGTCCGCGAGCCGCACGAGTGGACGACCGGCCACCTCGAGAATTCGATCCACATTCCGATGCGCGACGTCCCCGCGCGCCTCGCCGAGATCCCGCGTGACCGCGACGTCGTCGTGATCTGCCGCAGCGGCGCCCGCAGCGCCAACGTGCAGCAGTTCCTCAAAGCGAACGGCATCACCCGCGTCCGTAACCTGATCGGCGGCCTGATGGCGTGGCGCCGCGACGTCGATCCCGCGATGCGAGTGGCCTGACGGAGTTGCCGGTGGCCAGTTGCCGGTGGCCAGTTGCCAGTTGCCGGTGGCCAGATGCCAGTTGCCAGTAGCCGGTTGCCAGTTGCCGGTGGCCAGATGGTGCCGATTTTTCTGGCTACCGGCTACTGGCAACCGGCCACTCGGTTTTTCCGGCCACCGGCTACTGGCAACCGGCCACTCGGTTTTTCTGGCCACCGGCTACTGGCAACCGGCCACTCGGTTTTTCTGGCCACCGGCTACTGGCAACCGGCCACTACTTCGGCGTCCGCGTTCTTCCGAACATCACCACGATCGACTTCCCCGTGGCGCGGTGGGTCGTCGAGCCGTCGATCACGGCGATGCCGACGTCGTCGTAGTCCGGCGACATGATGTTCGCGCGGTGTCCGGGCGATTCCATCCATCCCTGCACGAGCACCTCGGTCGTCTCGAAGCCGGTCGCGAGGTTCTCGCCGGCGAAGCGGAACTCGTAGCCGTGCGGCTTCAGCCAGACGAACGGCGTGCGGCCGTCTGGCGCGTCGTGCGACCAGTACTGGAGGTCCTCCATGTCGTGCATCCGGTCGTCCGCCGCCAGCATCAGCCGCGGGTCGAAGCGAAGCGGCGCCAGGCCGTCCTTCGCCCGATAGGCGTTCATCTCGGTAAGCACGGTGTCAGGAGTGATCTCCGTCGCGAAAAGCGGCGTCGCGAACACGAGGAGCAGGATGACCGATAACGGATAACGGATAACGCTCATGAGATCCCGTCAGGACGTACGCGCAAGAAGAACGTACACGCCTTCCCCGTTTTTGATTCCACCCACACAGAGCCCGAATGCGCCACCGCGAACTCGCGCGTCTTGAAGAGGCTCCGGCCGGTGCGCTCGCTCGACTGCGGGTGCCACACGAAGTCGGGCTCGAAGATCGGCGCGCGCATGTGCTCGGGGACGAGCGGGCCGTTGTCCATCACGAAGAACAGCAGCAGCGGCTTGTTCTTGTGCTCCATCCAGCGGACCCCGATCACCACCTGCCCGCCCGCCGGGACGTAGTGGAGCGCATTGTCCATCAGGATGCTCAACGCATCGACGAGCTGCTCGGAGTCGCGGAAATGCTCGTCGAGCTCCTGGAAGTCGACCTGCAGTTGGATCCCCTTTAGATCGGCGAACGTGCGGAAACGTTCGGCGACGCGGTGCACCAGATCGGTCACCGTCGGCACCTGCTGCGTATGCGTCGACGGATCGCCGACCTCCGGCGCGAGCTCCAGCGACGAGAGCACTTGATCGATCGTGGCCGCCGAGTCGGCGAGGAACGGATCGTTGCCGCCGCGGGCGCGCGATCCCGCGATCAGCGAGTCGCGCAGCGAGCGAAGCGGCCCGAGGATCGTCTCGCGGACATACGTGAAGAACGGCGCGTTCGCCGAGGCGTCCGCGTAACGGAACATCATGACCGCGCCGCTCGCGCCGCCTGAGAGCGGGACGAGTGAATAGAGGATGTTCGTGTTGCGGACGCGCAGGCCGGCCGAGGCGGGAGTCGACAGCGGTCCGACGCGGATGCCGATGCGCGACTCGATCGACTGGAGCGTCCCAAGGTCCGCCTGTGGAGCGTCGAAGAGCCGCTTCGCGTCGTCGGAGACGTACTTCACGCTGCGGTCGGGCGCCACGAGGATCGACGGAACGCCGGCGACCATCAGGAGGCTGACGATGCTCGTGATCGCCGGAGTCGCCGCTTCGACCGGGAACGGCAGGATGGGCGCCTTCGGGAACGGATCGGGATCGACGGCTGGCGCGGTCGCGGTCTGCACGCGTTCGGCAGGCGCGGGAGGCGGCGGAGCTGGCTTGGACGGAGCAGGTTTGGGTGGCGCAGGCTTCGGCGCGGCGGCCGCTACAGGCTCAGCAGCTTTCGCCTTGCTGCGAGGCTTGTCGCATTTCCCGCAAAGGATTCCTTGCGAGATTGCCGCACCACACATGAAGCATTTAGCCATTGGAAGTCCGCTTCCGGGTCGTCGATCTTACGCCGGTAAAGGCGGTGCAATCAACGTGATATATGTCACGACCCTATGGAAGATATGCCACGGATCGTCGTCATCGGTGCCGGAACGATGGGCAACGGCATCGCGCACACCGCCGCCGCCAGCGGCTTTCCGACCACGTTGATCGACGTCGACCAGCCGGTTCTCGACCGCGCCCTCTCGACGATTTCCGCGAACCTCCAGCGCGGCGTCGACAAGGGAAAGATGACCGCCGGCGAGAAGCAGGCAGTCCTCGGCAGGATCGTCGCGACGCATGACATGAAGCACGTCGCCGAGGCCGATCTCGTGGTCGAGGCGATCATCGAGAACGTCGCGGCCAAGACCGCGCTCTTCGAGAAGCTCGACCGCCTCACGAAGCCGGAGTGCATCCTCTCGAGCAACACCTCCTCGATCTCCATCACCAAGATCGCGGCCGCCACGAAGCGGCCCGAGAAAGTGATCGGGATGCACTTCATGAATCCGGTGCCGGTGATGGCACTCGTAGAGGTCATTCGCGGCATCGCGACGTCCGACGAGACGTACCGCGTCGTCGAGGACCTCGCGAAGCGGATGGGGAAGACGCCGATCGAGGTGAACGACTATCCCGGCTTCATCTCCAACCGCGTGCTGATGCCGATGATCAACGAGGCGATCTTCGCGTTGTACGAGGGCGTCGCGACTCCGGAGTCGATCGACGGCGTGATGAAGCTCGGGATGAATCATCCGATGGGACCGCTCACGCTCGCCGACTTCATCGGCCTCGACGTCTGCCTCGCGATTCTCCGCGTGCTCGAACAAGGCTTCGGCGATCCGAAGTACCGGCCGTGTCCGCTCCTCGTGAAGATGGTGGACGCCGGATGGCTGGGAAGAAAGACGAAGCGAGGGTTTTATTCGTATTAGGTTGCGGGTTGCGAGGTTGCGAGGTTGCGAGGTTGCGAGGTTGCGAGGTTACGAGGTTGCGAGGTTACGAGGTTACGAGGTTACGAGGTTACGAGGTTACGAGGTTACGAGGTTGCCGCGTGACCTGGCAACCTCACCTCGCAACCCCGTAACCTCGTAACCCCGTAACCTCGTAACCCGTCTCGCCCGGAAGTCACGACCTCTCTCTCATGTTCTAATCCGCGCCATCAACATGCTCTGCCAGACCTGTGGTTCCTTCAACGATGACGAGCGGGAGTTCTGCTCCCGCTGTCAGAACAAGCTCCTCGTACTCTCGGGCGTGAATGCGTTCGACGAGGATGACTCCGAGGACTACGAAGAAGAGGACGACGTATCGCTGGACGAACACCTTCTGGAGCGCGTTTCCGCGCTCGAAGAGATCGTCAAACGCTCCGCGGAGACCATTCGCTCGCTCGTCGACGCCGTCAGCAAGCATGAGCGCGCCATCTTCATCAACCAGACCGGCCTCCTCTCCACCAAGGAGCTTCTCGAGAAGAAAAGCCTCGTATCCGCCGACGAGCTGGTCGAGCTGTGGGAATCGAAGATGGGCGAGCAGATGCTCGCGCTCGACAAGAAGCAGCGCTTCAACGAGCGGCGCGACCGCATCGTCTCGCTGTTCCGCGGCGATAAGAAGGACCGATTCCACCAGTTCGTGAAGGAGTCCGACAACGCCTTCGACGCCTTCGATCCCGACCGCGGGATGAAGGCGCTGGAAGAGGCGTTCAAGCTCGACCGGGACAATTACGAGCTCTCGTTCTTCCTCGGCGAGATGTTCTTCAACGACGGCAATCTCGACCGCGCGAAGTCGTACCTCGAACGGACCCTCGAAGTACAGCCCGATCACTTCGACGCCGCGGTCTTCTACGGCGTGCTGCTGCACGAACGCCAGGACCTGAAGGGCGCCGAGCGCTGGCTGCGCCGCGCCATCCAGATCTCACAGGAGTCGTTCCTCCCGTACTTCTCCCTCGGCGCCATCTACGCGCGAAAGGGAAAGCTCCTCCGCGCGCAGAAGTTCCTCGAGAAGGCCGTCCAGCTCGAGCCGCTGCCGCAGGCCTTCTACCTCCTCGGCACCATTTTTTACGAGAAAGGCCAGCTCGAGCGCGCCATCAAGTCGCTGCAGGAAGCGATCAAGCTCGACCCCGATTTCGAGGAGGCGATCTACCACCTCGGCCTCTGCTATCTCGACCGCAACTGGAACCGCAAAGCGGTGCAGTGCTTCCAGGAAGCGCTGGAGCTCAATCCGAACAAGATGGAGTACCAGCAGGCGGTGAAGATCTACGAGGGCATCTCCGGCCACGTTCCGGTCGAAGGTCCCGCGGCCGCCGAGTTGTCGGAAGCCGAGGCGCTCGCCACCGCAGGCAACTACAAAGACGCGCTCGATCACTACCGGCGCGCGTCGCAGGACGATCCGGAGAACGTCAACATCCTCATGCCGTACGCGCTCCTCTGCTCGCACCTCGACCTGAACGGCGAGGCGATCTCCCTCGCCAAGCGTGTCCTGACGCACCGGCCCACCGAGGTGATCGCAGCGGCGGCGTACACGACGCTGGTCGAAGCGCTGCGCGCCGAGGGGGACTACAAAGAAGCGAACCGCGCGCTCGAAGAAATGCTGGCCGACTACACCTCGAACTACGCGAAAGCGATCGCGTACTACGAGAAGGCATACAACCTCGCCGAGATGGAAGAGAACCTCGACGAAGCACTGGAGAGCGCCCAACTCGCGCTCCGCTACTCGCCGAAAGAGCTCCGCCAGTTCCCCCTCGCCGCCCTCGGCTGGGTCTACTTCAAGAAGCGCGACTTCGGCAACGCCGTCGACTTCCTCACCAAGTCCGCCGACCTCGGCCCCACCGCCACGAACCTCATGCACCTCGGCATGGCGCTACTGGAGAGCGGCCAGAAAGACCGCGCTCGCGCCGTCTTCCGCAAAGCCAAGAGCTTCAAGACCAAGGGCGCCGGCCTGGA
>DASXHZ010000038.1:0-22064 GCA_036488085.1 Thermoanaerobaculia bacterium
TCGCCTATCGACGCGACGACGATGGAGAGATGCACGAGCGCCGGACCGAGGCGCCGGCGATCGTGCGCGGCGCGGAAGCCTTCGACGGCGCGCTCGAGGTTCGGCAGCGCGATCGAGACGTCGAATTTCGTCCAGCCGGCGACGCCGAGGAGGAAGCTGAGATACGGATGCGCGTCGACGACGTGGCGCGGAAGCGCGGCGATCCACGCGCCGAGGGTCGCGAGCGCCCCTTCGCGCAACGTCTCCTCGCCGCGCTTCTCGATCAACACCGCCGCCTCTTCCCACGCGTTCGCGGCGATGAAGTGGCTGACGGCGCGCGAGAACGTTCGCTCCACCCACGCGGCGCGCCTGTGCAGCTCGCGGAGGCGGTCGGGCGACTCGCGCTCGAGCCGGTGGAGGAGGAACTCGCGGAAGAGATCGTGGAGACGGAACAGCGTCGCCGGCTCGTCGAGCGGGCTCACGAAGAGGTTCCGCGTATAGAGATCGCGGAGAACCGCGGCCGCGTCTTCGCGCTCGGCGACGACGGAGCACGACTCGGCCGACAGCTCGGCGAGCACGGAGACGTCGAGCACGAACTTCTGCTCTTCTGGGGTCAGCGTCTCGAAGATCTCCGACGTCAGGAAGTCAAACACGTGCTGGTCGAGGTGCCGCATGTGCGCGAGAAAGGCGTCACGGTTGAGTGCCGCGGCAGGGAGTCGTCGTAGCGCGCTCACCATCAACGTCAAGCCGGCCGGCCATCCTTCGGTGCGCCGCTGCAGGATTGCGATGTTTTCTTTCGAGAGGCCGAAGTGCAGAGTGTCGTTCAGGAACTCGCGCGACTCGTTCTCGTGAAACCGTAGCGCGTCCATGCGAATCTCGGCGACCTGCTGACGCGCGCGGAGACGCGAAAGCGACACCGGCGGATCGTGACGTGTGCCGATCGCGACGTGCATCTGCGGCGGCAGACGGTCGATCAGGTACTCGATCGACTTCGTGACCGCGGGATCGTCGACGCAATGGAAGTCGTCCAGCACCAGGACGAGCGGCGACGGATGGAACTCGATGATGTCGTTGATGAGCGGATCGAGAACGGCGCGGCCCATGCCGGCGACGCTCGGAAGCAGCTCGGCGGTATCTGCACCGATCCGTTCATCGACGCGGCGGAGCGACGCCACGAGCGCCGCGGCGAAGACGTTCGGATCGTTGTCCTCTTCGTCGAGCGACAGCCACGCGATGGACGCCTCGTTCGCGATACGGCCGATCGACGCGAGCAGCGTCGTCTTTCCGTAGCCTGCCGGAGCGGAGACGAGCGTCAGCGGATGGGAGAAGACGCAGCGGTCAAGAAGCGCGAGGAGTCGCTCGCGTACGAGCGCGTCATCGCGGAGCATCGGCGGACGCAGTTTCGTTTCGACGACACGAAGGCGCTGCGCGCCGCGCGGACGGTCGACGCCTCCGCGGCGACGATGAGGCCGGTGCGGGGTGGCGTCGGACGTCATCTGGTGGACTTTCGGCAATTATAAAGGCGGTGGAACGCTCGCGAGGGTGACGGTTCCGTCTTTCCCAACCATGCACTTCGGTTCAGGCACGGCGATGCGCCGCCGCGACTCGGCAGGCGTCCGGTCGTAGCCGCGCCAGGTGATGAAGCGCACCTTCCCGTCGCTCACCCACTCCAGCTTGTAGGCCAGCCAGTAGTCGGCGTAGCAGGTTTGGTAACCCTGACGCTCGATCGCGGCGAGGATCGGACGCGGGTCGCGATTCCCGATGAAGTTCCCATACCACTCCCTGCGCGCCTGCCCGACTTGCCGAACATCCTCAACCCGCGGGATCGCCAGGAAGATCGCGAAAGCCACGGCCGCCGCGCACCCTGCCACACGCCACCGCATCAGCTCCTCGGCGGCAAACGCGTAGACGATCGGGAGCGTCGCGACGATGTACCGCATCTGCCCATGGTGCACGCGCGACGAGCCGAGGTAGAAGACGAGAGCCAGAATGACGATGGTGAGCTCGAGCGGTCTGCTGCGAAACTTCCGCATGCCGATCAATCCGACCGCAAACGGCAGGAGATCGGGGGCGACGACGAGAATGTGTCTCGGCAGATCGCTGAACACGATGCCCGTGATACCGGCCTCGTATGTCGACGGATACGCGCGCAGCAGGCCGCCGATGATGACCGGCAAATAGCCGACGACGAAACCGGCGCCAAACAACAGTGCTCTTCGCAACGGCGGAAGCGGCAGCGGCATTTTCCCGGCTATGTAGACGACCGCCGCCAGCACGACCGGATCGAGCACTGGGTAGTAGAGAAACAGCGTCGGTACCTGGAACCCGAATTCGTACAACGCGCCGAGCAATGCATCGAGGAGCAACAGGTACACGACGTACTCAGTGGGGCGGCGGCGCCTCGCCGCCGCTCTGACAACCAAACCCCACCACGCACTCCGCCAGATCTCGACGAGAATCACCCCGACAACGACGAATGCCACGCCCTGATTGATCCACCACCCGAACCCCGACAGCACGCCGAACCAGAACCAGTTGCGCGCGCCGAACCAGAAGAGGACCGCCGATAGGAAAAACATCTGCTCCGCCCCGATCGGAGCGATGACGAACTGCAGCAGAAACGCCGGCCCGATCGCCACCCAGAGCATCGCCACCGCCACGCTGCGCGCGTCGAACGTGCGCCGAAGCCCGAGCCAGAAGAAGACGATCGCGCCGACCCCCTCCAACATCGTCGCGACGCGCAGCGCGAACGGATTCACGGCGTGCGTGACGAGCGCCACGAGCACCGTTACCCACGACGTCAGCGGCCCCATGTAGCTCTGGCCCCAGAAGAAGATCGGGAACGCGTGGCGCGTGAAGATCGCCTTCGCCATCAGGCCGAAGATCGCCGCGTCGCTGTTCCATCCGAGGGGGAGCGTTTGCGGGAAGAGGAGCGGAGCGCGCAGCGCGATGTAGGCGAAGACGACGCCGCCCAGCACGGCGCGTTCGGTACGCGTCACGCCGTCGCCAGCATCTCGTCGACGACCGGCCACGTTGCTTCGCGCCAATCGTCGCCCATCAGCAGCCCCGCGGTCGCGAGGTAGATCGCGATGTCGCGCTTGTCGTAGCGCGACTCGAGCTGGTGCACCGCATCGCGCACCTGCCCCACCGCCGGAACCTTGTACTCGTCGACCTCGATCGACCCGTTGACGTGCGGGATGTTCCAGAGGTCGAGGAAGGCGGAGAGCATCTCGTTGTGCTCGTTCGTGTGGTACTGCATGAGCGCCACTTCGAGGAGTTGATCGAACTCGTGCGCGCCGGCCCGAGACGCGAGGAGGTCCGCGCGCTTCTCCATCGGCAGCTTCCGCAGCGACTCGTCGCGGAAGTGGAGCGCGCGCGCCAGGTGCGCGACCGCGAGCGCCTTCTGCTGCGCGTCGCCGTGACGCCAGAACGCCGTCGCGATGCGTCGGCGCCGATCGTCATCGGCGAGCTCCCGTAAAATGCGACGAACGTCGTACATGGATCGCGATTGTACAATCCGCGCGCGTGCTTCGCGTCCAGTCGGTCGTCTTCGCCGTGTTAGCCTCGCTGGCGATGTCGTGCGCGTCCGTCCACCCCGTCAAAGTCGCTGACCTGTCGACGGACGAGAAGATTGGGCAGCTCTTCGTCCCCGACGCCTACGGCGTCTACATGAGCTCCTCGTCGTACGCGTACGAGCGCCTCGAACGCTTCGTGAAGGAGCGGCACGTCGGCGGATTCGTCTGGTTTCTTTCGAACGTGTACGAGAACGCCCTGCTGACGAAACGCTTGCAGGCGATGTCGCGCGTCCCGCTCTTCGTCGCCTCCGATCTCGAGGCGGGGATGGGGATGCGCTTCGCCGATACGTGGTACTGGCCGCCTGCGATGGCGATCGCCGCGACCGGCGATCCGTCGCTCGCGGAGCGCGAAGGGAAGCAGGTCGCGCTCGAGGCGAAGAGCGTCGGCATCAACTGGATTCTGGCGCCGGTCGGCGACGTCAACGTCGCGCCGGACAACCCCGTCATCAACACTCGCAGTTTCGGCGAAGACCCGAACGACGTCTCGCGCTACGTCCAGGCGTTCATCCGCGGCGTGCACAGCGAGGGGCTGCTCGCCACCGCGAAACACTTCCCGGGCCACGGCGATACGAAGACCGACTCGCACCGCGCGCTGCCGATCCTCGACGTCACGCGCGAACGGCTCGACCGTGTGGAGCTCGTTCCCTTCCGCGCCGCGATCGCCGCGGACGTCGACTCCGTGATGATGGGTCACCTAGCCGTCCCCGCGCTCGACCCAACTCCGGCGCCGTTCGTCTCCGCGGAGCAACGCGACAATCGCTACGCCGCGGACGTGAACGAGGCGCCGCACAACGCCACGCTTCCCGCCACGATCTCGAAGCCGATGATCGACCTCCTCCGAAACGATCTCCGCTTCCACGGCCTCGTGGTCACCGACGCGTTCGACATGGGCGGCCTCACCGAGCACTTCGACGCCGGCGAGGCGGCCGTACGTGCTATCGAGGCGGGCGAAGACGTGATCCTGATGCCGGCCAACACCGATGCGGCGATGGACGGCGTGAAGAAGGCGGTCGAGAGCGGCCGTATCCCGATGTCGCGCATCGACGCCTCCGTGCAGCGGATCCTCGACGCGAAGTCGCGAGTCTCGTTCGCCGTCGCCGACCCCGACGTCATCTTCGACACCGTCGATTCCGAGGAGAGCCGGAAGATCGCGAGCGAAATCGCGACGAAGGCGATGACGCTGGTGCGCGAGGAGAGCGGCGCACTGCCGATCGCGAAGAATGCACGCGTCGTCCTCGTTACCGTGTCGGATTTTCCCGAAATCGCCAACCCGCTCGCGGAGCTCGATCGCGAGCTGAAGAAGGAGCTCGCGACGCCGCCACCCGTCTTCATGCTCGACGCCCGCAGTGTCGATGCCGACGCCGCGCCGATCGCCGACGCGGCGAAGAATGCCGACGTCATCCTCCTCGGCCTCGCCATCCGCGCACGCAGCGGGGCAGGACAGATTGCGGTGCCGGCAGTGGCTCAACGAATGATCGAAAAGCTCGCGTCGTTGCCGGCGAAGAAGATCGCGATCGCCTTCGGCACTCCGTATCTGCTGCGCGAGGTTCCTTCGATAAGCACCTACATTTGCGCCTACGGTCCGCAGCCGGTGCTCCAGCTTGCCGCCGCGCGCGCTCTGTTCGGCGAGACGAAGTTCACCGGCAAGCTCCCGGTGACGATCCCCGGCTTCTACGACCGCGGACACGGGATCACGAGGTGATCGTCCTCGCCGCCGTCCTCGCGGCGAACATCGACGCGGCGGTGAACACCGCCATCGCCGACCACAAGCTACCGGGCGGGGTGATCTGGGTCGAGCGCGGGAAGAACGTCTACCACCGTGCGTACGGCCATCGCGCGCTCGTGCCGCACGAAGAGCCGATGACCGAGGACACCATCTTCGATGCGGCGTCGCTGACGAAAGTGACCGCGACGACGCCGTCGATCTGGCTGTTGATCGAGCGCGGCAAGATCCGCCTCGACGACCCCGTCTCGAAGTACCTGCCGGAGTTCCATGGCGGATGGCGGGACGAAGTCACGATCCGGCATCTGCTGACGCACACCTCGGGACTGCGGCCAGACCTCGACCTGCGTGAGCCGTGGAGCGGGTACGACACCGCGATGAAGATGGCGTTCGCGGAGATGCCTCTCAACCGCCCCGGCTACGTCTTCCGCTACTCCGACATCAATTTCGAGCTCCTCGGCGAGATCGTGCATCGCATGAGCGGCGTGCCGCTCGACGTGTTTGCCGAGCGGGAGATCTTTCGCCGGCTGGGGATGAGAGACACGTTTTTCGAGAGGGCACGCCCCTCACCCGGCCCTTCGGGCCACCCTCTCCCGGAGGGAGAGGGCCAAGACAAACAACAGAAACAACAAGTCCCTCTCCCAACGGGAGAGCGTGGCGCCGAGCGCAGCGAGGCGACGGACGGGGGGCGTGCCAGCGCGCGAATCGCCCCCACCGAGATGACCGACGGCGTCATGCTCCGCGGCGTCGTGCACGATCCGACGGCGCGCCGCATGGGGGGCGTCGCGGGGCACGCCGGCTTGTTCACGACCGCCAAAGACCTCGCGAAGTACGCACGGATGCTGCTCCGCGGTGGCTCGCCGATCTTCAAGCCCGAAACGGTTCAGGCGATGACGAGAGTGCAGACGCCACCGAACGTCGCCGTGCGCCGGACGGGCGGCTTCGACCTCGACTCGAGCTTCAGCCGTCCGCGCGGCGAGATCTTCCCGATCGGATCGTACGGACACACAGGCTTCACCGGCGGCTTCTACTGGATCGATCCGTATTCGAAGACGTTCTACATCTTCCTCTCCAATCGTGTGCACCCGAACGGGAAAGGGAGCGTGACCGCGCTCCAGCGCCGCCTCGGCACGATGGTCGCCGAGGCGATGGGTGTCGAGGAACGCGACGTTCTCCCCGAGCGTACAGGCGGCCGCGTTGAGTGGGTCACCGGAGGCGCAGACGTGCAGAACGGCATCGACGTGCTGCACAACAGCGGGTACCAGGCGCTGCAAGGGCTGCGCGTCGGCCTTGTGACGAACCACACCGGCATCGATCGCGCCGGCAATCCGACGATCGACCTTCTCCGCAGCGCTCCGGGCGTCACCCTCGTCTCGCTCTTTTCGCCGGAGCACGGCATCCGCGGCACGTCCGACGAGAACGTCGGCGACACGAAGGACCCGGTGAGCGGCCTCCCGGTTTACAGCCTCTACGGCGCACACAGGAAGCCGCTGCCGGAGCAACTGGCGAACATCGACGCGCTCGTCTTCGATATCCAGGACGTCGGCGCCCGCTTCTACACCTACATCTCAACGCTCGCGAACATCCTCGACGCCGCCTCCGAAGCGCACAAGAAGGTCATCGTGCTCGATCGCGTCAACCCGATCGGCGGCGACGCCGTCGAAGGGCCGCGGCGCGACGGGCCGCAGTCCTTCATCGCGTGGCACGACATCGTGATCCGACACGGGCTCACGGTCGGCGAGTTCGCGAAGATGTACGCCGGCGAGAATCATCTCGCCGTCGACCTCGAGGTCGTCCCGCTGCACGGCTGGAAGCGATCGATGTGGCAGGACGATGCCGGTCTGCCGTGGATCAACACCTCGCCGAACATGCGCAGCCTCACGGCGGCCGGCCTCTACCCTGGGCTCGGCCTCCTCGAGTCGGCGCTCAGCGTCGGCCGCGGGACCGCAATTCCGTTCGAGGTCGTGGGGGCACCCTACATCGACGGCGCCACGCTGGAGCGGGAGCTAGGCGTCTTGCCCGGCGTGAGCGCTCACGCGTTCCGCTTCACACCGAAGAGCAGCGTCTTTGCGAACCAGGTTTGCGGCGGCGTCCGGCTGACGATCACCGACCGGACGGCTTTCCACGCCGTCGACACCGGCCTCGCGATCGCGACGACTGTCCGCCGGCTCTACGGCGACAAGTTCGCCGTCGACAAGATGGCTCCCCTCCTGCTGAGCCCGAAGGTCCTCGACGCCGTCCGTGACGCGAAACCGATTGGTGACATCGTGGCGCTCTACCGAGCCGACGAGCAGGCGTTCCGCGAGCGGCGCGGGAAGTATTTGTTGTATTAGGTTGTAAACGGAATCGGCCGTGGAGCGTCCATCCATCGTGGGTAACGTCGCAGCATTTCGATTGAGCGAAAGTGTCGATACGACGCCTGACCGCGAGCTGATCGCGCGCACGCTCGGAGGCGACGGGACGGCCTACGGAATCCTCGTGGAGCGCTTCCAGCGGAAGATCTTCCGCGTCGCGTTTGCAATCGTCCGCGACGAGATGGAAGCGGACGGAGTCACGCAGGACACCTTCGTTCAGGCGTACACGTCGCTGTCGCGTTTCGAGGCGCGCGCCGAGTTCGAGACGTGGCTCACCCGCATCGCCATCAACCGCGCGCGCGACGTCCTCCGCCGCCGCCGCTTCGTCAGCCTCTTCACCTCGCACGACGAGGAGGACGAGAACGGCGAGGCGATGTTTGAGCCGGTCGACGAACGGCCGAACCAGGAGCGCCAGCTCGCCGCCTCGCAGATCCGCGTCGCGATCCTACGCGCGGAGTCGAAGCTCTCAGCCCAGCAGAAGTTGATCTTCCGCCTCCGCCACTACGAAAATCTCTCACTCGAAGACATCGCGGACCACCTCGGTCTGCGCGCCGGGACCGTCCGCGCCCACCTCTTCCGCGCCATCCATAAGATCCGCAAAGAGCTCGCCGCGTGGCGGATTCCAGCTCAGGGGAACAACGATGAAACCGCACTTTAGTGAAGCCGATCTGCTCGAGACCTACTACACGCAGCCGGGCGAGTCGATGCCGGTGATGATGCACCTCGCGAAGTGCAGCGAGTGCGCCGCCCGCTACGAGCGTCTCGACCGTAAGATGCGCGAGACCGCCGCCTGCCACATCGAGAAGCCCGACACGTTCTGGTCGCGGCAGCGGATCGCGATCCAGCGCCGCATCGCCGGTCAGCGCGCACAGAGGGCCTCTATCGCCCGGACGCTGCGCATCGCCGCCGCCCTCACCCTCGCCTTCTTCCTCGGCGGCGCGGTCGTCTACAGGAGCGTAGAGCCGGAGGTTCACACGCAAACGCCGCCAGTGGCGAGTCGCCAGTTGCCGGCCGCCGGTCACGAGATCAAGCACAACGACGATCTTCTGCTCCACGATGCATGGCAGTCGGACGATCTGAAGGAATTCCATTCCGTGGTTCAGTGGGAGTCATGGGTCGAGCCGACGAACGGAGGACAGTCTTGAAGAAGACGCTCCTCCTCGCGATCGTGATCGCGGCATTCGCCGCCAGCGCCTTCGCGCAGTTGCCGCCCGGTAAGTGGTGGCGGCGTCCGGAGATCATCAACCGGCTCGAGCTCTCGGCCGATCAGCAGGACCGCCTGGACGGCGTCTACCGCAGCTCGGCGAGCGATCTGATCGATCTGCGCGGCGCGGTCGAGAAGGAGAACATCGCCCTCCGCGGCGAGCTCGATCAGCAGCAGCTCAACCGCACGAACATCCAGCACATCGCAGGACGCCTGAACGACGCACGCGGACGGCTCTTCCAGCGCGAGCTGGCGATGCTCGTCGACATGCGCGCCGTCCTCTCGGATCAGCAGTGGAACCGCATGCGCGCCGAGCTCGAACAGCTCAAGGAGCAGGCTGCGCCGCGGCAGGTCCTGCCGCGCAAGTTGCGCCAGCGCTGATTAGAATCGCGCGGTGCTCGATGTCTCGCTGCGCCTCGACGGCGTCGACCTGACCTTCCCGCGGTCGACGCACACGGCCATCACCGGCCCGCCCGCTTGCGGTACGTCGACGCTCCTGCGGATCATCGCGGGTGAGGAACGGCAGGCGCGCGGGACTGTCCGGATCGGGACGCGCGACGTCACGAAACTTCCCGCCGCCCGCCGTCCCCTGCTGTACGTGACCGGCGAGCTCGATGTGCCCGGCCGCTGGTCGGTGGAACACGCGTTGGTGAACGCGGTCAGATCGCGCACGCTCGACCGCGAGGACCGGCTCCGCGAGCTGCAGCTCGCCGCGGAGAAGTGGCAGCTCGACGTGAACCGCCGCATTTCCACGCTGTCGGATTCCGAGAGAGCGCGGGTCCACCTGGCGCGTATCGAGCTGCGGAAGCCGGCGATCGTCGTCGCCGACAAGCTCCTGCGCGATGCCCCTCACCTCGCCGACGAGCTCTATCGCACCCTCCGCGTTCTAGGGACCACGGTCATCAGCGCTCCTGCCTCACCGGCGGAGCTGGGACTCACCGACCATGTCGTGATCCTCGACCGCGGCAAAGTCGTCCAGCAAGGCACTGCTGCGCAGCTCTTCGCCGAGCCGCGCAGTGAGGCGGCCGCCGTCGCGACCGGAACCATCAACGTCATTCCGGTGGTCGTCAAAGGCAGAACCGTCTCGTCGCCGATCGGAGAGTGGGACGCCGACGCAGGGTTCCAGGGCGAAGGGAAAGCGCTCGTTCGGCCCGGCGCGTTTCACGTCGCAAAGCGGGGCGAAGAGTCCGACCTCATCTTCGGCATCGAGGAGGCGACGTTCGAGAACGGCCTGTGGGTGGCCCGCGGCTTCCTCGCCGGCGTGCTGTCGCTGCGAGTCGCCCTCCCGCGAACGGAAAAAGTGCACAAGGGTCGCGTCATCGCCTTGCGCTTCGACCCGGCAGACGTCACACTGATCGCGGCCTGAGCACAGGATTTGCAGCAGTGCCAGCCATTAGCACGCTGTCCGGTGGGGAGTGACGCGTCTTGACGATTCGAGCCCGAAGACCACCTCATAAGCTGCGCAAACTGCTCGTCATCGACGACGACACGAAGCTGCTTGCGTCGTATCGCGACCTCCTCTCGCCCTACGGCTTTCTCGTGCTGACGGCGAACGACGGCGAAGACGCGATTCCCATCGTCGAGCAGAACCCCGACATCCTCCTGGTCATCCTCGACATCGCCATGCCGAAGATGGACGGCCGCAAATGGCTCCGCTGGTTCCGCGCCCATCGCGAGGAAAAGCCGGTCATCGTCATCACCGGCTACAAGATGGAAGCGGAGGAAGAGTTCAACCCGTCCGTCATCCTCGAGAAGCCGTTCCACGTCGCGGAGCTGCTCGATCTGGTCGGCCTATTCTGTGGGCTCGGCGTCCCGGCCGAAGCGCACTCGGCGTAAGACCGTGATTCGTTACTCGTGATTCGTTACTCGGATCCCCGAATAACGAGTAACGAATCACGAGTAACGACCGTCACTTCCGCGCGTTCAGGAAGCCGCACGCACTGATCGTCTGCAGGTCGAGCTGCATCGACGCGAGGCTGTCGGAGATACTGATGCGGAACGGGATGCGCCGTGCATCGTCCGATAGCCAGACCTGCACGCCGCCGGGCCACTTCTTCCCTCCCGGCGCGCCGACGATGTCGAAGCCGATCGCATTCACGCGCTGGTTCTCGATCGTGAAAACCTGGCGGCCGGCCGGTTTGAAGACGACCGGGTACTCCTTGCCATCTGTGTAAATCGTGGTCGTGATCGGCGCGCTGATCTGGTCCGCGTTCGTGCGGAGATAGTGAATCACCGTCAGGATGTCGCGGAACTCCGCCTCGTCCTTCGGCAGCATCCGCACTTTGTCCTCGGTTGCGGTGGGCGTCTCTTTGTGAAAGCGCGCGAGGTGCTTCACGTAGTCGAAGATCGTCCGCTCTTTGCGCGACTTCTTCCCCCACGAGTAGCCGTGATACGTCGAGAGCGTCTTACCGCTGCCGTCGATCTCCGACTGATAGTTGTAAAAGCCGCTGTTCTCGCCCGAGCCTCCGGTCACCATCAGCTCGCTCGAGATCGTCTGTTTGTCGGCATTCGGATAGACGTTCTTCAGGTCGCCATAGCCGGAGCGCGGAAAGACGAACCCAGCGATCCAACCGAGCGCCCCGCGCAGGTGCCAGGAGTAATGGAACGCCTCGACGTTCGCCGGTCCGCTGCAGTTCAGCTCGGCCGCGGATGCGGTGAACGGAATGACGAGCCCGAGCGCGAGGATGACATTCCGAATGACCTTCATCTTGCTCCGGTCATAACAGAGCTATGCGACGCTCCACTTCCTCGATGACGTAGTCCGGCGTCGATGCGCCGGCCGTCACTCCGACGACGTCGACCTCCGCGAACCACTGCGGATCGATGTCCTCCGCTCCCTGTACGAGGTACGAAGGCTTCGCCTCACGGCAGATCTCCCAGAGGTGCTTCGTGTTCGCGCTCTTCTTGCCGCCGATGACGACGATGGCGTCGACCTCGGGGTCGT
Source organism: Thermoanaerobaculia bacterium (assembly GCA_036488085.1). Lineage (GTDB taxonomy): Bacteria > Acidobacteriota > Thermoanaerobaculia > Gp7-AA8 > Gp7-AA8 > DASXHZ01. Next base: position 11,780 of record DASXHZ010000038.1, read on the forward strand.
CGGCCAGCACGCGCGCGGCGTCCTGGTTCTGCTTGGTCGCGTAGCAGATCGTGTCGGCGCGCTCGACATGCTTCGCCCGCTGCTCGATCCGGTTCACGACGTGCTCGAAATCCTCGGAGTTCAGCGTCGTCTGATAGAAAACCTTCACGTTGTCGTACTGCGACCAGTCGATGGCATCGACGTCGTCGGTCGTCAGGACGATGTGGTACGTCGCCGGGTCGAGGTCATTCGTATAGCCGATGACCTCGCGATGCTTTGGGTCGCCGATGAAGATGAGATGGAAGCCAGCCCCCCGCGCGTCCTTCGACTCGCGGTGGATGTCGTAGACGAACTTGCACGTCGTGTCGAGGACGTTCAGTCCGCGCGACTTCGCCGCGTCGTGGAACGACGGCGGAACGCCGTGCGCGGAGAAGACGATGGTCGGCTCGTCGACCGCCACGATCTCGTCCACGGTGCGAACGCCGAGGTTCTCCATCTCCTCGACCACGCGCTCGTTGTGCACCACCTGCCCGAGGATCGCGCCGCGGCCCCCCGCGGAAGCGAACCGCTTCACTTTAAGGTCGGCGATGCGAACGCCGGAGCAGAACCCGTACTTTTCGGCGCGTTTCACTCTCATCAGCCGAGTCAACGCCTCCTCCACACTCTAAAATCCCCCGCCGATGGCCGAAACGGCGTCACGCGACCCACTCTTCACACCCCGGTTCTGGGGCATGTGGGTGTTCTCGTTCGTGACGTTTTTCTCGGCGTTCCAACTGCTTCCGGTCATTCCGTTCCGCATTCTCGACCTCGGTGGGACGACAGCGCAGGCGGGATGGTTTCTCTCCGTCTACACCTTCGCGAGCGCGTTCTCCGCGCCGGTCATGGGATCGCTCGCCGACCACTTCGGACGGCGGCGAACGCTCATCGCGGCATCGCTGCTGTTCATCGTCTTCTCGCTCGCATACGGCCTCATCACCTACCTGCCGCTGCTACTCGTCGTCGGATTGATTCACGGCTCGATCTGGTCGTCGATCCTCGCCTCGAGTTCCGCAATCCTCGTGAACGACTTCATCCCCGAGAGCCGCCGCACGCAAGGGCTGGCGATCGCCGGCCTCGCGAGCCAGTTCGCGATCGCGCTCGCTCCCGCGATCGGCCTCGGCGTCTTTCACTTCGGCTGGTTCGTCCTCTGCGGAGAGATGGCGACGCTTTCGGTCCTGATGACCATCGCCGCGCTGATGCTGCGGATGCGCGACCCGGCGCATGACCGCCGGATCGTGCTCGCCGAGGTGTGGGACTGGAAGGTCACGAAGACGGCGTTCACCCTCGCGACGTCGTCGATCGGCTACGGCGGCATCACGAGCTACGCCGCAATCCTCGCCGATCAGCGCCACGTCTCGCCGAAAGCGATCTACCTGACGACGATGGCGGTCGCGGTGATCGTCATCCGCCTCTTCACCTCGCACCTCGGCGACCGGTTCGGCGTCAAGGCGATCCTCTATCCGTCGCTGCTCCTCGTCCCGGTGGCGTTCGTGATCCTGGCGTTCGCGCACACGCGCGGCGCCTTCATCACCTCGGCTGCAATCTTCGGCGCGGCTTGGGGAACCGCATACCCGGCGTTCGCCGCCTTCATCATGGACAACACCGATCCCGAGCGCCGCGCCCGCTCGTTCGGCAGCATCGTCTGGGCATTCGACACCGGCATCGCCGCCGGCTCGCTCCTCGTCGGCTCGATCGGAGAGCGCTTCGGCCTCTCCAACGCATTCATCGTCGCAGCCGCGGTGAGCTGCCTGGCATTGCCGATCTTCACCGTCACGTCGCGGCGCCTGATAAGAGCCGCGGCGTGAGAATGCGGCTGCTTCACAGCGAACGCGAAGGCTTCCCGAACTCGAACCGCACGCGTTGAAAGCCGAGGGTGTGGAGCAGTTCGGCGAGGACTTTCTCGCCGTTGTCTTCGGCCTGCTTGAGGACACCCGCCTTCAGCGCCTCGTCCCGGATCATCGTCTCGACGTGGGCGCGGGCGCGCGACTCCATGTCGGGGTCCTCGCGGCGGAGCATTCCCGTATTTCGATTGATCACGCGCGTCGCGTTGTTGTCGAGGCGCGTGACGAGGATCTCCGGCGCGGGGAGATGCAGGACGACGCCTCCCGTGGCGTCGCGCGTGACGTCGTTCTCGGTCAGTTGCGAGAAGTCGAAGCCCGCGATCACGTCGCCGGCCGCGAGCAGCGTCAGCGAGTCGCCGCCGAGAGCGTCGGGGACGTACTTGTACGTCTGTTTGACGTTCGCCACGTGCGTGATCCGCATCTCCGCCGTCTCCAGGCGGTTCAGTGAGCGGACCCGCGTCACGATCGCGCCAACGTCGACCGTCTCTTCCTGCGGCGTGGTCGCCTCTTCTTCGATCTTCTTCGCGCGCCGCTCGAGATACACGAACGCTGCGATCACGACGACGCCGAGGAGGACGACCGTCGTGACCGCGCGTCTCATGGCTTCCGCAGAGTGGGTGAATCGAGATCGAGTTGCGCCAGCGGGATGATCTCTGCGTTCGGGAAGCGCTTCTTGAACTCGTCGCCGAACTTCTTCATATCGCCGACGATGACCACGTTCTCGTCAGGGAAGTGGGTGCCCGCGAAACCCTTCACCTGCTCGGCGGTGACGCCCTGCACGTCGCTGATGTAGTGCGACAGATCGCCGAGCGGCAGCCCATACAGCGCCAGCGCCGCGACGCGCGACACCAGCCCCGCCTCGGTCTCCAGCGCGCGGCCGAAGTTGCCGAGGAGCACCGCCTTGCGCGGCGTGAGCTCCGACTCCGGCACCGAGGTGCTCGTCATCCCGGAAAGCTGCTCGTTGATGATTCCTGCCACTTCGCCTGCCGACTCGTTCTTCGTCTGAGCCGTGGCAAAGAACGGACCCGCTTCGCGGCGGAACTCGAACGAGCTCCCCGCACCGTAGCTGAGACCGCGCTTGATGCGGATCTCCTCGTTCAGCCGCGACGAGTAGCCGGCGCCGAGGACCGCGTTCGCAACCTGCGACGCGATGTACGCCGGGTCGGTGCGCGCAAGCCCGCGCCGCGTCACGATGACCGCCGCCTGCCCCGCGTCCGGCATGTCGATGACGACCACCCGCGGCTTCTCCTGATTCTGTGTGGCGCCGCCGGCCTCGGCCGCGTTTGCAGGCATCTCACCCACACCTTTCCAATCGCCAAAGCTCTTCTCCGCGATCGCCATCGCGTCATCGGGCGTGATCGTCCCCGCCACGACGAAGATCGCGTTCTCTGGCCGGTACCACTTCGCGTGGAACGCGGCCGCGTCCTCGCGCTTGATGTTCTCGAGCGACTTCGGCGTCCCGCCGAGGTTGTGGCCGTACGCCCCGCCGCCGTAGACGACGCGGCTCGCGACGAAACGCGCGAGCTGCGCGGGATCCTTCAGATTGACGCTGAGCGCGTCGATGTTCTGCTCGCGGAGCCGATCGACCTCATCGGTCTTGAACGTCGGGTTGCGCACGACGTCGGCGACGTACGTCATCGCCGTTCCGAAATTGTTCGCGAGCGAGCTGATGGCGACGTACGAGTAGTCCCATCCGGCGCCGCTTTCTATCGCCGAACCGAGGGCCTCGACGCCCCGCGCGATCTCCTCGGCCGACTTGGTCGTCGTCCCCTTCGTGAGCAGCGACGCCGTCATGTCGGCGAGCCCCGCCTTGTCCGCCGGGTCGGCCTCGCCGCCGGTCTTGATCATCAGCCGCGCGGCGATGAGCGGTACGCCGGACTTCGGAATGACGATCACACGCAGCCCGTTCGGGAGCGTCTTGTCCGCCGGCGTCGGAATGTTCAGCGGCCGCGGCGGTCCGGGAAGCGGCGGCGTGGTCTGCTCGCCAATTGCGGCTACCGCGAGTAGAAGTGCGAAAACGATGGTGACGACGTTCTTCACTTCGCACCTCCGCCCGGCTGCGATTCATAGTCGATCAATGTCGGCTTCCCTTTGACCAGATACGTCTCGACAACACGCTTCACGTCTCCCGGCGTCACCGCCTGCAGCTTCCTGATGTCTTTGTTGACCGCGGCCGCGTCGTGCTCGACGACCACGGACTGCCCTATCTCGAACGCCGTGCCGTTGTTTGTCTCCCGCTCGCGGAGGATGTTGGCGATGATCTGGTTCTTCGCCTTCGTCAGCTCAGCCTCGGACACCGGCTTCTGAGCGAGAGCATCGATCTCCTTCCGCAGCGCTTTGTGTCCCTCACTGACCTTGTGGTTGCTCGACATGATCGCGAACGCGATGAAGAGGCCTGCATCTTCGCGCTCATCGGCGTCGATCTCGACCTCGTTTGCGATCTTCTCCCGGTAAACGAGGGACTGATACGCGCGTGAGGACTCGCCGAGGCCGAGGACCGCGGCGGCGACCGTGAGCGGCGCGCTGTCGGCGCTCCGAGCGTCGGGGATGATCCACGTCATCGCGGCGGCCGGCAGCGGGACGTTCGGCCCGTACTCGGTGAATCGTTTCAACTCTTTGTGCGGCGGCTCTTTGACCGTCACCCGCGGGATGGCCGTCTTCGGACGCGGTATCGTGCCGAGGTACTTGTCGACCCAGCCGTCGAGCTGCGCGTCGTCGAAATCACCCGCCACGACGATCACGGCGTTGTCCGGCCGGTAATACGTGGAGTGGAACTTCTTGACGTCGCTGAGCGTGGAGGCGTCGAGATCCTCGATGCTGCCGATGCCCGGCCGCTTGTACGGATGCACCTGCCACGAGTCTTTGTCGAGCGAGTAGTACAGCCGGCCGTACGGCGGCGCGAGGATGCGGAAACGATACTCCTCCTTCACCACGTCGCGCTCCGACTTGAAGTTCGCCTCGTTGACGGTGAGCGACGCCAGCCGTTCCCCTTCCGCCCAGAGCAGCGTTTCGAGATAGTTCGACGGGATGACCTCGTAGTAGTTCGTCGAGTCGTCGCGCGTCGTGGCGTTGTTCTCGCCGCCCACATCCTCGGTCAGCCGGTCGAAAAACTCCGACGGCATGTGCTTCGTGCTCTTGAACATGATGTGCTCGAAGAGGTGCGCGAAGCCGCTGCGGTGCGGCGGATCGTTCTTCGACCCGACGCGGTACCAAACCTGGATCGCGACGCGCGGGATGGAGGTGTCGCGGACCGAGTAGACCTCCATGCCGTTCGGGAGCGTCCGATGACGGTACGCGACCGAGGGGACGTCGAGTTGCGACGCCCCGTAAAGCGGAATGGCGAGAGGAATCGTGAGCGCGAATGCGAGGAGGTACGTGAGGCGCTGGCGCATCCGCGAATCATAGTTCGCGGTTGCCAGTTGCCGGTTGCCGGTTACAGATTGTTCGCGTCAGATTCCTGACAGTCTCTTCGCAACGCCAGTGCGAATCGCCTGATCGAAGATCGCTGCGACCTGCTTGTCGGCACTCTTGGCGAGATCATCCTGCTGCCGCCCCATCTCCTCCTGCTGGCGGCCGAGGGTGTTCTGTTTGTCGCCGAGCGCATCCTGCTTCTTGCCGAGCTCCGCCTGCTGCCGCTCGAGCGACTCGGAACGATCGTGAATCTGGCGGCTCCCGATACGCGCCTGCTCCCGCCCGAGGTCCGCCTGCTGCGCGCCAAGTTTCGCCTGCTGCGCGCCGAGGTCCGCCTGCTTGCGCCCGAGATGCATTTGCGGCGCATAGACGGCGGCGATACGGTCGAGCGTGTCGAGATCTGTGATCACGTAATGCCGGCCGTCCCGCTCGAAGTACGCGAAGTGCCGCCCGTACGTCTTCTGAAGCACCCCGAGGTCATCCCCGCTGATCCCGTTGGCGAACGTGACGCCGCCATCCGCGTAGACGACCGCATGCCCTTTCTCACAGCGCTCAGCCCACTTCCCGGCGAAAAGGGCAAAAAAGACGGCGGCGGCGACGAGAAGACGCTGTGTCATGGGCGGTTTTCCTCCGTTAGTTCGACGGATTGCACCGGCGTGCGGTTAGCCGACACGTTGAACATCCCGGATTTCACATGTGGCAGCGCAGGTTTCACGCGCCGCAGCCCGGATTTCATGTGTGGACTCGCGACTGGCAGGTGCAGACTCCCAGCCGGCACGCGCAGACTCCCAGCCGGCACGTGCAGACTCCCGGACGGCACGTGCAGACTCCCGGCCGGCACGTGCAGACTCGCGGTCGGCGCGTGCAGACTCCCGGCCGGCACGCGCAGACTCCCGGCCGGCGCGTGCAGACTCCCGGCCGGCACGTGCAGACTCCCGGCCGGCACGTGCAGACTCCCGGACGGCACGCGCAGACTCCCGGCCGGCACGTGCAGACTCCCGGTCGGCATGCGCAGACTGTCGGCCCTCACGCGGAGACTGTCGGCCTTCACGCGCAGACCAGCGGTCGACACGCGCAGACTGTCGGTCGGCACGCGCACACTCCCGGACGGCCCGCCCGCGAGGCCACCGGCGCCGCACTGAGCGACGGAAGAATCACGGTCCCCCAGCCGCGGAGCGGCGTCATAGCCGTACGTTCCGTTGATACGATGTCGCCTCTGTGCGGCTTCCTCGGCTGCCAAACGAGTCGTTACTCGTACCGCAGCGCCTCGATCGGGTTCAGCTCCGCTGCGCGGGCGGCTGGGTAGATGCCGGAGACCAGGCCGACGGCGACGGAGACGCCGGTCGAGAGCAGCAGAGACCAGATCGTGATCACGGTGGGCCAGCCGGCGTAGGCGGCGACGAGGCGCGCGAGGACGATGCCGATCACGATTCCGGCGATCCCTCCGATCACGCTGATCGTGAACGACTCGATCACGAACTGGGCGCGGATGTCCTTCTTCCGTGCGCCGATGGCGCGGCGGACGCCGATCTCGCGGGTCCGCTCCAGCACGCTCGCGAGCATGATGTTCATGATCCCGATCCCGCCGACGAGCAGCGAGATCCCGGCGATCGAGCCCATCACGATGTTGAAGATCCGCTGCGTCTGCCGGCTCTGCTCCAGGAGCGCCTCGGGGACGACGATCTCGTAGTCGTCGGCGCCACCGTGGAGGCGATCGAGCAAGGGCTTCATGAGCTCCGCCGTCTTCTTCGTCGAAACGCCTTCCTTCACCGTCACGAGCAACTCGTCCACGGGCGAGTCGAGCGGATCGCGGTCGAACTTCCGCATCGCGGTGGTCGACGGGATCCAGATCTCCTCGGCCGTCGTGCCGGCAGGCATGCCGTCGCTGGTCGCCGAAGACGCGCCGGCGGGCTCGCTCGCGAGGATGCCGATGACCTCGAGCCAGACGTCATTGACCTTGAACAGCTTTCCGATCGCCGGTCCGTAGCCGAACAGACTGCGGCGGATCTCCTGGCCGATCACGGCGACCTGCGCGTGCTCGCGCTCGTCCTTCGCATCGATGAAGCGCCCCTCGGCGAGCTTCACCGCCGCGACCTCGTTCGAGCGCCAGGAAACGCCGAAGACCTTTCCCTTCGTCTTTGCGCCCGGCGCGATGATCTTGTACGCCTTGACCTCGATGCGCGGCAGGACGCGCTCGACGTCCGGCACCGCCTCGGCGATCGCCTCGCCGTCGCGCAGGGACACACCGAGGGACTTCTTGCGCAGCTCGGCGCGCTCCTCGGGCTTGACGCTCTTCGCGCGGACGATCACGTTGCGCAGGCCGAGCTTGCCGATCGCCTCCAGCGCCTTCTTCTCGCCGCCCGCGCCGATCGACAGCATCGCGATCACCGCGCCGACGCCGAAGATCATGCCGAGCATCGTCAACGCCGTCCGGAGCTTATGCGTCGCGAGATTTCCGACCGCGACGGTGAGCGTCTCGATGTCAGCTTTCATTTTTCTTCGCGTTCGGGTCGATGAGCGCGAGCTCGTCGCCGTCGGCGACACCCTTCGTCACCACCACGCGTCCCGCGGTGGAGCTGGAGATCTCGACCGGGACGGCGTCGTACTTCGAGCCGTGCCTGCGGTAGACGACTTTCTTCCCTTCCTTTTCGAACAGCGCCTGCCGCGGGATCGCGAACGCCTTGGCGCGGTTCTCGACGTCGAGCACGGCGCGGACGCGCGTGCCGGGCTTCATCACGCGCGGATCGGTCTTGTCGAGCGAGATCGTGACGCCGAAGTACTGCACCGGCACGCCGCGGACGCGAGGGCGCGCGAGCTTGTCGACCTGCGTGATCTTCCCGCTGTACGCGACGTTCGGATTCGACTCCAGCGTCACCGCCGCCTTCTCGTTCGGCGCGAGGCCGGCGGCGTCGGCTTCGAGCACGAACACCTCCGCCTTCATGCTGTTGAGGTCGGGGATCTCGCCGAGCGGCTGTCCGGGCCAGAGAGTGGCGCCGACGCGCGGCACATCGCCGCGCCAGTCGCGCGTCAGCACGAGGATGCCGTCGTACGGTGCGCGGATCTCGATGGAGTTGAGCCCCTGCTGCGCGTTCCGGATACGGAGCGCCGCCTTCTTGTCTTCGATCGCGAGGAGGTCCTTGTCGGTGCGATTCAAGCCGTCGCGGATCGTCAGGACGCGCTCTGCATTGTTCTTGTGCTCCGAGGCGAGGCCCTGGTCGACCTCGGCCTCGATGCGCTGGTAGCGCGAGAAAACCTCGGCGTCATCGAACTTGAACTGCTTCGCGGAGAGCAGCTCGCTCTGCGCCTGGCGAGCGTCGCGCTGCAGGTTCGCCCGCGTCGCCAACGCCTGGGCATCGGTCTTTGAGAGATTGTTCGAAGCGGTGGTGTGGTCCTCGTTGCCGCCCTTCAACTCCTTCTCGAAATCGCTCGGATCGAAGCGGACGATGACGTCGTTCTTCTTCACGACTGCGCCGTCGTCGACCATCCATGAGACTTTCAGCGAATTCGGCGCGTCGTGCGGCGCCATCACCGGTTGAGCCTTCACCGCCTTCAGATTCCCTTCCGCCGTGATGCGGCGGGTGAAGGTGGTCGGCGTGACTTTGTACGTGGGAACGGCCGCTTGGCGGCCGCAGGATGCGAAGAGCGCTGCGAACACGATGAGCGTGAGTGCGCGCCCCGCCAAGATCACGATTTCGAGTCCGCCTTTTCGCTCTTCTCGACGAGCACGCGGTCGTCGGAGTGGAGGCCGGAGAGGACTTCGACGAGCTTGTCGTTCTCGCGGCCGAGCTTCAGGGGGACCTGCGAGACGCCGAAGATGCCGCGGCAATAGGCGATCGGTCCGCCCTTAGCCGAAACGAACACCGCGTTGCGTGGGATGACGACTGCATTGCGCGAGCGCGCCAGTTCGACGGTGCCCTGGAATCGCATGCCGGGACGCATCTTGGCCGGATCGGTCCTGTCGATGGCGATGTCGACGTTCAGCACCTTCACCGGATTCTTCGTGTTGGCCTGCTGCTGGACGGTGCGCGCGGCGTTCGTGATCGTGCCGTGCAGCTCATCGTCCGGGTGCGAGTCGAGGCGGAACGTGACCCGCTCGCCGACGGCGATCTTGCCTGCATCGACCTCATCGACCTCCCCCTTCGCCTTCATCTTGTTCAGGTCGGGGATCTCGACGACGCGCTGGCCGCGCCAGCAACTGTCGCCGACCTTCCGCTTGTCGCCCTTCCAATCGATGGCATAGACGACCGTGCCGTCGCGCGGCGCGGTCACCATCATCGCCTTGATGGCGCTCTCGCTGTCGTGCACCACGGACTCGGCCTGCGCGCGCTTGCTCTCGAGGAGCCGGATCTCGGCGGCGGCCGCCTGTTCGAACGCGGCGAGGCGTTCGCGGATGGAGGTGACTTCGCGCTTCGACGTCTCGTAGTCGAGCCGCACTTCCTCGCGCTCCTTGATGCCGACGATGTCCGCCGGTGCCTCCAGCTTCAGCGCGGTCTTGCGCATCTTCGCTTCCGCTTCGGCGAGCGCGAGGCGATCGCTCTCGCGGTGGAGCGAGAGATCGGAACGTTTCTTTTCGATCTCCTTCGCCGCCTGTTCGGCGAGCGCGCGATACTGGTCGAGGCGGCGCTGCAGGTCGGTCGTGTCGAAGCCGAGGACCGGAGCGCCCTTCTTCACGTCGCTGCCTTCGGGCGCCAGCATCGACACCTTGAACTCCCAGGTGTCGGCGACCTGCGGAGGACCGAGCACGCTCGAATCGACCGCCGCGAGCGTGCCGGAGACGTCGACGCCGCTGACGACGTCGCTGCGCGTCGCGTCCACCCAGTCGCCCTGGCGATCGGCCGCGAGCTTGTTGCGCAGCGCCCACCCGCCGAAGAGGAACGCTGACAACACGATCAGCGCGAGCATCACGCCCCTCACCCGGCGCTTCGCGCCACCCTCTCCCGGAGGGAGAGGGGCTTTGCGGGGAGATCCTCCAACTCCCTCTCCCGGCGGGCGAGGGTGGCGCGAAGCGCCGGATG
>DASXHZ010000049.1:0-4004 GCA_036488085.1 Thermoanaerobaculia bacterium
AGCTCCTGCACCATCGCTCGCAGATAGTCCCGATCCGCCGCGATCTCGGACTTCACATCCTCACCACTTGCGTTACGCTTCTTCGGGGTCATTGACTCTCTCCTGTTCGGTTTGGTTTCGCCACTTGAACTTTACAGGAGCGGTCTTTGACCCTTTCTTTTGCTGAACTTTCCAGACACTACCCGTGAGGGCCTACGGGATCGATCGCAGGATCGCGGCGGTAGAACGCTCGACGTCCTCCTCTCTCGTCGCCCAGTTCGAAACTGAGATGCGCATGGCGGCCATGCCGTGCCACGTCGTTCCGGCGAGCCACAGGGTGCCGTCGCGTTGGACGCGGGTGACGGTCTCGCGGGTCGCCTCGTCGCTCGCTTTGAAGCGGACGAGCACCTGATTCAAGACGACGTCGTTCAGGATCTCGACGCGCGGATCGGCGCGGAGGATGGTCTCGAACTGTCGTGCGCGCGCGCAGAGCCGGTCGACGAGGTCTTCGACGCCGCCGCGGCCGAGCGATCGGAGCGCGGCGTATACGGTGATGCCGCGGCCGCGCCGCGAGAACTCGGGATTCCAGTCGACCTCGTCGCGCTCGACGCCCGACGTCTGCTCCAGGTACGCCGCCGAGACGGTCATCGACGCTCGGTGCGACGCGGAGTCGCGGACGATCACGATTCCGTTGTCGAATGGCACGTTCAGCCACTTGTGGGCGTCCGTCGCCCATGAGTCGCACAGCTCGATGCCGTCGAGCAGCCCGCGGCGGTCGCGCGAGGCGCGTCCCCAGAGGCCGAATGCGCCATCGACGTGCACCCACGCATTCTTCTCGCGCGCGATCGCCGCGATCTCGCGCAGCGGATCGATCGCGCCGGTGTTCACGTTGCCGGCCTGGGCGCAGATGATCGTCGGACCGTCGAGCGTCGCGACGAGCTCGCGGAGCGCGCCGGCGCGCATCCTTCCCTGTTCGTCCGCCGGCACTTCGCGCAGATTGCGCATCCCGAAGCCGAGGTAGCGCATCGCCGTGTGAATCGTCACGTGCGCTTCGTCGGAGACGACGAGGTTGACCCGCGGCGCGTCATAGAGCCCACCCTCCTCGACGTTCCAGCCTACGCGGCGCAGTACGGCGTGACGTGCCGCGGCGAGCGCGGTGTAATTCGCCATCTGGCAGCCGGTGACGAAGCCGATGCTTGACTCGCGCGGCAGGTCGAAGAGGTCGAGCAGCCACTGGTGGGCAACATCCTCGACGACCGATGAAAGCGGCGCCGCGGCGTAGAGTCCGGAGTTCTGGTCCCACGCGGTCGTCAGCCAGTCGGCGGCGACAGTCACGGGCAGCGAGCCGCCGATGACGAAGCCGAAGAAGCGCGGGCTGGTCGTCCCCATCGTGCCGCGCTCGGCGGCGTGGGCGAGCGAGTCGATGACGGCGGCCGGATCTTCGCCTTCGTCACGCAGCGGCACGGACAGCGCCTGCAGCAGCTCGTCGCGCGTCATCTGCGGCGCAACGGCCCGCTCAGGGATCATCCGGAGGTATTCGACGGCGCGCTCGTGCGCCAGCTTCAGGAGGTTCTCATCGACGATGTGCTTCGACATACTCCGCTCCATGTACACCATCGACACCGACAAGGCGAGACTCGACATCGATTTGATCCATGAGTTCCTCTCGCGCGATGCGTACTGGACCAAGAACATCCCGAAACCGCTTCTCGTTCGCGTCATCGAGCATTCGCTCTGTTTCGGCGCGTACGACGAACGGCAACAGGTCGGTTTCGCCCGCGTCGTGACCGACTACGCCGTCTTCGCCTACCTCGGCGACGTCTTCGTCCTGCCGGAGCACCGCGGCCGCGGGGTCTCGAAGCTGCTGATGACCACGATCTCCGGGCATCCGGACCTGCAGGGCCTCCGGCGCTGGGCGCTCGTCACGCGCGACGCCCACGGCCTGTACCGGCAGTTCGGCTTCACCGACCTCGCGGCGCCGGAGCGCCACATGGAGCGGGTGGTGGTGAATCCGTACGGCTGAACGCTGATGTGGCGCAGGCTTTCCCGCCTGCGCCACACTAGTAAGGGCTAATTCGCAGTGATCGTCGCGATCGCGCTTCGCACGGTACCGCACGAGCCGGTGACGACGACGTAGTAGTAATGCGGCCCGCTCGACAGCTTGGGGGTCGTGAAGGTCGGGGAGCTCGTGCCGACTTTCTTCGACGTGTCGTTGTTGTTCGCCGTCGGTGGGTTGTACCACTGATACGTCAGCGTGCCGGTGCCGGTTGCCGTGACTGACAGCGTGGTCGTCGTGTTCTTGAGGATCGTCGCGCTGGCCGGTTGCTGCGTAATTGCCGTCGCGGGGTTGACGGTAACCGTGACCGGAGCGGATTGCGCGCTGACGCAGCCGCTGGCATTGGTCACGGACACCGTAAACGTGCCGCTCGCCGAGACGACGATCGACTGCGTGATCGCGCCGTTGGACCAGTGATAGCCCGAGGCCGCCGGGGCATTCAGCGTCACGCTGCCGCCCGCGCAGAACGTGGTCGGGCCGCCGGCCGTGATCGCCGGCGTCGTCGGATTCGCGTTCACAGCGACGTTCGTGCTGCTCGATGACGAGCAGCCGTTCGAAGTCACTGTCACGCTCAGAGAGACGTTGCTGCCGGTCGACGTGAACGTGATCGCATTCGTCCCGCCGCCGCCCGTGATCGTCCCGCCGGCGATCGACCAGCTGTAGCTACCGCCGCTGATGGCCGTCACCGACGCACTGCCGGTCGATCCGTTGCAGATTCCGCTCGGCGCGGTGATCGTGGCGTTCGGAAGCGCGTTCACGCCGACCGTGGCGCTCGCGGTGCCGTTGCAGTTGCTGCTGTTCGTCACCGTGACGCCGAGGGTTACGGGACCGGAGGCCGAGGTGAATGTGACGGCGTTCGTACCGGCGCCGCTGGTGATCGTTCCGTTGGCGATCGTCCACGCATACGACGCGCCGGTGATGGCCGCGGTCGAGGCGCTGCCGGTCGCGCCGGCGCAGATGGCGGGTGGTGCGCTGATCGACAGCGACGGATTGGTGTTGACTGTCACGGTGACGCCGCCCGAATGCGACGTGCAACCGGACGAATTCGTGACGGTCACCGAGTACGTGCCGTTCGCACCGACCGTGATCGACTGCGCATGGCTGCCGTCGCTCCAGGTGTATCCGGACATTCCGGCAGGAGCGGAGAGCGTGACATTGCCGCCCTGGCAGAACGTCGTCGGGCCGTTTGGAGTGATGATGGCGGAGGGCAATGGGTTCACAGCGATCGTCTGCTGCGACGTCGCCGTGCATCCCGCGGCCGTCGTCACGGTGACGTTGAGAACGACCGATGAAGATCCCGGACCGTTATGGAAGAAGGCGACCGCGCCGTTCGAGGTCGTGTAATCGAGCGTGCCGTTCGTCACGGTCCACGCGTAGGTCGCGCCGGTGCCGGCGTCGGGAACCGAGGCGCTGTTCGTCTGGCCGTCGCAGACGGCGGCCGGCGCCGTGATCGTCGCGCTCGGGTTGGAGTTGACGGTGACGACGACGGCGTTGCTGCTCGTGCTGCTGCAGCCGATCGAGTCGGAGACGACCGCGTAGTAAGAGGTATTGCTCGACGGCGAGGCCGTGTAGGTCGCCGACGTCGCGCCCGAGATCGGGCCGCTCGTGCCGTACCACTGATACGAATAGACGCCGTTGCCGCCGCCGTTGGGCGTGACGGTCATCGAGACCGAGGCGCCCGGGCAGATCGAGGTCGAGCCCTGGGCCGATGCGGTCGGCTGTGCGATCTCAGGATCGACCGTGACGACGACCGGATCGGAAGTCGCGCTGCAGCCGTTGGAATCGACCGTCGTAACGGTGTACGACCCGCCCGTGGTCACGGTGATCGACGCTGTCGTCGCCCCGTTCGACCAGAGGTAAGAGCTCCCCGTGGAGGATGTCAGCACGACCTTGCTCCATTGGCAGAACGTCGTCGGCCCGTCGGCGGAGATCGTCGGCTTCGCTGGCTGGTTCACAGTGACTGCGGTCG
>DASXHZ010000077.1:0-27178 GCA_036488085.1 Thermoanaerobaculia bacterium
CGTCGCGGCAATCGTGGCCCTCGCGGAGATCGACCGGCCGGAACGCGAGGCGTTCTTGCGCGGGCTGCTCGCCGATCGTGATCCGGTCGTCCGCCGTATCGCGGCCGATCAGATCGAGGAGAAGCTGAAGAAGAGTCGGCCGCAGTTCACTCCTCTGGCCGTCGACCGCGACTACGCCGCGATCGCGCAGTGGTCGCACCAGCCGCACACCGCGACGATCCACACGGCGCGTGGGAACATCGCCATCCTCCTGCTCGCGCAGGACGCGCCGATCACGGCGTGGAACTTCGCCGAGCTCGCAAAGAAGCACTACTTCGACCGCTCGAGTTTCATGCGCGTTGTCCCGAACTTCGTCATCCAGGGGGGCGACCCGCGCAACGACATGAACGGCGGCCCCGGCTACGCGATCCGCGACGAGATCAATCTGCAGAAGTACACGCGCGGCGCGGTCGGCATGGCACTCTCCGGCCCCGACACCGGCGGCTCGCAGTTCTTCATCACCCACTCGCCGACGCCGCACCTCGACGGCGGCTACACGATCTTTGCGCGCCTGACGAGCGGCATGACCGCGGTCGTCGACCAGATCGAGCGCGGCGACGTAGTGGAAACGGTGACCGTCGAACGATGAAGGTGCTCTTCGGCCGGCTGTTTCAGATGATCGGAATGGTTCTGCTGCCGTACGGTCTGTTGGTCGGTCTGTTTCGCGACAACATCCAGCTCGAGGTCCGGCTTCTGTTCGTCGGCGGCGCTTTCTTCGTCGTCGGTTGGCTGCTGTCACGGAAATGAAGTGAGGTACACCGTCGTCCTCACCGCCGAGTACCCGTCGATCGCGCGCGAGATCCTCGGGCCGCACTTCGATCTGGTCGAGCATCCGACCGAGCAGGCGCGGAGCGAGGACGAGATGATCACGATCCTCTCCGAGGCCGATGCAGCGATGACGTTGCTGTCGGATCCGTTGACACGGCGCGTTCTCGGGTCGAACCCGAACCTGCGGATGGTCGCTAACTACGCTGTCGGCTACAACAACGTCGACGTCGAGGCGGCGCGCGAGCTCGGCATCCGCGTCACCAACACGCCCGGCGTGCTGACGGAGGCGACGGCCGACCTCACGATGGCGCTGATCCTCGCCGTGACGCGGCGGATCGTCGAAGGCGACGCCGAGGTACGGGCGACCGGCCGCTGTGAATGGGAGCCGATGAAGCTTCACGGTATTTCGCTCGCCGGCAAACGCCTCGGCATCATCGGCATGGGCCGCATCGGCAACGCCGTCGCCGAGCGCGCCCGCGCTTTCGGGATGGAGGTGCTCGGCACGCATCGCGGCGAGCCGATTGACGCGTTGCTGGCAACCAGCGACGTCATCTCCGTCCACGTGCCTTTGACGCGTGAGTCCGGCCACATGTTCGATGCGGCCACCTTCGCCAAGATGAAGCGCGGCGCGTATTTCGTGAACACCTCCCGCGGGAAGCTGATGGACGAGAACGCGCTCTGCGACGCGCTCGACAGCGGCTTTCTCCGAGGAGCCGCGCTCGACGTCTACGAGCACGAACCTGAGGTCTCGCCGCGCCTTCGCGCCATGCAGAACGTCGTCATCGTTCCCCACATCGGCTCCGCCACCGACGAGGCGCGCAACGGAATGGCGCGCCTCGCCGCCACCGACATCTTGTTGTTCTTGACGGGACGGGAGCCACTACACGTGGTTTTCTGATGCCTCTGTGTGGCGCCGGCGCCACACCGAGGCAGCGTCATCCCGCGGTCAGGTACCGCGTCTTCAAAATCTCGATGTGATGCAGCTCGTGGCCGGCGATATGCCACGCGAGGCCGCGGACCGAGGCTGTGTAGCCGGCGACGGTGCCACGGCGTAGCCAGGCTTCCGGCGTCAGTGGACGCAAGAGCGCGATCGTTGACGCGCGGATGAGACGGTATTCGTCGATGAAGCTTGCGAGCGGTCGCTCCTCGAAGTTCGCGCCGGTTACATAGCGGTTCTCGTCGAAGCTCTCCAATGGCGCCGTATCGCCGCGTGCGATGCAGAGCATGCGATAGGCGAAGATCCTTTCGTCGTCCAACATGTGGCCGATCACCTGTTTGACTGTCCACTTGCCGGGCGCATAACGGAGGCCTGCAATGTGCGTTTCGTCGAGACGCCCCAAGAAAGCCTCGAATTCGCGCTGTTGACGCAGTAGAGCTTCCAGTGCGTCATCACCTGCGACGCACGCAATGTCGCTCGCTGCGTGCTCGCCGTATTCACCCGGCAGCGGACGCCCCGTCACTTGCCCGGCCTCCAGAGCCCTTGGGGATTAGCGCCGAGGAGGCCGGCGCGGATGAGGGTTTTGCCGGCTTTGCTGATGCGGGGGATGTCGCGGCGATCGAGCTTCCACGCCAGCGGCGCATTGTCGATCGCCCGGTCGATGTATTTCAGTTTGTCCTCGGCGAAGCGCCAGCCGCGCGGTTCGAACTGTTCGAGATCGACTGGCTCCGTGAAAGAACGCATGGTTCGCTTTCCCCAGGAGTTGAAGAAGCCGTCGAAGTAGCTGAGGCCGAGGGCGTTGTACGAGTAGATCGGCTCGCGGGAGCGGATCGTCGTGAAGTTGGACTTCGCCACCGCGCCCCACGGCTCGCCGACCTGGTAGAGGGCGAGGCAGTGGCCGTCGTCCGAGACCGCATCGATGAACATGAGCCGCGGACGGTGGCCGAGCTCCCGAAGCGCGGCGCAGGCGAAGAGCGCGCCGCCGTAACAGTGCGCCTTCCCGCTACGCATCACGACGCGCGGCGAGGCAGCGCCATCTCCCGTGTCGTACTCCAGCTCGTCGAGATAGCGCTGGATGTCCGAGGGCGTCTTCAGCGACGCGAGGATCCGGCGCTCGCGAACGTTCCATTGCGGTTTCGGCATCGCGAAAAGAGTAACAGTGCACTGAGACTTGTGCGTCTCCTCGGGCGTGATCATTGCTACTTCAGGAATGCGAGGAGGCGATGCCGATCGAGAAACGTGTGTTGGTGGTGGACGATGACGATGCCATTCGGGCGTTGCTGTGCACCATCCTGCGCCGGCGCGGCATCCCCGTCGACAGTGCCCGAAACGGCGCTGATGCGCTGGTGCGCTGCGAGCAATGCCGCTATGACGTCATCCTGCTCGACCTGATGATGCCGGAGCTCAGCGGCTACGAGGTGCTCGACACATTCGCGAAACGGCGCCCCGAGGATCGTCCGCTGATCATCGTCCTCACCGCCGGCGCGGAGCCGCGCAACCTCAGCCCTGACCTCGTCGCCGGCACGATCCGCAAGCCGTTCGACGTCGACATGATCGTCGACAGCATCTCCGGAGCGCTCGCCACGGTCGCCAGCCGCGAACAGCTCGAAGAGTGCCCGCCGGCCGATAGCGACGGCGGCAATTGCTCGATCAATCCGCGCGTGAATTAGCGCCTCACGCTGCGTTTCCATGGCACACCTTTTGGACTTATTCCTGGTCATGAAGAATCACGAACAACCGAGAGTCTTGATCGTTGAAGACAACGACGCAATGCGGGTGATGCTCTTCACGATCCTGCGCCACCAGCCACTGAACGTCGACACGGCCTCAACCGTTGAACAGGCGCTGATGCACGTGCTCGAGTGCGACTACGCGCTGATCGTCATCGACATGGATCTTCCCCATCGCGCGGCCGAAAGGTTCCTGCGCGAGTTCAAATCGAGACGGCCGGAAGCGACCTCGTTCGTCATCGCGGTACGCGATCCGAACAAGCATTCGGTCATCGATCCCCTCATGGTCGTTGCCGTCCTGAACAAGCCAATCGAGATCGACACCATGGCCGAGGTCGTACGCGAGTGCGCCTTCCTCGTGCCGCCGCCCGAAGAGCCGCTCCCGTGCACGAAGACGCCGGAGAGCGAGCAGTACGGGCGCGCGGAACGCAACTCGTACTTGGCAAACTAGGCAGACACGTACAATCCCGCCCGTTTGACCGACCGGCAAAAGGGCATCGTCTACGTCGCTTGCGCGGCGCTGCTGTGGTCGACGGGTGGGATTGGCATCAAGGCGATCGCCGATCCGCCGCTGAAGGTTACGTTCTACCGTTCCCTCTTTGCGGCGCTCGGCCTCTTCGTGCTCCTCGGCAAGAACGTCTGGGGGCGCCGGCGATGGAGCTCGTCCGCAACGTTCGCGATCGCGATCATCAGCTATTGCGCCTGCCTGACGACCTTCGTCGTCGCCACGAAGTGGACCACCGCCGCGAATGCGATCTTTCTGCAGTACGCCGGCGTCGTCTGGGTGCTGCTCTTCTCGCCGCTCGTCGTGGGTGAGGCGATGCGGACTCGCGACGTCATCGCCATCACCGTCGCGATCGGCGGGATGGCGCTCTTCTTCGTCGGCCGCTTCGAGGCGCGCGGCATGGCCGGCAACGGCATGGCGCTCCTCTCGAGCATCTTCTTCGCCGCGCTGATCCTCGCCCTACGGCGCGAGCACGACGCCGCACAGAGCGCGATTACGTGGGGCAACCTCATACTCGCGATCGCGCTGCTCCCCGCCGTGCACGATCAACTCGCGCTCACTCCGAAGTCGTTCGGCGTCCTGCTGTTCCTCGGCCTCGTCCAGATCGCGCTCGCGTACACGCTGTTCGTGAAGGGGCTGAAGTACGTGACCGCGACGCAGGCCTCGCTCACCGGAATGCTCGAGCCGATCTCGAACCCGATCTGGGTTCTCCTGTTCCTCGGCGAGCGGCCGTCTCCATTCGCGATCGCGGGAGCGGTCGTCGTGCTCGCCGCGATCGCATGGCACACCATGGCGGGAGACTTAGGGGGTCAGGTCGAAACTTGAAACTCAAGGCGGCGGCCGCGAGTTTCAAGTTTCGACCTGACCCCCTCCCGCGCCCGCTTCTTGCAGAACGAGGCAGCGTGTCGAGCTTCGACGTGATCGAGCCGGCGACGGGCGAACGGCTCGCGTCGATCCCGCAGGCAACAGCATCCGACGTTGACCGCATCGTGCGCGCCGCCGATCGTGCGTTCCGGACGGGCGCCTGGCGGTCGACGAATACCCGCGCCCGCGGCCGGGTGTTGTTGCGGCTCTCGCAACTCATCCGCGAGCATCGCGACGAGCTGGCGCAACTCGAGTCGCGTAACGTCGGGAAGCCGATCCGCGAGTCGCGTGACGAGGTGGATCTCGCCGCCGACTGTTTCGAGTTCTACGCCGGCACGACGAACAAGATTGCCGGGCAGACCATCCCGGGAGCGGCGACCGGAGTGCTCATGACCTTCCGCGAGCCGGTCGGCGTCTGCGGAATCATCGTGCCGTGGAACTTCCCGATCGCGATCACGTCGTGGAAGAGTGCGCCCGCACTCGCGATGGGGAACACGGTCGTTCTGAAACCGGCCGAGCAGACGCCGATGACGGCGATCCGCCTCGCGGAGCTTGCGCTGGAGGCGGGCGTACCCGAGGGCGTGTTCACCGTGCTCACCGGCCCCGGCTCGACGGTCGGTACCGCGCTCACGACCCATCCGCTCGTCCGCAAGCTGGCGTTCACCGGCTCGACGGAAGTCGGGATGCAGGTGATGCATCACGCGGCGGACGACATCAAACGCGTGAGCCTGGAGCTCGGCGGGAAGTCGGCGGACGTGATCTTCGACGACTGCGACTTCGGACGCGCCGTCGCCTCCGCGGTCTCCTCGTCACTTGGAAATGCAGGCCAGGACTGCTGCGCGCGCTCGCGCATCGTCGTCCATCAGCCGATCTACGACCGCTTCACCGAGGCGCTCGTTGCGGCGTTCGATAAGGTGAAAGTCGGCGATCCGCTCGACGAGGAGTCGGAAATGGGGCCGCTGGTCACCGCGGCGCACCGCAAGCGCGTCATGTCGTACATCGACAGCGGCAAGTCGGAAGGGGCAACGCTCGCGACCGGCGGGACGTCCGGCGAGCAATGCTTCCTCTCCCCCGCCGTCTTCACGTCCGTCACGCCGGAGATGCGCATCGTGCGGGAGGAGATCTTCGGACCGGTCGTCACCGTGATGCCGTTCCGCGACGAAGCGGAGGCGATCACGATCGCCAATGACAGCATGTACGGCCTCTCCGGCTCGATCTGGACGCGCGACATCGGACGGGCCATGCGCGTCGCCCGCGCCATCGAGACCGGCAACCTCTCGATCAACTCCGGCTCCAGCGTCCACCTCGAAGCCCCCTTCGGCGGCATGAAACGCTCCGGCCTCGGCCGCGAACTGGGTCTGCAGGTGCTCGACAACTACACTGAATGGAAGACCGTGTACGTTGACGTGAGTGAATGATGCAGGGACGTATCGATCTAGATGCCTTGAAACACCTCGTCTCTGACGACAAGATCGAGACGATCATCGCCTGCTTCCCCGACATGTACGGCCGCCTGGTCGGGAAGCGGATCGCGGCGCGGTACTTCATCGACGAAGTGGCCGAGCACGGGATGCACGCGTGCGACTACCTCCTCGCGTGCGACGTCGAGATGGAGCCGGTGCCGGGTTACACGTTCACGTCGTGGGCGAAGGGGTACGGCGACTTTCACCCCGTCCCCGACTTCGAGACGATGCGCGTCGCGTCGTGGCAGCACAAGACGGCGATCGTCCTCTGCGACATTCACGACGAGAAGACGGAGGCGCTCCTCACGCTCGCGCCGCGCTCGATCCTCCGCAAGCAGATCGCCCGCGCCGCCAAGCAGGGCTACACCGCCTTCGGCGCCTCGGAGCTGGAGCTCTACGTCTTCAACGACTCGTTCGAAGAGGTCGCGAAGAAAGGCTTCATCAACCTCGAGCCGATCGGACGCCTCATCGAGGACTACCACATCCTCCAGGGAACGAAAGAAGAGTTCCTCATCGGCGACATCCGTTCGCACCTGGAGCGCAGCGGCATCCCGGTGGAGTCGTCGAAGGGCGAGTGGGGACCGGGACAGCAGGAGATCGGCCTCCGCTACGCCGAGCTGCTCGAGATGGCCGACCGGCATCATCTCTACAAGCACGCCGCGAAAGAGATCGCATGGCAGCACGGGAAGGCAATCACGTTCATGGCGAAGTGGGATGAGCGCTACGCCGGCTCGAGCTGCCACATTCACATGTCGCTCTGGGACAAGAGCGGGAAGAAGTCGCTCTTCGCCGGGGAAACCGACACGTTCCGCCACTTCCTCGGCGGCTGGATGGCGCACATCCGCGAGCTTTTCGCGTTCTATGCGCCGTACCCGGCGTCGTACAAGCGCTACGTCGCCGGCTCGTTCGCACCGACCGGCATCGCGTGGAGCCATGACAACCGCACCGCCGGATTCCGGATCGTCGGTAGCGGGCCGTCGCTGCGTATCGAATGCCGCGCCGCGGGCGCCGACGCGAACGCGTACCTCGCCTTCGCCGCCACGCTTGCCGCGGGCCTCGACGGAATCACGAATCGCATCGAGCCGCCGGCGGCGTTCGAAGGTGACGTCTACGCGGCGCAGGATCTCCCGCACGTCCCGCACACGCTCAATGAATCGATCGCCGCGCTGGAACAGAGCGCGTTCGCACGTACCGCATTCGGCGACGACGTCGTCGAGCACTATCTCCACTTCTTCAAAACCGAGCAGCGCAAATTTGACGCCGCGGTCACCGATTGGGAGCGGCGGAGGTATTTCGAACAGGCATGAGACTCCAAGACAAAGTCACCCTCATCACCGGCGGCGGCAGCGGAATCGGCAAGGCATCGTGCATCGCGTTCGCGCGTGAAGGCGCGAAGGTCGTCGTCGTCGACCTGAAGAAAGAGACCGCCGAAGCGACCGCGAAAGAAGTGGGCGGCGCGGCGTTCGCGGCGGATGTCTCCAAAGCGAAGGACGCCGAGGGGATGGTCAAGTTCGCCGAGGAGACGTACGGGCGGCTCGACGTCATCTTCAACAATGCCGGCGTCTTCTTCGACGACGACGGCTCCGTGACCGAGACTTCTGAGGAGACGTGGGACCGCGTCATCAACATCAACCTCAAAGGCGTGTTCCTCGGGTGCAAGTACGCGATCCCCGCGCTGCTCCGGGCCGGCGCCGGCTCGATCATCAATACGGCGTCGTTCGTCGCGATCGTCGGCGCCGCGGTGCCGCAGATTGCGTATACGGCGAGCAAAGGCGGCGTGCTGTCGATGACGCGCGAGATCGCCGTCGAGTTCGCGCGCAAGAACATCCGCGCCAACGCGCTCTGCCCCGGACCCGTCGAAACGCCGCTGCTGCAGGAACTGCTCGCCGACCCCGCACGCCGCCAGCGCCGCCTCGTCCACATCCCCCCCGGCCGCTTCGCCCGTCCCGAGGAGATGGCCAACGCCGCCCTGTTCCTAGCGAGCGACGAAAGCTCCTACGTGAACGGCTCGACGTTCATGGTGGACGGCGGCATCACCGCGGCGTACATCACGCCGGAATGAGCTACTGATTCGTGATTTGCGTGGCTGGTGAAACCCACCCGTCGCCGGTTCCGTTGTCCGTCGACGACGCGTATGCGGTCCATGAGTCGATGTCGGAGAGGTCGCTGGGCGGCGTGAAGACCACGTAAAGGTTCCCGTAGTTTCCGGACGGTATGTTCGTCTGGATCATCGAGTACGCCGGGACGGTGACGCTGAAACTCGTCGACCCGAGCGTGCCGACGACCTGCACCGTCCAGGTGTGCGCGTTCGAGAAGTCGGCGTTGAGGATGCCGACGTTCGGCGGAAACCCGCGTCCTGCCGGAGGCCGAGCGAGAACGCCTGGCCGTTGCCTTCGATCTGAAAGATCCCGGAGCCGCCGAAGTTCTGGGAGACGGTGCCGAGCGTGGTGTTCGGTTGCGGCGTGTAGATGCGGGAGAAGGCATCGATCTGTGCATTGAGGTCGATGCTGCTGTCGTCCGGCAAGCGCGCGACGAGCTCCAGCGAGCCGAGGCCGGTGTAGTGGAGGGTCTGCGAGACGACGTCGGTGAGCGCGAGCGCCGTATTGGCGGGCATCGTGATGACCTGTGTCGTGGTCGAGAAACCGCTCGTCCCCTGCGGGATCCAGCGCAGACGAATCCGCTGTTGCTGGTTCCGGTAGTTCGCGATCATCAGATCGGACTTGTAGAACGTGCCGAAGTTGCCAGCGACGCTTCCCGCCGCCGGGATGAAGATCCACTGTTCGTATCCGGTCGTGATCGCGGCCGTCGGATGCGCGCCGCGAGTCGGCGTGAACGCCCGCACAGCGCGGAGCATCGCCTTCTCCCGCGCCGCGGTCGCCGCCTGCTCCGATGGGCTTGGCGCCGAGGCTGGGGCCGCCAGGGCGGTGGAAGACAGCAGAAGAAGGCCGGCGAGCAGCGTTTTCATGAACCCTCCTTATTAGTTGCCAGTTGCCGGTTGCCGGTTGCCGGAGTTGTTATCCCGAGCGTTAGCGCGGGACCTGGGTGGGCGGGAGGCACGGAGAAGTTCGAAGTTCGAAGGAAGAGGTATGAAATGGCTCTTGCTTCTTCCCTCGAACCTCGAACCTCACGCTCTTCGTACCACCCCTCCCCCAGGTCCCTCGCTGACGCTCGGGATGACAACCGGCAACCGGCAACCGGCAACCGGCAACTTGTTGAGATGGAAAATAATCTAGTGCTGAAATCGCCGCTGCGCCAGTGCCGTTCATGTCACCAATGCCCTTCGATCCGAAATCGCATGCGCGCGCGGTGGTGCTGGCGACGACCATGAACACGGTCGTACCGGCGCCTTCGATCTTCGAGTTGCAGCTCCGGGTGCCGGCGATCTACGCGACCGTCAATGCCGGATCGCCCGGCGGCGGGTCTTCGCCATCAGCGTTTCCACCGCTGCAAAGAGATCGATGCGCGACCGCGTCACGCCATTCCGCGCGTCGACGATCGGGCCGCGGCCATCAGCGTCGCCTCCGATGAGCGTCAGGAAATAGGTCGCTAAACGAATCATCGCGAAGCTCGGTTCATATCCGCGGCTGCTTTGATCATGTCGGCGCACTGAAGGCACACCACCCCGCGGGCCGGAACAACGGCACAGTCTGCTGCCGCCTTGCCGCGCTTGCATACGAGGCAGATCGAGATTTCGGACGCCACATGCGGCCGTTCGACGGGGCTCTTCGCATGTTGAGCGACGATGCCATCGCAGATGGCGACGCATTCATTACAAATGTAGGCGGACGGACCCGCGATGAGCTGCCACACCGCGCTCTGCGGACTGTTACAAAATGAGCAACGCAATTCCCGGCTTTTGAAGGGCAGCAAGAGCGAGAGTAATCGACTCACCCACATGGCGCGGCGACAGCGGAACCAATGACGACCTCGCGAAGCGCCACAGACCGTGGGCGCAGAAACGGCTATCAGCTCGTACTTACAACAGCAAGAGCGCTAGCAGCCACACTCGCATAGAAGTTCCTCCTCGAAAGTCCATCTTCGAGAATGCGCGGACGGCGTGCCGCGTGGTCAGTGCCTATTTGCGTCGTATGCCGCTTTGAATGTAAGAACGGACACCTAGAAAGTCAAGCTTAAGTCATGCAGAAAGTGTTGCCGGCTCTCCGGCCAATTCGGATGCCGATTTAATGCAGACGTTACCGCGACGCGCTCTTCGTTCCGCCCACGTTCAGGATCTCGATCGAGCCGTTGGTCGTGCGCAGGCGCAGCGACGCGCCGCCGCCGTTGATTGTGCCGCGCAGCGAGTGGCGGCCGATCGTATGCGTCGTCACCGGCAGCTCGCTCTCGATGCTGCCGTTCGTCGTACTGGCGTCAATTTCCGCGGCGAGCGAGGGCGGGACCTTCAGGACGATCTTTCCGTTCGTCGTCGAGAGGCGATTCGTCCTGGCGCGATCGACCGTGAGCAGTTCCGCCTTCACGCTGCCATTCGTCGTCGACGCATCGACACTGCCGGCGCAGCGCGCGAGCTCGACTTGACCATTCGTCGTCTCCGCTTTTAGCGTCCCTGACACGCCGTCCACTTCGATCCGGCCGTTCGTCGTCTCGAGCTCGAGCGACATCGAGCGCGGCACATTCACGTCATACTCCACCTTCTCGTCCGACCCCATCCAGTTGCCGGCGAGGAAGTCGAGGAATCCGGAACCGGAGTGTTTCGGATAGATGGTGTGCACGGTCACGCCGCCATCGTGCGGCGTCATCTCGACCCGCAGCTCGTTCAGCGCGCCACGGGCATCGTCCGCGCGCGACACCGTCTTCACGGCGTGCACCCGAATCCGCGGCTGGTCCCACGACGTGACGGTTACATGTCCGTTCACATTGTCGAGCGTGAACGTCGCTCCCGGCCGCGCGTCGAACGTCCGATCGACCGTCTGCGACAGCGTCCCGGCCTGGATGGCGGTGGCGGCGAGGGTGAGGAGCGCGGCGATGATGAGTCTTCGCATGACCTCTACTACGTCGCCCGCGGCTGAAAGTTAACAGGTCGCGGGATAAACTCGCCGGCACAGATGAATCGGCGAGCCGTACCCGTCCTGGTGATGATCCTGATCGTCGCCGTCATCACCGCTGTCCGGCTCCGCGGCCCGGAACCGAAACCTGCCACAGCGAACCAGTTCTCGGCGGTCCGTGCGCTCCAGGCGGAAAAGGACACCATCGGCGGCACGATCCCGCATCCATCGGGGTCGAAAGCGAACCATGCCGTACGAGACCGGATCGTGGCACGGCTGCAGGCGCTTGGATGGGCCGTGAAAGTCGACAAGCGCTTTGCCTGCAGCGCCCATCCGCTCTGCGCCGACGTCGAGAACATCATGGCGACGCGGCCGGGCGACAAGCCGGGGCCGCCGGTCCTCCTCACCGTCCACTACGACTCCGTCCCCGCCGGCCCCGGCGCCTCGGATGACGGCATCGGTGTCGCCTCGGCGCTCGAAATCGCGCGCATCGTCCGCACCGAAAAGACCAAGAACCCGGTCGCGATCCTCATCGACGACGGCGAAGAGCTCGGTCTCCTCGGCGCCGAGGGGTTCGTGCAGGGGATGCCGAGCGTGGGGGCGGTCGTGAACCTGGAGGCGCGCGGTACCAGCGGTCCGAGCTACCTCTTCGAGACGAGCGCCAACAACCGCTGGTTCCTCGGTCCGGTCGCACGCTCGCTGCCGATGCCGGTCACGACGTCGCTCTTCGCGAGCATCTACGACCGGCTGCCGAACGATACCGACCTGACCGTCTTCAAACGCGAAGGGATGACCGGCGTCAACTTCGCGCCGATCGGCAACATCAACGCGTACCACACGCCGAACGACGACATCGCGCACGTCGAGCTCCGGACGCTGCAGCACCAGGGCGACAACGCGCTCGCCGCGGTGCGGACGTTCGCGAATATGGACCTCCACCACCACCCCGGCGGCAGCTCCGTCTGGTTCGACGTCCTCGGCTTCTTCCTCGTGTCGTGGCCCGAAAGCTGGACGCTCGTCTTCGCGATCGTCTCGCTGCTGATCGCGATCGCCGGCTCCGCGTTGCGCGAAGGACGCCGCGAGACGCTCATCGGCTTCCTTCTCTTCCTGCTTTCGCTGATCGTCGCCGCGCTCATCGGAATCGTCCTCGGCCTCGGCTCGCCGGCGTGGATCGCGCATCCGTGGCCGCTGATCGCCGCCGCGGCGCTCGCGGGGTTTGTCGTGTCGATACTCCGCCGCGGCGACGGCGGGATCGCGATTGGCTGGAACCTCCTCGCAGTCGTCGTCGCGGTGCTAATGCCGGGCGCGAGCTACCTTTTCATTGTCCCCGGCCTCTTCCTCGGCATCGCGCTCTTCACCGTCGATTTCATCGCGCCCGTGATCGCCGCACTGATCTGGGCGCCCCTCGCCCTCGTCATCTACGACGCCCTCGGCAGCAACGGCCTCGTGGTGGTTGCAGTCGCGGGAGCGCTCGTCGGATCGACCGTGCCTTTCGTTGCTCGGTGGGGACTCAGGAGCCGGTGGCCGGTGGCCAGTCGCCTGACCACCGCCCAACCTTATCTGGCCACCGGCTACCGGTCACTGGCCACCGGCTACTGGTCACTGGTCACCGGCTACCGGTCCCTGGCCACCGGCTACCCGTCACTGGCCACCGCCGCGGTTGTCGTCATCTTGCTCGCCGCCACCGGACGCCTCCTCCCCGCCTACACCGCCACCCAACCGCAGCGCATCAACATCGACTACTTCGACGACGGCACCCCTCATTGGCTTGCGGCCGGGATGAACTCGACCCTCGCGGGCGCAGCGCAATTTAGACGGGCGTCGTCGAACCTGGCACCGTGGTCGATGTTTTCATCGCATCCGCTCCTCGCCTCGGCGCCGAAGCTGAACGTTCCGCCAGTCCTCGTCAGCCGCGAAGGCTCGATCATCCACGTCCGCTCCCAACGCAACGCCGACCGCGTCATCCTCGCGATCCAAGGCAAGCTCCCGTCGCTCCGCGTCAACGGCATCACGCCGCCGCCGCGACCGAAACGTTTCCACACGTTTATCGCCCCCGGCTGGACGCGCATCACGGTCAGCGGGTCATCGATGGACGTCGACGTCGGCACCACCGCGCCGCTGCGCTTCATCGCGACCGACATGACCTACGCGCCGCCGTTCGAGGCGCGGAAACTGATCCGCACGCGCGACATCTCCAACGCCGTCCCCTCGGACGACGGCGACGTCACTATCACGCAGCGTTAGTCGGCCGCGCAGCGCTCGGCGATCATCTTCGGGCCCTCGCGAAGAACCGCGCCGACGTAATAATCGGCAAGCATCCGGACCCACGCGGGATCGTCGTTGCGTAGGAACGGCGCCGCGTCTTTCATCCACCCGTCGATGCACGCCTTCTTGTCAGCCGACGACGCGCCGCAGGCGACGAGGTTGTCGAATGCAGTGCGGTAGACGGCAAAATCGGCGCGAGTCATCGGCGCGCCGTGGCCGGGGATCAACAACTTGAAATCAGTGCGCTCCAGGTCCGCCAGCGCCGAAGACCAACCCGAGGGACACGCCGTATCGAGAAACGGGATCGGCAGAGTGACGAGGTCTCCCGCGATCGCGACTCCCGAGAGCCGGTCGAACATCCAGAGATCACCGGCAGTCGCGGCGTGCTTCGCGAGATGGACGTCGACGCTTCGTCCAGCCAGCTTCAGCGTCTGCGAACGGTCGACGACGACGTCGGGCGCGAGCTTGTCCGCGGAGTCGATGAGCTGCAGATCGGTCTCGAACGTCTGCCGCTGTACCGGATCGGCCGTCGTTTTCAGCATCTCCACCAGTTGCGCGCGGTAGCTCGCGAGAAAACCGGTCCGCGCCCCGGCGAACGCGCCGCTGGCGTAGACGTGCACGCCGGGATACGCCTGCCGCACCCGCGCGTTGCCGCCGATGTGATCGAGGTGCCAGTGCGTGTTGATCACCGCCTCGACCGGCTGCTTCAGCGCCGCCGCCGTGTCGAGCACCTTCTGCGTGTGCGCCGCATGCCGGCCGGTATCGACGACGACCAGACCGTGCTTTCCGCGCAAGATGACGGAATTGCCATCCGGCTGCTGCCCGCGTACGAACGCGCCGGGGACGAGGAGGACGCCGGGCGCGACCTCCGTGGCGAGCATCAACGCTGCAAGAAAAAGGTGCGAGAACATCCGGCGATGCTCGCATGCCCCTTTCCGGCTCGCTAGGACGAACCGCGCACCGCCTTGTATGAGGGGAGCGGACGCCTCACACGACGCCCGTCCGAAGATTTGAGACATTCGTGATAGCCGCAGCGGCGGCGACGGCGCGACAATCGGGACATGCTCCGTTCCGCGCTCGCCCTCGCTCTTGCACTCGCCATCACGCCCGATCCCCTCATGCAGACGATCGAGCGCCTCAACCACGAGGTCGACGACTCGATCAAGCGAGACGCGCAGCCGCGGCTCGATGCGGCGAGGAAGGCGCTCGGCGAAGGACGACGAATGCTCGCGATCTACCAGACCGCGACCATCCTTCCGCTGATCGAAGGGGCGAAATTCGAGAACGCGCATCCGGCCGCGGAACGGAAGAGCGAGACGAGCTTCGAGGCGGCGTGGAAGCACGACAGCGGCCTGGAGGCGCTGGGAAAACTCCCGCCGCTCGAGCCGGCGCTGCTCCGCGCCTTCGCGGAAGGCTCAGGAATGCGGCGCCGCAACTTCTACAACGCCAGTCTCGACTTCTCGCACAGCACCAGCGCGGAGTCCGGCTTCAACTACCTCGGCCGCGCGCACGGCGAAAAGGCGCTCGTGGCATTCCTGGAGACGCTGTCAACGAACGCGGGAACACCCGCACCACCGCCCCGCCCGCTCGGCCCCGACATCGACTCGCTGCAACACGAACTGCTCGCCGCCTACCGCCCGCCCGCGTCGATGAAGCGCCACGATGAGTTCATCGTCGCAAGCGCAGTCCTCAAAGAAGCGCGCGAGCTCGACGATGCGGGACTGCGCTACGGCGCCCTCTTCCGCTACCTCGACGCCGCGCAACGCGCCGGCCACATCACCGTCACGCCCGCTCCGGCGCCCGGGCTCCGCGAGCACCTCGCGAAATGGCGCGAGCGGCTCCGGAACACTCCCGGCGATCACTCCATCGCGGAGCTCTTTCTCGAATTCGCCGAGGCCGACCTCGAGTCGGGCGAGCCGCCGGTGATGGCATCCTCCATCGACTCCTCCGTCCTCCCGCGCTACTTCGCCGCCCTCGGGCCCGCGCCGGCGCAGCGACCCAGACCGAAGGCGCTCGCGCACGTGACCCTCATCCGCTGGCCATACACGTGAAACCTCTCCGATCCAGCAGGTCTGCTGGCACAAAGCGTCGTTGAAAACTTCGGTGGCCGCGCCGACTTCCGCATCGAGAACTACGGCAACTCCAAACTCGCGAAGAAGTTCCACATCACCCGCTACCCCGCCGTGTTCGTCAACGAGACCCTGGTCGCGACGCCGAGCGATTTCGGCTTCTATGGCAAAGACGAGCCGCAGACCGGCGGCCTCTTCGCGCCGCTGCAGACGGAGATGAGCCACGAGCGATTCCGGCACAACCTGACTGCTGCGATTGAGAAAGAGTTGACGGTTCACCACTGAGGCACAGAGAACACAGAGAAACTCTGTGACCTCTGCGTCTCTGTGGTGAAGCCTTTTTAGACCGCGCGACGCAGCCGCGCACTAGCCGGTGTGACGCCGTACTGCGCCTTGAAGCAGCGGCCGAAGTGCGCCTGATCGTAGAAGCCGGCGTCGACGGCGATCGACTTGATCGGCTCATTCGTCTGCAGCAGCGCCTCGCGCGCGTGTCCGAGCCGGCAGCGACGCAGATACGAGCCGACCGAGGTGCTGTGGAAGCGGCGGAACGCGGCGGCGAGCGTCGCGGGATGCACGCCGACGTGCGTCGCGACCGCCGCGAGCGAGATCGGCTGCTGCCACGACGTCTCGATGAAATGCACCGCATCCGGCAGCCATTGCGGCGCGACCGTACTCCCGGTGGCGAGCAGGCGTTCCGTCCGCGTCAGGAGCAGGAGCGCCCATGCTTCCAGCGCCGTGACCGCCGAGGCGTCGGCGCGGCGCAACTCGCGGACGAGCTCCGCGCGTACCTCGTCGATGAGGAGCGACTGGAGCTGTGCCGGCCCGATCGAAAGATGCTCGAGCCGGTCGTACCGACAGCGCTCGACCGTGACGATCAGCGTGAGCGCCGGATCGTCGCCAATGACCGCGTTCTCATGCGCCTCCCCCGCGGGACGAAACCACGTCTGTCCCGCGCGCAGCGTGTGACGTCCGGTGCGGCACGCCTCGACATACGTCCCCTCGAGGAGGAAGTAGATCTGCGCCCCCTCGTGCGCGTGGCTCCCGACGCGCAACGACGGCGGCATCAGCACCTCCTCGACGGAGAGTCCGTCGAAGGCCCGGCCGCGCAGCACCTTCCCAAAGGTATGCGCCTGGACGAGCGTGCAGTCGGTCACGGCATGAATATACGAAGCGTTGCCGGCGAGGTTTGCAGTACGCGCGTCGCGTTCTTTGTACGGGGGAGGGCCGAAGCGCGGCGCAAGCGACGCGTCAGTCCCAGTGCTTCAGTTGCGGCCAAGCCGACTGCAGCGTGAAGCCGCGCGGCTTCTGGACCCAGAAGAGCGTGAAGTGCTCCTGCGCCATGGCGTATGGATGGCCGATTTCCGCCATCGGCTTCACGACCTCGAACTTCTCTTCCAGCGTCTTCCGGTCGTCGCCGAGGACCAGGAGCGAGTCGCCGGTGTACTGGCGCGGGCCCCAGAACCAGTAACTGAGGTGACCGCCGATCGACTTCGGGAGGCCGTATTGGGGGCCGTAGAAATCGATCGCGCCCGCTTGGCCGTAGTCGTTCCCGAAAATCCCGGTCTTCGCGCGGACGTCGGGCGGGAGGCTGAAGTACGCGCGCGCGACGGTGGCGACCATCTCCGGCCAGCCGAAACGGTCGGCGAAGAACTGCGGCATCGACGTCGTGCGCCGGTGCTCGAACTTCGGCTGCTGGATGTGCATGAACTTCGTGTAGGCGAAGTAGGCGTTGGGCGGGAGAACCGGGACGCCGATCGGTGCGATGACCAGTCCCACGATGACGATCGCCGGGACGTACGTCGCGCGCAGCCATCGCCGCGATTCCGAGGTGCGCTCGACGGCGACGCCGCCCGCGCCGATCAGCATCACGAACGCCGGCAGCAGGTAATAGAAACGGCCGTTCGCGAGGAGCAACACCGTCAACGCGACGAGCCACGTCAGCCCGATTGCGCGGTAGCGTTTCAGCGATCCATACAGCAGCGAAACCAGGCCCGCGATCCAGAGCGGCGCCGCCATCGGATTCAGCAGCAGCACGTCCCACAGCAGGAACACGACCGGGTTCATCTTCACGTCGCGGCCGTTGCGTTTGATGTTCTCCAGCATCTCGATGTGCGGGAAGCCGTGCCCGATCTCCCACAGCAGGTTGGGAAAGACGATCGCGAACGCGATCACGCCGGCGAGGACGAACCAGCGGTTGAACATCAGCCGCCGGTCGTCCGTCACCAGCAACGAGACCACGACCGCGAAGCCGAAGACGAGCATCGTGTGCTTGTTCAAGAGGCCGATGCCGCCGAGCACGCCGAACCACGGCCAGAGCCGCGTGTTGCCGGTGTTGATGATGCGGATGACGACCAGCGCCGCACCGCCCCAAACCAGCGGCTCGATCGAGTTCATGCAGAGGTAGCTGCAGGTCGCCAGGTAGCCGGGCGACAGCAGCGCCACGAGCGCTGCAACGCTCTGCGCAAACTTCCCGCCCCCGAGCTCCCGCGCGATCGCCGCCGCCAGCAACACGATCCCCGCCGCCGCAAGCGAAGGAAAGAGCCGGATCGCGTACGCCGAGTCGCCGAACAGATGCCGCGTCAGCCACGCCTGAAACGCCGTGAGCGGCGGCATGTCGACATACCCCCACGCCAGATGCTGCCCGCAAGCGAGAAAGTAGATCTCGTCGATGAAAAACCCATACAGCTTCGCCGTCGCCTCATGAAACGCGAACGCGATGGCGGCGAGGAGAAGGACGACCCGGTTCATGTGGGTCGATTACGGGAAGGCGAGGGCAAGGTTGCCTGGCTGGCCTCGTTGCGGCTCCTAAACTCGCGGGAACGCGTGGCATCGCTCCTTCCGGCCGCTACGCAGAGTAGAAGCCGCCATCGTCTTCGATAGCCGCAGGTAAACTCGATTCATGCGAAACGCGTGGCTGCAGTGCGAGGTGAAGCCGGGGATGTTCGAGAACGAAGTTGCGATCTGCGTCCGGACAACCGAAGGCCTCGTGCTGTCATTCTTCATGAACGCTGACGCGGTAAAGACGTTCCCGCCGAACAAGAAGGCGATTCGGGTCGAAATCGTTGCTCGAAACAACGACTACGGTGTGGTCACGCTGCCGAGCCGCAGCTTTGAAGGACCAAATGTCGCACGCGTTCCCTCGGACGCGTTGCGGTTTGCATGATTCTCTCGAATGACGGGATCCAACAGGCGCTCGACGCCGGCGATCTCGCGATTACACCCGAACCATCTCCCCGGCGTCCGACCGAGGATGACGAAGTGGAGAAGTACAAAGTAGTTCGGATTGCCGACGAAATCGTGGTCGATCTCTTGAAAGAGGCCTGTGGGATCGACTGCGCGCAAGCATCCGAGGGAGGAATCGAGATCAAGACGGTTGAGAACGTGCCCATCCCTGTTGGACGGAAGGAACTGCTGATCAGAACGAAGCAGACGGAGCGCCCGAGCGATGCCGCCGACGTCCAGTTCCTTCGATTCCGAATCGCGGCGGAGACGGAGCTCTCAAAGTAACTGCTGCGCTCGAGACACCGTTCTCAGTGGGGCGCCGGCGGCTCGCCGGCGTGGCCGCGCGCCAGCGCGGCTCTTCCTCCGCTTGGCGAATTCACCACTCCTTCTCCCTCCGGGAGAAGGTGTCGCGAAGCGCCGGATGAGGGGCATGGCTCTCGCGAAAAACAAGAAATCTCGTTTTGTGCGCGACGCACGCCCCTCACCCGCCGCTCCGCGGCACCCCGAGGGAGAGGGGATTGGTGATCATCACGTCCGCTCACCTCCTCCGTCCCCTCACCTCCGCCGCCCCCGGCTCCCCTGCGCTTCGCGACGTGCTTCCTGAAGGCTGCGGAACTGCGCGGCGGCGAGGCTGTCGGGACCTTGCTCCTGCGCCTGGCGTTTGACTTCGTGGAACACCGCGCGGTCGCGCTCCTCCGTTTCCCTCTCCTCCGCCTGCTGGAACTCGACGTGCTGCGCCCAATTCGCCTTCGTGTCTTCGCACGTCGCCTTCACGATGAGGCGCTCTTCCACCCCCTTCTCGATGAGGAGCGCCACGATATCTGGATCCATCGGGAAAGTGAGCTGCACCTCGCGGTTGCGCAGACGGCGCGCGAGCCGCAGGAGATCGTTGTCGCTCGCCCATCGCGGCGGGAGCGGAGCCCAGATGCCGCCGCGCGAGACGTAGCCGGCGACGCGCTCGAAGAAGCGGATCATGGCGTCGTACGACGCGTCGTTCGCAATCCGGCGGTGCTCCGGGTGATTGAGCTGTTTGAGGACTGGCCTTTTCATCTCTCTCTCTTTTCCGGCGGGAAATGAGCGGGCGCGCTCATGGCGAACGCGCCCGCTCCCCTCCCACCCAATCACATGACTACTTGCTCACGACCTGCGAAGCGTTCGGCGACGGAGCACTCGGCGCCTGCGTCGTCGGAGGAGTCGAAGGCGGCTGCTGCGGAGCCGGCGTCGCTGACTTCTTGCGGCGCGCGATCTTCTTCAACCGCTTGATCTCCTCGACGTGCGAGACGAGCACCTCGTTTTCGGGAACCCTGGCGACCTGCGAACCGATAGCGTACGCCTGAGCGCCGATCGTGGCGAGCGTGTGGCGGCGCATCGCATTCGCACCGGCGAGACCGGTGACGAGATTGCGCGCCTCCTCCTCGACCTGCTTCCAGAGGATCGCGTTCGCCTGCAGCGTACGGACGGTGTCCAGCGGCTGCCCGATGGCAGACTGGATGACGTCCGAGACATCGATGACGTTCAGCGACGACTGGACGATCGCCTCCGAGGTTTCCGAGCTGTTCCGCAGCGCCCTCCGCTGCTTCACCGTGAGAGTCCCCACCTCCGGAAGCTGCGCGCGCATCGCACGAATCTGCGCGATCGCGGCATCCGGGGTGATCGTCGTTTGCGGCTGCGGCGTATCCGCAGCGGCGTTGGGAGTGGTACTGCTGTTATTGAGGATGAAGTTCATGTCGTTCTCCTTCTCTCGGTTGACCGACCGAGACGGGTTGGGAGACCGGCGGACGACACATGACTGAACTCGAGGAGTGCATGGCGGCCACCGGCTGGAAGTTTCGGCAAAGCGCCGCACCTTCCGAGTTGATGATTGCCGGAGGTTGCGCAAACCTCCGGAGCCCGCGGCAGGAGGAGCACAGCTCAACTCCCGCAGAGATAAAGTCAGTCGGCCCTACAGCACTGTCGACCTTACCCTTTGGCCGCCAAGTCAACCCATGAAAGCGTTGACCTGTAACCGCGCATATTACCGAGCCCTGCCGGGGTTGTCAACACCTTTTTTTCACGACGGCAGAAACGCGCCCAGCACTTCTGATGCTCGGGCACCGCTTCTGTGTGGCGCTGGCAATCCTGCCGGCGGTCTCCTCAGTTCGAGCGCCAACACCGCCTCGATGGCGGCGATACAGCCGCTAAGCCATCAATTGGTCGGCAGCGGGGAGCCGGCGCCCTGCCGCGAAGGCACGGGGCGGCCGAGCGAAGAATGTTGGGCGACGTAAACGAAGGAACCACCGACCGAGGCGGCCCCTATCACCCGAGAGGTAGCAAAATCGGCCGTACCGTCACTCCGAGAGGAAGAGCAGTCATCGAGAGAGATCTCGATCTAACCACGCCGTTTTATGAGGAGCCTTCCATGAAAGGACGTTTGAACTCACCAGCGCCGCAATGGCATCTTGCGATGACCAACAACGGCCCGATCGCGGGTTCGGGACGATGCAAAGCATGCAGCTGTCGCGGTTACCGGCCGAATAACCCGAAGAATGACTACTGCCACGACTGCGGCCACTCGTGGTACATGCACGAGAGTGTCGGATGAGACAGCGCTAATAATCCACGTGTCGAGGCAGCCGCCGCAAGTGTGTACCTCAGAAAGGACGATTAATGCCTACGTATAAGGTGGTGCCGTTCGTAGCGTCAGTCGGAACGAACGAAGGCTCCCAGCAGGCAGCGAGTCAGCTGGAGGATCTAATCAAGGGTTTCACGAATTCAGGCTGGGAGTATGTTCGGCTC
Source organism: Thermoanaerobaculia bacterium (assembly GCA_036488085.1). Taxonomy (GTDB): domain Bacteria; phylum Acidobacteriota; class Thermoanaerobaculia; order Gp7-AA8; family Gp7-AA8; genus DASXHZ01. The sequence goes on from DASXHZ010000077.1 coordinate 21,638, forward strand.
GAGAGTGTCGAAACGTATATCGCTGGTAATACGGGCTGCCTGGGTCTAGGGGCAACGCCGGCGCGACTCGTGTCGTATTCAATGGTTGTGTTTCGGCAGTGAGGCGGCTATTCCTAATACTAATTCGGTTGTACTGGCGATTCGTCCCAAAAACGCGACGTCGCCAGTGCCTGTTTCGCGAGAGCTGTTCCAAATACGTTTATCGCAAAGCAGAAACGTACGGTGCTCTAGCCGGGATGTCTGCTGCTTGGCATCGGTTTCGGGCTTGTAGGCCCGGATTCGAACTGCGGATTCGAGGGGCAAACCTTGAGATAATTTGTCGCGATGGCACGATTATCTCGCGCTATGAAGCCGCCGACGTGTTGACTGCGGCTTTGTGGCAGTTTGGGCTCTAGCCAGTCATAGCCTGCGCATGGCGCTCGGGAACCTCTGAAGAAGTTCCGGTCCCGTCATCCTGAGCCGCGAAGACGACGAAGGATCTCAAAATTGCAGGCGTTTCGTATCTCGAGATCCTTCGGCGCGCTACGCCGCCTCAGGATGACGGACTTGTTCAGAGCTTCCCTAGCTAGCGGGTGTCAGGACGCTGTTCCTATCCCGAGGAAGTCGGGGTGGGGGTCAGGTTGAAGGTTGACGAGGGCGAGCGTTTGACGCAGCGTTACTCTCAACTCGCGAACTTATCGCACTCGAGAGGCTCCGATGCGGGAACATGCAGGAAACGTTTGACGTCGTTGATTACACGCCCACGTATGGGCATGACCTCGTCCGGATGTGGCGCGAGAGCTTCGAGAGACCTGTCGGGATCGTGGATTGGCACTCGCTCGAAGACCAACGGAGGTATCTCGAAGAGAGCGTTGTTCCTAATAATCGTGTGCTGGTGGTTGTGAGCGAGGCCACGGCGGACGTGATCGGATTTATGGCAACGACACCCGAAGTGATATCGCAGCTTTACGTCCATGTCGGCCATCAGCACGAGGGTATCGGCTCTATGTTGGTCAATATGGCGAAACAGCAGTCGAAAGGTCGGCTACGCCTCTTCACATTCAAGGTGAACAAGCTCGCTCAGCGATTCTACGAGCGGCACGGATTCAGGGTGATCGGCGAAGGGTTTGAGAAGGACTGGCAGTTGGAGGACCTCGAGTACGAGTGGTCTGCGGGAACCGCGACGCAGGCCAGAACCGCTGCCATGTAGTACGGTGATGGGGTCAGGTCGAAAGTTGAAGGTACGCCGGCTTACTTTTCAATTTTCGACCTGATCCCATCTCACCTGCGGTCGCTGAGGTAACATATCCGTCCAGGCCGCATCAACGATAGCGATACATGGCGCGCTACCTTGGAGGGGGAGAAGATGGCAAAACCACGGGCTTTTATCAGCTTCCAAATGGAAGATAAATGGGCTCGAGACTTCTTGGCGCAGCACGCAAAGGACGAACGCAACGACATTGAGTTTTTCGATTACTCAGTTAAAGATCCCTTCGACTCGTCATGGAAGACGGAATGCAAGAAGCGCGTCGCGATGACGAGAGGGACGATCGTGCTGGTTGGCCCCACAACCTACACATCCGAGGCCGTGCTTTGGGAGATCGCCGAGACGAACCGTCAGGAACATTACATCTTCGGGGTTCAAATCAACCGAGATGAGACGCACCACATACCTAACGGCTTGCCTGCCAGGAATGTCATCCGGTGGGATTTCGCGCAGATCCAGCGATGGCTGAGCACGTGGGTGTAACCCCATGTATCTCGACACGATAGCGAGTTTGATTCGCGCGCGTATTCCGGATGATCGCCTCCCCGAGGGCGACGCAGAGTCCCTTTTGCGCTTCTATGCGGTTTTGCTTCGTGCCAAGGGCGCATCGGTTACGGAGTCTGACGTCCACGACGCATGGTCTGCGTGGATGATGTCGCGAAATCCGGGACATTCCGCGTTAGTGCCGTACCCAGATCTCGATGTTTCAGTTCAGGAGCAGGACCGAACATTTGTGTCCGCGATACGCGCTGCCACGGAAGAGACCGCGTCCGCCACGAGGCCGGCGAGGCCGGCTGACTTCGCACGCGTTCTCTTTCCATGTGGTCTACCGACGACCGATGACCGTCACCGCGAAGCCTTCGAATTGTACAAGCTCATGGTCCAGAGTTCAGAAGCGCTCGTGAACCGTCGGCAGGCCGTGAATACGTTTTTCCTCACGATGAATGGTGCGCTGTTGACGGCGATCGGCCTTATCGTTCAAAACCACAGCGTCATTCGGCTAGCCGCGCTGGCAATACTCGTTCTCGCTGTCGCCGGGGCGTTGCTGTGTGGCGCCTGGCATAGTCTGCTTCGGTCTTTTGGTCAGTTAAACACCGGAAAGTTCAAAGTAATCAACTCACTCGAGACGCAGCTCTCGGCCGCCATATACGCCGCCGAATGGGAAGCATTGGAGCGCGGACGAAATCCAAAGGTGTACCGATCGTTCACGTCGCGTGAAATGTGGGTGCCTCGAGCACTTCTCGCGCTTCACCTCCTCACTGCGCTCGCAGCTGCGTTCGCCGTCTATGGCAAGTTGCCAGTGCCATTGCCGTAAGCGCCAACCCAAGAAAAACGTCGAACTATCCAATGAAGCGGGCGGGGAAGGTGGGGTCAGGTCGAACATTGAAAGTAACGCTTGGTCAGAAGCTCTCCTCGCCGCCTTTCAACCGTCGACCTAACCCCATCTCGCCTTATAGTGTTCAATCTCGCGTGCGCCGAAAGCCGCCTCATTCAAATGCCAAGCGCCATCATTTGGTGCCCGAAGCATATCTGCGGCGTTTCGCCTTTGACGGGAAGCGCATCCACGTCTTTGACTGCGAACGAGGTGTGTTGCGCACCGATGTGCCACGCAACGTGGCGGTGGAGTCAGAATTCAACACTGTCAACATGCGGTCCGGCTCCAAGGATCGAGCTGTGGAGGCGTGTCTGGCAGAGATGGACGACGCAGCGCTCAACGCACTGACCAAGCTGGAGCGAGGTGACGACCTCTCCCGATCGGAGAGGTGGTACATTTCGTTCTTTATGGGATACGCCTATACCCGCGGTCGTGGTTTTCGGAATGCCGTTCAGTCCAACATTCCAGAACCGATCGACTACTCACAAGAGGAACACGGCTTCGTCGACCAACAATTTGCGGCCGCATTCTCAACCGTCAGCGGAATCATTCTTGACGCTCGCACTATCGAAAACATGGTGATCGAGTCTGTGAAGAATGTGGCCTCTGGCGCTTACGAAGTGGGCAGCATGGTTGCTGGTGCGTTCGAACTTGCTAGGTACATGTTCTGGTCAGAATGGTGCGTTATGGAGGCGCCCGCGGAATCGGAATTCGTGACTAGTGATCGGCCACTTGCGATTCTTCGCAACGAAACGTGGTTCGGGGGTGACCCATTTGAACTCGGCGCCATGAAAGTGCTTCCTCTCTCACCTCAGCGCGCGCTCGTTGTCAGAGCAGCGCCCGACGAGCGGCCGATTCTCCATCAAATGATGTCGCCCGAGGTAATTCGCATCACCAATGCTGGCATGGCCTTTGGTTATGACCGCGAGTTGATCGGACGCTCAAAGGAGACGATTGAGCGCGCACTAAGTGATGCTCTCTTGTTGCAATGTTCTTTTCTGCGGTTGGCATGGCGAGGAGTTCTTCGGACGTCTAACTCGATGTAGCACGCGACAAGACGCCAAGCCGGGCACGCCCGCCTCGCCGGGGGCCGGCCGCCTTCGGTAATCCGAAACTATACGGCGCCACGAACTGCAGGCCGCTCAGGTGTCTCGCACGTCATCCCGGGCAGTGGGGCGCCGCTCTGCCGCCGCTCCTCAGCACGCGGCGGCCGAGCGAGAGAACATTCGGGAAGCGCTAACGACGGCGGAGCGTCAAAGGATCGATATCGAGTCGCACACCGTAGTCAGCGGCCGCGCTTCCGCGCATAGCGACAATCACAGCGTCGCAAGAGAACCGACATCCTCCTGGCGCAGCAGTTATCCGTCGAAACCAAGAGGCATCGGACCGACTGAGATGTCCGACGGTCAGTCCGTCTATGTCGACGCGTACCGCGTTGTGGTCGTAAGGGTTATCCGTTTCCAAAGTGAGACTCGCCACCTTTGAAAACTGCCGCATGTCATCGGTCGCAGGCCCGCAGAGCCCACGGAGATTATCCTCGTAGTGGGACTCTCCCACTACCTTCGTCCGGTACGGCCGGTTCTTTGGGAAAGGCATTCTCGATCCCTCGAGTTACGAATGTCAGACCGCCAACGTACTTAAGAACGGCGGTGAGTGGTATCGCACAAAAATACCACGGTGTGTTCCTGCGAGCTAACTAAATTGATGTCGCGTGTCAGGACGCTGTTCCAATCTCGGCGACTGATCGCCGACCCGCCCCTCGCCTCACGTCCCGAGCGACAGCACTGCCTCGATCGCCTCGCGCGAGAACACCTTCGCGTTGATGTCGATCTCCCCGCCACCGTCGTACTTGACGACGAGGCGCAACGGCCCGCCGGACGCGGACGCGCGAAAACGGACGTGCGCTGATCGAATGGCTATTCGCGGAACTTGCGCTGACCTGAAGAGGCTGCGGAAGTACAACATCTCTTCGGTGATGACGATCCGGAAGCGCGCGATCCACGTGAAACAGAAAACAGCAGCCACCGCGACCAGCGCGAAAATCTGGCGGGCGCCTAGGTCGCGCCAGCGAAACAACGGCGCCACCATGAAGGGTCCGAACATCACCGCGAAGACGACGTACGTCGAGACGGCGGCCCGGTAGACGCGGGGTTTCACCGTCTCGGCGCCAACGAACGGAGCGTCGAGGCGCGGAAGTCTTCGAAGAGCTCAGCCGGAGCGATGCCGAGCGAGCCGCAAATGAGCAGAAGACTCCAGACGCCGGTGTTCCGCGTCCCCAATTCGATGTCCGCGATGTGATTTCGCGAGACTCCCATCGCTTCGGCGAGCGCTTCCTGCGTCAAGCCTTTCTCCCGCCGCAGCTCGGCGATGCGGCGGCCGAGCGTTATCAGCGCCTCGTCTCGCGTCATTCGTCCCTTGATTGCACAGCATCATTGGCGTAGACTCCATCCATGATACTTGGCAAAGACGCGGAAAGGAGTCTGCCCCCTCGTGCCGCCATTCGCCACCTCTTCCTGGAGCCGGAACCGAGTTACACGATGTCGGGCGCCGCGCGGTTGCTCGGGATGTCCACGAAGGAACTACGCCGTTGGGTCGATGCAGGCGAGATTGAACCGGTCGAGACGAAGGGCGGTCTCGTGCTCCCGTGGGAGGAAGTCGTCTTCTTCGGCATGGACTCCTGGTCCCAGGCGGTCGTTGAGGAGGCGCTCGGAGCCGAGGTTGCGGACGCGATCCCGGAACTGGTGCGTCTGACGGAGCTGAGCGTGAGGCTGCCGCGGATGGAAGTCGTGGCGCTGGAGAGAGTTGCCGCGCGTGACGGGCGTACGGTCGACGCGGTACTTGCGGCGGAGTTGCTCGGCTTCGTGTCGGCGGAAGCGGCGTGGTTGTCGGCGGAGATTCCCGGGTTCGCCGAGGCGTTGCG
>DASXHZ010000028.1:0-52758 GCA_036488085.1 Thermoanaerobaculia bacterium
GCGCCAGATGAACGGCTTCGGCGCCCTCATCTCCTTCGACCTCGGCTCGTACGCCGACGCCAAGAAGTTCCTCGACCGCGTCCGCCTCTGCTCCCTCGGCGAGTCCCTCGGCGGCGTCGAAACCCTCATCTCCCACCCCGAGACCATGACCCACGCCTCCGTCCCCATCGAAACCCGCAAGCGCCTCGGCATCACCCCAGGCCTGGTCCGCATCAGCGTCGGCATCGAAGACATCATCGGCGACCTCGAGAACGCGTTCGAGGGAATCTAGCGCTTCCGTGTGGCGCCGGCAATCCTGCCGGCGGCCGTTACCTTTCCGCCAAAATCTCCCGATCCCGCCCTTGATGCAACACAGCAACAATAACAACGCGCTGCTCGTCTGCGTGGTAGAACAGCCCATAAGGGAATCGATGAAGCGGGATGCGCCGGAAGCTGCGGTGAACGACCTGAAACGCGAGAGGGTGTTCCCGTATGACCACGACCGCCCTACGTAGTTGCGCGAGAAAGTCGTCCGCGAGTTCCGGCGAGATCTTGCGATACCATGATCTCGCTTCTCGAATGTCTTGCTTGGCGAGTCGCCGAACGATCACTCGTTCGATCATTCGGACCGAAGAGCCTTCTCCACCTCATCCCACGACTCTCCCTCATCGGGATGTTGCTGAAAGTCCACCCAACGCTTCTCGAGCTCCGCGCGCTGAGCAGCGGTGAGGGGAACGGCCCTTATGTCCTGAACCACACTCTCCCAAATCTCCTCCACAATGGCAACGCGTTCGGATGGCGGAAGTTCGAGGATTTGTTCAATCGACGCGCGACTCATGGCCAGGAATCATACTCCGCCAAGTCGCGAATGGCTGCTTACGCGGGGACGCGTTGAGGTTCGTGCCGACACCGAGGGGTCAGATGGGTCAGATCGGAAGTTGAAAGTTACGAGGTGACCAGGGCGAGCATCTGACATTGCGTTGCTTTCAACTTTCGACCTGACTCATCTGACCCGGGGCGTCTCGAGCCCATGACGCCGACCGCCCATTTGGACGCCGGCAAAGTTAGAGAAAAACCACTCGAGGCATTCGGTGCCGTCGTAGGCGGGGAGGGCTCCGAAGCCACCGCCTCACTCTCAGTACAACGCGCTGATCCGCCGGTTAGTGAGCTTTGAGCGCGCGATGGAACGCGCGAGCGCTCGTAAGGCATAACTCGTAACGGAATGGCCGGGCGCGCTCATCACGCGCCCGGCCGGATCTAACTCCCGATCAACCGACCTTCGGTGTCACGGGTACTTCTGGAGCAGGCGTCTGGGAAGTCTTCGGCGCCTTTTTCCGGCCACCGAGATTCTTCAGGCGCTTGATCTCCGTGACGTGCGGAACGACGGCGGCGTGTCCCGGGTAACGCGACAACTTCTGAGCGATGCCGTACGCCGTATCCGCGATCGCGGCGAGCTGCTGGCGGCGCACCAGATTTGCGCTGGAAATGCCGTTCATCAGAGCGCGCACCTGGTCCTCGACGACGGCCCAGCGGTTCCAGTCATCGCACAACTGGCGTACCCCGTCCGCGTCCTGACCGACCGCGTTCGAGATGACGTCCGTGGTGCCGACCAGGCTGATCGTCGTCTGCAGGATCTCGCCGTTTTTCGCTGTCCGACCGTGATTGCGAAGAATCGTGCGCTGATCCGTCGTCATCGGAGTCGCCTCCGGAATCTGATCGCTGATCGCGCGCAACTGTTCGACAATCGCCTCGGGCGTGAGGGGTGGGGTCTGCTGCGGCGTGTCCGCAGCCTGGGTCGTGGTGTTGGGGCTATTCGTCTTGATGATTGCCATATTTCCTCCTGTTCTCTGCCCTCATGGTTGAGGCCGGAGGACCAACAACGACCCATGCACAGGTGCGAGGCGGCCCACCGGCTGGAAGTTCCGGCCACGCGCCGACACCTCCGGTTGGTGTTAGTCCCGAGATGTACACCTCGGGCGTCTCGCGGCAGGAGGAGCTAAGCTCTGACTCCCGCACCGGTACGAACTGCGGATACCTTATTCAGGACCCTCGTACCGCCGTTAGCCGCAGGTCTTTGTTCTTTCGAACTCGGACCCGAGCACAAGGTACTGCCGAGTTCGGCGGACGTCAAGTTTTTTTTCGCGGAGGAGAGGGGACTCATGAATCGCGCCTCCTCAAAGCGCGAGGCGGCTTGGCCGCCGATCCACGGCTCGGCCCGTGTCAGCCGCTGCCCAGAGTTAGACCGCGGCTGTCGCGACGATCACCGATTCTCGGAGTCTTTTCGCGGCACGTTGACTCCGAAGTACTCTTCTGCGGTATTCACCAAATCTTCTTCGTCCGCGACACCGAGAATGATGCGGGGCGCTTTTCGAGGCTCGACGAAGTAATACCCTAGGTCAACCTTGCCTGGCCGGTACGTTGACGTCTTGTTGTCGACGCGGATACGAAACGATTTTGCGGTAAGGACGACAAAACGAACTCCTGCCCGCTGCAAACGTGGCCGCGCCTGGCCGATGTAGATCTGAAAGTCTTCAAACACATCTGCCAGATTCGCGTCCGCCTCGAAGTCTCTTTCGGTGACGGGTGGAGCGAATGCGACGATTGTCGGACCGGCGATCTTGAGGAGAGGCTGTGCCGCCAGTGCGAAGGCGGTGAATGTGACTATGGCTGTTGTCGCTAACAGCTTCATACGTCGGTCTAACGTATCACGCGTTCAGCCGCTAAGCGGCAACCGGGTGCCGAAGCCTGGGCGGCACGGCGGCCGCCGCCGATTGAAGAATACGCGAAGTGCGGCCGCCGGGACGCAGCGGTCAACACGGCGCGACGTGCCCCGCTCGCGGATGTAATACGCTTGACGGATCGATCGAGCAGACAGGTGACGGATGGCACGAACTCGCGTATCACCGAAGTTTCAAGTTGTGATCCCGAAGGAGATTCGGGAACGGCACGGCCTGAAGGCTGGACAAGAGATGCAGGTAATCAGCAAAGGCAACGTGATCGCCCTGGTTCCTGATCGACCACTTTTGGCTTTTCGCGGCATTCTGCGCGGAATGCCCACGACCGGCTACCGCGAGAAGAAGGACCGCCGCCTGTGATTGTGGTGGATTCGTCAGGCTGGCTCGAGTTTCTAACTGACGGTCCACTCGCAGATGTGTATGCAGGCCGATTACGCCAGCCGGCGTTTGTCCTGACACCGGCGATCATCATGTACGAGGTATACAAGCACTCCAAACGGCTACGAGGCGAGGAAGGTGCCCTCGACGCTGTGGCTGCAATGCAGAAGACTCGCATCGTTCCCCTGAACAACGAATTAGCGCTGATTGCGGGGGACCTCAGCCTCGAGCACAAGCTTCGAATGGCCGACGCGATCATTTTAGCAACGGCGAGATTGTATGATGCGGAAGTTGTAACAAGTGATTCGGACTTCGAAGGCGTCCCCGGCGTGACCTTCATTCCAAAACCGAAGGGCACAGACTAAGGTTGCGGATCTGCCGTGCCGAGCGGGGAACGGCCGGGGTCAGGTCGAAAGTTGAAAGTTTAATGAGCCGGAACTTGCGACCTGACCCCCTACCGCCGCCCTTTCCGCCCCGCCCGACCCGAAGGTCGCGCGCCGCCGCGGGTGAGGTGAGGTACGTGCGAGCAGCTGCCGCCTTGAGTCACTTCTTCACAGTCACGATTTCCTGGCATCCCCAGCACTCGCTGGGCCACGTGCCGGTCCGCTTGCACTCACGTTTTTCGCTCTCGACACTGAATCCGTGTTCGTTCGCGTATGTGCTGTGGCGGGCGATTTTCTTTCCCATGTCGTAGGGGAGATCCCAGCCCGAGGGTTCTCGAAACGACCTACCGGCTCGGTGCTGGCGCGATTGGTTCGGGATCGAGCTGGGTGCGCAGGTCGCGACACGAAGTAGAGAAACACGTACCAGCCGCGGAGCCGGCGTGACGCGGAACGGGGACGGCGTGATCGCCCCGATCCGCGCGTGATCGAGGCGATCACGCGCCGTTCATCATGATCAGCAGCTCCCCGCCCGTGATCGCGCGCCGTTCATGGTGATCAGCAGCTCCTCGGCTGTGATCACGCGCCGTTCATCGTGATCGGCAACTCCCTGGCTGTGATCACACGCCGATCATCGTGATCAGCAGCTCCCCGGGCCGTGATCACACGCCGATCATCGTGATCAGCAGCTCCCCGGCCGTGAGCCGGCGCCGTTCGTCATGATCCGCACCTCGCCGCCCCCGATCGCGCGCCGCTCACGGTGATCCCCGGCGGCTACAATGCGGCGCGATGCTTCCCGTGGCGCTCGTCGTCTCGGCATACCTGATCGGGGCGATTCCGTTCAGTTATCTCGTCGTGCGCGTGTTCGCGGGGGCGGATATCCGGCAGGTCGGGTCGCGGAACGTCGGGGCGACGAACGTGGCGCGGTCGTTCGGGAAGATGCCGGGCGTCATCGCGCTGCTGCTCGACATCGCCAAGGGATACGCGGCGGTCGAGGTCGCGCGGTGGGTCGTGGCGCGGCCGGGGTGGCCGATTGCCGCGTCGGCCACCGGCGGACCGCTGCAGTCGAAGGAGTTCTGGGTGGCGCTGGCGGCGCTGGTCGCGGTCCTGGGGCACATGTTCCCGCTCTGGCTGCGGTTTCATGGCGGCAAAGGCGTGGCGACGGCGACCGGGGCGTTCCTGGCGCTCGACCCGATCGTCATCGCGGCCGCCATGATCGTCTTCGTCCTGGTGCTGCTCACGACGCGCTTCGTGTCGCTGGCGTCGATCCTCTCCGCCGCGTCGATTCCGCTTTTCTTCCACTTCCTCGCGCACAACGCGCCGTTCTGGCGCGTCATGCTGAGCATTCCGATCGCCATCGCCGTGATCCTGAAACACCACTCCAACATCGCCCGCCTCGTGAACGGGACGGAGCGGCGGATGGGCGAGCGAAAGGACCCTTCGTGAAGCTTTCGGTCATCGGCGCCGGCTCGTTCGGTACCGCGATGTCGGTGGTCGCCGCGCGCAACAACAACGACGTGGTGCTGTGGGCGCACGATCCGAAGGTCGCCGACGCGATCCGCGAGACGCACACGAACCCGCTCTACCTCCCGAGCATCGAAGTGCCCCCCAACGTGAGGCCGACCAGCGACCTCGGCGAGGCGGCGGCGTTCGGCGACGTCATCTTCATGATCGTCCCGAGCCACCACTACCGGAACGTGCTGGCGCAGATCCGGGAGAGTCTTCAGAACCCCGTCACGGTGATTTCCGGGACGAAGGGGATCGAGAACCAGACGCTGGAGCGGATGTCGGAGATCACGACGTCGGTCCTCGGCGAGCGGCTGGCCGCCTTCAGCGTCCTCTCCGGCCCGACCTTCGCGGTCGAGTCGGCGAAAGGCTTCCCGACCGCCGCGGTGATCGCCTCCCGCGACGTCGCGACGGCGCAGCGGATGCAACAGGTGCTCTCGTCGCCGACGTTCCGCATGTACCACTCGGAAGACGTCGTCGGCGTCGAGCTGGCGGGCTCGCTCAAGAACGTCATCGCGATCGCGGCCGGGGTCCTCGAGGGTCTCGGCCTCGGCTACAACACGACCGCGGCGCTGATCACGCGCGGCCTCCACGAGATCACGCGCCTCGGGATCGCGCTCGGCGGCCGGCTCGAGACGTTTGCAGGCCTGGCCGGAATGGGCGACCTCGTCCTCACCTGCACCGGGGCGCTGTCGCGCAACCGCAGTCTCGGCGTCGCCCTCGGCCGCGGCAAGAACCTGCAGGATATCCTCAGCGATACCCGTGAGGTGGCCGAGGGGGTGAAAACGTCGAAGTCGGCAAAGGAGCTCGCGGAACGGCACGGCATCGAGATGCCGATCACGACGGAGATGTACCGCGTGCTGTACGAGGGGGAGTCGCCGCGCGACGCGCTGCAGCGGCTAATGACGCGCTCGCTGAAGGCGGAAGCCGCGCGGTAATTTTTGGCCGTTCCTCTGGCCGTTCGCTTGCACTTCTATGCGTCATCCGTTAGCCGTTATCCGTCATGGAAAGCTCACTTTGCGCATGACGGATCGGGGATGACGGTCGACGAAACAAGGAGGTGCAACATGTTGTCTCTATTGAAGAAACTCCTCCTGTTCCGGGTCGGACAGAAGACCTCGAAGGGCTTCTCGCACCGGATCGGATTGCACAGCATCGCCTGGATGGTCGGGTTGGTCGGCGGGTACCGCTACATGCGCCGCCACTCGTGAGGTACGGGCCGGCTGAAGAGCCGGCCCTACACTGCTACGATGCGCTGAATGACGATGCGTTCTACGGCTTTTTGTGCATCGCTTCCGGCGACTGCGTCTGACCCGTCTGCGGGTTCTGCGTCTGACCGGTGCTCGGGTTCTGCGTATTGCCGCTCGACGGATTCTCGGTCGTCGAGGTGCTCGACGGGTTCTGGGTCGCCGCGATCGTCACTTCGTCCCCGTGCGGGCTGTCCGAGTACGGTCCGGCATCCTCGGCGTTCGCTGCTCGGGCGGCCGCGCGACGCTGCCGCTCGACCTCAGCGGGCGACGGCAGTGGGGCCTGCGCAGGCTTGGCCTGCGGCTGATTTGCTTTCTCCCGCATGGCGATCAGTGCCGCGTCAGGACTCGGCAGCGTGATCTCAGGCTGCGAGTCCGTTGTCGTGATCCCGCCGTTGGCGCTCTTCGCGAGCGTCTCGTTCGTGATGACCATCGTCTTGCCGGTCCGCTTCTTCGCCGCGCGCTTCGCGGCGGCGACGAGCGGCGAATCCTGCGGCGTTGCCGCGGCCGGAGTCGGTGCGTTGCCGGTCTTCGGCGCATCCGCCTTTGGCGCATCCGCGGCAAACAACGGAGCAGCGATCAGGAGCGCGGCAGCAAGTGTCGTCAGTCGTCTCATCGGCTTGATTCCTTTCACTCGGGAACCGCGGCGGCGTGCGTCGCAATTCCGCCCCATATTTTGCATCTTTCCGAGGCGCGCATGAGCCCGGAACTCCTCCTCCACAAATTCGGGTACCTCGCTGTCGTCATCGGGACATTCCTGGAGGGGGAAACGATCCTGGTCATGGCCGGCTTTTTCTGCGAGCGCGGCTACCTGGCGTACTTCCTCGTCGTCCTCTGCGCATTCGCCGGCGCCTACACCGGCCACGTCTTCTGGTTCTGGCTCGGACGGTCCCAAGGGGTGAAGCTGCTCGACCGCTTTCCGAAGATGAAGAAGCATTTCGGAAAGGGCATCCGGATGTTCGAGCGCTACGGCGCGCCGGCGATCTTCATCACCCAGTGGCTCTATGGTTTACGCATCACCTGCGCCGTGATCATCGGCATCTCCCGGATCTCCGCGATCAAGTTCCTGATCTACGAGGCGATCACCTGCATCGTCTGGGCGTTCGTCATCGCCGCCGCCGGCTTCTACTTCGGCCGCGCCGTCGAGCACGTCCTCGGCCGCGCCGCCCACATCGAGAAGTGGGGCTTGCTCGTCCTCGTCGTCGTGGGCGGGGCGGTGTGGGGGTATCACCAGTGGAAGGACCGGCGGGAAGAGCCCGGTCAGTGATCAGTGGCGCTTGAAGTACTGAACCTCGCGCTCGTGCTTTTCGGCGGCGGCTCTCGTCTTGAATGTCCCGAGGTTGCGGCGCTTGCCGGTTTTCGGATCGGGCTTCCGCGAGTAGAGGCGGTACTCGCCTGACTTCAGCTTGCGAATCATGGTGCGAAAACGTGCAACGGACTTGCCGCGTCACCCCTCGTAGTGCGTGAACTCGAGCTCTGCTTGGGCGGCGGCGAGGCGGGCGACGGGGACGCGGTAGGGGGAGCAGCTCACGTAGTTGAGGTTGCAGGTGCGGAAGAAGCGGATGGAGTCGGGGTCGCCGCCGTGCTCGCCGCAGACGCCGACTTTCAGTTTGTCGTTGGTGCTGCGGCCGCGGTCCGTGCCGAGGCGCACGAGTTGGCCGACGCCTTCGGTGTCGATGGACTCGAAGGGGTCCTTGGGGAGGATCTTCTTGTCGACGTATGCCGGCAGGAATGATCCGGCGTCGTCGCGGGAGTAGCCGAAGGTCATCTGGGTGAGGTCATTGGTGCCGAAGGAGAAGAACTCCGCTACCTCGCCGAGCTTGTCGGCGATGAGCGCCGCGCGCGGGATCTCGATCATGGTTCCGACCACGACCGGGATGTCGACGCCGCGCTCGGCGATGACTTCCGCCGCGACGCGCCGCACCAACTCACTCGTGATCTGCAGCTCTTTGACGGTGCCGACGAGCGGGATCATGACTTCGGGACGCGCGTCGATGCCGTCGTTCTTCACCGTGCAGGCGGCCTCGTAGATCGCGCGGACCTGCATCTCGTAAATCTCGGGGAAGGTGATGCCAAGGCGGCAGCCGCGGTGGCCAAGCATCGGGTTCGTCTCGTGGAGCTGATTGACCTTCGCGCGTAGCTCGATGAATCCCCACTCCATGTCGCGCGCGACGGCGGAGATTTGCGTCTCGGTGTGCGGGAGGAACTCGTGCAGCGGCGGGTCGAGGAGGCGGATGGTGACGGGAAGCCCCGCGAGCTCGCGGAAGATCCCTTCGAAATCGGCCTTCTGGTACGGGAGGAGCTCGGCGAGAGCCCTCCGGCGGCCTTCCTCGTTGCGCGCGAGGATCATTTCGCGGACACGGAGGATGCGCTCCTCGGCGAAGAACATGTGCTCCGTGCGGCAGAGACCGATGCCCGCGGCGCCGAAGAGTCTCGCCACGCGCGCGTCGTTCGGCGTGTCGGCGTTCGTGCGGACGCCGAGGGTGCGGATCTCGTCCGCCCACTTCAGGAGGCGGTCGAAATTGCGGAAGGTCTCGGACTGGTCGGGCTTCATGGTGCCGTCGATCAGCGTCTGGATCACTTCGCTCGGCTTGGTCGCCAGCTTGCCGGCCATGATCTCGCCGGTGCTGCCGTCGATCGACAACCAGTCGCCTTCTTCGAGCGGCTCGTGTCCTTCGCTCCGCAACTCGCCGCGCGAGTAGTCGACGCGCAGCATTCCGGCGCCGACGATACAGGGCCGCCCCATGCCGCGCGCCACGACCGCCGCATGCGACGTGAGGCCGCCGCGCGTGGTGAGGATGCCGGTCGCGCTGTGCATCCCGGCGATGTCCTCCGGCGAGGTTTCGACGCGGACGAGGATCACCGGATCGCTCTTCGCCATCTGGATCGCGTGCTCGGCGTTGAACGCGATCCGGCCGGTCGCGGCGCCCGGTCCGGCCGGAAGGCCGCGCCCGAGGGCTCGGCCGCCGTGCAGCGCCTTTTCCTTCTCTTTCGCGTCGAACACGGGCGCGAGCAGTTGGACGATCTGCCCCGCCTCGACACGCGACACGGCCTCGGTGTTGTTGATGATTCCCTCATCGACCATGTCGCAGGCGATCTTCACGGCCGCGAACCCGGTTCGTTTGCCGGTGCGCGTCTGCAGGAGATAGAGCTTCCCCGCCTGGATCGTGAACTCGATGTCCTGCATGTCGCGGTAGTGCGACTCGAGCTTCTTGTAGACGTCGACGAGTTGTTCGTAGACGGCGGGCATCGTCTCTTCAAGGGAGCTCTCGTTCGCAATCGCCTGCGCCTTCGAGATCGGCAACGGCGTCCGAATGCCGGCGACGACGTCTTCGCCCTGCGCGTTCGGCAGGTACTCGCCGAAAAATCGCTTCTCGCCGTTGGAGGGATTGCGGGTGAAGGCCACGCCGGTCGCGCAGTCGTCGCCCATGTTTCCGAAGACCATGGATTGAACGTTGACCGCGGTGCCCCAGTCGTCGGGGATCTGATTCAGCTTGCGGTAGGTGATGGCGCGCTGGTTGTTCCAGGAGTCGAACACGGCGCCGATCGCGCCCCACAACTGCTCGTGCACGTCCTGCGGAAAATCGCGTCCGAGCTTCTCGCGGACGATCGTCTTGTACTTTGCGACCAGTTCACGAAGGTTCTTTCCGGGAATCTTCGCATCGCTCTCGGCGCCGGCCGCGTCGCGCGCTGCAATGAGCTCATGCTCGAAGTGCTCGCGGTCGATGCCGAGGACGACATCCGAGTACATCTGGATGAATCGGCGGTACGAGTCGAACGCGAAGCGCTCGTCGGCGAGCTTCGCGACGCCTTCGACGGTGGAGTCGTTGATGCCGAGGTTGAGGATCGTGTCCATCATCCCGGGCATCGACGCGCGCGCGCCGCTGCGCACGGAGACGAGGAGCGGCTTTTTCGGGTCGCCGAACGTGCGACCGACCGATTTCTCGACGCGCCCCAGGTTCTCGGCGACGGCATCCTTCAGATCGCCGGGATACGATTTATCGTGCTGATTAAAGTAAACGCAAACTTCGGTCGAAATTGTGAAGCCGGGGGGGACGGGGACGCCGATGTTGGTCATCTCGGCGAGGCCTGCGCCCTTGCCGCCGAGGATCTCCTTCATCTTGGCGTTGCCTTCCGCGTGTCCGTCGCCGAAGTAGTAGACGTATTTGCGGCTCATAGCTTCCGGCCGGGATTATCGCCGAACTTCCAGGTCGACGCTGCTGTACATCGCACGAATGAGGGCGTTGGTCCCTTCCCGCCGAGGGTGTTCCTCTCCGAGGGCGATGAAACCGATCTTCGAGAGCGGGAACCCGCGGCGCGAAAGCGCGTCGCGGAGCGTGGCGATCTTCCTCTGCGCCACGGCGAGGTTCTCGCGGGCATTCGCATGCGTCAGCTCGTGTGCGACGAAACGTAGCTGCAGGTGCGGATTCGCAGCGACGAACTGCGCTACGCGCGCGAGGGCGGGCCGGCTCGCCTCGTCGTCGAGCGTTCCGTCATCGGAGAAGCGCAGCGCGTAGAGGGGGAAGTAGCCGAAGCGCTCCAGGTAGGTCGAGAAGACGTCGCCCTCTTTCGGCGTCGACGAGCAGGCGCCGCGCTCGCCCAACCAGTCCTCAGCGTAGAACTGATCGAAGTCGATGGCCTGCTCGTGCCAGACGATCGCGCCGAGGTGCTTGCCGTCGGGCGTCACGCTGAGGGCGGCGAGGCCGTACTGCTTGTCGCGTGTCCAGGCGAAACGGTAGAAGCGGCCGTCGCTGCCTCCGTCGAGCGTCATTCCGTTCGGACCGCCGTAGCCGGTCGCGGCGGCGTGATCGGAGTGGAATGTCGCAGGCTGCCCGTTGACCGACCAGCATCCGTCGATCGCTCCGGCGGTGGGCTGCGCCAGGAACGCGCCGTTGACGACGAGCGAGCGAATCAACACGTGCGGCCCATGGCCGTTCAACGTCGTCAGGCGTACGTACTGAGCCTCGACCGCAGGTGCGACCGGGAGATCTTGCGGGCCTTCGACCTGCTTCGCTTTCAGCATGACGCCGCCGTTGAAGCCGACGCCGTCGAGCGAGAAGTCGATCTGAAGGTCGCGGGCGGATGCACCGACTCGGGTCGACACGATCCCGACGCGGTCGATGCGGGCGCGCGCCGGAAGGGAGAGAACGACACTCTGCGCCGGATCTTCGGCCGGCGTCACCCAGCCGGTCGAGTTCGCGTCGTCGATGAGGCGGAGGGCGCTGTGCTCGAGGTCGAGCTCCGCGGTTCGCGAGACCACACACGCCCCTTGCGCCAGGTCCATCAGGTTCGGCCGCGCGACCGGCGCCGCGGGAACTGCTGCCACCTGCGCGGGCGGCGCGGCGCGGTTGCACGCGGCGAGCGTCAGCAACAACCACGTGACGGCGGCTTTTCTCACGCTCGATAGTCGCGGCGCGCCACGACGATCTTCGTGACGTCGGCGATCTTCTCCACCGAACGGCCGACCTTGCGCAACAGCGACATCCGGTTCTTGCGCAGCGCCTCGTCGTCGACCATGACCATGACGTCGCGGAAGAAGTGCTCCAGCTCGGGAGCCATTCCGGCGAACGAACGGAGCGCGTCGCGATAGTGCCGCGCCGCGATCAGCTCGTCGACCTGTTCTCCAACAGTGTCCGCGAGGTCGTTAAGCCGTTTTTCGACGTCGTGCTCGAGCCGCGTCCGGTCGACTTCGGTCGACACATGCCCTTCGGTGATGTTCGCGATGCGCCTCGCGGAATCGAGGATGGAAAGGAAGTCGCTGTCGTTCCGCACCGCCTTCACGGCTTCGATCCGGTCGACGAGATCGGGGAGGTAGCCGGACCAGCCGGCGCTCATCGCCGCCTGAATCTCGTCGTACGCGAAACCGTAGGCGGAGGTCTCGAGAATGGTCGCGACACGCTCCGCGAAAAACGACTCGACGTCGCTCTTTGCCTGCGGTGCGTTGTGGATCCGGAGCGCGAGGTCGACGAGATCGCCGGCGCGGACGCGCACCTGCCTCTTGTCGCGGTTCAGCAGGATCTGGACGATCCCTTGCGCGGCGCGGCGGAGCGCGAACGGATCTTTGGAGCCGGTAGGCCGGACGCCGATCGAGAAGAAGCCGGCGACGGTGTCGATCTTATCGGCCAGCGCGACGCTGGCGCCGGAGCGCGTGCGCGGCAGCGGGTCGTCGACGTTGACCGGCAGGTAATGGTCGTAGATCGCTTGCCAGACCTCGTCGGGATACTTTTCGTCGCGGGCGTAGATGCCGCCGATCTTTCCCTGGAGGTCGGTGAACTCCTTGACCATCTCGGTGACGAGGTCGGTCTTGCAGAGCCGCGCGGCGGTGAGCGTCGCCTCGTCGGCGCCGAGCGAACGGGCGATCTCCACGATCCGCTCGCTCTTCCGGCGATAGTTCCCGAGTTTCTCCTGGAATTGGAGGTGCTCGAGCTGTTCGAGGCGCGACTCGAGCGGCCGCTTGCGATCGGTCTCGTAGAAGAACTGCGCATCGGCGAAGCGGGCATTGGTAACGAACGAGTTGCCGTATGCGGCGTTGCCTTCGGGATCGCCCTCGTTGTCTAGCACGGCGAGGAAGGAGTTGGTCAGGTGGCCGTGGCCGTCGCGAATCGGGAGTTGTTTCTGGTGCACGCGCATGACGGTCACGAGCACCTCTTCGGGCAGTGAGAGGTACTCACGCCGGAATTCGGCGCGTACGACGCCGGGGTACTCGGTCAAGTACTGCCACTGCGACCAGATGGACGCATCCATCGCCGGCGTGCCGCCAGCCTGATTGGCGAGGACGCGCGCGCGCTCCGCCATGACGTGGCGGCGGCGCGTCACGTCGACGATCACGCGCCCCGCTTCGAGCTTGTGCACGTAGTCGTTGTAGGAGGTGACCTCGATTTTCTGCGGCGCCAAGGTGCGATGCCCGACGGTGGTGTTGCCGGATGCAACGCCGAAGATCGTGATCGGCAGCGGCTTGCCGTTGTAGACCGACACGATTGAATGGATGGGACGGATGTAGGAGTACTCGCCCTTTCCCCACCGCATCATCTTCGGCCACCGAAGCGACTCGATGATCTCGGGCACGCGCTCGCGCAGGATCTCGTCGGTTCCTCGGCCGGCGATGTTGCGGCGGACGAGGACGTAGTCGCCGCCCGTGCTAACGTCATGGATCACGTCTTCGATCGCGGCGTTGTTCTTCTTGAGGAATCCATTCAGCGCCGGTGTCGGATTGCCGCCAGCGTCGTAGGCGGCCTTCTTCGGCGGTCCCTTCACTTCCTGGACGCGATCCTCTTCGCGTTCGGCGAGGCCGGCGAAGAAGAAGATGATGCGGCGCGTCGTCGTCGTCACGGCGGGGGTGCCGCCGAATGCGGCGAGCTTCTCGCGGAGCGTGTTCTGCGCCGCGTCGTGCATCCACGTGGGAATCTCTTCCGTCAGCAGCTCGAAGAAGTACTCAGCCATTCGAGGCCTGCAGAAGGGGGAATCCGAGCGCCTCGCGGGACTCGAGGAACTGCTGCGCGCAACGGACGGCGAGGTCGCGCACGCGCTTGATCACGGCGACACGTTCGGTGACCGAGATCGCGCCGCGCGCGTCGAGGGTGTTGAACGCGTGCGAGCACTTCAGGGTCCAGTCGTAACCGGGCAGGACGAGCTTCGCGTCGAGGCAGCGCTTCGCCTCCGCCTCGTACATGTCGAAGAGTTTCCAGTGCATTTCGATGTCGGCCACTTCGAAGTAGAACTTCGAGAACTCGTACTCGTCCTGCTTCCGCACGGGACCGTAGCCGAAGCCGCCGCCCCACTCGATGTCGTAGACCGACGGCTGCCGCGAGAGGAACATCGTCAGGCGCTCGAGGCCGTAGGTGATCTCGGCCGAGATCGGGGCGAGATCGATCCCGCCGGCCTGCTGGAAGTAGGTGAACTGGGTGATCTCCATCCCGTCGAGCAGGATCTGCCAACCGACGCCCCAGGCGCCGAGGGTCGGCGACTCCCAGTTGTCTTCCTCGAATCGGATGTCGTGCCGCGTCAGGTCGAGACCGATCGCCCGCAGGGAGTCGAGATACAGCTCCTGCACGTCGAGCGGCGACGGCTTCAGGATGACCTGAAACTGATAGTGCTTGCCGAGGCGAAAGGGGTTGTCGCCGTAACGTCCGTCGGCAGGGCGCCGCGACGGCTGCACGTAGGCGACGTTCCACGGCTCCGGCCCGAGAACGCGAAGGAACGTCGCGGGGTGCATTGTGCCGGCGCCGACTTCGACGTCGAGCGGCGTTTCGATCATGCAGCCACGCTCGGCCCAGAAGCGCTGAAGCGCCAAAATCAATGATTGGAAAGTCACCCGCGCCATGAGAGCGCCGCATTCTAGTTGACATGAGCCGTGACATGAGTAGGGACATGGGCCGCCTCTTGCTTCAGCTCACGTGCAGGAGAGCACGCCCATGCTGACCAAATCGGACTTACTGCGCCGTCTGAGCGACCGGCTTGGAGAGGAGCGGAGTGGCCCGGCAGTCCTCGTCGTCGACGATGACGCCTCGATCACACGCCTCTGCGGGCTCGTTCTGGAGCGTGCGGGCTTCGTCGTTGAAACCGCGAGCGACGGCCGCAACGCTCTCGAAAAGATCGAGAAGAATGACTACGCGGCGATCCTGCTCGACCTGCAGATGCCCTTCATGCACGGCGCCACGCTCCTCGCACTCCTCGGCCGCGACAAACCGGCACTCCTGAAGAAGCTGGTCGTGATGACTGCGCTGCCGGAAGCGGCTCTCGCTGACATCCACGGCGTCGTCGCGTCCGTGCTCCGCAAGCCGATGAGTGACGGCGATGTGATCCACGCGGTTCGGCGGTGCATCGATCCCTCGATCATGCCGACCGACATCGGCGATCGCACCGCGAGAGCGCAGATTCGCTAGAGCAGATCGTTAGATCGGAGGAGGCGGCGGGGGCGGAGGTGGTTCGGACGTAGTGGTGTCCGTCTTCGTCGTATCCGTCTTCGTGGACGTCGTGTCCGTCTTGGTTTCCGGCGGAGGCTGTGTCGACGTCGTGCTGGCGGTGTCCGTCGCCGGCGGCTGCTGCTCGCTGGTCGGCTGCGTCTGAGCCGGCTCCGGCTGCGTCTGGGCCGGCGGCTGAATCGTTCGCCTCGGGCGCGGAGCCGGGGCGGCGCTCACAGGCGCCGCGGAGGTCATCGGCTGCTGAGTCGGAGCTTGTTGCTGCGCGGCGGGTGTACGCAGCGCCGGTGCGTTGGCGAGGTGCGGGACAGGGACTGCGCCGGAGCCACCGGGCATCGGCGGCGGGAGCGTGCCCGCGAGCGATCCGGCCGGCGCCCCGGCGGTCGACATCACGCCGGGCGTCGAGTTGAAGGCGGTGGTCGTATCGGCACCGGTTCCGGTGATCGGCGGCGTGACGACGGCAGCGTTGTCGCCCGGTGCGTTGATCGTCGACGTGACGCCGCTGGCCTGCCCTTCCTGGACGACGTCGTACTGCTGGTCCTTCCGCACGGCCTTGTCATTGCCGCCGTGACAGGCAGCAATCATCCCCACCACCACCGCGACGCATAGCAGACGTTCGATTTTCATCACCGCACCTGCGGCGATGAAATCGCAACGATCGTGCCGTCGGAGGCCTAGTTGAGCTTGGTGAAGAAACGGTCGAAGCGAGGCACCCAATGATGGTTGCGATCGAGGGAGAAGGCGACGGCGAGCGCTCTACCGACGATCTCCTTCCGTTCGATGAATCCGATGAACCGGCTGTCGTTGCTGTTGTCGCGGTTGTCGCCCATCACGAAGTACTTCCCCGGCGGAACGACGATCGGTCCGAACGAGCGAAGCGCGGGGACCTGCGGCGTGTACATGACCTTGTGCGTCCTGCCGGCGAGCGTCTCATCCGCGACGAACGTCACACCTTGTTCATCGTCGTTGAATGGGCCCGCCGGACGGCTGGTCGGCATTTTCTTGCCGTTGACGTAGAGCTGGTTCTCTATGGCGCTCACCTGATCGCCCGGGAGCGCGATGACGCGCTTCACCAGTCGTACGCCGTCGACCGGCGAGAAGAGGACCACGATGTCGCCGCGTTTCGGGTCGGCCCACTTCGCGATCTCTATGGTTGTAAACGGAACCTTGAGGTCGTACGCCAGTTTGTTGACGACGACTCGGTCCCCTTCCTGGATGGTTGGCTTCATCGAACCGGTCGGCACGTCGTTCCAGTCGGCGAGCGCCGAACGGAGCGAGCTGACGACGAGCAGCATCAGGACGAAAACCTTGATCTCTTCGAAGACTTTTTTCTTGGTCATGTTTCTCGGTAAAGCCCCTCGAACCTACGCGCAAACTTATTCAACGTTTCAAAAAAGGCGGCGTATACCGTCACGAAAGGAAGAACCACGATGAAAAAGTTCATCACCGCAGTGGTAGTGGTCGCGGCGATGACGACCCCGGTCGCATTCGCCCATAACAAAAACTTCGGCGGACGCCATCATCACATGGCGAAATTCGCTGAGAAGCTCGGTCTCACCGACGCTCAGAAGCAACAGGCAAAAGACATCCGGCAGGCCGATCACGCCGCCAACAAGGCGCTCTTCGAACAGTTCCGCGCCAAGCGGCACGAGTATCGCGCGATGAAGAAGGCCAACGATCCGAACGCGGAAAACGCGAAGGCCGAGCTGAAGTCGCTCCATCAACAGCTCCGCGAAGCCCACAAGGCGACGCGCGACAAGATCTACAACACGGTGCTCACCCCCGAGCAGCGCGCGCAGATCGACGCCTGGCGCGCACAGCGTCAGGACGGGAAGCAGCAGCAGTAACCAAACTCCCCTCTTTGACCGGCGGCGTGCCACTTCCCGGCACGCCGCTTTTGTTTTCGTACACTTGCGCCGACATGTCGCACCGAACCTCGGCGCACGACCTCGAGAGTCTCATCCTCTCGTTCCATCCGCTGATCGCAATCGAGACAGTCGAGGAAGAGCGCGTGCGCGCGCTGCTGACCGAGATTGCGGCCGGTCTACGGCTTCCGATGTTCGAGTGGTCGGTGACGGACGGCGTCAGCCGGCTTCATGGCGCGCGCATCGAACAGACGGAGGATGCACTCGCCGCGCTGGGCCACGTCGAGAAGATCCACGACGACGATGCGATCTACTTTTTCAAAGATCTCGCGCCGCATCTGATTGCGCCGAACGCCGAGCGAACGCTGCGCGAGCTCGCGCAACGCCTGACCTCTTCGCGGTCCGCCATCGTGATGACCGGCGATCCACTCGAGCTCCCGCGCGACATCGAGTCGCTGGCGGTCCGTTTTCGCCTCGAGCTTCCGGACGATGAGGAGTTGCGCGAGGTCGTGCGGACGGTGATCGACGCGGTCGGTCGCCGCCAGCAGGTCCGTCTGGACCTGGGCCGCGACGATGCGCAACACCTCGTGCACGCTCTTGCCGGGCTGACGCTCAATCAGGCGAGGCAGGTGATCGCGCAGGCGATCGTCTCCGACGGCACATTGTCCGGCGCGGACGTCGAGACCGTCATCAAATGCAAGGGCGAGATCATCGCCCGCGGCGGACTGCTGGAGTTCTACTCGCTCGCTGAAAACAGGTTCGAGCTGGGCGGCTTTGCGTCGCTGAAAGCGTGGCTCGACAGCGCGCGTGTTGGCTTCACGCCGGAAGCGCGCACGATGAACCTTTCGGCGCCAAAGGGCGTTCTGTTCGTCGGCGTCCAGGGTTGCGGGAAGTCGCTCGCCGCAAAGTACGTCGCGCGGGAATGGGGCCTTCCGCTCCTGAAACTCGATGCGGGCCGCCTTTACGACAAGTACGTCGGCGAGTCGGAGAAGAACTTTCGCCGCGCGACGGCGCTGGCCGAGGCGATGGCGCCGGTGGTGCTGTGGATCGACGAGATCGAGAAGGCGTTCGCGCAGACGACGAGCGCCGACGCGGACGGCGGCGTCTCGCAACGCCTCTTCGGCTCGTTCCTGACGTGGCTGCAGGAGAAGAAAGACGAGGTATTCGTCGTCGGAGCCGCCAATGACCTGATGCGGTTGCCGCCGGAACTGCTGCGCAAGGGCCGCTTCGACGAGATCTTTTTCGTCGATCTGCCGTCGCGCGAGGAGCGGATGAAGATCTTTGCCATCCACCTCGAGCTTAGGAAGCTCGACCCTGCCACCTTTGCACTCCCGCAACTCGCCGACGCCTCGGAAGGCTTCAGCGGAGCCGAGATCGAGCAAGCGGTGATCTCCTCGCTCTATCGGTCGTTGCAGCGCAAGCAGGTGCCTTCGACCGAGGGGGTGCTCGAGGCCTTGCGGGCGACCGTGCCGTTGTCCGTCTCGCGCGCCGAGGACATCGCGCGCGTGCGTTCGATGGCGGCGCAGCGATTCCGCGCGGTGTCTTAGCCCTTCTCACCGCGCCGGTTCACGATCGACATGAACTCGTGGCGCGTTCGTTCGTCCGCGAGGAAAGAGCCGCGGAGGACGTTCGTCTCCATGAAGGACGACTCCTGCTCCACGCCGCGCATCACCATGCACATGTGCACGCCGCCCATCCAGACGGCAAGGCCGAGCGGCTCGAGGATCCGCTCGATGGTGTCGGCGACGTCGTGCGCGAGATGTTCCTGCGACTGGAGGCGGCGCATGTGGACCTCGACGATCCGCGGGATTTTCGACGCGCCGATGATCATTCGCTCCGGGATGTAGCCGATGATGAACTGCCCGAAGAAGGGGAGGATGTGGTGCGCGCAGAGCGTCTTGTACGTACCGCCGATGACGACGAGGTTCTGGCACGCTTCGTCCGCCGTGCTGCACGCCTTGCGGAAGAGCGTCGTGAGCTTCTTGACGTCGGTGTAGTCGTACCCTCGCGTCATCGCGACCAACGAATCGGCCCAGCGGCGCGGCGTGTCGACGATGTTCTCGTTCTCCATGTCGACGTGGAGGAGGCGGAGGGCTTCGCGAAGGTGGTGCTGCAATTGGTCCCGGTCAACGGACGGCCGCGGGTTCGTCAGGATCTCGCGGTCGGCCATCAGGACGTCCTCGTCGCGAACGACGAGCTGGTTGGTCTTCATGATCATCGCTTCCTTAGAGGGAGGTAGTGCACGAGACGTGACATTACCCCGGCTGGCCCTGCGATTGCAGAATTGACGCGAATTGACAGCTGAATGAGCGTTCATTCATACTCGGAACGATTCGTGTAAGTACCCCATCCGTAGGAGTTGCGCAAACATGGCCGAAGTCAAAACCCAAGGCGCCGTCGAGGCGATGGAAGTCGCCGAGGCTTCCCGCGAGACCGAATGGGAAAAGCCCTCATTCGTCGGTGACCTCTTCCTCGGGAAGCTGAACCTCGATCTGATTCACCCTTTCCCGGAACAGCCGGAATCGGACAAGAAGGAAGCGGACGAGTTCCTCAAGAAGCTCGAGCGATTCCTCGCCGAGAACGTCGACGCCGACAAGATCGACGCGCAGGGTGAGTACGACTACGACCTGTTCGACGGCTTCGCGAAGCTCGGCGCATGGGGGATGAAGATTCCGAAGGAGTACGGCGGACTCGGATTCTCGGCGACGAACTACAACCGGGCGGTCGGCTTGGTCGCTACGTGGTGCGGGTCATCCGTCGCCTGGCTGTCCGCGCATCAGTCGATCGGCGTTCCGCAGCCTCTGAAACTTTTCGGCACGCCGGAGCAGAAGAAGAAGTATCTCCCGAGGCTGGCGAAAGGATCGATCTCCGCGTTCGCGCTCACCGAACCAGGCGTCGGTTCCGACCCGGCGAAGATGGAGACGACCGCCACCCCTTCGCCCGACGGCAAGGGCTGGATCATCAACGGCGAGAAGCTATGGTGCACGAACGGCACGAAGGCCGAGATCATCGTCGTGATGGCGCGGACGGCGCCGAAGATCGTCAACGGCAAGGAGAAGAAGCAGATCACGGCGTTCATCGTCGAGACGAACACGCCGGGCTTCGAAGTCGCGCACCGCTGCCAGTTCATGGGGTTGCGCGGCATCGGGAACGCGCTGCTCAAGTTCAACAACGTCTACGTTCCGAATGAAAACCTCCTCTGGGGCGAGGGGCTCGGCCTCAAGCTCGCGCTCATCACCCTCAATACCGGCCGCCTCACGATTCCGGCCGGCTGTGCGGCCGGCGGACGCCGCATGCTCGAGATCGCGCGCGAATGGGCGAACGAGCGCGTGCAGTGGGGACTCCCGATCGGCAAGCACGAAGCCGTCGCTGCGAAGATCGCCTGGATGGCGTCTCACACGTTCGCCATGGAGGCGATCGTATGGCTGACGAGCGGCCTCGCCGACCGCGGGAACGTCGACCTCCGGCTGGAAGCCGCGATGGCTAAGCTCTTCAACACCGAGGTGGCGTGGCAGTGCATCGA
Organism: Thermoanaerobaculia bacterium; assembly: GCA_036488085.1. Taxonomy (GTDB): domain Bacteria; phylum Acidobacteriota; class Thermoanaerobaculia; order Gp7-AA8; family Gp7-AA8; genus DASXHZ01. The sequence continues at coordinate 20,532 of DASXHZ010000028.1, forward strand.
TCACCTCGTCCAGATCCGGGGCGGACGCGGGTACGAGACGGCGCAGTCGCTCCGCGAGCGCGGCGAGAAGGGCTATCCCGTGGAGCGGATCATGCGCGACATGCGCATCAACCGCATCTTCGAGGGGACGAGCGAGATTCAACATCTCTTCATCGCCCGCGAGGCGGTCGACCCGCACATGAAGCGCGGGTACAAGATCCTGCTACCGGAGACGCCGACTGGCGAGAAGCTCTCCGCCGCGGCGAAGGCCGGCGCGTTCTACGCAACCTGGTATCCCTCCCGCTATCTCGGCTGGTCTCGCAAGCCGGGCTACTCCCAGTTCGGCAAGCTCGCGAACCACATGGCGTTCATCGAGCGGAGCTCGCGCCACCTTTCCCGTTCGATCTTCCACGCGATGATGCGCTTCCAGGCGAAGCTCGAGCGGAAGCAGATGGTGCTCTTCCGGATCGTCGACATCGGCACCGATCTCTTCGCGATGGCGGCGTCGATCAGCTACGCCACGATGCTCGCGAAGAAGGGCGGCGATCAGAAAAACGCGGTGGACCTCGCCGACGTCTTCTGCCGCGAGGCACGGATGCGCATTGAGGCCAACTTCCAGAACCTCTTCACCGACCATGACGACGCGGCGTACAAGGTCGTCCTGAAGCTGCTCAAGGGCGAGTACAAATGGTTCGAGGGCGACCTCGTCGAGCCGGTGATGCCGTCGGTGGAGGAGTTGGAGACGATCGTCGCGAAGCTGGCCTGACGGTAAGGCTCACCGCCAGAAGTAGACCTCTCGCGGCGCGCTGGCGGAGCGATCGGCCGTCGAGCGCGTCCAGAAGAAGGTGCGCGCCCTCGGTGAGAAACGGGACCGGGATACGCATTTCGAGCTCCGAGCCGTTAGTCGGATGTCAGGAGATCGGTTTGACGATGGGAGTTGCGAGCAGCTTTGACGTTCGCGAGCCGGGTGGGGTTCACGAGCTGGTGTTACGACGCGTGGCGCCGTCGCGTCGCAGCTTTTCGTCGTCGTCTTCCGTCTCGCTGCCCTTGTAGTTTGGGAGGCAGTCGCCACAGAGGAGCTCGACGCGCGCTCCGGGGGCGACGACCCAGCCATCGCGGCGCGTAACTTCAACGAAACAAGAGGAATACTCTTCGGGCATCTCGCCGGCGACGGACGCCGTCCGGCCGCAGTCGCGACAGCGAAGGAGAACCTGGCCTTCCATCGTCTCGCTCCTACTGTTTCGACGGTACCAAGAAAAAAGTGAGCAAGATCACGTGCATATCGAGAAGTAGGGACGTATAATTTCCCCTAATTCTCTTTTGAAGCTTGGTTGTCCACAGAGAGACTACGGTCTGGAGGAAAATATGCGTTTTGATTTGAAGCGACTCCCGGTGCTCATCGCACTGGGAACTTTGTTGCTGGCAGGGAGTGCTTTCGCGCAGGCGACCCGTACGTGGGTTTCAGGCGTTGGTGATGATGCGAATCCATGCAGCAGAACCGCCCCGTGCAAGACTTTCGCCGGGGCGATCAGCAAGACCGCCGTTTGCGGTGAGATCGATGCGCTCGACCCGGCAGGCTACGGCGCCGTGACCATCACGAAGTCGATCACGATCGACGGCGGTGGAAATCTCGCCTCCGTTCTCGTGTCTGGCACGAACGGCATCGTCATCCAGATCGCCGCGGATACTTGCGGCCAGACGGTCATTCTCCGGAACCTTTCGTTCCAGGGTGTCGGTAACGGCCTGAACGCGATCCGGCTCATCGGAGGAAACGTCACCAACCTGCATGTCGAGAGGGTGTCGATTCAGCGCTTCGCGCAGCGCGGTCTCGACATCTCGCCGACCGTGGCTGGCGACAAAGTGTTCATGAAGGACGTGGACATTCGCGCCACCACCGGCGACAGCATCGGCATCTCGCCGTCGGCAGCTGCAACTGTCAAGTTCTCCGCGAACAACGTCCGTGGGCGCCAGAGCGGCGGCGCCGGTCTTCACTGCGTGAATGACGGCACCGGCACGGTCGTCGATTCGCAGTTCCAAGGCAACAGCAACGGCGCGCAGCTCGATGCAGCCAGCTGTCACTTCAGCTTCGTCGACACCGTTGTTTCCGAGAACACCTCCAACGGTCTCCAGGTCAGCGGCGGTGTGACGGCGAACATCGATCATCTCAGCGCGTTCCGGAACGGCACTGGTGTGCTGAACTTCGGAGTCGTCAACAGCTTCGGCAACGCGGCCGTGTTCGACAACACGTCGAGCAACGTCACGCCGAACGCCATCGTGACCCAGTCCCATCCATAAGCTCACCGCGTCAGGGGGAGGCCCGTCCTGGGCCTCCCCGTCTTTCCCGCTACGGCCCGGGCGCGGCGCCTGACGAGCCGTAGTCATCAATCAATAACCGGTGTACGGAGGAAGAAATGTGCCCAAAGAGTATTCAAAGGTTGTCATTGGTAATTGCGTTGGGGACCGTATTGCTCGCCGGGAGCGCATTCGCGCAGGCAACCCGCACGTGGGTCTCGGGGGTTGGCGACGACGTAAACCCATGCAGCCGGACCGCGCCCTGTAAGACCTTCGCCGGCGCGATCAGCAAGACCGCCGTCTGCGGTGAGATCGATGCTCTCGATCCCGCCGGCTACGGCGCACTCACGATCACGAAAGGCATCACCATCGATGGCGGCGGCAATCTCGCCTCGGTGCTCGTTTCCGGAACGAACGGCATCGTCGTGTCGATCAGTGCGACGGATGCTTGCAGCCAGACCGTCATTCTGCGGAATCTGTCGATCAACGGTCTCGCTACAGGTCTGAACGGGATCCGCCTTGTCGGAGGTATCGTCACGAACCTGCACGTGGAGAGGGTGTCGATTCAGCGCTTTACCCAGCGCGGCCTCGACATCTCGCCGACCGTGGCGGGTGACAAGGTGTTCATGAAGGACGTGGACATCCGAAATACCACCGGCGACAGCATCGGCATCTCGCCGTCGGCGGCCGCGAGTGTCAAGTTCTCCGCGAACAACGTCCGTGGGCGCCAGAGCGCCGCCGCCGGTCTTCACTGCGTGAACGACGGCACCGGCACGGTCGTCGATTCGCAGTTCCAGGGCAACAACAATGGAGCGCAGATCGACGCAGCCAGCTGTCACTTCAGCTTCGTAGACACCGTCGTTTCCGAGAACACCTCCAATGGTCTCCAGGTCAGCGGCGGTGTGACGGCGAACATCGATCATCTCAGCGCGTTCCGGAACGGCACCGGTGTGCTGAACTTCGGAATCGTCAACAGCTTCGGCAACGCGGCGGTGTTCGACAACACGTCGAGCAACGTCACCCCGAACGCCATCGCGACCCAGTCGCACCCGTAGTCTGCAGCTGAGTGGGGAGGCCCGTTCAGGGTCTCCCCACACTTCGCCGGCGCTACTTCTCGCCGGCGGCGGGATAAACGGGAGTGATGTCGACCGGGATGTCTTTGAGGCCGCCGATCACCTTCTCCATCTCCGGCGTCGACTTCCCGTAGTTCGTCAACAGCGCGTTCGCGCGGTTGAAGTCGCCCGTTGCCTCGATGGTCAGCAACTCGGTTGCGAGCGATTGGACGGCTGAGCGGAACTTCTCGACGTCCACCTTGTATTTTCCGTTCGCCTCCGGAACGACGCCGCCCTTCTCGCGGATCCAGTTCCACTGCACCGCCGTCCCGCGGCCGTGCGCCTCGCCGATTCCGAACCGCATCGAGCGGAACATCAGACCGGCGTAGGTCACATAGAGCTGCTGCTCGTCGAACGACGTGAGCCACTTCTTCTGGATGGCGTAGCGGATATTCCACAGCCCGAGGACGTCTGCCTTGCACTCCTCGATCGCGGAGTAGAGGTTCTTCAGCGGAATGCGAACCTCGACGCGCTCGCCGTTCGCCTGTTTCAGATATCCCGGCCCGAGGCCGTGGGAAAGCTCGTGGAAAAGCGTGTGGCTGAAGTAGGCGTCGAACGAGACGCGGCTCGTAAGTGCGGGGTCGAGCACGCGCTGCGCGACCGGAGCGCCGCTCTGCCGGAACTTCGCCTCCATGACGTTCTTGAGCAGGACCTTCTTCGATCCCTTCTTCTCGCGCACGTACTCGTCGTTCGGAAGGTTGAACGCCGAGGTCTGCACGCCGCGGCGCGCATCGCCGGCCGTGTAGAACTCCTGCACGACCTTGATCGGCGATGACGTCCCGCGCGTGGTGTTCTTGTATTGCTCGGGCTCGGGGAGGTTCTTCTCCATGTCGGGAAGATGCTGCGCGTAGATCGCGAGCTTGGCGCTCTCGTTCTTGTCGACGACGTTGATGAATGACTCGAACGACGCCTTGTAATTGAAGAGGTTGTCTTCGTAAACCTCGTACGGCCCGAGGATCGCCTCGATGTTGCCGTTCAGGTCCATCCACGCCATGTCGGACTCGCGGTAGTTGTCCTTCCCGAACGCATCCGCGAGCTTGGTGAGATAGGTCTTGAGCGACATGTCGGTCGTCAGCGAGGCCGCTTCGCGTACCGCTTTCGCCGCCGTGGCGAGATGCTGCTTGTAGTACTGCGAGTATGGAATCGCCTTCAGCTTCGCACCGTCGCGCCGGACGACGGTGAAGAGTCCCTCCAACGCTTCTTTCTGGTCGGGATGCGCGGCGACGTACTTCTCGAGCTCTTCCTTCGTCATGTTCTCGGGGTAGAAGGCGGCGCCCGCCGGTTTCTTCTTCTTGCCGATGAATGGCTCGTCATCCTTCAACCGGTCCCACGGTCCCTTGTTCATGAGGAAGTACTCGTAGGCAGGGCCGCCGCTCTTCGCGAGCTGCGCGCGCAACGCGGGGTTCTCCTCCGACACCTGCCGCCAATAGATCTCGTCGATCGCCTTCGACGCTTCGATGAGCCTGTCGACGACTTTTTTCTCGTTCGCGCTCAGGGTCGCGGTGTAGCGGATGGTCGTGCGCGGAAGCTGTTTCACGCGCTGCGCGACGTCCGGCGCGACGGCGAGCGACGGCGCCTTGGCAGGCGCTGCAGAAGTGAAAACGGCGGCGAGGAAAAGCAGAGGTGCGAGGCGTCTCATGGCGGCGATTCTATGCCTCGTTTGTGCTATGTTCGCGGCCGTCCGTGATCATCGAGTGCACGAATTGTCACGCGCGCTATCAGTACGACGAAGACCGGTTCGAGCGGAAGCCGTCGAAGAAAATCAAATGCGCGAAGTGCGGGTCTGTGTTCGAGATCCACAACCCCGCGTTCGCCGCGGCGAGCAAGCCGGCCGCTGGCGATAGCGACGTCACCGCCGCCCGCCACGACGCCACGAGCATCACCAAACCGAAGCCGAAGGTCGAAGATACGACCGCGCAAGCGCCTCTGCCGGAGCGTGAGACGGAGAAGATGCCGCCGAGCGCTCAGCTTCCGCAGGGCAAGCGTCTTTCGCTCGCCATCATCGACGGAAGCGACGCCGGCAACGTATTTCGGATCAACAAGCCGCGCGTCACGATCGGACGCTCGAATGCAGACTTCGTGATCAACGACACCGAGGCGTCGCGGCAGCATGCCGCGATCGAGGTGCGGGATACGACCTATCTGCTGAGCGATCTGAGCTCGACCAACGGTACGCTCGTGGACGGAAAGAAGATCACCGATGCGGTGGAACTGCAGGACAAGTCGGAGTTCGTCATCGGCACGACTACTCTGATGTTGATCGTTACGGATGAAGCTTGAATGACCTCGCGCTTCTCTACCGTCATCGCCAGCTCATCGCCGCGCTGACGGCGCGCGACCTGAAGGCGCGCTACCGCGGTTCGATCCTCGGTTTTTTCTGGTCGCTCGCGAATCCGCTCCTGCTCCTCGGCGTCTACACGCTCGCGTTCACCGTCTTCTTTCCTTCGAACGTCGTCCGGCCGTATCCGCTGTTCCTCTTCGTCGGAATCCTGCCGTGGACGTTCTTCTCCGCCGCCGTCCTCGAGGCGACGAACTCCGTCTCCTCGAATGCGGGACTGATCAAGAAAGTCATGTTCCCGGGAGAGGCTCTGCCGCTCGTCGTCGTCGCATCGCACCTGGTGCACTTCATCCTGGCGATGCCGATTCTGCTGCTGGCGTCGCTGGCATACGCGTTTCATGGCGACATCGTCATTCGCTGGACGATCTTCCTCGTCCCATTCCTGATCATCCTGCAGACGCTCTTCGTTGCCGGCGTGGCGCTCATGGTCGCCTCGGCGTCGGTGCTCTTCCGCGACCTCCGCGACATCGTCACGAACCTGATGCAGCTCGGATTCTTCCTGACGCCGATCATCTATCTGATCGACCGGATCGATTCGCGTTTCCTCCGCGCGCTGCTGCGGCTGAATCCGATGACGCCGTTCGTCGTGTCGTACCAGGATGTCCTCTTCTTCGGCCATCTTCCCGGCCTCGCCGACACGCTGCTCATGATCGCGTATGCGCTCCTCTCGATCGTCGCCGGCCTCACCGTCTTCGAGCGGCTGCGCGACGTCCTGGCGGAGGCGATATGAGCGACTTCGCGATCTCGGTCGCGCACGTATCGAAGGCCTACCGCCTGTGGGGGCGGAAATCGCAGTTCGCGACGATGAAAAGCGCGCTCCTGAAGCGCGACCTCAAGCTCGCACCGGAAGCAACGGTCTCCGCGCTGCACGACGTCTCATTCGCGATCGACAAGGGCGAAGCGTTCGGAATCATCGGCCGCAACGGCTCCGGAAAGTCGACGATGCTGAAGATCATCAGCGGGATCCTGAAGCCGACGAGCGGCACGCTCACGGTGAACGGCCGCATCGCGGCGCTGATCGAGCTTGGCGCGGGTTTCCACCCGGAGATCACCGGACGCGAGAACATCTTCATCAACGGCATCATGCTCGGCCTCACGCGCCGCGAGATCGAGAGCCGTTTCGATAGCATCGTCGAGTTCTCCGGCATCCGCCCGTTTCTCGATCAGCCGGTGAAGACGTACTCCTCCGGCATGTACGTCCGCCTCGGTTTTGCCGTCGCGGTGCACGTCGATCCCGACGTCCTTCTCATCGACGAAGTCCTCTCGGTCGGAGACGAGGAGTTCTCGCAGAAGTGCGTCGCGAAGATCCAGGAGATGAAGTTTCGCGGCGTGACGCTCGTCTTCGTCACGCATCAGCTCGATCAGGTGCGCAACCTCTGCGACCGCGCGCTCTGGCTCGACAAGGGCGACGCGCGCGTCATCGGCGACCCGGTCCGCGTCGTCGACGACTATCTGCAGGACGTCGCCGGTCCGCGGGCAGCGGCCGCATCGGCGCCACAGCAGGAAGCGAAAGAGGAGCCGGCCGCTCCCAGAGACGAAGAAGAGCGCTGGGGCTCCGGCGAGGTCATCCTCAAACGCGTAGCCCTCACCGACCATCAGGGACGCGACCTCGTCGCCCTCGGCGCCGGCACGCCGGTGGCGGTCGAGATGGACGTCGAGGTGAAGGTACCGCAGGACGATTTCGTGTTCGGGGTCGGGATCTACCACGCGGACGGCACCTGTGTTTACGGCACGAACACGGATCTGGAAGGTCTCGCGCCGGAGAAGCTCGACGGCAACGGGCGGGTCCGCTTCATCGTGCCGTCACTCGACCTAGTGGCCGGAGGCTACCGCATCGACGCCGCCGTTCATACGCGGAACGGCCGTGCATTCGATTATCGCCGCGGCTGTATTCGCTTCGTGGTCGGCTCGCGCGTTCATGACGTCGGCATCTACCGGCCGCAACACGAGTGGCGCTTCGACGGCGGTATCGCATTCAAGGCGGTCGACATGCTCAAACAAAACGTCCCCGCCCCGATCGCGGAGTACATCCGCCAGACGGAAGCAGCGAAGAAAAAGTGAGGCCGATTTCTGGTCTGTCGCTTGCTCTATCGTGGAGTGCCATGTACTACGAAAACATCGAAGAGCTTCCCGTCCACTGCCGGATCAATCTTCCGGAAGCGGCGCAGCACGTTTATCGCGAGGCGTGGAACCGAGCCTGGAAAAACAGCGCCGATCCGAGCCTCGCACGCGACCGCGCGTGGCGGGAAGTCCGTGAACAATTCGAGCGCGACAACATCACCGGTTGCTGGATGAGGCGCGCGACACAGATTCCCCTCCGCGCTGTTGCGGACGAGATGAACGTCGCCGTTTCAGCCATCTGACACAATCCCGCGCGCATGAAGGTACTCGTCACCGGCGGAGCCGGGTTCATCGCTTCGCACATCGTCGACGCGTACGTTGCGCGCGGTCACGCCGTCACGGTCGTCGATGACCTGAGCAGCGGGCAGCGCGAGAACGTCAACCCGAAAGCGGAGCTCATCGTTGCCGATCTCCGCGACACTGCGACCGTCGACGCGCTGCGCGGACGCGGATTCGACATCGTCAATCACCACGCCGCGCAAATCGACGTCCGCGTCTCGGTCGCCAATCCCGCCGCCGACGCCGAGCTGAACATCGTCGCCGCCCTCCGCCTATTCGAGGCGATGCGGAACGAGGGCGTGAAGAAGATCGTCTTCGCGTCCAGCGGCGGCGCCACTTACGGCGAGCCCGACTACGCACCGCAGGACGAGAAACACCCGACGCGGCCCGTCTCACCTTACGGCTGCGCGAAGCTCGCGATCGACCAGTACCTCTACTTCTACAAGACCGTTTACGGGACGAAATCGGTCTCGCTCCGGTATGGGAACGTCTACGGGCCGCGGCAGCGGAAGGACGGCGAAGCGGGTGTCATCGCGATCTTCGGAGGCGCGATGCTCGACGGACAGACGCCGCGAATCAACGGCGACGGGAACCAGACCCGCGACTACGTCTCCGTGCATGACGTCGTGCGCGCGAACATGGCGGCGTCGGAGGGCGAACTCGAAGGGGTCTACAACGTGGGAACCGGCGTCGAGACATCGGTCAACCAGCTCTTCGACGAGCTGCGCCGCGCCGTCGGCTTCGATCGCGACGCCGAGCATGGCCCTGCGAAGCCGGGTGAACAGATGCGCAGCGTCCTCGACGCGACGAAGGTGCGCACCGAGGGCGGCCTTCCGCCGTTCGTCACACTGCGCGATGGAATCGCCGAGACGGTCGCTTGGCTCCGCGAGTCGACCACGCGGTAAGCCGGTCGCCGCGTACGATCGAGAGAACGCCCAGAAGCGCCGCGGCGTTCACGAAACAGAAGTAATACGGGACGGTGAGCAGCTTCGCGCGGCCGATCGTCCGGCTTCGCAAGATCGCACCGGCCGCGGCCAGACCGTAGACGACCAACTGCCCCGCCATTGCCAGCACGTAGAGCGGCCCGCGGCGCACGAGCCCGATGGTCGCGGCGAACAGCGAGACGAGGAAGAACGGGATGAGATGCCGCACGAGTTTGTGGGAGAGGAGCTCGACCGAGTAGAAGCCGCGCGTGAAGAGCGCCGACCGAAGGTTCAGGAGAGCACGCACGGAGTGGTTCGTGACGCGGACCTTCCGCCCGAACTCCTCCTGCGCGCGCACTGTCGAACGTTCCCAAGCCGTCGCGTTCGGGTCGAACAGCAGCCGTTTCCCCTGCAGCACGACACGCGCGGAGATGGCGATGTCGTCCGCCTGCGCCGGGTCGTCGATCGGAACGTACAACTCCTTTCGAACCGCGTAGAGAAGTCCATCCGCGGCAAAGACGCTCCCGATCTCGCTCTCGCGCGCCTTCTGCCAGCGATCCCATCGCGCGTACATCCCTTCGCCCTCTCCGGTCGCATCGCCGTCGCGCTGCATGCTGCTGCTCCGCGTTCCGCAGACCCCGCCGACGTCCGAGTCGGCGAACTTCCGGGCGAGCGAACGCAGCGAATGAGGATCGAGGAAGAAATCGGCATCGGTGAAAACGAGCACCTCTCCTCGGGCGCTGCGCGCCCCTTCGTTGAGCGCGGCCATCTTGCCGGGCTGCTCGAGCGCGATGAGCCGCACTCGCCCATCCCCGTACGAGCGAACGATCTCGTTTGTGCGATCGGTCGAGCCGTTCGAGACGACGAGCGCCTCGATCCGGTCTGGCGGATAGTCGAGAGAGAGCGTGTTCTCGATCTTCGCCGCAATGTTCCGCTCTTCGTTGTACGCCGGGATGACGAACGTGACGTGCGGGGTCACGTCGTCTTCGCGCACAGGCTTGGGACGCACGCGGCTGATGACCCAGAGAAGTGCCGGATATCCGAAGTAGATGTAGCCGCAGACTCCGAGCGAGAACCAGAACGCCGCGACCATCACACGCCTTGATTTTCGATCGCGAGAAGCGCCACGAGCCGGCGAACGCAGTCGCGAATGTCAAACTCCTCGCGCACCTTCTCGCGTCCTCGCAAGCCCATCGCGCGCGCCCGATCGCGGTCGCCTAGCAGCGTCCGGATCGCATCGGCGAACGCGGCCGCATCCCCTGGCGCGACGAGCAATCCGCTGACACCGTCCTCGACGAGCTCCGGTATCCCCGACAACGTCGTGCTGACGACGCCACGTCCGCTCGCGAGCGCCTCCATCAGCGCGACGGGGATACCCTCCATTTGCCCATCCGGCGCGACGATGCTCGGCAGAACGAACAGCGCGGCCTCGGCCATCATCCGCGCGACCTCTTCCTGCGGCTTCGGTCCGGCCAAGACTACCTGTTCGTCCAGATCGCGCTCGCGGATCAACGCCGCCAGCTCGTCGTGCATCGGTCCGTGACCGACGATGTCGCAATGGAACGCGACGCCGCCATCGCGAAGAATCCGGCACGCCTCGATCAGGTACGGCAGCCCCTTGTATGGCTTATGAGCCGCGACGCAGAACAGCTTCGGTGTCCCAAGCGGTGCCGGCGGCGCGCCCGCGTACTGCTCGGGCTCGATTCCGACGTGGATGACGTGAATCTTTCCGCGCGCCTCCGCCGGGTACAGCTCCTCGAGGAACTCCTTGTTGAAACGGGAGATCGAACGGACGAACCGCGCCTCCCCCAGCTTCCAGCGGAGAAGGGAGCGATCGACCTGGATATCGTGAGCGTGGACGGTGATGCTGAACGAGATCCCACGGCCGAGGGTCGCGATGATGAGCGCCATCGTCGAGGGAAACGACGCGTAGTGGGCGTGGACGTGGCGCACGTTCTCCCGCTCGAGTTGCTCGGCGACCGCAACCGATTTCGGAAAAATCGCCAGCGTCTTCACGAGCGTCAGCGGCCGCGCGATCGTACCGGCGATCAACCGCGTGAGGAGCCAGAGATATCGCAGCGGCTGCCTGACGAACATCCGTAGATTGGCGGCAATGACTTGTACGGAGAGAAACGGCGTGAAGAGAGCGCGCGGAATCCACGGCTTGACTGCGTCATGGAGGACCGGAGGCGTCTCCTTGATCATCGAGACGACGCGGACCGGCATCCCCTGGCGCTCCATCTCGATCATCTCGCGCAGGATGAAAGTCTCGGTGACGGACGGAAAACGCGACATCAGCACCGCGATCGCTGACTGCTGAGGCTGCGGCTTTCTCGCCGATTCGTTTAGTTCGACTGAGGGAAGCGCGGACATTGTCGTGACCGAGCGTCGTAGCAATCGGCAAACCAATTGCAGAGGACGCGCAGCAGTCACGGTTCCCGGTGACCTCTTCAGCAGCTCATCATTGACATCAAACTTCGAGTACTTGACGCCCGAAATGTCGCCCAATCAATCGCGCAAACTCACATTCTTATTCGCCACCGTTCTCGCCACAATGCCTCTGGTCGCGCAGCGCCACCGCGCCGTGCTTCCGTTCAATCCAGGAGCCCCGGAGCCGGAGACGCATTCCTTCGTCGAGGGCGGCTACGCGAGTGCCACCAGCGTTGAACAAGGCGGCTTCATCACGTTTTACATATCGAACGAGATCAATCCGTTCAATGTGACGGTGGTGAATCTTGAGAACCCGGACGTAACGCTGACCACGCTTCCGAACCTCAGCTCGGTGCCGAGCGATTGCACCGGGAAGTCGGAAAACGGCTGCGGCTGGCATGCCACACAGACGCTCTTCATCCCCGCCACGTGGCCGAGCGGCTATTACGACGCCAGGTTCTCGACGTCCGGCGGGCCGAAACACATCATCTTCGCCGTGAAAGCGGCGAATCCCGGCTCGACCTCGCCGATTCTGGTCATCCAGCCGACGAACACATATCAGGCGTACAACGCGTACGGCGGAAAATCGGTGTACCCCACCGGTTCGCCCGATCGCGCCACGACGGTGTCGTTCGATCGTCCCTACGACGATCAAAACGGCCTCGGTATATACCGCCTGTGGGAAATGCCGTTCGTCTATTGGATGGCATCGGAGAACCGGCACTTCGAAGTCGCGACCGACACCGATCTCGAAGATCCGACCTTGTTGTCGCACTACAAGCTGCTCCTCATCGTCGGTCATAGCGAGTATTGGACGGCGACCGAACGTCAGAACGTCGAGACGTTCAGCCACAACGGCGGCCATATAGCGCTCTTCAGCGGCAACAACATGTGGTACCAGTCTCGCCTGACGAATTCCGCCCGCAACCTCGTCGTCTACAAGGATGCGACCGAAGACCCGATTACTGCGACGACGCCGTCGCTTGCGACGACGAACTGGTACGACTGGCCGGTGTATGACCCCGAGAACTTGATTTTCGGCCTCTCCTACCGCTCCGGCGGCTATGCGAACAAGGTCGACGACCCGAACGTATTCGAAACCAAACCGCTGGCCCAACGCGTCGGCTATACCGTCGCCGACCCCAACAATTGGGTCTTCCAGAATACGAACGCCACTGCCGGCAGCATGTTCGGTGCGGGCGCCGCGGGGCTCGAGGTCGACGGAACACGCTACAACTGCTCCGCCAATGACCCGCTGAATATGACCGTCGACGGCTCCGACGGCACGCCGCTCAACTTCCACATCCTCGCGATCACGCCGTCCGAGTACGGCCACGGCGTCATCGGTCTGTACACGAATTCGGCAGGCGGCACCGTCTTCGACGCCGGAACGCGCGACTGGGCGCAAGTCCTCGGCACCGATCCGGTGGTCACGCAGATCACCCGCAACGTGCTCGACCGGCTCAGCACCGGTCAGGCACAGCTCTACGACCCGGTAACGACGAGCGTGAAAACGCTGGACACGTTCAACTGTCCGCAACCGGCGGGCGTTCCGCTTCCTGGATGGCGCGGCGACAGCGGGCAAGCGCAGTTGACGTCGCATTGTGCCCATGAAGGCCCCACGGGACTCCAGATGTCAGGGGTTGCCGGCGTGCAGGTCGCTCGCAACTTCGCTCCGACCAACACCGGTCTGAGCGCCGTGCAGGCCAGCGTCTACATCAATGCCGACGATGTCACCGGCCCGATGAATTCTCCATTCACGCTCCTGGCGCTCCAGAACCACCTCCAGCCGAGCGGCGTCAATCAGCGGTTGGCGGTGGTGGAGATGGACATCACGCCGGCGGGCAAACAGCTCCGTCTCGTCCAGCAGGCCGCTGACAACTCGGTCGAGGCGCGGACGGCGTTCGTGAACGTCCCCTCCGGCTGGACGAAAGTGCAGCTCAACTGGCTATCGCCGGGGACGCTCTCGCTTCAGGTGGGAGACGCCGCGCCGGTCACCCTCAACAACGTGCACAGCGGTCAAACCATCAGTGAGATCCTGCTCGACTTCCCGAGCGATCCGCAGCTCTCGTTCGGATCGATGTGCGTCGACGAGGTTTCTGTCGCGGCGGCAACGACGCCATAGAGAAGAGAGTGCTAGAACCGAATTTCGGGCCCGAAGATGATGAGATCGTCGTTGAAGTCGTTGTTCGGCAGCGACGATCGGACGCGCTCGCGCGTGTAGTAGAACAGCCATGACAACCGCGGCGAGGTCCGGACGTCGATGACAGCCGACAGTCCTGGCCGCCGCTCGACGCGCGCCACATTCGAGTAGTCGCGCTTCCGGCTGAACAACTGCAGGCTGAAATAGATGTTCGGCGTCGGGATGTAGGCTCCCTGAACATAGAAGCCTGTCTCGCGATACGTCTCCGTCGCGGCGTTGACCGTGCGCTTCCCGTCATACACACCCGCTTCAGGCGTGAAGTGCCAGCCAAAGCCTTTGTAGCGGCCCACCAGGCCTAGCTCGTCGTAATTGTTGTTGCGGCGCGCGGCGGCGGGGAAACGCTGCTGCTGCCGCTGTCCCTCTCCGCCGAGCTGCCAGTCGCCGAAATGGTGGATGTACTCGGCGTCGAACATCGTCTGGTTCGCCTGTCCGAAGGTATTGCCGACTTCGAACGACGGCCGGTGCCGTTGCTCGTCGACGAAAATCCTGAAGTCGTCGTTCTTTCCGACGTGATTCACGCCGAAACGGGAGCCGTAGCTCGTCGACAGGCCGCTGCTGTTGTAGTCGATGAAGTTGACGTGCGCGAAGATCTCGGTGGGGCTCGCGGTCGGTCGATAGGCGAACCGGTACTCGGACGCGAGTGCGTTCACGTTCGTCTCCGGCGCCGGACTAGTGACCTGGAAGAAGTTGTCGAAGTGGTAGCCGAGGATCTTCAGCTCAGACCGGGACTCCCCGGGCTGACTCGTTCCATGCGGCTGGGCGAAGGCGGACGTCGCGGCAAAAGCGACGACCAGCGCGAGGCGAATTCGTCTGTGGCTCACGGCCGCGTCAGGGAGCAAAAGAGGGACCACGCCCGTATGCGGCGAGGATCGTTTCCGCATTGGCGCGCCACGAATACGGCCCGCGCGCGTCGGCGGCGAAGCGCTTCCCCAGCCGGTTGGCGAGCTCGCGGTCCTTCAATAGGCGGACGACAGCATCAGCAAGAGCGGCGGGGTTTTCGGGCGGGACGAGCAGGCCGGAGACGCCATTCTCGACCACGTCCTGCATGGCGCCGACAGCACTTGCGACGGTCGGAACCCCGAACGTCTGCGCGACGTGGATGGCGCCGCTCTGATAGATATCGCGATAGGGGAAGACGATCACGTCGGCGAGTTCCATCCACGCGGCGATCTCCTCCGAGGCGACGTACTCCGGGACAAAGGTGACGAAATCGGCCACGCCGACGCGGCGTGCCTGCTCCTCATGAGCGTCGACGTCGAAATCGTGAAAGGGATACCCGGCGAGGACGAGGCGCGCCCCGGTCTCGCGATGAATCCGAGGATACGCGTCGAGCAGGACGTCGATTCCCTTGTAGCGCGACAGCGTTCCGAAGAAGAGGACCACTGGATCGGGGCCAATGCCGAGACGCTGGCGGAGAGCGGCTGCGTCAACCGCGGAATCGCGAAGCTCCTGGAACAGCCCCTCGTTGCCGTGCTTGATGACGACGGTCCGGCGACTCTCGAACGACTTCGCGAACTCCGCGGCGTTCCGGTCGAAGTGGACGAACACGATGTCGAACAGCCGGTAAATGCGGCGGTAGAAGAAGCGTTTCCACCGCGAGCGGCCGAAGCCTCCCGCGGCGTCGAACGGGTTGACGTTGTGGCAGACGTCGGCGAAGAGGCGTGCTTTGCGGCGGAGCAGGCGGAGCGGGATGAGGTCGAGCGGGAACGGGACGTCGCCGACCTGGACGACATCCGGCTTCAACGCCCCGACGCCGCGAATCACGCGGAGCCACTGCGCGTAGTAGCGGAACGCGCGCATGACACGGCGGAGCTTCCGCAGGATCGGCCAGGCATCGTTCGCCTTCGGGTCCCAGAGGTCGATCACCGGTTGAACGTCGAAATTACGCGGCAGCGAAGCGAGCTCGAACTGCTTCGACGTGATCAACGTGACATCGGCGCCCGCTTCCGCCATCGCGCGGCAGAGCTGGAAGACGTAGTGGATCATGCCCCCCTTGCCCGCGAACTCGACGACGACGACTTTCACGACCGATCGGCCCCTCGGGGGGCTTGCAGCACCCGGCTGTAGATCTCCTCGAGGCGAGCGATCCACGCCGCGGTGGAGAAACGCTCGCGCGCGCGCGCTCGTGCGCTTTCGCTCATCGCCCGGCGCCGGCCGTCATCGGCGAGCAGTTCACGAATCGCCGCCCCGAGCGCCTCGGCATCGCCGGGCGGTACGAGCACTTCGTCGGTGATCTCCGGAATGCCGCCGACGCGCGAGGCGACGATCGGAAGGCCAGCGGCCATCGCCTCGAGCAACACCGTCGGGAAGGCGTCGTCGAAGCTGGCGAGGACGAAAAGATCGCAGGCCGGCAGCAGTGCGTGTACGTCGCGGCGGAATCCCGCCCATCGAATGCGATCGTTCTTCGCGAGCGCTTGCCATTCTTCCCGTTTCGGACCGTCTCCGATGATGAGAAGGTACGCATCATCGATACGCTCGAAGGCGCGGAGAAGCACTTCGACGCCTTTCCCCTCGCGGAGCACAGAAACGGTGGCGACGATCTTCGCGCCGAGAGGAATCCCGAGCTCGCGCGTGATGAGCTCGCGGCTTTCCTGGCGCGAGCCGCCGAAGAGATCGACGTCGATGCCGTTGTGCGCGACGAGGAATCGCTCATCGCCGTACTGCCGGCGCAGTGCATCCGATACCGCGATGACCTGCGACGACCAGCGGCGGAGCACGAAACGCATCAGCCGGTCGCGAAAACGCGCGCGGCCACTCGCCGGCGGCGCGACGTGGAGCGTCGCGACCGAAGGCACTCCGGTGATGCGCGACGCCAGCGCGGCCCAGGTGGCGGCGTACGCGAGATGAGCGTGAATGAGATCGATGTCGTGATCGCGAATGAAACGCAGCAGTCGCCGGAACGCCGCGACGTCGCGCAAGTTGCGTGCGCCGAGGTTCACGACGTCGAGCTCGGGCGCGTTGACGTTCCCGCCGATCGTGGTCAGGCAACAGACGAAAAGTTCGTACCCGTTGCGATCGATGCCGCGAGCAAACGGCATCACGAGCGACTCCGCGCCGCCCATGTTAAACGAGTCGATCAGCCAGAGAAGACGGATTCGCTTGCGTTGTTGAAGACCTTCGCCAGTTTCGGATGCCGGCTCCCGAGAAACTCCTGGAAGCTGCTCGACGTCGTTCCGAACCGGCTCAGGTACCGCCGGACCGCGAGCGAGACGCGATTGCGTTCGAGAAATGTCTTCGCGAACTTCTCCTCGTCCGTCGCGCCTCGTCTCCATCGAAAGTTCAACCCGTAAGTGAGCGGAAAATGAAAGAGATCGGCATCGCGTGATCCATCGGAAGCGAAGCGCTCCCAATCGACGACGCCGGCCTCTCCCCCCTCGCTGATGAGCAGGTTTTGCGCCCAGAAGTCGCCATGCGAGGAGCCCGGCATCGCGCGACGAAACGTCTCGAGCCACTGCGCCGCCGCCTCGAAGTGCCGCGACGCGCATCGAGCCGGCGCGAACGCCTGCTGCATCTCGACATACGCCGAGCCCCCCGGAAGCATCGTCAGCACCAGCACCTCGGCGTCGCTCGTCTGCTCGAACCGGAGCAGCCGCGGCGTTGTGTCGGGAAGCGCGGCGTGCACGCGCTCGCATGCCTCCGCCTCGACCGATAGCGAAGGACCGTCGCCGGGCAGCTCGCGAATCTTGACGATGTGCGACGGCAGCACGATCTTCACGGTGCGCCGCCGTCCGCTGTCGGGATAATCGCAAATGACGATCGGCGCATCCTGCGACGGCGCCGGCTCGCCGAGGAAGCGTGTCAGGAACGGAAATCGCGCCAGCAGGCGCGCCGCGTTCGACCACGGCACGCGCAACGATCGATTGAAGTAGCGGACCGCCTCGGGTGAGTCGACGTCGACGACGAATCGATCGATCTGCCGGAA
This sequence comes from Thermoanaerobaculia bacterium, assembly GCA_036488085.1. Taxonomy (GTDB): domain Bacteria; phylum Acidobacteriota; class Thermoanaerobaculia; order Gp7-AA8; family Gp7-AA8; genus DASXHZ01. The sequence goes on from DASXHZ010000028.1 coordinate 38,131, forward strand.
CTTCATTGCGCGGGCGCCGGTGCCGCGCGCCGCCTCAGCAGGTTGTCGACGACCCAGCGCACGAGCTGCGGATCGATGAGCTGGAGGGCGATCACGTAAATCGTCGCGCCGTACGCGACCGCCACGAGGAGGTTGCCGGGTTGCCAGGTTGCCAGGGCGGCCGACATCGCCGCGCCGGCGATGAACGCCGGAGCGAATGCTTTCGCCGTGCGGGTGAGCGGGATCGACAGAATCCGCGATCCGACGACGAGCATCATCACGGTCGTGATGGCACTGACTCCCGCCAACGTCCCCGCCACCGCGGCCGCGCTGAAGCGAGCGGCGAAGATGAGCGAAGGCACCATGAGGCACGCCTTGATGACCGCGAGCCCGGCGAGAAGCGACGCCCGGCCGGTCGCCTTCAGAGCGTTCCCCACGTGGTTGCTGAGCGATCCGAAGCCGACATAGAGCGCGAGAAGCGCGAGGATCGGAGCACCGCTTGCCCACTGCTTTCCGAAGCAGGCGAGCATGATCGGCTTCGCGAGAAAGAACATGCCGAGGGACGCCGGCACCGTCACCGCGGAGACGTACCGGCTCGCCATGAGATAGGCGTCCTGCAGCCGTCCATCGCCGGCGGCGTGCAGCTTCGAGAACGCCGGAAAGAGCACCTGGCTCGCCGCCCACAACGCGACGATCACCATCGTGTCGGGGATCTTGCTCGCCATCTGATAGATGCCGAGCATCGTGACGCCGAGGCAGCGGCCGACGATCGTCAGGTCGGCGTCCGCGACGATGGCGTTGAGGACGTTCACCACCGTGATGCCGCGCCCGTACGCCAGCATCGGACGAAAGAGGTCGAGCGGCAGCGTGGCGGTCGGCCGCCACGGCACGATCGCCCACAACGCGATCGTCCAGATCGTCTGGCCGGCGAGTTGTCCCCAGACGAGACTCCACGCTCCGTAACCGAACCAGGCGAAACCGATCGCAACGGCCGCCTTGACCGCCGCTAACGCCAGCTCCGGAATGGCGCGCGCGCCGAAGCGCATGTCCTTCTGCGCGAGCGCGTCATGAGTACGTCCGAGGTAACGAATGAGGAACGTCCATGCGAGCGCGCGAACGATCGGCTCGCCCGCCGGCGCCTTGAAGAATGCCGCCACGTACGGCGCGAGTGCGATCGTGATCGCCACCCACGCGATTCCGGTGATCACGCTGGTGATGAACGTGACCTGCGCGGCGTCGTCGCGGCGGTCGGGCCAGTAGATGAGCGCCACGCCGGAGCCGAGATCGCCGATCGTTTCCGCGTATGTGATGTAGGCCATCGCGAATGCGAGAAGGCCGAACTCGTGCGGCGCGAGCATCCGCGCGAGCAGCGCGAGACCGACGAGCGTGACCGCCTTTGCGCCGGTGGCCGAGGAGAAGGCCCAGATCGCGGCTCGTGCGGTGGCGCGGCCGATGCCGAGCCGCTGCTGAGTCACGTGAGCGACTCCCTCACGTCAAGGACTCCGTGATCGCGCGGCGGAGCGCATTCCGTTTTCCGCGCGAGCGCGCGAGCTCGGCCGTCGTGGCACTCCCTCTCGCCAGAAGCTGCAACGCCCGGATGAGGGTGAACAACTTCAGCTCCTCGGCGTCGACGCCCCCGCAGCCCTCTAAGAACGCCTTCGCATGCTCCGCGTGACGGCGCGAGGCGAAGCGCAGATGAAGAACGAAGTGGGCGACGTCTTCCAGCGGAAGGCCGTCGCGCGAGTCGTCGAAGCCGACGACGTCCACCGTTCCCTCGGCGATGAAGACGTTCGACGGCGCGTAGTCGCCGTGCTGTCCGACGATCTGCCACTCGCGGTTGGAGAGCACCGCCTCGAACCTTTGCAGCCGGCCGAGAATGACGTCGTGGAACTGGCGCACCGGCCAGTCGACGGCCGCCGCCAGCGCCAGGTCGCGCTCCGCCTCACGCATCAGCGCGGTGAATGCCGCGTGGCCGTCGCCATCCATCCGCGTCTGGTCCTGCATGAACTGCAGCCACATGCCGGCCCGGCGCATGGCCGGCGCAAGGCGCCGGACGGCCCCCTCGCCACCGCGCGTCCGGCGCAGCATCGCGGCAATCGACTGACCGCGCGCGCGTGCGAGTACGAGCGTCGATCTCGCCTTGTCATACAGCAGCACGCGCGGAACGGTGTAGACCGTGCCGCCCGTCGTGACACTGAACATCATCTCGGAACGCATGCGCAGCAGCATCGCGTGCTCGTGCTCCGCGCGGATGCGCGCGAGGCGAGGCTCGCCGGAGCGCTCCAGATGCTTCTTGACGATCACCTCGCGGCGGAGGATGCCGTCGGTAGTCGTCACGTCGGCGATGTATGAGTCGCGGCGCTGGTAGACCCTCCGGACGCCGAGGGCCACGGTGCCGAGCTGGTTCCAGTCGAGCGACGCGATCTGCTGCTGAATCGACCGTGCCGGCGCCGCGCCGCGGTCGAAGAGCGACATCAGCTTGGCGCCCGTCACACGGATATGGAACTGGCGCCGGATCTTCTCCTGACCGGCTCGCCCCATCCGCTCGCGCAGCTCCGGGTCCTCCGCCAACCGCTGGATGGCCTGCGCGATCCGCTCGGCGTGCGTGGCGTCGACGAGAAAGCCGTTGACGCCGTCCTCGACGAGCTCCGGAATGCCCGAGATTGTCGATGCGACCACCGGCCGTCCCGCCGCCATCGCCTCGATGAGCGCGACCGGGAGTCCGTCCATCGCGCCGTCGAGGGCGATCATGCTCGGGAGGACGAAGACATCGCACTCATGCAGCCGGCGTGCGATCTCATGCTGCGGGAGAATCCCGAGGAGATGGACGCGGTCGGCGACGCCAAACTCCTTCACCCAATGCTCGATTGCGGCGCGGCGCGGACCGGTACCGACGATGTTGCACTCGACGTCGACGCCTTGCTTCACCAGGCGCGAGATCGCGTCGATGAGGAACGGAAATCCTTTCGTCTTGTTGAGGGCTGCGACGGTGAGGACCTGTAGCCGCGTCTTTACCATGCGCGGCGTGCCGCCGACGTAGAGCTCCGGATTCAGACCGACGTGAACGACGTCGACCTTGTTCTCCGTCACCGACGCGAACAGCCCGCAGAGAAACGCCTTGTTGAACGTCGAAACACAACGGATGAACTTCGCGCCTGCGACCTTCTCCTCCATGAGCATCCGGTGCGAGAAGATGTCGGGGCCGTGGACCGTGAAGCTGTAGGTGACGTCGGAGAGCGAGCGGATGATGTAGGCCATCGTCGCGGGATGCGTTGCCCACTGCGCATGGACGTGCTTGATGCCGAGGCGCGGAAGAAGTCGCGAGAGATAGACCGACTTCGGGAAGAGCGCCATCGAGCGGGCGAAGACTCCCGCCTTTCCGACGGTTTGCGCGAACACGCGCGCAAAGACCGTGAGGTAGCGGCGAGGCCGCGTCAGTAGACAGATCAGATTCGCGAACACGATCGCGGGCGAGATGAGCGGCATGTATCGCGCGCGATGGATCCACGGCCGCGCCTCTTCGTGAATGACTCCTCCGCGTCCGCGAAGCAGCGGGATCAGGATCACCGGCTGGCCGCGCTCCTCGAGCTCGTTGATCTCGCGCAGGATCGACGTCTCGTCGATCTGCGGGAACCGCGTGACGATGACGCCGATCGCAGCGCGTACTTGCGGCTGCGAGGTTGCCCGTTGCTCCGTTGCCGCAGCGTCGACCGCGTCGAGCACGTCGGTCACGCGACCACCTCCTTGCGGCGCAGGCGTTCGATTGCCGGCACGAACGCGAGCAGGAGCCAGAGGTAGCGCTGATAGGCGCTGTGCAGGAACAGCGACGAGACGAGATAGCCCGCGAGGGCGATCGCGATCGATGCCGTGACGAATGACTTCTCGCGTGACGGCGCCAGCGAAACGAACGCTGCGACCATTGCCGCCGCGAAGCACGCCAGCCCGAGGAGGCCGTTCTCGGAGGCGAGCTCGATATAGAGCGAGTGCGGGAACTGGCGATCGCCGGGGTCGTCATATTGCGGTGCCGACGATCCGATCTCGTAGGCGTATTGGGCGTAGTGCTTCCCGAAGTTGCCCGCGCCCACACCGGCGAGAGGCGCGTCCTCGAACATCCGCAGCCCGACCGCGGCGAGCAGTTTCCGCTTGTCGACGGAGGCGTCGCGCGTGTCCTCCGCCTGTCCGCCGCTCTCTTTCGAGACGACGTCCGTGACGGTATCGAAGCGCCGGACGACCGTCGACGGCGTCACAGCCATCAGGACGATCGCAGCCAGTGCCGCCTTCAGGACCAGGCCGCGGCGTATCGGTACGAAGAAAGGAACGAGCAGCAGCATCGCGAGCACCGACAACATCGCGCCGCGCGAGTAGGTGACGAGCACGCCCGCGAAGATCGCCACGGCAGCGCAGATGAACGCGACCCGTTTTCGCGGTGACGTCACGGCGAGCGCCGCCGCGACCGGCAACGCCATGAGCAGGATCTGGCCGTAGAAGTTCGGGTCGCTCACCGGCCCGGCGGCGCGCGGCTGCGACACGTCCGCGTAGATATTGCCGCTCTGCACCTGCAGCAGGCCGCCGAAGTCACGCGCCGAATGTGTGGCGATCTGGATGACGGAGACGGTCGCCAGCATCGCCGCGACGATTGCGAGCGTCGCGAGTGCGGCCCGCACCCTCGGCCACGTCGACATCAGCGACGCGCCGAGGATCATGATGACGAGCCCTTTGACTGCTTCGCTGATCCGGAAGTCGGCCCACGAGAGGTTGTCCGCCCACGCGCTGCTGACGAAGAGAATGGCGCAGTAGACCGCCATCAGGAGCGTGAGGGGATGCAGCGCCACCTCGAGCGGGTGCAGTTCGTCGCGCGCGAGAAACACCACGATCGCGACGACGCCGACCGTCGCCTGCAGCAGCGACGGGATCCCGAACTGCCTCAGCAGAACGTCAGAGATGTTGGTGTACGCAACCGCGATGAGGACGGGGAACCCGAACTTCAACGCCGACCGCGGGAGGATCGTGGGGCTCATCGCGCATCAAGTACGTATGCGACTCCAGCCGCAAGGAAGAGCCCGATGACGAGACCTGCTAGAAGGATACGAGTGCGGTGTGGCGATGCCGGCACAGCCGGCGCGACCGCGCGGGTCACCGGCGTCACTCCGTAGTACTTGAACATCGACGTGGTCTGGACCGCGAGCTCGTTCAGCGTGGTGTTCGCGACGCTCGCCGCCATCTCAGGCGAGTTGGCGTCGACGTCGATCCGCACGAGGTTGGTGTTCGGAAGGACGACCGCCGAGACGTCGTAGTCCCGATGCTGCGACCATGAGGTGGACGGCAGCGCCGCAACCGTCGCCACCACGCTCCTCCTGTCGAGCGCCTCGACCCCATGAAAGGCCTCGGACGGCGTGAGCGTGTTCGTCAGCGGAGCGACGACGCCGACCGCCGTCGCGCGGTACCGCTTCGGGAGTGCCGCGGCGATCACCGCCGCGATCACGAGAGCCGCGGCGATGGTGATCGCGATCGCCTTCCACCGGCTGCGCGCCACGCGGATCAATTGTTCGGACGTAACGCGGGCTTTGGCCCGCCCGGAGCGGACTGATGTCCGCCCTGCGACGTCGGGTGCCAGCGAGAGCGTGTTCGTGTCAGGGGTCGTGTTTCGTCGTTTCAAGCCGCGCCGCGTCCTGTGAAGACCACTTCAATCGTTCGCAGCAGAATCTCGAAGTCGAGCGCCAGGCTCCAGCGGTAGACATACTGCCGGTCGAGCTGCATGCGCTTCAGCTCAGTGCAATCGCTTCGCCCACTCACCTGCCAGAGTCCCGTGATGCCGGGGGGCATCGAGAAACGGCTGAGCGGACTGCGCCGCGGAAGCTTGTCGAGGTCGGAGACGAGGAGCGGACGCGGGCCAACCATGCTCATCGTTCCATCGAGGACGTTGAAGAGCTGCGGAAGCTCGTCGAGACTGTACTTGCGGAGGAAGTGTCCGATCGGCGTGATGCGCGGATCGTTCTTCAGCTTCAGGAACGATCCCCCCGCCTGCGCGGCGAGCTCTTTCTCCTTCAGATGCGCGCCGTTGTACATCGTCCGGAACTTGTACATATCGAACTGATTGCCGCGGAATCCGATGCGGCGCTGCCGGAAAATGATCGGTCCCGGGCTCGTCAGTTTGATGAGCGCCATGATGAGGAGCAGCAGCGGCGCGAGCACCGTCACCAACGCGGTGGCGGACAGCAGATCGAACAGCCGCTTCATGCGCGCCGCGATCGGCTTCCGGGTCCGCAGGTCGTAATAGTAGGCGCCGGCATGCGCGTCGTTCTTCAGGACAATGCCGAGCGGAGGGCTGTCGTCGTTAGGTAAACGCCTCGTCTGAGGCACCGTGTAGTCGAAGTGATAGCTGGTCATGTTGCATCTCGTACCCGCGGGCACAAACTGCAAGATAACCGCCATGAAAATGGAAGATTGGGTTCGCCAGTGTGAGAGTCATTATCCGTTATGCGTTATCCATTACAATCGCGATCCCACCTGAACAGTCTGGCTGCGCCCGCTTCGACACCGCAGAAAGATGATTCATACAGAAACTGAAGTTTGGAAGGCGGCGATGAACCTTGCCGTCGATGTTTACCATGCGACGGAGCGGTTACCCGGCACAGAGCAATACGGACTTGTCGCTCAGTTGAACCGAGCGGCCGTTTCCGTTCCAAGCAACATCGCGGAGGGCGCCGGGCGCGCCACCAATCGCGACAAGCGCCGCTTCTTGATTGACGCCCGCGGATCACTCAACGAAGTCGCCACGCAGATCGAGCTCTGCCGCCGTCTAGGATTCATGACCGACACCACGCGACTCAGCGCATCTGTAACGCGAGTTCGCCAACTCCTCGCGGGAACAATCCGCAGCCTCACCGCCCGTCTCAGCGTCGCAGATAACGGATAACGGATAACGGATAACGGCCTCACCGCGCCGCGCGATGCTTGTTCTGCACGAGCGTCTTCGCCACCACACTCGCCACACCCGACTGGTTGCCGGCGGAATCGAGCGCGGAAACCGAGTAGGTGTACGTGCTGCCGGCCGTGAGACCGGAGTCGGTGAAGGACGTGCTCGTCACCGTCGTGAGGTACACCCGGTTGCGCAGAATGCGATAACCGGTCACCGCGACGTTGTCGGTCGACGCGCCCCACGCCAGCGAGACCGAGTCGGCGGTCGTGGCGGTCGCCCTGAGGGCAGCCGGCATCGACGGCGCGACGTTGTCGCCGCCGCCGGCGCCGCCGGGCAGCACGCCGCTCGGGAGCGTGCTCGCGGTGGCGGTGCTGCCCGCCGCGGAAACGTTCCCCGCCGCGTCGTAGGCTTTGACGGTGTAGCTGTACTGGGTGGCGGCGGTGAGAGCGCTGTCGCTGTACGCGGGCGCGGCGGTCGTCCCGACCAGCGCGCCGTTACGCAAAACCTGATAACCGGTCACGCCGACGTTGTCGGTCGACGGAGCCCAGACGAGCGTCATGACGCTGCTCGACGCGGCAGTCGCGGTGAGCGCCACCGGCACGCTGGGAGCCGTCGTGTCGCCGGTCGAAGTGCTGCCGAGTTGGTGGGCGCCGAGGTCGTAAGCGGCCACACGCGGCGCTCCGAAGTAGTCGGCGGTGACGTTCGAGAGAGAGAGGCCGACGGCGACAGCCGGCGAGCCGAGCGTCAGCTTGTAGTCGGCCGCGGTCAGGCCGCCGGGATTCGCGAGATGCGGATCGGCGATCACGTCGCCCGAACCTGCTGCCGCTCCCGCCGTGCCGCCGTACCAATTGTTGTTCCGGTAGGTAACCCCGCCGCCGGCGACGTTCGTCATCACGTTGCCGACCTGATAGAAGACGTTGTTCTCGAAGACGCTGTTCGAGTGCGCGGCGCTGGCGATCCAGAGAACGTCGACCGCGCCCTTGTAGAACGTGTTGTTGGCGACCGTCACGCTCTGGAGCCCGCCGCCGTTCGCCTCGTTGCTGTAGTAGAAGCCGTACTTCGAATTGAGCACGATGTTGTTCGTGATCGTCAGGGAGCTCAGCGGATTCGAGGTGCTGTAGCTCTCGTTCGCCGTGCCGATGCCGGAGGCCGGATAGCTGCTCCGGTAGTAGCCCGTGTTGCCGGTGGTGTAGGCGAGATTGCTGTCGACGATCGTGGTCTGCGCGTTGTCGAGGTAGATCTCGACGCTGTAGTTGTCGTAGACCTCGTTCTTCTTGATCGTGCCGTTGTCGGAGAGAACGTACGCGATTCCCTCGCCGTAGTTCTGGTAGATCTTGTTGTTCGTGATGGTGACGCGATTCGCGCTCTCGGTGCCGATTGCCTGAGCCCAGCCGCCGTTCATCGTGCGGTACTGATTCTCCAGAACGTTGTTCCAGACGGTGTTTCCGCTGATCGTCAGATCGCTGGTCGTACCGAACGTGCTGTAGCCGGCCCAGATGCCGTTGCGGACCGAGCCGTGGACGTTGTTGTTGCTGATCGTGAGGAAGCTGCCGGGGTAGACGCAAATGCCGATGTGCGTCGAGTTGCGGACTTCGAATCCGCTGAAGTCGACGTACTGTGCGTTCGAGAAGGCCACCAGATCGGTACTCGCCGCGGTGCCGGTTCCGTCGATGACGGGGAGCTCGCCGGGGTACGCCTTGATCCCGATGTGCGCCGCGGAGGTTCCCTTCGAAGAGATGCGGACGAGGTCGTTGTAGACGCCGGCGCGGGCGTAAACCGTGTCGCCCGGCTGCGCCACCGCGGCGCCGTGACTGATGGTGCGGAAGGGAGTGCTGAGTGCGCCAGTGCTGGCATCGTTACCGCTAGGGGAGACGTAGTACGTAGCGGCATTCGCCCCAGCGGCGAACAGCACGAACGAAAACATAACGACCGCGACCTTCCACAAACGCATCAGGACCTCCTATGTTCGGCGGTCCCGATCACGTTCGGTAGCTCGGCCGTCTTCGAGAATTTGAAGACCCCTGAGCTTTGCGCCCCCCCGTCACCGGAGGTTTGCCTTTGTCGTGCGACCGCTGCTTTTGTCCCGCGTCACAACAAAGACGCGCGGCTCGAATTTCCGGTTGAGCCTGTAAGTATCTGACTCATCCGGAGTTGCGTTTGTACGCGCTTCCGACGGATATGTCAAATAACGTGACGAACGTCACGACGGGCGTTATCCGGTTATCCGTTATCCGTTATGAGATTTGCGCCGGGATGAGGGGTGCGCGAACCTCGAACCTCGAACCTCGATCGTCAGCTCGGCTTGAGCTTGCCCGAAGACTTCATGTGCAAAGCCGGATAACGGGTAACGGGTAACGGGTAACGGGTAACGGGTAACGGATAACGGGTAACGGATCACGTCCCCCGCATACAATCCGCCCATCCAAGGAGGCTTCACTCATGCCGGCTTCGCCTTTCGCGCTGATCGCCATCATCATCCTCGGCCTCTACATCCTCACGTCCATCAAGATCCTCCCCGAGTACGAACGGGCGGTCATCTTCCGCCTCGGGCGCCTCCTTCCGGAGGCGAAAGGTCCCGGCATCTTTCTCGTCTTCGCGCCGATCGACCGGATGGTGCGCATCTCGCTGCGGCAGGAGGCGTTCGAAGTGCCGCCGCAGGACATCATCACGCGCGACAACGTCACGCTGAAGGTCAACGCGGTCGTCTTCCTGCGCGTCATCGACCCGCGTCTCGCGGTCGTGGAAGTGTTCGACTATCGCTATCAGACGTCGCAATTCGCGCAGACGACGCTCCGCTCGGTCCTCGGCGAAGTGGAGCTCGACGAGCTCCTCGCACACCGCGACACGCTGAACATGAAGGTGCAGGCCATCCTCGACCAGCACACCGAGCCGTGGGGGGTGAAGGTCGTCAACGTCGAGGTCAAGCAGGTCGACCTCCCCGAGTCGATGCTCCGCGCGATGGCCAAACAGGCCGAAGCGGAGCGCGAGAAGCGCGCGAAACTGATCCACGCCGAGGGCGAGTTCGCCGCGTCACAGCGCCTGGCGGATGCCGCGAAGGTCCTCGCCACCGAGCCGACCACGATCCAGCTCCGCTACCTGCAAACGCTCACGGAGATCGGCGTCGAGAAGAACACGACCATCGTGTTTCCCCTCCCGATCGACCTCATCGCGGGCATCTCGAACATGCTCGAGCGAAAGGGATGACAGAAGTCGCGATGCTGCAGGCGGCGCTGTTCCAGCTCCGCGGCGCGATCGAGGCGATCGAAGACCCGTTTCTTCGATCGCAGGTCCGCCTCGGGACGGACGTGCTGTCGAACGCCGTCGCGAACGCGGCGAGCGGCGTCAACGCCGCGGCCGTGAATGAGATCGGGTTCGCCCTCAACGACGTCACCGGCGCGGTGGGAGAGCTCTCCGCGCCGGACGCCGCGACTCTTCTTCCGATGGTCGAGATGCTGCAGCGTGATGTCATGGCGCTGAAGGAACTGACCGCCCTGGCGCCCGAGGTCATCGCCTCGATTCGCGCCCTGCAGACGAAGCTCAAGATCCGCCGCGGCGCGATCGAGCGTCAGACCTTCGTCGAGAACGCCTCCGACGCCGCTCCGCTCCCCCACCCACCCGAGGAGCTCCGTGCCGACGCCCTCCCTCTGCGCGACTCCCTCGCACACTCCGGCTTCACCACCCCCGCCCTCGACGCCCTGATCGCCGATCCCGCGTCCCTCCGCTTTCACTCCATCAACGAGATCATCGACGAGCTCGACGTCATCGCGAGGAACTGAGTTCACGACGGACACATAGAGAAACCATTTACAGTTTGCCTCTCCGAGGGCACTTAGTCCGTTTTCCTGAACCTACCGTTGCTAGCTGCTTCAGAAAGGCGATGAGGCCTGCCGTTTCTGGCTCGCGAATTTGAATCCAATCGCCATGCAGGGCGCGATTCCGAAACGAGACGTACGATGACACCACCTTCGCCTGAGCGCCGCCAAGCGCACCGGCGGCTTTCAGCCCGTTAACCACGTCAGAGAGATCTCGCTTGGTCACCTCCATCCCATGCTCTGTGGCGCGACGCCTGACGGCATCCTCGAACGCCGCAGCAGCAAGAACTGAGGCGACGTCTTTGCGGCCTTCAGCCAGAGCTCGCTCGGCAAGAGCGACGAAGTCCATGAGCATTTCAGCGGCAAGGTCCCGCAACAGGCTCGCGACACGACCGTGTGCAACGTCTCCCCGCATCGCCCGCAGAGCGCCGATCGAAACGCTCTTAATCCTGCCAGGAACGTCAAACTGTCGCTCTGTTTTCTTCTGGATGGTTTCGAAACTCGCAACCAAGTGCCTTGAATGATTGCTCTTCTCTCCATAGAGTGCGTCGGAGATAGCGATCGCCGCGGTCGCGCATTCTTGGGCTACTTCATAGGCGTCGTCGTAGCGTGCGCCAGGTCGTTCGGTTCGTTTAAGCACTAGATCAATACGAGCAAGAAAAGCTTTAGATGCTTGATCCATTTTGAAGTCTCTCTTTCGCATCGGATCGGTTTCTAGCTGGCTGTCGAGCCGTACTTTTGATTCGTCATTCCAGCGCCGATAGCGTACAGCCATAATCACAAACCTGATAGACGCGAAGGACCAAGCAACCTGTGGATTGCTCACAGAATAAACGACTTAGCAAGCCACCGTGTATGGAGATGTATTTGAATTTCGTTGCTACAACGGTCTTGACATCGATTTAGCTGTTGACGGCCGACCTTCAGGTAGCGAGCGTTCGAATCACCGATGGGGCTGCTCCGGTCATCACCGGTAAGCGCTCCGTGCCGGCTCGCATGAACTTGCGAGAGCCTGCGCAGAGTTCGGCGTTCGGAGAGCTGCGCATCAGACCGCACCGCCCGCAGACAAAGGGCGTCGTCATCGCTCAAACGCCGTCACTGGCTGGCCCTTACTTGTACCCCTGCAGGTTTGCTCAACAACTCATCGCGAAGTTGGCTTCAAAGCTCGCCGTCGAACATATCGCCGATGACCGCCTCAAGAACGCTTTCGTTGTGTCGTGCGGAAGTACCTCGCGAGCGAAGTCTCGTAGATCAGCGTTACGAGACCGGCGATAATAGTCGCGACGCCAAGTTCATCGAAGAGATCGCGGAAGATGTTCTCACCTCTGATTCGCGTCGATCCGATGATCCATGCCGTCCCGGTTATCAACGCGCAGCGTCACATCAACAAGATATTTGTACTTAGACGGAGCCTTCAGTGAACTTTCTTCCGGCATAATCTCAAATTCCTCTGCTCGATGATCTTGCAGGGAGTGTTTTGCTCCCCGTCTTGTCGCTCCCTGCATCACGAATTGCGAGTTCATCCGCACGCGGCCAAGGCGCCGCCACCCCACGGGGGCCACCACCCAACCTGGAAGGCAACTCCCCAAAACGACTGGGCGCGCGTGAACGCGCCAGGTCCACCCCCTCCCAATCACATGGTTACAGCTTCTCGGCCGGCTCCGAGAGGGTCGGAGACGGGGCCGGATCCTGAGAGACCGGTTTCTTACCGAGAGCGACCTTCTTCAGGCGCTTGATCTCGGCGAGTTGCGGCTTCAGGATCGCGTGCTCCGGGTCGCGCGCGGAGCTGGTTTCCGATTCCGTACGCCCGCGAAGCGATGAGCGCGAGGCGCTGGCGGCGAATGACGTTCGGGCCGGGATGCCACTCAGCAATGTCCGGTCCTCGCCACCGAGCCGACCACGCTGCAGCTCCGCTATCTGCAAACGCTCACGGAGATCGGCGTCGAGAAGAACACGACCATCGTCTTCCCGCTCCCGATCGACATCGTCGCGGGTTTGGCGAACTTCCTCGAGAAGAGGGGATGACGGAAGTCGCGATGCTGCAGGCGAAGCTCAAGATCCGCCGCGGCGCGATCGAGCGTCAGACATTCGTCGAGAACCCCAGTGAAGCCGCCCCGCTGCCGCATCCGCCCGAGGAGCTCCGCGCCGATGCGCTCCCTCTGCGCGACACGCTCGCAAGCTCCGGCTTCGGGACCCCGGCACTCGACACCCTCATCGACGATCCGTCCTCGCTCCGCTTCCACTCCATCAACGAGATCATCGACGAGCTCCACGTCATCGCGGAGTGACACGCCGGTCGGCAAGCTCGTCCTCCTACGCCCAGTTGACGACCGTCAAGCCCCGAACACGCGTGAAGTGTTTTGTGTTGTTTGTGACCAACGTGACTTGAAGCGCGATTGCGTGCGCGGCGATGAGGGCGTCGAATTCGCCGATGAGTGCTCCGCGGGCCGCGAGCTCGCCGGCGATGTGGCCAAAGTGTGCAGCACATTCTTCATCGAACGGTACGACGGCGATATTACTGGTGAACGTATCGATGAGTTGGTGAAGCTTCGCCGAGTTTCTGCGACTCGCTCCGTATCGGAGCTCAGCCACCGTGATGGAGCTGACGCACAGTTCTGACGGACGGTGTTCGAGGATTCGCGGTCCGACCTGTCCTTCGCCCCGAAGGGCGAAGCTGACCGAGTCCGTGTCCAGCATGAAGCGCAGAGTCACTCGAAGGGATCCCTGAGCTTCGAGATCTTTTCCGAGCGCGGCCGTTCGATTTGCTGACGCCACCCTCCGAGCGCGTTCCGAAAGGCGGGACTCCACTCGTCGGCGGGTTCGAGAATGACACGGCGTCCGATCCGGTGAACCAGGACTTCTCGCTGATCGTCAGAGAACCGAACCGCCTTAGGCAGCCGAACCGCCTGACTGCCGCCATTGAGGAAGATCTTTGCCCGTTGAGCCATGAGGGTAAGTATATACCCGCATATATATATTCTGGCAACCTGGTCACGACCGGGCGCGCGTGAGCGCCCCCGGTCCACACCCTCCCAATCACATGGTTACAGCTTCTCGGCCGGTGCCGAGGGGGTCGGAGTCGGAGCCGGGTCCTGAGTCGCCGGTTTCTTGCCGAGGGCGACCTTCTTGAGGCGCTCCGTTTCTTCGATCGCAGGTCCGCCTCGGGACGGACGTGCTGTCGAACGCCGTCGCGAACGCGGCGAGCGGCATCAACGCCGCAGCCGTGAACGAGATCGAGTTTGCCCTGAACGACGTCGCCGGCGCGGTGGGAGAGCTCTCCGCGCCGGACGCCGCGACTCTTCTTCCGATGGTCGAGATGCTGCAGCGTGATGTCATGGCGCTGAAGGAGCTGACCGCCCTGGCGCCCGAGGTCATCGCCTCGATTCGCGCCCTGCAGACGAAGCTCAAGATCCGCCGCGGCGCGATCGAGCGTCAGACCTTCGTCGAGAACGCATCCGACGCCGCTCCGCTCCCCCACCCACCCGAGGAGCTCCGGACGGATGCGCTCCCTCTGCGCGACACGCTCACCAGCTCCGGCTTCGCGACGCCGTCACTCGACACCCTCATCGACGATCCGTCCTCGCTCCGCTTCCACTCCATCAACGAGATCATCGACGAGCTCGATGTCATCGCAGAGTGAGGTGCCGTCCGAACCTCGGACGCGCTGTCCGGACCTCCGACACGCGATCCGAGCCTCCGCCACGCTATCCGAGGCTCCGCCACGCAATCCGAGCCTCCGCCACGCAATCCGAGCCTCCGCCACGCAATCCGAGCCTCCGCCACGCGATCCGAGCCTCCGCCATGCGATCCGAGCCTCCGCCACGCGATCCGAGCCTCCGCCACGCGATCCGAGCCTCCGCCACGCTATCCGAGCCTCCGCCACGCTTGTCAGGACCTCCGCCACGCTCGGCATGACCT